>CALUWC010000025.1 GCA_944324395.1 Candidatus Gastranaerophilales bacterium | reverse complement strand
AGGGTGATACGTTAAAAAAAGAGCAAGGAGAATGTCCCCTTGCTCTTTTTTTGTGATTGAATTGTTATTTTGTGACTCTTTCAAGCCATTTGACCATACCGAACATGACACCCATGGAGATAATACATACCACCATGAAGATAGTCCAGCATTGCCAGATAGGAATCTTGTTGTACATTAACGGGCCAATCCACAAAAGAAGGTTGCCGACGGCGGTGGCTCCGAGCCATAAGCCTTGGCACAAGCCTTGCAAATGCTTGGGAGCGACTTTGGACACGAACGACAATCCGAGCGGAGAGATGAACAGTTCGGCCACCGTGAGGAAGAAGTAGAGCACAATCAACACCCACGGGCCGGCTTTCATGGCTTCTTGTTGCTCAGGACTCATGTGAAGGAAGTTCTGAGCGGATGGATAACCTTGGATGTTGCAATAGATGACCAAGAAAAGGTAGGCGATGGCGGCTATCCCCATACCGTAGGCGATTTTACGCGGCGTGGAGATTTCCTTGCCTTTGCGGGCCAGCGATCCGAACACCATCATGATAATCGGGGTGAGCACAATCACGAAGAAGGGGTTTACGGCTTGCCAAATTTCGGGAGCGACGGTGGAGGTGTCCACGAAGTCGCGGGCGAAGAGAGAAAGTGACGTGCCGTTTTGGTGGAACGAGAACCAGAAGAACACAGCGATACCAAGCACGGCAAACAAGGCGTACATGCGTTGTTTGATTTCCTTGGCCATTGCCAATTTCTCCTCTTGCGTGTAATTTTCAACGACTTGTTCTGCTTTCTTGCCCGGGGTCGGGAATATTTTCTTGGTGCAAATGAAAATCGTCAACGAAATCAACATCGCAAGTACCGATGCGATGAAGGAGTAGTGGATACCGGTGTTGAACACGTCAAGGTATTTGGAGCAGAATGCCGTCAGGTCGGAAACAGCTGTGGCGCTTACTTGCGAGGCCAATGTCTGCAAGTTTTGCAATTGCTCTGCGGCCATGCTTGCGCCGTTGTTGATGTAGGCGTGGCAGAGGGCGGGAAGACTGGCGTTGTATTCCATGCCGTTCTCGTTCAACCACCAGGAACGGAGAGCCGGAGCGACGAACGGAGCCACGAGACCACCGACGTTGATGAACACGTAGAAAATCTGGAAGCCGGAGTCGCGTTTGCTTTTGGCGATTCGCAAGGCGTCCGGGCCCTGTTTTGCGGCCTCGGCCTCGTAGTTGTCGTAAATTTGGCCCACGATGGCTTGCAGGTTGCCTTTGAACAGACCGTTACCGAAGGCAATCATGAACAAGGCCACGCACGTCATGGTCAGCAGCCACGCTTGATTGGCGGCGGTGGCAAGGATGGGGAACGACAGGACGACGTATCCCAACGACATGATGACCAATCCTTTGATAATGGTACCTTTGTAGTTTTGGGTTTTGTCGGCGATATATCCACCGACGAGACTAAGCACGTAAATGCCTGCATAAAAGAACGAATAGATTAAACCACCTGTCGCGTCGCTCAAGCCGAATTTGGAACATAGGAAAAGGACAAGCACGGCGTTCATGATGTAGTAACCGAATCGTTCTCCCATGTTGCTGAGTGCGGCAGGAATTAATCCCTTGGGTTGATTTTTGAACATAGATTTTTGATTTATTGGTTAACTAAAAAATTTATTTTCGTAAATGCACCTGCAAATATAAAAGTTTTTTTTATCTTTCGCTGAGGAAACGTTTTAGAGTTATTGACATGAATGAATTTGGTAAGATTTTTTGTACTTCGCAGTTGGCTCAGTTGGATGAGTATACCATTGAGAAAGATGGTGTTACGTCGTTGGAACTGATGGAGGGAGCGGCTGTTGTTTTTACAAGAAAATTGTTGGAATTTTTTCCCAAAGCGAGATTTTTTGCCGTTGTGGCGGGGCCTGGAAATAATGGTGGGGATGGTTTTGCGTGCGCGAGATTCTTGATGGATGCAGGGAAGAACGTGAAAGTGTATGACGTGACGCCGGGAAAAGATGGTTCCGTAGCACGGGAAACATGCCGCCAGCGTTATTTGGAGGCAGGGGGGAGGATTGTGGAGGTGAGAAGGGCGGGAGAGTTGCGTTTGGAGGAAGGGCAGGTGGTCGTGGACGCATTATTCGGAGCTGGATTGAATCGTCCCGTGAAAGGCGTGTACGCGGAGGTTGTTGAAACGATGAATGAATCGGGACTTCCAATTGTGGCGTTGGATATGCCATCCGGGTTGATGGGGGAGGACAACGGGGAGAATGACGGGGCCATAGTGAACGCTGTCCGCACGATTACGTTTCAATTCCCAAAGTTGGCTTTGATGTTTGCGGACAATTACCCGCATGTGGGAGAATGGACGGTGGTGGACATTGGTTTGAATCCGGACGTGTTGAGCGAGACTGCTTCCCGTTATTACTTTTTGGACAGGGACAGGGTCGCCATGCGGTTGCGGACTCCGGGGAAATTTGCCCATAAAGGAACCGAGGGACATACTTTATTAATCGTCGGTTCAGAAAAAATGCAGGGGGCGGCGGTGTTGGCTACCGGAGGAGCTTTGCGTTCAGGGGCGGGACTGGTGTCGGTGCTGTTGAATTTTTCGAATGACAGTGTGTTCCGGATGAAAATGCCGGAAGTCTTGTTGCGAAGCCCTCTCGCATGGAATTTTGAGGAAAGGATTACCGATAAGTATCAGTCTGTGGCCATTGGTCCGGGCTTTGACATGACAGCGTTGTCGGAGGAAAGAATGTGGAAAATACTCAAGGAGGGGTATACGGGGAAAATGGTGTTGGACGCGGATGCCTTGAATTTGTTGTCAACGCACCCGGAATGGTGGACGCACATTCCCAAAGAGGCCGTATTGACCCCCCATCCGAAAGAATTCGAACGTTTGGCAGGAAAAAGCAGGAATAATTTTGAGAGATTAAATAAATTGAGCACATTCGCGCAGGAACACGATGTGGTTATGGTGTTGAAAGGCGCGCATACCGTGATTGCCTCTCCGGATGGAAGATGTTTCTTCAATACGAGCGGCACGCCCGGAATGGCAAAGGGGGGAAGCGGCGACGTGTTGACGGGAATCATTGCCGCGTTGTTGGCAAGTGGCCACGAGCCATTGGACGCGGCCATCGTGGGGGTGTTCGCCCATGGTTTGGCTGGAGAAAAGGCTGCCGGTCGTTATGGCGTGAGGGGAATGAAAGCGGGGGATGTGGCCGAAGCGTTGGGCGAGGCTTGGAAAGAATTGGAAAGTTGTAAAAATAAAGATTTGTGCCTATGAAAAGGTTGTTTGTTACGATTGGTTTGATTGGTCTTGTCGTTCTTTCTGCAATGGGACAGAAGAAACGGGAGGTGATGACGCCTACGGCGGTGAGTTATGTGTTGCCTCGGGTGGAGTATGACGTGGCGGTGACGATGGAGTGTGTGGAATTGATACCCGGGCCTTTGTGCCGCTATGCCGAAGAAGAGTTGGGCGAGCGGCCTGAAATTGAGACGGCTGGACAACAATGGAGGGTGAAAACCATTCGGTTGGAGCCGAGGTCTGTGCCGGACAAAAACGCCATGTTTTCCGTAGGGGCGAGTGGAACTTACGGGGCTGTGGCATTGAATTTGACTCCTGAAGGTTTTTTGGCCGGTGTCGGTGGAGTTTATAGGGCAGGGGAAAGCGGAAAATCGAATGAGGCGGTTTATAAAGAGGAAAAGAGACCGGTGGTGAAAGAGGCGAGTTATGTGGATTTTGGCGTTCGTTCCACGAAGAAGGAGGTGTTGGATTCCAATTTCACGATGGTTGAGTACGAGGGGGAGATGCGAAGGCAATGGGATCCTATAATTCGTTATGAATTGAAAGACGAGGCGGATTATGCCAGCGAATGCGCCAGAGAAATTTTTAATATCCGTCAGAAACGATTGGAGGCGATTGCCACTGTGAATCAGGCCGCATTGGACGAGTTGGAGAGATTGGAAGCTGATTATATGAGTCTTTTTATGGGGAAACGGATTTCCCGGAAGGTGGTGAAGCGTTTTACTTTTGCGCCGGAGAAAGCGGACGATTCGATTCTTTTGTTTCGTTTTTCTGAGAGTAAAGGGATAACTACGAAAAACAATGTCGCAGCCCAGCCTTATATCGTGGAGGTGAGGAATGTGGTGGTCGTGGACACGAAAAATGGGAACGGGGGCCAAGGAAACGCGGCAGGTTCCGGCATAACGTATCGGGTGCCTGCCGTGGCGGATTTGGTGTTGATGAAAGGAGATGAAGAGGTTCTGTCGGTGCGGGCTGTTTTGCCTCAATTGGGCTATTTCGCCACATTCCCGACTGATGTGATTGACAATGAAGGGATATATATGGAGTTTTATCCGGAATACGGTTCGTTGAAGGGGATAGGAAGGAAATAAAATATGGCTGCTATTCGTGATAATGGATTAATGAACAGGTTCTTGTTGTGGCGAGCGCGTCATATCAAGGAACAGCAGTTTATTGTGATTTTGAGTATCTTGGTGGGGGTCGTTACAGGACTGGCAAGCGTGTTGTTGAAAAACATGGTTAATTTCACGCATACCCTTGTGACGGAGCAGTTACAGCTGGATAGCGGTAGTTGGGTGTTTTTTGTTTGTCCGTTCATAGGTATCGTGTTGACGTGGCTTTTTGTGAAATATTACGTGAAGGATGATATCAGTCATGGCGTGACGAAGGTGTTGTATGCCATATCGCGACAGAATAGCATGATAAAATCCCATAACAATTACACCTCTATGATAGCCAGTACGCTGACTATCGGATTTGGAGGATCGGTGGGAACGGAGGCTACGATTGTGTTGACGGGTGCCTCCATCGGGTCGAGTCTGGCCCGTTTTTTCCATATGAATTATAAAGTGATGACATTGATGATTGGGTGCGGGGCTGCCGGAGCGATTGCGGGAATCTTCAAAGCGCCGATCGCCGGCATTGTTTTCACGATGGAGGTGTTGATGCTGGATTTGACGATGGCTTCTTTGGTGCCATTGATGTTTACGGCAATAACCTCTTATGTGATAACGTATTTTTTTATGGGCGACGGTTTTGTGTTTTCTTATCAGATTACGGATCACTTTGTTATGGCCAATTTCCCGTATTATGTGCTATTGGGATTGTTTACCGGTTTCCTTTCTGTTTATTTCGTGCGTATGAATTTGCGGATTGAGCAGTTTCTGGCCAAGATTGCCAATCCGTTAAAGAAGATGGTGCTGGGGGGAGCGTTGCTGGGTATCGTGATTTTTGTTTTTCCTCCTCTTTACGGTGAAGGTTACATAACGTTGGATGAGATGATGGCGGGAAACTCTGAGAGCCTTTTGAGGAATACTTATTTTTTCAATTTTCGCGACAATCTGTGGATTATGGTGTTGTTTGTGGCGGGGTTGGTGTTTATGAAAGTTTTTGCCACCGCTTTTACGAATGGCAGTGGCGGCGTGGGCGGTGTTTTTGCTCCCAGTTTGTTCACGGGTGGCGTGGCCGGTTTTTTGTTGGCGATGCTTATTAATATGAGCGGGATTCGTACGGTGGAAGAAAGCCATTTCGTGTTGGCGGGAATGGCGGGAGTGATGTCTGGCGTGATGAAGGCGCCCTTGACGGCGATGTTTCTTATTGCGGAGATCTCGGGAGGATACGCTTTGTTTTTGCCTTTGATGTTGACCTCGGTGTTGGGGTATCTTACAAGCCGGGGGATGGAGCCTTATTCCATTTATGCTCGTCGATTGGCGCAAAAAGGAGACTTGTTGACGCATAACAAGGACAAGGCGGTATTGACCCTGATGAAATTGGAAAAGGTGGTTGAGACTGATTTTCAGCAGGTGGGGATTGATGACACGTTGGGGGATCTGGTGAAAGTGGTTTCCAAGTCCAGTCGTAATCTGTTTCCGGTGCTTAGTGCCGGCGGACAGTTGTTGGGTATCGTGTCATTGGATGATATTCGCAAAGTGATGTTTGATCCCAATATGTATGCCAATACGTATGTCCGGGATTATATGATTCGTCCGTCGGCCGTGATAGATATTTGCGATTCAATGGAATGTGTGATGAAGAAATTTGAGGATACTAGGGCATGGAACTTGCCTGTGTTGAAAGATGGAAAATACATCGGTTTTGTTTCCAAAGCCAAAATCTTCAATACTTACAGGAAAGTGTTGATCCATTTCTCGGATGATGATTGATGTCTGTGTGCAAGATATTGATTATCACTATGTTTTTGTTTTATGGAAGAATGGTGGCATATTTTTAAACAAAGAAGTTGTATTATTGGAAATAAAATATATATTCGCGGCTTGATAAGAAACTACTGTAAAAACTACATACTATGTATTGGACATTGGAATTAGCCTCAAAATTGGAAGATGCGCCTTGGCCAGCATCAAAAGATGAGTTAATAGACTATGCCATTCGTTCGGGGGCGCCTATGGAAGTTATTGAAAATCTTCAAGACATTGAAGATGACGAAGAGATATTCGAAAGTATCGAGGATATTTGGCCAGATTATCCAAGCAAAGACGACTTTTTCTTCAACGAGGAAGAATATTAGTGCGATTTTAAGCATAAAAACTGCTATTAAATCCCTGTCAATCAATAAGATTGGCGGGGATTTAATTTGTTTGGACAACAGTGTTTGACCGCCTCAAATGGCGTGGTTTATTTGGACAAAATACGTTTTTCGGAGGAAAAATCGGGATTTGTTTGGACAAAATTCATTACCTTTACAGAGGTTTGTGAGTATTGCCGCAAGCTGTATTTCCAATT
>CALUWC010000024.1 GCA_944324395.1 Candidatus Gastranaerophilales bacterium | reverse complement strand
GCCGGTAATGGGACTCGAACCTACAACCTACGGTTTACAAAACCGTTGCTCTGCCAATTGAGCTATACCGGCACGTGTTTGTATAAATGATTATATTCAAAAAAAAATTTAGTGTCAAGCATTTTTTATTGGGACTTATGTAGCAAATTCCACTGATACTATAAAAGCCCGTCATTCTGAGGACTTTAGTCCGAAGAATCTTTTTATTGAAATACTTCGCCAACCCTCAGTATAACACTGTTTTAAAAATTTTTGGTAAAAATTGCTACATAAATTCCTTTTTATTCTACTTGTTTTTAGTATAATTATTCAGGAAGTGAGGTTTTTATGATTAGGGCAATTACTCCGATTATACTTTTATTGATATCTAACATTTTCATGACTTTTGCATGGTACGGTCATTTGAAATACCGTTCTGCAGCATTATGGATTGTCGTTCTTTCAAGCTGGGCTATTGCGTTTTTTGAATACTGTTTTCAGGTTCCAGCTAACCGCATCGGCTACGAAACCTACAGTGCAGCCCAATTGAAAACCATTCAGGAAGTCATAACACTTGTTGTATTCAGTTTCTTTTCAGTCTTTTATCTCAAAGAACACTTTCGCTGGAATTACCTTGTAGGTTTCTGCTTTATTATACTTGCTGTGTTTTTCATATTTAAAAAATGGTAGGGGGGAAAATAAATACTGTTATTCTTCCTTATATTCTTCAGCCTTTTTATAGCAAAGTTCTGCTTCTTTAAATCTGTTTAAGCAAGTAAGAAGTTCAGCCTTTAATTTATATGCACAATAATCCTTTTTTAATAACAAACTCTTGTTCACCTTAGCCAAAGCTGTTTCAAAATCGCCGATAACACCACCGACAAATGCACTCCTATAATACATGACATCATCAGGAAAAATTTCAAGAGCTTGTTCATAAACTTTTGCTGCTTCGTCCCAATATTTAAGAGCTTCAAGGCTTCTGCCTTTAAGCAAATAAGCTACCCGGCTGTTACTGTCTTTGATTAAGATTCTGTTAGCTGCATTTATACATTTTTTATAATGTTTATTCTTATAATAATAATCGAGTAAAAACATATAACTATGTTCTCTAAATTCTTTATACTTTTTTGTCAATTTGAAAAATATTTTCTCTGCTGCTTCATCCTGACCTGTATGCAACAAATATGCACCCCTTAAAGATCCAAAAAAATACCTGCACCAAACACTAACCGTATTTAAAGCAAATAGTATCAGCAACAACACCAGCATATAAATTATACATTCTACAAAAGCTGCAGGTGATAATTTCTTATTTTTTAATAAAGTATAAATTTCACAAAACGGTGTCACCGCATTTTCAAATATAGTATATATCAGCACAGCAAGCACCCAATAGAACGGGTCTTCAGTTTT
The DNA here is from genome assembly GCA_944324395.1 of Candidatus Gastranaerophilales bacterium. Lineage (GTDB taxonomy): Bacteria > Cyanobacteriota > Vampirovibrionia > Gastranaerophilales > Gastranaerophilaceae > Zag111. The sequence continues at coordinate 2,835 of CALUWC010000024.1, read as the reverse complement.
ACTATTTAAATATTCTCTGGCATAATCAAAGACTTTATCCCAATCATTTTCCCTAAAATATATCAACAGTAAATAAAATAGAGAAACAAAATCATACTCACAACCAATATCTAATGATTTAAGAAAATATTTCTTGCTGATTGAATCGTCATCTATGAGTATACCAAGCTCACAATAGGCAAAGGCATTATTTTTATCTTTCCTGATAGCTTTTAAAACATATTTTTTCGCTTTTTTATACATAAACAATTGTTCATAAAGCTCAGCAAGATTAACATAAGTCATTGATGTGGCTTTACCCGATTTTACAATTTGTCTTAGCTTAAACCACGTCCACAACCAGTTATAGTAATAAATAGGATAATATTCTTCGGTATTTGTTTGATTTTTATTACACATCTCTGCCTTCTTATCAAAATTATTAACGGCATATATAAGACAAAAATTTAACAATATATGCCATTAGTTATACAAAATTTACAATTTATTTGTGCTAGAATTTTAGCAGGGAATGTGTTTATTATGGATAATATTGCAAAACGGATATTTAAAACCAAAATTTTCGACAAAGAAAAACTGGAAAAATTCGGGTTTAAAAAATGTGGTAAAACATACACATATAAACAAAAACTGCTTGATAATCAATTTGAATTGACAATTACAATATCAACAGATAAACAAATTGAAACAAAAATGACAGATTTATCTTCAAATGATATTTACACCCTGCATTTGATAGAAGATGCCGACGGAACCTTTGTCGGAAAAGTCAGAGAAACATACGAAACTTTTCTGGAAAATCTTGCCGGTAAATGCTGTGTTGATACTCCATTTATTTTTCCGCAATCAAACAGGTTATCAAATTTAATCAAAGAAAAATACAATACAACACCTGAATTTTTATGGGAAAAATTCCCCGGATTCGGAGTATTTAGAAATCAAAAAAGCGGAAAATGGTTCGGGTTGATTTCAAATATTGATAAATCAAAACTTGATAAAAAACACAGCGGAGAAATTGAAATCTTAAATATAAAACTTGATAAAGATGAAATTTTGGAACTGGTGAAAAAATCTGGATTTTATCCGGCATACCACATGAATAAAAAAAGCTGGATTACAATAATTTTAGATGATACAATTCCGGACAAAAATATAATAAATTTGATTGATAAAAGTTACAAATTTTCAGAACCTAAACAGAATATAAAAAACAAAAAAGGATAATATGGAACAAAAAACACTATTTGACAATGAAGAAAACCAACCTTTAGCATCAAGGTTAAGACCGCAGAACTTAGATGAATTTGCAGGTCAGACTCACCTGATTGGAGAAGGTAAAATATTACGCAGACTTATAGAAGAAGATAAAATTTCTTCTATGATTTTCTGGGGTCCTCCGGGGGTTGGTAAAACAACCCTTGCAAGCATTATTGCAAACAAAACAAATTCCGCATTTATAAATTTTTCGGCAGTCACAAGCGGAATAAAAGAAATAAAAACAGTTATGGCACAGGCTGAACAAGCACGTAAAATGGGTGAAAAAACAATAGTTTTTGTTGATGAAATACACAGATTTAATAAAGCTCAACAGGATGCTTTTCTGCCGTTTGTAGAAAAGGGAAGTATAATCCTTATTGGAGCTACAACCGAAAATCCATCGTTCGAAGTCAACGGAGCTTTACTTTCAAGATGTAAGGTTTTTGTCCTTCAGGCTCTAAAAACCGAAGATTTAGTAAAACTTCTAAAAAGAGCAATCTCGGATAAAAGGGGATTTGGTAATCAAACGGTTAACATATCAGATGAAAACGTAGAAATTATTGCAAAATTTGCAAACGGAGATGCCAGAAATGCTCTTTCAACACTGGAAATGCTTGTTCTGAACGGCAATATTGATGAAAACGGAACAATAAATGTTACAGATGAAACTTTAGAACAGTGTATATCGAAAAAATCTCTTTTGTATGACAAAAACGGCGAAGAACATTACAACATTATATCAGCTCTACATAAATCAATGAGAAATTCAGATCCTGATGCTGCCGTATATTGGCTTGCCAGAATGCTTGAAGCAGGTGAAGATCCTCTGTATGTAGCAAGAAGAATTACACGATTTGCCAGTGAAGATATCGGCTTGGCGGATCCGCATGCTCTGGAAATTGCCGTTGCAGCATATCAAGCCTGCCATTATATAGGAATGCCTGAATGTTCCGTTCATCTCACAGAAGCGGTTGTTTATATGTCGCTTGCTCCAAAATCAAACGCATTATATATGGCTTATGAAACTGCAAAAAAAGATGCCCTAAGAGAACTTGCCGAACCTGTACCGTTAGTCATTAGAAATGCTCCAACAAAACTCATGAAAGAATTAAATTACGGCAAAGGCTACCAGTATGCACACGATAGCAAAGATAAACTAACAAATATGCAGTGTCTGCCCGATTCTTTACTGGGAAAAGAATACTACCACCCGACAAATCAAGGATTAGAAGCTAAGTATAAAACAAGACTTGAGCAAATTAAAGATTGGAAAAAATCTCATTCCTAAACCTTTACTATAAAGGTTTTACAACACCTTGAGCATTTGTATAAGTTGTACGGTTATAATTTTTCTTAGTCAATGCCATTTTCTGCTCAAAAGATAATTGTTTAATTATCTTTTTACCGCCTTGCTCAGCTGTTTTTTCTGACAATCCTGATTGCTTAATAACTTTTCTTTCGTCATTCCGAGCGGAAGTATTGATATTTGTCCCTGAACTGCTCAGATTCATTACTGTTTTTGGCATTTCAATATTTTGAACTTTTTCTATAGGTTTGCCTTCTTTACCCAATGCCCAG
>CALUWC010000023.1 GCA_944324395.1 Candidatus Gastranaerophilales bacterium | reverse complement strand
AATTTTCCTTTCCCTTTTTCCTATTGATTTTCCAACGACTTGTCTACAAGTCGTTTTCTTTTGTTCAAGTGCAGAGGTTTATTCGGAAGTGAAAGACAAATACTAAATAACGAAAATGTTGAATTATTTATCTTTTACTGTATTAAAAATATATTCTGTTCTGTTTTTTATCTTATCCAGAACTTCTCGATAGTTAACAGAAACTTTTGTGGGTAGAGAAGATTCAATAACTGATAAAAACTCTTTTGCATTTTTTGGATTTTGGTTATCCAAAAATACAGGCGAATTTGTAACATCAATTCTCGCCGGAACAATTAATCCGCTTTGGGTAAATTCAGCAGAACTCTTTTTAGAAGACAAAAATTTGACTAATTTAACAGCTTCTGTTTTATGTTTTGATGATTTGGCAACAGCCCAGCCCGAAGCATCCAGAGGAACTACACTGCCTGCTGTACCATTTGGAAAGTTTATAATATCCCAGTTGAATTTTGCATCTTCCCTATATTTCGGGACAAGCCAGCGTCCTGAAAGATGCATTGCCAATTTTCCCTGCAAAAACATTTGTGCCATTGTTGCACTTGCGGATTCTTCTTTTCTGGGGGCAACGTGGTATTTATTGCGTAAATCCGCATAAAACTCCAATGATTTTTGGCTGTTTTTATCTTCGAAAATTTTTGTTTTAGATATATTGTTTGCCAAATTTGTAAATCCCCCGCCATTACTTGTAAGATATGGTAGATAAAACAGAGGATCTTCTTCAAACGAGATTCCAAAAACTTCAGGTAAATGTGTTAATTTTTGACAAATAGTCAAAAAATCCCCCATTGTCCAATTCTTATCCGGATATTTTACATTATATTTGTCAAAAATATCTTTATTGTAATAAATTACAAGTATAGAAATATCTCTTGGAACAGCATATAATTTATTATCCCAACTTAGAGCTTGAAGTGATTTCAGATAGAATTTATCTGTTTCAAACTCCTCTTTATATGAAGATAAATCTTCAAGAACACCGGCATTTGCATAAACAGGCAAATATTGATTATTTATGAAAATAACATCTGGAGCGGTATTTGAGGCAAAAAGTAAATGAATTTTTTGAAAATAATTCTGCGGGATATGCATAAAATCTACTTTTATACCTGGATTTTCTTTTTCAAACTCTGCCAGCATCGGCTTGAGGATATTTATTTCTGATTCAGAACCCCATGATGCAAATTGTACAGTTGTCTTTGCGGGGAAATGATGACTATTGTACAATTTTAGACAGCAAAAAAAGCTCACTCCAATTATTAAACAAATAATTAAAAATATTTTTTTATACATTTGTCAAAATTATATTTCAATCAATGTTCCCATTTTGTCTTTTGAAACATCAACTAAACATTTAAATTTGCCGACTCTGACTATGTAAACATTAGCATCATCAGGTCTTACCTGAAGAGGTTTATCTACTACATAATCAAATTTCTTTAATATAAAGATATTATCTTTAATTCTGCCTACTAATGCAGAAACACCATCAATATTAACTAAATAAAATCCTTTTTCGGAATCAATATTATAGCCGGATTTTACAATAAGTCCGTTCATATATGGTGTATGCTCGGATTTGTTCATAGGGTTAGAACCTCTTGAAATTGGACTTGTAACCCCTGAACGACTCATTGCAGCAGCTGATGACCTCATTTGAGATAAACTGTCAGCTACAGATGATTTTGCAACTGTTGCGGTGCCTGTTTTTTCTTCATTATCTAAGATTGATAAATACTCATCTAATGAAGACAGTAAGTAATTTTCATTTTCTTTGTTCATTTTCATTTCCCCATTATTATTTGTTAAATACTTATCTCCTGTGGTAATCAAATCTCCTGCTTGGAAATTAGCAGAAGCAGATTTACGTCTGTTCACACTCAGCGGTGAATTTTTTAATTTAACAAAGCGGCCTTCTTTATATGCTTTATTTCTTGAAATCTTTTTATCTTCTTCTACAAGACTTCTGTTTGTTTCTTTTAATGTCAAAGGTTTTGAGAATGACTTCAATTTAATATTTGACATATTTTTCATAATCGCATCATCTTCAGAGCGAACTCCGGTATTAACATCTTCAGGCTCTTGCATACTTGGTGTTTGAGCCAGAGAATGTTCCATTTGAGAAATTTTAGCCTGCAATTTTTCCTGAAGTTTTTCTTTATGGCTATCCGGTATATTTTGGATACTATCCTTAATTGTATCTAAACTCATACCGACAGACTTTTCTGAAGACTTCTGGAGTGAATTTGTTTTAATTGTATTATCACCGGAAGCGGCTTCATTATTTTCCGGAGTAACAATAGCTTTTTTCATTCCTGACATATCCGTAACATAGGACATATCCATTGAAGATTTTTTAGGCTTACGACTTTCTTCTTTTTCCGTATAAAGTTTATATTTTTCCTGCCATGATAAATCTTCATTATTTACAATATCATAGTATTCTCTTCTACGGCGTTTTGCCTGATTTTTAGCAGATAAACTGAAGAAAGATTTGATTCTTGCCTGATCTTTTTCTGTTGAATGTGACATAGCATCAAATAAAAGATAAATAACACCCAAAGCCAGAATTGAACCGCCAGCTGCAAAAATCCACAGCGGAAAGTGATTTGAAGAATTTTCCTGTTCATCCGGAGTTGCAACAGCTGTAGAAGTTTCATCAACAGGCTGACCTTCCGTTTGAGTCAATAAATCTGTTTGTGATTGATCTGAATTTTGAGGCTGCACCTGTGATTCAAGTGCTGTGTTATTTTGATCAACGGCAAATAAAGGATCCATAGCAGGTGCCTTTGATGCCTGTTCCGGAACAGTAGTGTGAGAAACTCTCGGCTCTAAATCAATCATACGTCTGCCGTTTTCATCAAACTTCATCTTCGGAACATAGCCGTCAGTTGCCAATAATGAAGATGATGCAGGGGCTTTTTGCTCAACAGGTTTCTTTTGTTCCGCTTTAGGTTGCTGAACAGTTTTTGGTTTAGCTGCTTGGGTTTTAACAGGCTGTACTTCTTTTAATTTTGGTGCCTGAGTTTTAGGTTTTGGAATGTCAACAAGTGTCAATTTTGGAGAAGAAGTTTTTTGTACTTCTTTGGTTTGTGGTTGTGTAGTTTTCGCAGGGGCAGATGTTTTTGCAGCTTGTTGAACCGGTTTTTGAGTTTGATTGGCAACAGGTTTTGCCGGCGATTGAGCTTGTTTATTAACAGCAGGTTTAATATTATTTTGAGCAATTATTGCTTTATAATCCTTTTGAGCCTGAGTTAACGGAGCAGTTTTCTTCATATATGTTTTAATATTGATAGGTTTTGTTGTTCCGAAAGTTATTTTTGTATAACCGCCGATACCATCATTAACGTGCTTAACCTCAACATTGGAAATCATATCTTTAACACCGCCGATACTCGGGGTTACAGAGCTGTTGCTATCAACGTTAGGAAGCAAAACAACATATCTGTTGTTAGATTTTCTTGTTACTACAGAATTTGAAGAATCTCCTGTAGTGTAAAAAGTCACATCAACAGTATTTGCTATAGATGAACGTTTTACATCCATTTGTAACAAACTATTTGGATTATCAGCATTAGCAGCAACAAATCCTGTAGATAACATTGCTAAAATTGCTGCAATAACTATATATTTTTTACTATTCATGTTTCCCATTTAAAATCTAACAACTACACATTACTAATAATATAATACTCGAGAGTTAAAAAATTTGCTACTTTATTAAAAAAAAATAAGATTTATGTTACAATATCTTTATGAAAAGCGGATTCGTTGCAATAATTGGACGCCCAAATGTGGGTAAATCAACACTTTTAAATCAAATTTTGGGACAGAAAATAGTTATAACAACAGACAAAGCCCAAACCACCAGAAAAAGAATAAAAGGAATTTACACAACAGAACTCGGGCAAATTGTTTTTGTTGACACTCCCGGGGTTCATAAGCCTTTGAACAAACTCGGAGAATTTTTGCTTGATGAAGCTAAAATTGCTGTTCCTGATGCAGATGTTATTTTATTTTTAGTTGACGGTTCCGAACCTGCAGGAAAAGGAGATAAGTGGATTGCTCAAAACCTTTTGCAAACGGAAATTCCTATAATTGTTGTGATGAACAAAGTTGATAAAATCAAAAAGCAGGAAAAAATTGAAGAAAATCTTTTATCCTATAAGACTTTATTTGATAAAAATCTGCCCGTTGTAAAAGTTTCGGCAAAAACCGGCAGAAATATAGATACTCTGATAAAAAATATTTATAAAAAACTTCCGCAGGGTGCCCCGCTTTATCCTGAAGAAATTATAACAGAAGAAACAATGAGAGATGTAACAGAGGAAGTTATAAGAGAAAAAATTCTGCTTAATACATCTGACGAAATTCCTCATTCTGTTGCTGTGAAAGTTGATAATTACAAAGAAGAAGAAAATATCGACAAAATTTATGCAACAATTTATTGTGAACATAAAAGCCAGAAAGGAATATTAATTGGTAAAGGTGGAAATTTACTAAAAAAAATTGGCACAGAAGCCAGATTAGAGCTTGAAAAAATAACAGAAAAAAAAGTTTATCTTGAGCTTCAAGTAAAAGTCGAAAAAGATTGGCGTAAAAAAGAAAAAATCTTGAAAAGTTTCGGCTACCAGCAGCAAGAGGGGTAAATCTATTTTTATTCTTACTATAAGATATAACTTTAAATTGTGACAAAAATTTATTTATTTTCAATGATTTCTATATGATAGCCCAAAACAGCAAGTATGTCTTGTACTTCTTCAAATTTGATTGTTTTTCTTCTTAATTTATTTGTAATATTATTTGGTGAATATTTTTTGTTATGCAGATGTTCAAGTTTTTGGCAAACTTCTTTTCAGAGTGCTGGCTTTTTTAGCTATTAAACTTTTTACTTCACTGCGAATGTCCATTGTTTCATTATAGAAGATTATTGACAAAACTTTCTTGAATATGTACTATCAAACTATATAGTAACTTATATCACTATATAGTTTGAAATAATTAAGAATAAAGAAAGACAAATTTATGAAAGAAGAAGAAAAAACAGCATCCCGGACAAAGAAGCAATTACAGAAGATCCTTTAACACGTATTGACAGTTATGTAAAAATTGCTCAAGGGTTTCTTGACCAAAAAATTACAGAAAATAAATTTAGCTCTGATTTATACCATATTGTTATTCTCTTTGACAATATCGGGGAGGACATTGATAAAGTGAAACCTTTTTATGATATTTTAAATATTTAATATAATCTCTTCCAGCTCGAAATTAACTTCACTCTTGTTAAAATTCAGCTAAGCATTAAAAGTTTTGAAAGAATTTTCAATATTTTTAGAAATAACCTTTTTAACAGCATCCATTTCTGTAGAGA
>CALUWC010000022.1 GCA_944324395.1 Candidatus Gastranaerophilales bacterium | reverse complement strand
ATTTATATAAAGTATTTTTGTTGATAAAAATTGCTTAATTGTTATAAAATGTATCCCCCTCCCCCTTCCCCTCGCCCCTTGAGGGCAAGGGGAATAGTCAAACTTGCTGTTTAAAATAATCAAACCGACTGTCGTTTTATATGAGCAGACATTTCAATCGTGTACGGTTAAAATGATTATTGGCTAAAAAGTGGCTTTGTGTTTAGGTTTTAACCTGCTGGAAGTGTCAGAAAATAATCAAACCATGTGGAACAAATAATCAAACCATGTGTCCTTTTACATGTATTAAACCAGACATTTCAATCCTGTACGGTTAAAATGATTTTACCCTGTAAAGTGGCTTTGTGTTTAGGTTTTAGAGGACAATTCAAGTATATTTAACCGACGAACTGATTAATGTCCAATTTATTTTTGCCCAATCGATATTTATGTTAATAAAGTTATTTTAACCAACCGAATAGTTTTTCAAAGAAAGTTTTCTTTTTAGAACCTTCCGGTAAATTCTGTGAAATAAGGCTATTTGTAATATCATCAATCTCCGCTCTGTATTTTTGTGCGTTTTTCTCTTCCTCTTCCAGTTTTTTTACTTCACTGTCAAGTTTATATTTTAAATCTGAAAATTCTATATCTTTAATTTTTCGGGCTAATCTATTAATCAAATACTGAGTTGGACATATTGTTTCATCATCTCTCTGATCGGCACTAAAAAATAATATCGGGTTGTTAGTGTTACTATTAATTTTGTTGGGCACTTCTGTTTTCAGCGTCATGCTAAAATAGTCCTTTCCTAACATTTCCCCCTTACTAAAATATATATCTAAATCATATTGGTTGAAAAATTCATTGAAAGCTTTGGACTCTTTAATAGTTCGCAAAAGATTTGCAATTTCTTCTGCGTAAACGTCGGGATAAATATTGTTGTATTTTGTAGATTTTAGTCTGCCAAAATTTGGTTGTCTGTATTGTGTGTAATTGTTGTCAATTCTCATTTATTAATTTTTCCTATGTTGTGTTGTATGAAAATATAATAATCGTAAAAAAAATTTTTTGCTATTTCTTTTAAGAAATACAAAGTAATGTAGGTAGGATTTACTAATCCGACAAAACTTTTAATATAATTTCTTTAATCTTGCATTAACGTTTTCATTATTCCGGCTTTGTAAAACTTTGTAAGTTCTTGACTCCGGAGTGATTGCACCTTCTATGCATTCAAGATTTTTCGCAAGAGCCATATCAACCTTTTCATTGTTTTTCGCAATTAGAGAATCAAAAATTCCTTGTCTTAAGCTGTACGGAGCATAGAAAATATTATCGGCTATATATAAAGACACTTCTTTGTCTGCTGCAGGCAGCAGTAAGTCAAGACATTTTTTTGCGTTTTCATTGGAAACGATTTGAAGAGAGTAAAAAACTCCTTTGAGTCTTTCATTATAAAATTCAGACGGTTTCCATTTTAGTGTTTTTTCAAGTACTTTAAACGGTGCCTGCTGATCATTCATTGTTTTAGCATATACATATCGCATTGTTTTATTCTTAGCATGCGGCCATATATCTACCATACCGATATCAAGAATTCGGCCTTCCAGAATGTTTTTTTCACTGTAATGTTCTCTTGTTGTACTCAATCCTATTTTTTGAGTGTTAAAAGGTTTGCCGTCAAAGGGATAATCACCGTTTTCAAATTTGGAAACCATTATTCCGTTATACAAATCTCCAAAATAAAAATTAAACCAGTTATTGTGTTTTTTAGGAATTTTCTTTTTAAGATACTGGGCCGCAGGCTGTTCAAAGTAATTCCCGTTATAATCATGGTAAGTCCAGCCTGTTTGGAATAATGCATGGTAAACTTTCACCGCAAAACTTTCATCTTTTACATCCAGTTTGTATACATCGCCAAAGCTTCCGCTATCTGTATATGATAATTTTACCTGCTTTTGATTTTTTACAATTCCGGTTTGTTTAAGAAGATGTTTTAATTTGGTTTGAACACTTCTTCTTGTCCAGTAAATATTTGCCTGACCTCTCAGTTCTGAAAATATTTTCCCGAAATTGGCATACAGTTCTTTTATCTTTTCAGGACGTTTGTCAAAAGGTATTGAAAATACCCAATCAGCAGGCGGTTTGCCGACAATTCCGTTAAACTTTGTCCCGTATTCATTACATAATTCATAAATCTCATTTTTATCATAGATTGCTTTTGATACTTTTGAAGTTATTCCTTGAAAAGAGGGAGTTACTGGAGATTTATATTTAATCTTTGGGGAATTTGTATAATTGTTTTTGATTTCCATATAATATATAAAAACCCTGAAAATATTTTTTGCCTTAAATCAGATTCGTAAATAAAAATTAACAAAATAGCAAAAAATATAACTTTTGAACTTATTATTCTACAAAATATGAAAATCTTTTCTGCAAAAACATTGAATAAAACCCTTGCTAAAGAACAGAAATTAAGAGCTGCACAGTGGCTGGAAATAAACGGCTGTCCAAAAGTTGTTGATGCGGCTTATGACGGGTATACAGGAGTTAAGCTTCATAAATTTCCGACGACCAAGGATTATCCTTATACCGTATATCCTGATGTTACGCAGGATTATGAAAATTTGAAAATGAATATGTTTGCGGAAGTTAAATTTAAAATGAAAGAAACTTTCGGCAGAATTAAAGTTTTGAAAATGTTTTTGGATAACTTTTCAACAGGGGCAAAATGGGATACTAAATTTATGGTTGAATTTCCGGGCAGAGATAGGAAAGGCAGAGTTCAATTTGCAAAATATGACGGTCAAATTGTTACGGGAAATTATTTATCCAATAATATTTACGGCTTTTTATGTGCAATGATCGGAATTCCGGAAAGATTGTCAAAATTTATCGCTAGAGTTTATTCAAAAGGATTTTTAGAACCATTGATTTCAGGAAAAATTCCTGACAAAAAACTTTTAAAATTCTCTGATCCGGTGTCAGACCAAAATGCAATATCATCAGGTTACAGAGACTTCAGAATATGGAAAAACAAACATAAGAATATGTAATTTTCGTGTTACAATAACAAAGTAGAGTGCAATTGTTGATGCATAATTTCATTAGATAAGAAGAGGTTTTTTCTCCGTATTCAGAAAGGATAAGTTTATGGAATGGATTATATTGCTGGTCGCAGGACTGTTTGAAATCAGCTGGGCAATCGGGTTAAAATATTCCCATGGTTTTACTCAGCTTGTTCCGGCTGTCATTACCATAATATGTATGATAGCGAGTTTCTATTTTTTGGCACTGGCACTAAAAAGTCTGCCGCTAGGAACGGCTTATGCTGTTTGGACAGGTATAGGTACACTTGGAACAGTAATTTTAGGTATTGTGTTATTTAAAGAACCCGCAACTGCTCTCAGATTATTTTGTATAGCATTGATAATCTGTGGAATTACGGGTTTGAAGCTTATAACACATTAAATATATTATTTACTCATTTGAGCAGATTTTTCAGCTGTTTTTCTTACTGTTTCAAATAGAATATCTTCTATATTGCTTTCATTGAGAACCTTATTGCCTTCTGCGGTAGTTCCGCCGGGAGTTGTAACTGCCGTAATCAATTCTTCCGGAGTATTACCTGTTTCTTGAAGCATTTTGGCTGCACCTAATGCTGTTTGTGCCGAAAGAGTTAATGCCGTCTTATAATCCAGTCCGAGTTTTTCGCCGGCTTTTGCTATTTTATCAATGATATAATAATAAAATGCAGGTCCTGAACCTGAAACACCTGTTACTGCGTCCATGTCTTTTTCTTCACATTTAATAACTTTTCCGATTTTAGAAAATATTGTTTTTACAAGTTCTAAATCTTCTTCTTTTGCCGAACTGTTTTTACAAATTGCACTCATTCCGCATTCAACAAGAGCCGGAGTATTTGGCATTACACGAACAAATTTTTTATCTTTGCCTAATGCATTTTCCAATTTTTCAAATGTTATTCCGGCAGCAATTGAAATAATCAATTGGTCGTTTCTAATATCATTTTTTATTGTTTCCAACAATTCGGGAACAACAAAGGGTTTTGTTGCAATTAAAATTATATTGGAATTGTTTACAGCTTCGTTAGCATTTTTAACTACTTTGATTTTAAAATTTTCTTTTGCTTTTTGTGCCGCAATCTCATTTACTTCTGCGGCTATAATATGTTCATTATCAAAAGTTTTGGAACTTAGCAGTCCTTTAATAATTGCACTTGCCATTTTGCCGGCACCTATAAAGCCTATTGTTTTATTATTCATCTTCTTATCCCCCTTTGCTGTCATTCTATCATAAAAATTTGTTATAAATATGTAACTTTTACTTTGTTTTTTAATAATATTTATGCTACTATGAACTTCCGTAGGGATTCATTATGAAAGTATATAATATAAATAGCGTTTATCCTCAAACCGGATTTGGCAGTAAAAAATATAACAGACAGATTAATAAAGATATTCCGCACAGTAGTCCTCTGAAAGACAGTATGACAACTGCCGGTGCCTGGTTTGCATTTGGAGTGATACTTGATTTTTTATCAAGAAAAATAAGCTTTTTTAAATCTCCTGCTAAAAATTCTTTTGCAATCAACGGGATAATTGCTGCAACAGCAGGGATTGTTGCCGGTTATAAGTCTGCTTCAAGAAATCATTAGATTAGAATTTTAAAATTTTAAAATGCATAAAATAAGTAAATTTGCAGCATACACGTCTAAAGATAAAGTAATTTTGTATAAAAAGTATATAATTCTTCATACTTCATTTATATGATTACACTTTTAGGTTTTTTATGCTATTTTTTTAATATGAGTAATACGTTAAAAATAGTTTTATTTGCGATAGTTTTTTTTATAATGTTATGTCTGGGTATTTTTGGACTATCCCAGTTGAAAGTTGATGACTTTCATAAAGCTGCGGTTATCTTTGTCGTAGATGCTTCTGCGTCTAATCAAAAGAATTTGCAAAAACAAAAAATGATAATCAGACAATTATGTTCAATGCTTGATCCTGAAGATCATATTAAAATGCTGAGAGTTTCCGAAGATTCATATCTGATTTATGAAGGTTCTCCGCAGTCAAGTGCAGAAGTTCGTAAGTCAATGGAAAAATTTACCCAGTATGATTCTGAAGAATATGGAACAGCATACGGTTTAGCCTTAAAGAAAGCATTTAATCATGCTATGAATATGTATAAAGAAGGCTATGTTCCGGCAGTTGTTGTAATTGGCGATTTGGAAAATGAAGGTGATGTCAGCAAGCAAATTGACTGGAATACATTACCTGAAGATGTTGCAAATATCCGAAATCAGGCAAATGAATTTTCCATGATGTTTTTATTTGCAAAACCGGAAAAATTGGATTTGGTTAAAGAAAAATTGACTCCGGTATTAGGTGAAAACAAGCTGATAATAGGAAGTGAAACTACCTCTAACAAATCTCTCAGACGTTTTTTAAATTCAATCGGAAGGTAAAATATGAAAGTAACTATCAAGTACGGAGACAGCTTAAAAAAGTTTGAAAACCAAGCTGCTATTGCTATTGGTAATGGGCAAGGCTGTGACTTTGTGATAGGTGATTTGCCTGCATCATCAGGTTTAAAGTTAATGTATATGCCTAAATTTAATAATTATATTCTGGTAAATACATCTAATGATAAGGAAATTCTTTTTAATGGCAAAGTCTTTTCAAAAGTACTGGTTACTCCGAATTTTACCTTAACATTGCCCAAAACAGCAATTCCTGTTGAGGTAACTGTGGAGATGGCTGTCACAGCATCAATAAATGCAGCTCACCAGCCTAAATTACCTGATAAGGCTTCTGTTTCTGCAAGTAATGCTTCTGCAAATAAAAATAACGGTGATATTTTTGAAGGAGATATTGAAAAACACCGAATTGCAATTATAAAAGAAATAGGTTTTAGAATTCTGGAATTAAAAGGAAATATCCGTTCTGCTAATATTACTAACTTTATTTTGAACCTTTCAATATTTATCTTATCTGTTGTTTCATCATTCGGAATAACAAATTTTCTGCTTGGTTTCAAAATAGATAATACTTCATCAGTATTGAATTTGACCACAAACGTGGGCTTTTTGATATGCGTAACAGCTATTGTTGGTGCAGTTTGTTTAATATTAAAGCATGGAGTATATTCTCTTCTGGAATTTAACCAGACAAAAAGACTCGGAGATTCTGATATAGCTCAAAAATTCATTATAGGAATCGCTTCATTCTTTTTATTTATAGTTTATGTAATGAATTTGTTTTATTATAAAGCAATTCCGGGATTTTTAGCAGCATCTTTATTTATTTCTTTGTTGTTTGTCGGTGCATTGGCAACTGTTACTGTTGCAAGCGGCTATTTTAAATTCCAGATTAAAAATTACAAACAGCAATTGACAAATTGTGAATACAGAGAAGATTTCGAATCTGTTATGAAAAGTTACAGAGGGTTGATTCACTCATTTATAAACAAATTAAGCCCGAATAGAATAAATTCTGTAAAAAGTAGTTTAGTAAACCACCAGTTAAGAATGATTGTCGAAGTTTTCATTGGCTTATTAACTTCTCCATTTTTGGCTTATGGTGTTTCAAATACTCTGGCTAGTTGTTTCCCTGAAGCTGCAAACTGGGTTCGTATTTCCGGTTTAAGATTCAGCCCGATATTCCTTGTTCTTGCTACATTCTTAATTATCTTTGCATTTTTCTCTTTTGTAAGAGCATTTACTATCGGGAAACAAATAAAAGGGTCTGAAATTATCAAATTTGACGGTTTCCATGATTATGCAAGCCATGGTGTTACTGTTCTTGGTCTTGATTCTATGAGAAGTCTTGAACGTGAAAAAAATATTGTAATGTATATTGCATGTTTTATTATTCTTATTGAATTTACAATGAATGTTTCATACTTTATAACAGAAATCGGCGGGGATATTCAAGGTATGTTCCTGAGCTTTGTAACAGCTCTTGTTCCGACAGCTCTGTTAATTGCAGAAACTCATCTTTTGAGTTCTACTATGTACAAAATAAATAACTACAGCGAATTGCTGGATACTCTGGATTAAATTTTATGAATAAAATTGCCTGGATAAGCGGTATTATAATTTTATTTGTATTCGTGACCGTATTTGTTCTATCGTTAGATGACACTACGGTCAGTAGAAGAGTTAAAATATCAAACCAGAACTTTGAAATTACTCACGAAAATACTGAAGTTGTAAATAATGAAACTGTAAAAATTAATCTTAATGATTCTAAAATAAAAAATGCAAAAATAAATACTACAAATACTGATATTGCATTAAATTCTTCAAATGTAAATGTAGAAAACTCAGGTAACTTTAGTAATTCGGAAACTCAATTTAATAACAATTCATCTTTTTCAAATCAGTCAAATTCTTTTGATAATTATGATACGGATTTTTCCAGTCAGGGTGTAAATGTATCAAGTGATAACAATCTGAATTTTGATAATTTAGATGACTCCCATCTTGATACAATGCTGAACAATGCCCAGAATGTTTCAACCGAACCAAGAGGCAAGGATACAAGACCGTTAAGAAAAGTAAAAAAAAGAGATCGTTATATTTATAAAGATATTGACTGGAACACCTGGCAGAGTAATTTTGTAAATAAAATTCTGGATGACAGTGTAAATATCAGAGAATTAGACCAATACAGTGCAGGTTCATGGCTGTATTATCAGTTTGATGTATATGCAGACGGTAGAATAGACAATATTTCAGTTAGATCTGTCGTTATTGATAAGCATGATAAAGATTTGGTTGCAAATATGATAAAGGGCTATGAATATCAAGATATAACAGTATTTCCTGCGAATTCCAGAAGAGAAAAAGCTCAGGTAAAAGCAGTTATGATGTTATCTAATACAATGCAAAAATCTACCCCGAATGATTTTAATGATAATGAAAGAATTAAAATCCATATAGGCGGTTAGATAATAAAAAACACAATCAATTTCAATATTGGTTGTGTTTTTTACATAGTTTTGTTTTTTATTCTTTACTTCTTATAAATTTGTCTTTTTCAACTTTTGCATCTAATCTTGCAATAACATTTCCAATTCCGTCAGATGAAAAATCTTTTCCTGTCAGTCTGTATAACAAAAGTTTAAAATAATCATCTTGACGCATTTCCATTAGATTAGCAAAATTCTTTTTGTATGGGTTAAATCCGTCCCTGAATACATTTAATAAAACACCTTTTTTGCTGTCGCCGGGTTCATTGAAATATACTATAACTCGTCCGTTTTCTTTTGGGGCTGTAAATGCGAGAGTTGCTGTTTTTAAATTTGGTTCATCTGTTGTACCCAAGTTACGCATATAACGAATAAAAGTACAAGGAGCATCTGATAATTTAACTGTTATTTTATTCATGTAATTTTTATCTTTATATACATAGATTTTTCTTTTCCCGTTAAAGTTTTCAAGCTTCTTTTCACTACCGACTTTGAGAGTTTTAAACATATAGTTTAATGTAGTATCCATGTCAACAGGGCGTACGTAACTCATATATCTATCCTTTCTGATTGAAATTTTATAAAAGCCATTAAAGGCATGCATTTATTGTCTATTATAATACTCGTAAAAATCTTTTTTGCTACTCTTTTAGTAGAATTGTTACAATGTCGTAATAAATTCGTATTTCTGGACCAGTAGAAATTTTTGAACCTATGTTATTATTATGTTATGAAAAAGGATGAAATAAAATATTTATTTGATATTGACAAAATACCTTTCTCTGAAAATGCTGTATCAAATATAATTTTGTCTGAATATGATAAATTTATTTTATCTGTTTCCGGTTGTACCTGCATAGATGATGAAGTTTATTCTGTATATAAAAAGTTTGTTCCTATGAAGCAGAATGCTCCGGAATCAATGAAAAGTGAACTATTTCGTGCTATCAGAAATTTCATACATGAAAAACTTGAAAAAAAAGAGTTTTATAATGCCCTTTTCCTGTACAGATTTTTAATTGTAAAATCTGCATTATATCCAGAGGATTATTTTAATATTGCAGAAAATCTATACTATACCGGAAACTTGGAATTATCTGCTGAGTTTTTAAAATTGTATGAAAAACAAGAAACCAATAAACCTTTAATGTTTATAACTCTGGCAAATTTTTATAACTTACAACTAAAAGATTATAAAACAGCAATAAAGTACTACGAAAAATATATCGAAATTGATAAAACAAAAGCTGTCGTTTATACAATCGTTGGCAGTTTGTATGCAAAGTTATACGGTGATTTGAGTTTAAAAGATCAAATATTTTACTTTAAAAAAGCTTATGCTATAAAACCTGCAGATAGATTAGTTTTACATGGACTTGCTTACGGTTATGAAAAACTCGGAGACAGAGCCAATGCGGACAAATTTTATCAAAAACTGCTTGAAAATAATCCTACCGAAGTTGATTATTACAACTATGGTGCTTTTTTGATAAACTGCGGAGACTTTCAAAACGGTCATAAGTATTTTGCACACAGATTTCTTGTTGATGATGAGAATTTGAAATATCCTCTGTCTGAGGATATTGAACATAAGTGGGATTTGAAATCGGATATTTCTGATAAAATTCTGCTGGTACATTATGAACAGGGCTTTGGTGATACCTTTATGTATTGCAGATTTGTTCCGTTTTTAAAAAAACTTACAGGCAAAATAATTTTTGTTGTTCAGGATAATTTATATGATTTGATAAAATCGTCCCCGATTATTTCTGACGGAATAGAGATAGTTTCCAATAATGAAAGCCTTTCAAATTTGAAATATGACATACATATGGCATTATTAGATGCTCCACTTGCTTTAAATACGGATATTTCAACTATTCCTTATTCTTACGGCTATCTTGAGGTTGCGTCTGATAAAGTGAAGGAATATGCAAAAAAATACCTTAATAAATCAGATAAAATAAAAGTCGGTATAGCGTATTCAGGAGATAAAACCGCAAATTACAACGGTCGTGATATTGAGTTAAACAGGTTTAAAAACTTATTAAATCTTGAAGGATTTGATTTTTATTCCATGCAGGTATCGGGAGAAGATGAAAGCAACTACAATTTGACAAGTCTTGGCAGTACATTTAAAGATTTTACCGATACAGCCTGTGCAATAAAAAATATGGATATTATTGTTTCTACAGACAATGTAATTCTAAATTTGGCAGGAGCATTAGGAGTCAAAACTTACGGACTATTTAATAAATTTCCGAATTACAGATGGTATAAATTAAACGGAGAAGATGTAGGTTGGTACAATTCTGTTACACCGCTTCAGGCAGACGAAACAAACTGTTGGAGAGATGTTTTTGCACAGCTTATAAAAATTATGTTAAAAAATAATAAACAGCCGGCAAAAAAATAAATTCAGGAGTTTTAATAATATTGTTATGAATATAAATCCAATATCTTTCGGACAAACTTATTTAACCCCGTCATTAAAGTATATGTCGCCTGATAACAGGAGAAAGCTTAAATATTCTTATGCTCTTGGACAATTATACCCGAATGACATTTATCTGGGAGCTACAAAGCATGGAGATTTAACAGTACAAATTACGGGAACTAGCATTTATAAGCACTTGCTTATAAATAATTTGATACCTGCGACCAAAAATAATGTATCTTTATATTTGCTCAATGAAAAATTAGAACAACGACACAGGGAGATTTATGGTCCTAAATATCCGATAACAAAATCCGTAATAAAATATTTGGATTATATTCCGGAAGACACTCTGGCTCACTACATCGCATCCGAAATAGAAGAATACAATCACAAATATGCTCATTTATTTAGCAGTTAGCAATACCGACTGCTCCTATCAATAGTACTATATAGAAGCAATTGTAACAAAAATTGCACAAGAAATTAAAATTATAGGCATTAAAAAATGAAGGGAGCATAAAAATGGGTACGGTTGAACCTTTAAGAAAATTAAGTGACATAAGAAAAGTTGAAAGACTTTTGGCAAAACAAAGTTATAGAAATTTATTGATATTTACTCTTGGAACAAATTGCGGGCTTAGAATTTCTGATATACTTGCTCTTAATGTAGAGGATGTTAAAAATAAAAATTATATTCAAATTACTGAGAAAAAAACCGGAAAATTTAAAAAATTACCCATAAATGCAAAATTAAAACCTATGTTAGATAAATTTACTCAAAACAAAAATTTGGAAGAACCCTTGTTTCAGTCAATATGGGGTCACAGGTTAAACAGAACAACAGCATATTATATTATTCATGATGCTTGCAAAGAGGCAGGAATAGAAGGATATATTGGTACACACACATTGCGTAAAACTTTCGGTTATCACCATTATAAAAAATTTAAGGATATTGTAATGTTACAAAAAATCTTCAATCATTCATCTCCATCTATAACTCTCCGATATATAGGTATAGAACAAGATAAGATTAACGAAAGTTATAACAATTTTATTCTTTAATTCTAGGAGAAAATTTATTGACTCAAAATATTTTATGGTATAATAATAACATTCCATTACATTTTGATTAAAATGTAATGGATTT
>CALUWC010000021.1 GCA_944324395.1 Candidatus Gastranaerophilales bacterium | reverse complement strand
AGATTAGGGAAATAACTATGCACAATTTATTTAAAAATATAATTTGTTTATTACTTATTAATATTTTTGCAAATGCAAGTCCATTGGAAGGCTGTTTAATTTTAATATTAATGTATTATAAATTTACAGATGATATTTCAATATTACAACTTAATTTGTTGACAGTATTGGTAATTATAATATATTTATTACTTATTTTGCGTTTATTAGTTTTGCCGTTTGCTTATAAAAAATTAGAGAACTCTGAAAATTATAAATTGATATCTAAATTTATCCACAAATTAAAACAATCAAATTATTTAAAATTAACAGTTCTTGTAATAGCATATTTTTGTTATTGTCCAACAGGTTTACCATACTTTAGCGGAGATTTTTATGGTCAGCTAATTCAGGGTTTAATTTTTGGATTATTAGGCAGTTATATAGTATTATATATCTACTGGTACATAGAGGATAAGATAAAAGATAACAAGACAAACTAAAATAGTTATAACTGGAAAGTGCAGATGGGCTATTCGGTCCAAAAAGCAGGATTGTTGCATCCCTACTTTACAACTGTGAAATGTAGATATAAACTGAAATAAATCATAAGGATTTTTACATATGAAAAAAGATAATTTTTATTTATGTTTAAATGTTTTAAATATATTACTTTGTTTATCTACATATTTAACTCTACTTGCCTTTTTTGTAATTTTTAGTATTGCCGAAAATAGTTTTATTCCAATTTGCTTAATATTTTTAAGCATACTTGTAAAGATTATTCTTTTGTACGTATTATTTAACATTTTTGAAAAATCTTTTCCAAATTTTACATTAAGCAAAGTAGCAATAGAATTAAGAACTAATATAAATAGTAGAAAATCAACACTGTTATTAGCGTTTACTTATGATGTGGTTATAATGTTATATTGTATATTATTTTTTTCAATAAAAGAATATCGTTTTGAATGGGCTTATATTCCAGTGTATGAAATAATTACACTTGGTGGGGTATGTATGTTTTATATAGCATTATTTGGTTTATGGAAAATCCAAAATAAGAAAATCAGAAGAGTAAACTAAAACAGTATATACTTATTTTGCACACAATTTTGTAATTTTGACAACATGTTTTTAGATGTTTTACTATTCATAAAGCTTTGATATCTTATATTTGAAAGGAGATTTTATGAGCTGGTTATACTTGTTATTAGCGGTTATTTTTGAAACTTTGGCCACTACTTTCTTAAAAATGTCAAACGGCTTTACTGTTATTCTGCCATCTGTCGGCACTACTATCGGTTATATTCTGTGTTTTTTATTTTTATCTTATGCTCTAAAAACAATTGATATGAGTGTAGCTTATGCAATATGGTGTGCTTTAGGTATATTACTGATAAGTATCATTGGTATGGTATTCTTTCATGAATCCATAAGTTTTTTAAAAATTGCATCTATTTTATTGATAATATTAGGAACAGTCGGATTAAGACTTGCGATTTAAAAGGATATGCCCGCTAATAAAACGAACATATCCTGAATTTCTTATTTTTAGCAAAGTTCGGCATCTGCCAGTCCAAATTGTTCAAGGGAATCGGCTTTAGCCTGTATGCATATAAATTGAAATTCACCGTCTGAAGTATTTTCTATAGTTCTGGAAGCGGCGGGTTGGATTTTTACTACAGAGCCTTCTTTTACCTTTAGTGAAGTTCCATCAACAGTAATTATACCTTCGCCTTTTAATATAATATATACTTCTTCATTTTGTTTATGTTTGTGGCTAAAAGGTACTTTAAATCCTTTAGGAACGGTATTGACAGAAATTTCGCAGCTTGTTAATTCAAGTGCATCATGTAAAAATACTTTCCCGTTTTCAAAATTGATAATGTCCGAGATTTTTCCCAGCTCTGTAGTTTTGTAGTTAGTCATAATACTCTCCTTTCGTTCGACATCTAACTATCTGCCTAAAAATTTTTATTGCATTTTTTCAAGAAGTGCATCCAGTGTTTCTGCTTCTTCAGATGTTAAATTCTTATATAAAAACGAATTTAAATCTTCTGAAATTTGTTTAAATATTGCTTCAAAGCTTTTCCCTTTTTGAGTGAGTGAAATATATGTTATTCTATTATCTTGAGATGACTTTTCTCTTTGAACAAAACCTAATCTTTCAAGTTTATCCACAAGTACGGTAACTGTAGGTTTGGTTCTGTGGATTTTTTTTGCAATATCATTCATTGTTGCTTTCTCATATTTATATAAAACCGCCAATATGTCACCATGGCTGGGTACAAGCCCTTCTATGCCGTTTCGGTTTAGTTGATTTATTATGAAACGGTTACCTTTTTCGTATATTTTTGATATAAGAGATAGAGCTTTTTTCATATCTTTAGATTTTCTTGTTTGGTGAACAAATCATGTAATTATATTATAGTTAGATATCTAATTATTGTCAAGTGTTTACTTTTGAAGCTGGCTTATATATAAGCCAGCTCTATTTTCAAGGTTTATCGATAAATTTTAAAATTAGTTTTGTTTAAACTGATTTTCCCATATTGTAAGCTTGCGAAAGAGCAGGGGAATTTTCGGCTTCGCCGGTTCCTTCGAGTCCAAGACCCTTTATTATACCTTTGAGAGAGGTTCCTTCAAAACAGTCTATCCAGCCTTGAACACCTTTGATTGCCCCATCCATAGCATACTCGCCTGAATCTGCAGCAGCTGCAATCAGGTAAATATCTTTGAAAGAGTAATTACTTCCGAATAGCGGATTGCCCCTATCTATCATTGTTTTCATCTGTCCTGACATCTCATAATAGTATATAGGGGTTGCCCATACTATTACATCTGAAATTTTCATTTTGTCGACAATGGCATTTGCATCATCTTTAATTACACATTGATGTGTTTTCTGACAAATAAGACAGCCTTTGCAAAAACTTATATTCTTATCGTAAAGATATACTATTTCGGTAGAATTACCGGCATCTTTTGCACCTTTTTCAAATTCCTGTGCAAGTCTGTTTGAGTTTCCGTTTTTGCGAGGACTTGTTGCAATTATAAGAACTTTTTTTGTCATTATATTTTATTCCCTTTCCTTTTATTTCAAGTATTCATTAAAGAATGATTCGATTTTATCAAAAGGTATTTTTTCAAGATTATCATATAAATCAACATGATTTGCATCTTTTACAATATACAATTCTTTGTTATCCCCTTTAAGCCTTTTGAAAGCATCTTCTCCAAAATAGCGGCTGTGAGCTTTTTCCCCATGAACAATCAATACGGCACTTTTAATTTCATCACTATATTGCAATATCGGCATATTAATAAGAGAAAGTGAAGAGGTCATATTCCAGTTGCCGTTTGAATTGATTGAACGTTTATGAAAACCTCTCTGTGTTTTATAATATCCATAATAATCTTTGACAAATTGCGGCTCTTCTCCTGTTAATTTATCTGGCAATCCTTGAGCTTTTGCATAAGTTCCGTTTTTAAAATCTTCTGTTCTTTGCTTGTTAAGCTGTTTTTTCAATTGGTAACGTGTATTTTCATCCATTGAATCAAAGTAGCCCCTTGCAGTTACACGTGTCATATCATACATTGTAACCGGAACCGTTGCTTTAATTCTTGTATCAATTGCAGCAGCATTCAAACCAAAACCGCCAAATCCGCAGATTCCTATAATACCGATTTTGTCAGGGTTTACGTAATCCAAATTACTTAAGTAATCAACAGCAGCCGAAAAATCTTCCGTATTAATATCCGGAGAAGCTACATCCCTCGGTTCTCCTCCGCTTTCTCCGGTGTATGACGGATCAAATGCAAGAGTTACGTATCCTCTTTCTGCAAGAGTCTGTGCATATAAGCCTGAAGCTTGCTCTTTTACTGCCCCGAAAGGACCGCTTACTGCTATTGCAGACATTTTTTCTTTTGATTTTTCTTTAGGAGTGTATAAATCCCCAACCAGCGTAATTCCGTATCTGTTTTTAAAACTTACTTTTTGAACTTCAACTTTGTCGCTTTTGGCAAAAGTCTTGTCCCAATTATTATCTTTTAAACTTTTTGCAAAACTCATGTTTGTTCCTCCTATAACTAGTAATAATGCAGCTAAACAAGTTAAAAGGTTTTTAACCACTTCTTCGCCCTCCTTCTCTTAATTATGTACGGTTACTTTTGTATCCATAAAATTTTTAACACATTCCAGAATAACACTTGCATATTCTTTGTGTTTTCCATAAAAAATATGAGAAGCTTCCGGAACGACTATAACCCTATTTTGTTCAGGATGTTTACAACAGTTGTTCAAATTTTCCATAAAACCCTTAGGATCACCGCCAACAACACTGTCTTTACTGCCGATTACAAAGGCTCCGTTAACCTTAATAGAAGCCAGAGAATTTGTTTCGCCATCACCGCTTATAACAGGACAATTTTTAAGATTTTGAGCATTGTAAAAATCTAAAACTGCATTTGCACTCATTGGAGAAAACCCGCCAAATAAATGCGGAAGAATTTCCTCTCCTCGATTTTGTTTTACCAATTCCTGAGCTTGTTTTAAACATACATCAATATTTGGCATAATTGTCCACCAGTGTCCCAAATCTACGGGGCTGCTGACTATAAAATAATCAACAAAATCATCAGGAGTGTTGCCAAGATAGTGGATGATTTTATTTGAGCCAAGTGAATGCCCGGCAAGAATTATATTTTTAAATCCTAGTTCTTTTGCGTATTTTACATAACTTTCAACATCTTCATATACAACGGTAAAATCATCAAAAACAACTCCGGTATTTCTTTGTTTACCGATTGAAAAATCAGAATATGCAAAGCAGGAAAATGCGTCCATAGCGTGTCCTGCAATATATGCAATATTATTGGCACTTAATAGCTCCCCTGTCGCAGGCAGCAGATCATTTTGGAATACATTTGAACAAATTCCGCTCATTGTGATAACAACAGTTTCCATTGTATTGTTGCCCCACATTGCTCCTTTTAATTCCAAACCTCTCGGTGTTTTAACTCTTATTATTTCCATTTTAACTCCTTTAACTATATTTGTTGGTATTGGTTCAATTTTATTTATTCAGCATTTCTTGTTGAATATTGAATATAAGATAGTCCAGACAGTCTATTTGTTTGTTTTTCTTATGCATAACTGCAAGAAGATTTTTTCTGTGAGTTTCAAGCAATTTAAGCAGCTCTGATTTTGCTCCGGATTTTTTCAACTCGAAAAATTTTTGAATAATTTCGGAATCACAGTCTGCATCTTCTAAATTCCGGACTATTTTATCTTTGTTATCTGTCAAAATTCAACTCCTATATTTATATATTATTTACGATTTTCATAAAATAGCAAATACTTATATTAAATAATTAAAAATGCTTGACAGGCATAATTTGATAATATATGATTTTCTTATGGAAGTTAGAGTTTTGAAATATTTTTTAGCTATAGCAAGGGAAGGGAGTATAACAGGAGCTGCAAATTTTCTGCACCTTACTCAGCCGACATTAACCCGCCAAATTCAGGATTTAGAAAAAGAGTTAGGACATAAACTGTTCATCAGGGGAAAATACAGAGTTTCATTAACTCCAGAGGGTATGATTTTGCGAAAACGAGCAGAAGAAATTGTGGAAATGGTTGAAAAAACAGAGGCTGAATTTAGTTCGATAAGTGATGTAATAGGCGGAGATATTTATATTGGTTCCGGGGAAACTGATTCAATGAGGTACATTGCAGAAATTATGCGGGACTTACAAGTTAACTACCCCGATATAAAATTTCATATCTATAGCGGGAATGCTGAAGATGTTACGGAAAAATTGGACAGAGGGCTTTTAGATTTCGGCATTTTAATTCAACCTATTGATTTGTCAAAGTATGATAATATAACTCTGCATTCAAAAGATATATGGGGTGTAATATTACGAAAAGACAGTCCGCTTGCATTAAAAGATTCCGTAACACTGTCTGACTTGCAGGCTGAACCTCTTATAGTTTCCCGTCAGATGTCAAAAAAATATTCTGCAGAAAGCGGATTTTTGGACTGGTTTGGAGAGGCTTTTGATAATCTTAATATTACTGCAACTTACAATCTGGTTTATAATGCCGCAATTATGGTCAAAGCAGGAATGGGATGTGCGGTTACGCTGGATAAACTTGTCAAAGAGGATAATGAAATCTGTTTTAGACCTTTAGCCCCTAAACTTGAATCAGGATTAGATATTGTCTGGAAAAAATATCAGGTATTTTCACCTGCGGCAAAATTGTTTTTATCCAGGCTGCAAAACCGTTTTGAAGGTAAATAATTGTAACAAATTCAGTATATTATGTAATAATAACCAAAAAATGGGTTTTATATATATATCAGTTAAAAATACTGACTTTAGTTCATTTAGAATGGAAAGGGGCGAAGAGCCCCTTTCTATTTTATTTATTATGGTTAATTAAAGGTTTGTTTTTATTAATAATAAACTGTGGAAAATGCCGTCTGAAATACTCAATTACTTCTTTCGTAACATGAGGTTCCATGTTGTTCAACGGATCTAAGTGTATTATATTACCTTCTTCCAACCCGAAGAACCGGCCGTATTCTTTTTGAAACATTTCTCCTGCTTTTGGTGCAAATTCTGCAAAGCCAAGCCAAGGATCAATTATTAAAACATCTTTCAATTTAGATAAAGGAGCAAATTTAAGCTGCTCATCAGTAAAAGGCAGTATTTGTATTGCATGATCAATTCTACCTTTTAATATTCCATCTTGAGAAAAAATCATTTCTGCTTTACGGGTCGGAATGTTGTTTATATTACAGATTAACTTACATAATTTTGACAAATCTCCACAGTTTGCAACTCTAAATTCCTTTACCTTTTCTATTAGAATTTTGAAAAGCTCCAACTCTTGACCATCACCACGATAAGGCCACATTGGATCTCTAACTTTATCTGTTATTCTTTTTTGAATTTCTTGTGTGAATAATTTGAATTTCGGGTTATTTCTTGTATTATCAAATTCCGAAATTTTTGTTGCTGAAATTACCGGAAATTCCGAATTTATTATTCTGCAGACTTTTTCAGCTTCATTCTTTATTTGTTTTCTTGACATCATTCCCATATCTAAAAAATTAATTTTCATTATAAGAGTCCTTTTTATTTATGCAATTTCATCACAATCTGCAATCGAAATTTTTTCAAATCCGGCTTTTAATACTTCTGAATTTTCTGTATTTTTCTTAAGCAGTTTATCAAGTGTGTTGTTTGTTATATATACTTCATCAGTGTTGGTTTGATAGGCAATCGAAGTCGGGGTTTTACCGTTTTTAAATTCCGAAAAAGGTATATTTAGACCTTTCAGCATCTCTTTGAATTTATTATATATATCCTGGCTTTTTTTATGATTTTTGGAGCCAATAAGCACTGCCTGCAAATTTTTATCCGCTAAATCAATTTTATTTCGCAGAAAACTTAATACAAGTGAAAAAGCATGATTTACCTCAATATCAGGTGTAAGATGCAGCATCACAGCTTCCTGTCCGTTAGTTAAAAGACAGGCACTGCAATCTATTACATTTGTTGTATAAACGTCTTTTGCTTTGACAGTCTGATTAATTGTCCAGGGAAAATCTACCGAATTTTTAGAGCCGATCCTGCTTTTTATCTGTCCAAATTCACTTAATGTCAGAGGTTTTAGTTTTGATGTAAAAGAAATACTATCCATTTTTTTGCACCTTTCAGGTTTATAAATGAACCTGAAAAATAAAATTGCCTGTTTTTGTTTAAATATAAACATTTTTTAAGCAAAAATAAAGAACCCGTTCGGGTTCTTTCAAATAAATCTATCCTAATTCCTTATTAAATATTTCCTTTTTTTCCTATATCCCAACGCTTGTTTTTGTACAAACTTTTATGCGATAAAGTTTGTTCCAAACCTGTTTGCCCCGTGGAAGAATGATTGTTTCATCATCTGGGTCAATGTTTTCTTTACGATTCTTTTATCGCTTAATTCGACTTCCTTTAAAGCTTTTGATGTATCTTTATATGCACTTGTAACGGCATCAGAAAATAACAGCATTGTAGCCATAGTTTCAACCTCTCTCTTGAATCTTTTAATTTAAACTAATTTTCTTTTTCTTTATTTATCTCTTACATATATATAAAAACTTCCTTTAAAAAAATATTGACTTTTTATATTCAATTTATATATTTATTGTTACATTACTTAATATTTATTCCTAAATATTAAAGAAAGAGCCATGAAATGCCGAATATCAAAATAGTAAGTTATGAAAGGATTGTTTTAAGCAATGGGAATTTCGGCATCACAAGCAAGATTACTTACAATAACAGCAAGACTGACTTCTAACGAGTATGAATCACAGCAAATTTCTAATGCAAAAATGAGATTGGCTACTCAATCTGAGCAGGCAAGCAGTGATTATATATCAGCTTTGAATACTACACAGCTTCTGTTTACAACTTATGATGCTTCAGGTTCAGCTGTTAATGAAAACTTAACGGCAAACGTGCTTTATCAATACGCTGATATGAAAAATCAGTATGCAATTACAAATGCAAGCGGCCAAATAATGGTATCAAGCCAAGATGCTTATAACTTTGAAAAAGCTGAAAATCTTGATGAATTTTTAGGTCTTTACGGTATAACAAAAGAATATAAAACAGAATCCCTTCAAGCTAATATGGAAGCACTTGCAGGTGATGGATATCAAGGATATTATCAGGATTGGCTGACTGCCATAGATAATGTCAGACAGCAGGAATTTGACAGCGGGCAAACTGATGCTACAGGACAGCCTATTATGATTTCATCTGATGAAGCTTATCAAATCAGCAAATATAATGCAAAAATAGCTTATGACAATGCTATTGCATATTATGATGATATACAGATTAAATTTGAAGCCGGTGTTGTAACCGAAAATGTTGTAAAACAAGCACAGGCGGCTTTAGCTGAAGCAAAAGCGGATTATGCGGCTACCATTACCTATGATGATTGGCTGCAATCACAGGCTGCTTATGAAATGGTTGAAACCTCTCCAGGTTCAGGAATGTATGAAAAACAAGAAACAGAAGTTTATAAAAATGTACAGCAATATTTTGCTCTGCTTGAAGAAGTAGTTGCAGAAGCAGAAGATTTGGGTACTACAATGGACGATTTATTTGTATATTCTGACGAATCTAAAGCCAGATGGTATACAAACTTATGGTACAGAATGAATGGTGAATCTTCTGATAAATCCGCTCAGGGAGCTAACGGCACAAATTATACCGTATTAGACAGCAAACTTGCATCAAGTTCACAATGGATACAGGATTCTTTAACTCAAGGTATTATTTCTTTGGAAGTTGCGGCCTATGAAGAAGCTACAGATCTTATTCCGGATCAGAATAATCCGTCAAGTGTAATATTGAAAGGTATTTCCTGGAATTCTACAATATACTCTTCCTGTCCTGATTTCACTCAGTCTGATAACGAAGCAGCTATTGCAAAAGCAGAAGCTGAATATGAAAAAAAGAATAATGAAATAAATGCAAAAGATCAAAAATATGAAAATAAAATTAAAACTCTGGATACAGAGCATACAGCATTGCAAACTGAATACGAATCCGTACAATCTGCAATGAACAAAAACATTGAACGATCATTCAAAGCATTTTCATAATAATACAGATAATATTTTTCCCCTACAAATTTTTACAACCACTCCAATTTATAGTATAATCAACCTATCAATTGGAGGTTTTTTTATGCATACGGTAACTTTGATTAATGGTGACGGAATTGGTCCAGAAATTTCAAATAGTGTTGTAAAAATTATAAAAGCAAGCGGGCTGGATATAGAATGGGATATTCAAACAGCCGGTGCTGATGTTATAGAAAAAGAAGGAGTTCCGCTGCCGGATAGGGTATTAGAATCTATCAAAAAAAACAAAGTTGCACTGAAAGCTCCTGTTACAACACCGATAGGAAAAGGGTTCAGATCTGTAAATGTTCAATTGCGAAAAACTTTGGATTTATTTGCCAATTTAAGACCATGCAAAAATCTTCCCGGTGTTAAAACAAAATTTGAAAATGTAGACCTTGTTGTCGTTAGAGAAAATACGGAAGATTTATATGCAGGTATTGAAGAACAAATTGACTCAGATACCGCACATAGTATAAAAGTTATAACAAGAAAAGCTTCCGAAAGAATTTGTAAGTTTGCTTTTGATTACGCTGTTAAAAATGGCAGAAAAGAAGTCTGTGTTGTTACAAAAGCCAATATTATGAAACTTTCTGACGGATTATTTTTAGAAGCATACAGACATATCGCACAAAATTACCCGCAAATAAACCAAAGAGAAATTCTTGTGGATAATTTGTGTATGCAGCTGGTACAGAATCCTTCACAATTTGATGTTCTGGTTTTGCCGAATCTATACGGAGATATAGTTTCCGATTTATGTGCAGGATTGATAGGCGGGCTGGGGGTTGCACAGGGTGCAAATATAAGTTCTGATTATGCCGTATTTGAACCTGTTCATGGCTCTGCTCCCGATATCAAAGGACAAAATAAAGCCAATCCGACAGCACTGCTTTTGTCCGCAATTGAGATGCTGAAATATATCGGCGAAAGAGAACACGCAGAAAAAATTGAAAAAGCTTTATATAAAACCCTTTCTCAAGGAAATAAAACATCAGATCTTGGCGGAAATTTATCGACAACAGAATTTACTGATAAAATTATACAAAACATGTAAAATTAATGGCTAAAGGGCATATAACCCAGAAAATTTTACTGGAAGCACTAAAAAATGATAAAGGAGAAAATATTCCTCAAAGGACATTTTCTTGTAAAATCCGCAGAAATGCCCTGAAACTTGCTGAATTTCAATCTATATGTAAAATTCTCGGATATTCGATTAGCATAGAACCAGTTAAACGAGCTTGATTATTTTGTAATAAATAAAAAAAAGGTGTTTGAAATTACCAAACACCACATTACCTCTTTAATATAATGTAATAAATATATCCTTAAATTTCAAACAAACTGTGCAGTCTTTCTTGAATATCTTCCTCTTCCAGTTCCTGCGTCAATTTATTTAAATCTATTGCCATCTGGTAATAGTGTGCAGCATCATTTGTAAAGCCCATTTCTTGACTAGCACGCCCTGCATTGAAATATGCAAGTGTATAGTTAGGATTTAGTGCAATTGCTTCTTCAAAATATTCCAAAGCTTCTTCTGCATCTGCCAGACCGTCTAAATATAAAATTCCAAGATTATTTTGTGCATATTCATTATCCGGTTTTAATTCAACTGCTTTATGATATGCAACAAGAGCCTCTTCAAGATAATCCTTTTCCCATAGTGCAATTCCGACTTTTGAATATGCCCTGAAATCCTCCGGATTGAGTGTAATCGCATCACAATATGAGCGAATTGCCTTATCAAGATCATAATCTGCCATATAAATATCACCAAGAGCAATATATAAATCATAATTGTGCGGATCTAAAATTATTCCCGCCTGATATGTCGAAACTGCCGCTTCAATATTGCCCTTATTTTCCGCATAAATTGAACCGAGTGCCTGACAAACAATTGATGTCCATTCTGCATCAGGATTAAGTGCAATTGCTTTTTGATAATGTTCTATTGCATCATCATACAATTCCGCTTTTGCGTATGCGTATCCAAGTGAATTGTTATAAAACGGATTTTCTGGAGCATTATCTACGGCTAGTTTGAATGCACTTATTGAATTAAGCTTATCATCTTTTGACATATAAAGATGTCCGAGTTCATAATAAATTTGTGCTGTATCGATATTAAATTCCAATAGTTTTTCATAGCAGTCAATTGCTTCCTCTGTATTATCGGGGAAATATGTCTGTAAAATTGTTGCCAGTTTTACTAAAATTTCCCGATTCATAGGATTTGCCTCAAGAACTTTTCTGTAGCATTCTACAGTTGTGTTGATATCTTTGTTTTTAAGTGCTAAATCGCCTATTTTGTTATAAAAATATTCACTGTGAGTAGTTTTTTCAATTGCATTTTTATAAACTTTTTCAGCAGTTTCATACATCTTGAATTTTTCAAGAAACTTTCCGACAGTGTTGTATGAAAAAATAGAAACATCATTTGTCATGTTTTTGTAAAACATTTTGATAGTCGGTCTGTCCCATGCCAGCATTACGCTTCCGGTCAGAAAATAATATAAAAATCCGATATAATCTTTATACGTGCCGTTTTGAGAATTGATTTTCTGCAATAAAGACTGTGATAAAATCATTCTCGGTCTGCCTGAGGTCAGCGGATTCATTGAAATTGCTGATTTAAATTCCTTTTCTGCAGAATTGTAATCCTCAGCAAGCTGCATAAAATAACCTGTATAAAGATGTGCATCTTTATTTCTTGGAGATAGAGAAATAGCAGTTTTACACTGTTCAATTGCAGTATTGACGCTTATTTGTCCCTGTTCCCACATCAAAGCTGCCAGACGATAGTATGTTTCAGGTATTGTCGGATCATATTTTACCGCATCAACATAGTGTTCAACGGCTTCTTGAAGGTCATTATTTCTCTGCCCGATTAAATATTTTTCGTGGGCAATTCTTGCTTTTTCTAACGACTCTCTTGCCCTTTGTTTGTTTTCTATGCTGTCTGTGCCTATCATCGGCATTAAAACTTGTTCTGACATTTTGAAGCTCCAATACAATATATAGATTTACATGATATTTCGGGAATGAATTTTACATCTTTAATTATTCAAACAAAATATCCTCTGTTTGTATTAGAAAAATGTACATAATTTTTTAATGCGTGGCATCAAAATTAGGAGTATCAACAGTTATACTGCACATGTCATATGATGTAAGGGCTGTGCCTGATGGAAGAACACATTTTGAAGATTTTACAAAAATTTCAAGAAGTGAACAACATGGAAGAAGAAGAAGAAAAATAAAATACTTGAGTAGCAACTTTTGAAAATTTAATATAAAAAAGGATTACAGATACTTGCAACCCTTTTTATGATATTTTAAAATATTTCAACTATATTACTTAAGAGTTCCTGCTTTGAATTTTCATCAAAAGATTTAAAATTTCTATATACAACCAGAGAATAGTTACCAGTAGGGCAAACCCGCCGTACCATTCAAAATAACTTTCTACCTGACCTGCATAGCGTTCAACAAAATCAAAATCTACTATTAAATTAAATGACGCAATTGCAACAACTACAATACTGAATCCAATTCCGACTAAACTATTTGAAAAAATACCCGGAATTGTAATATGGAAAAAGCTCAAAACAAATTGCAGTAAATATATACAAAAAATTACAAATGTAGAATTTATAATAACCATTTTAAAAGTATCCGTACATTTAATGATTTTTGACTTGTAAAGTGCAAACATGCCAAAAAGTGCCAATATAGTACCAATTGCAGCTTGCGAAACTACACCCGGGAAATACTGATTAACTAAAGCAGAATAACTGCCTAAAAATAAACCCTGGCACATCGCATATAAAGGTGTCGTAATTGCAAGAAATCTGTTTTTAGGACCAAAACTTATAAATAAAACCAGAACAAGTCCGCCGATAGTTCCTGCCATTCTAAGAATAGCAACCTTATCAGCAAATCCTGCAATTTGCAAATACCATGTATATGCAAAAGTTAAAGCCATAAATAAGCCTAAAAAGCATGTTTTTATAATAGTCCCGTTAACTGTCATAGCATGACTGCCTTCAAGAGAAGTATCAAATGAAGATCTAAAACTTCTTTCCCCTAAGACCGGATTTGACATAATATATCTCCTTTCTGATAGTAAATAAAACTATCACCTAATCCAATGATATCTTAGCATATAAAATAAAAATCTCAATTACCGATAAAAAATAAAAAAAGGTACTTTACAATATATTTTTTTTGTTATAGACTAAAGACATAATCCTCAGTAGCTCAATGGCGGAGCATTCGACTGTTAATCGAAGGGTTGCTGGTTCGAGTCCAGCCTGGGGAGCCATAAAGGAGATGTCAAATGGCATCTCCTTTATTTTTTGTTTGTCTAAATTCAGGACATTTATGCTTTGACAGACATTGCAGGAATTTGATTTTTTTGAACTAATAGGGGTGTGGTTCTCAAAATTTCCGTTATGCAGGATTTATTTCAGCATCTAATAAGATAAAAAGATTCTGAAACAAGTTCAGAATGACGGTGGAGAGTTTTTCAAAAATACTGTCGTGCT
>CALUWC010000020.1 GCA_944324395.1 Candidatus Gastranaerophilales bacterium | reverse complement strand
GTGCCGTCAGGCAGTTCGCCGGTGCCGTTTGTTACATGGTCTTTTAGTCCTACCTGTGCAAAGTATATTTCTGTTACATCTCTATTGTCAGGGGCATCACTTAACAGATTCATTCCGGCTACGTTCAAATTTCCCTGATGTTCGCCGTATGAGGCTGCAGTGAATCTGTCCATTGTTTCGTTTTTCAGGTCTACGTCTGCTAACATGTTGGTGTCACCGTTGACTTTCATGCTGTTCAGGGCTGATATTCCGACCTGATTATTAACCATATTGATTGTACCTGAATTCAAGCTCAGGTTGTTATTATCTATAAGGTTTTCTTTTGCAAGGTTTAACGTTATATCTGAAAGTCCGATATTTGCGGAACCCTGTGTTTTGGACGGGTCATTGGATTCTGCTGTTATTTTGTTATTCAAATATACAGCACCTGTTTCATCTCCGTTAAATCTTACTCCATAGCCGTCTGTTCCGTTGGTGATATCGTCTATTACAAATTTACCGTTCTTTGTTGCGTTGAAACCGATTATGGCATTATTTGCATAGATTGCCTCTGAACGTTTTCCATTCTTATCTTCGACATAGTTTCCGCTGATTATTGAGGTATAACCATCTTTTGCAACTAAGGTTAAATCTGTTCCGGTATATATTGCTCCGCCTTTAGCTTCACCATTCTCTGATTTTGCATAGTTGCCGATGAAGCTTGAGTTTGTAATACCAGGTTCAAGACTTGCCAATGAATCTTCACCATATTTAGAAAGTACAAAATCTGTAGAAGAAGAAAAGATATCCTGTTCTGAAGCTGCCTTAATAGCTTCATATTCTTCATCTGAAAGCATCTCTGATGTGATTGGAAGATCTTTTATAACAAGTTTTTTACCTTCAGCAAGAGCTTTTTCTATTTCTGTCCTTGCTGAATCATCTATACTAAAAACGTAAAAAGTATCCCAAGTGTTCATATTTGTATAATTAGTTCGGCTAACACTTACAGTATATACCTTGTCCTGTGCATATTGTCCAATTGCTCCATAATTATATATAGCACCGCCTGATGCTTCGGAATCTGCACCTTTTGCTAAAGCGTAGTTATTTTCAAAGTTACCTGTGATATTGCCTATATCACCATTATTGTATATAGCTCCGCCCCTGGCAGAACCATAATAGCCTGTAACTAATTCAGAAGATACATAATTTCCAACAAAGTCACCCGAAATATTACCTATTAATGCTGAACCATAATTGGCTCCTATATTATATATAGCTCCACCGTCAGCAGAACCATCAATTGCTTTGGCATAGTTTTCTATAAAATCACCTGTTATCTCATCTATTGAGGCAACACCAAAATACCCACCATAATCATATATGGCTCCGCCGCTGGCAGAACCGTTTAGACTTGTTGCGTGATTTCCTACAAAATCGCCTGATATACCACCAATTGATGAAGTTGCACTATTTGCAATGGATTCATTTTGTATAGCACCACCTTGAGCATATACGCCATAATTTCCACCAGAATTATATACGTAGTTACCTATAAAATCACCTTTTATACTCTCAATAGAAGCTACTGACTGATGTCCGTCGGTATAATTATATATAGCTCCGCCATATACTTTTGTAGAATCAGCTTCACCTAAGTTTTGTACAGCATAATTACCAATAAAGTCGCCTGTAATATTACCAATTACTGATTGTTGATTTTCTCCATCAGTAAGATTATAAATAGCACCACCATAAGCATTAACATTTGCTTCTGCATAATTACTAAGAAAATCACCAGTAATATTACCTATTGTTCCATTTAAATTATATATAGCTCCTCCACTAGCTTCAGGGGACGGGTAACCATTAGATTCAGATGTTGATAATGCATAGTTGCCTATGAAATCACCAGTTATATCGCCAATTTTACTATTCAAACGATTATAAATCGCTCCGCCGGAGGCACTACTAGAAGAGGAAGCATAATTGCCTATAAAATCACCTGTAATATCATATATATTTGCAGGTAAATAGCTGCTATAATAAGTATTCCAGATGCCTATATTTGCAATAGCTCCGCCTTGCACAGAGCTATTTTCCATAAAATCACCTGTAATATTTCCTATAAATCCCTCGTTAGAAATAGCTCCGCCATTTTCAAATGACTGATTAGCAATAAAAATACCACTAACATCCTTTATTTTTGCAGTATCATAAACTTCTCCATCACTATAAAGATATACATTATTATAAATTGCACCTCCAGAAGAAGCTGCCGTATTATATACAAAATCTCCAGTAATAGAGTCTATTGTTGAATCAGCGTAATTAGCAATAGCTCCACGATTAGCTTCATTACCAATAAAATCACCTACGATTGTATGAATAATGCCATCTCTATTATAAATTGCAGAGCCACTATATACAGTACTATTACCAATAAAAAGACCTGTTATATTATTAATGGAGCTACCATTATTATAAATAGCACCGCCCGAACCACCTGCGGAATTTCCAAGAAATTGACCATTAACACTATTTATACTTCCTTCAATATTATAAACAGCACCTCCATCACCTGTTGTAGAATTAGTTACAAAATCACCACTAATATTCCCAATCCTACCAGAATTATAAATTGCTCCGCCTAATCCCCAAGAAGAGTTATTTATAAAATTAGAATTAATATCTCCTAATATTGCAGAATTACCATTATTATATATAGCACCACCATCTGCTACATTATAGTTGATGAAATTACCTGTAACTGTACGATCAGAAAGATCTGTTGAATTTGAAAAACGCTCATGCTGATTAGTTGTATCATAATTGTACTTAACAGAAACTTGATGAGCTGTCGGAAAGTTAATATTAACATTCTTCTCTGCATCACCTTCTCCGTAAGTCGTCTGTTTCAACTCCAGTTTGTAATAAACAGGAGTCATAGTTTTTGAGTCAGTGTCGTATGTGAATTTTGTTATGATATTATCGCCCTCAGGCTTCTCACCACCTTCTTGTAGCTTTGTCAGTGTATATGCACTTGCAGGGTATTTCTGTACTGGATTAGTATTAGGAATATCCTGACCCGCTAATTGATCAAGCGTCCCCTTCGGATTATCTTCGGCAGCCAACGGCACAGGTGCCAGCTCACTTGCGTTCGCTGTCCCGATGCTCGATATAGCTAAAGAGGCCGTTAATAAAGACTTTAAAGGGTATCCCATCCCCGCTTTCAAACTATCATTGATTTTTGGAGTATAGTTTATTTGTTCAGACATGACTCATTCCTCATACTTGCAACATTAATAGCTAGTTCTCCAGCAAAACATTACATTACTGTAAATATTTTAATAGTAAATGTTATTTTTCTTAATACTATGTTTAGATGATTTTTGTAAGCCTGCAATTCAACAAAGAGTGTTATATATTCACCCCACCCTAACCCTCCCCGTCCAGGGAGGGAAATTATTTTCGATTCTGCAGCACATCAGCCCTTTCACTCCCCCATCCAAGGAGTTTTTCAACTCTGTGTCACTCAAGCCCTTTCACTCCACATCCAAGAAGTGGCTTTTTCTTGCGAAACTAAATCATTGAAGCACCCTCACCTCTTTCCCCTCTCCCGCAAGCGGGCGAGGGGTACTTTGGAAAAATTTTCTCATGTCGTCAGTTCTGCTATCACCCCACCCTAACCCTCCCCGTCCAGGGAGGGAAATTACTATTCAGCACAGAATTAACTCTGCCTTTTTCAACTCATCCTTGGATGGAAAGCATTTTTCAGCTTTGCATCACCCCTCTCGTCCCCTCCCATCCAGAGCGGGATACGCACAGCATATCCAACAAAAATTTCCATATCTGAACTGAATCGTTTATCTTCTTTACAAACTATACAACTTTGTCAATTTGTATAGTTTCCTTTATTTTAATTATGTGCTAAAATCTAAGTGTAAATGAAGTTTAAATAAGAGGTGAAAATGAAAAAATTACAAATCATAACTTTCGCAATATTATTATCTGCCGGTTTTTGCATCGGAACAAACAATATAACTTCTCAAGCTGCCGCCCCGACAGTGATTTCTACTCCGTCAATGCCGCAGATTCAATATATCGACGTTAATCCGCTTAACATCGTCGCTAACCCGTCTAAATACCTTAGACGCAATGTAAGAATTAAAGCTAAGTTTGATAAGTTTTCAACTTTAGGACTCGATTATCCGCCTGCTATGAGATCTTCCGAAAAATATATTTCTTTCTTAATCCAAAGACCTGATATTACAGACCACAATATCCCGCTGTCTGAAATGAAAATTTTTCTCAAAAAAGAAGTTGCGGAAAAAAATATTGATTTAGATGCAGGTGATGAAATTATGTTCTCAGGAAAAGTCTTTTCTACAGCTCTTGGCGATGCCTGGATTGATGTAGATGAATTCAAAGTTCTGAATAAACACAAAAAAGATACTAAAACTACAACTCAAGAATAAGCAAGATAATATAAGGTATGAAATAGATTATGGCAAAATCAACAACAACTAATAATAATATTAAAAAAGCAAAATTTCTGACAATACATGGTCACTTTTACCAGCCTCCAAGAGAAAATCCATGGCTTGAAGCTATTGAACTGCAAGACAGTGCTCTTCCATATCACGACTGGAACGAACGAATTTGCAAGGAATGCTATAATCCCAATTCTGTTTCAAGAATAGTCGATAACAAAAACAGAATCCTTGATATCGTAAACAATTATGAATATATGAGTTTCAACTTCGGTCCGACTTTGCTTTCCTGGATGGAAGAGTACGCTCCGCTGACTTATGAAAGAATTATAAAAGCCGATATCGAAAGTATTTCACAGCACAGCGGACATGGTAACGCTATGGCACAAGTTTACAACCATATGATTATGCCTCTGGCCAACACTAAAGATAAAGAAACTCAGGTAAAATGGGGTATTAGAGATTTTGAATACCGCTTCGGAAGAAAACCTGAAGGAATGTGGCTTGCTGAAACCGCAGTTGATGACGAAACACTTAGAGTACTTGCTGATAACGGAATAAAATTTACAGTCTTATCTCCATATCAGGCATTGAAAATGAAGAAAATTACCGATAAGAACTGGCAGGACGTAAGCTGGGGTAATATCGACCCTGCAAGATCTTACAAATACACTATTAAATCAGATCCGTCAAAATCTATAGACTTATTCTTCTACGACGGTGCTATTTCCAGATCTGTAGCCTTTGATGAATTGCTCGTCGATGGAAATAAATTTATTAAAAGATTAAAAGAAGGTATTTCCGAAATTCGTGACTATCCGCAGTTAATTAATATAGCAACCGACGGAGAAAGCTATGGGCACCATACTAAATTTGGAGATATGGCTTTATCCTATGTATTAAAAATTAAAGCTGAAGATGAAGGCTTTATAATCACTAATTATGCTGAATATTTAGACAAATACAAAAGCGACTATGAAGTAGATATTAAGCAAGCATCATCCTGGAGCTGTTTCCATGGCGTCGGAAGATGGAAAGAAGATTGCGGCTGCTCAACCGGAGGCCACCCGGGCTGGAATCAAAAATGGCGGACACCTTTAAGAAATGCTCTTGATTATTTAAGAGATCAACTTATAAAATTATATGAAAAAGAAGGTCCGAAATATTTTAATGATGATGTTTGGAATATAAGAAATAAATATATTGATGTTATATTAAATAGAACTTATTTAAATATAAGAAAATTCCAAAAAGAAAACTTTAAACCTGATTTAACCGAAGAACAAAACATTAAAGGTATGGAATTGTTAGAAATGCAGCGTCAGGCAATGCTTATGTATACAAGCTGCGGCTGGTTCTTCTCCGAAATTTCAGGTATTGAAACCGTACAAATTATGAAATATGCAGCAAGAGCAATGCAGTTAGCTGCAAAATTTACAAGAGATGATTATGAAACAAATTTCCTTAATATTCTCTCAGAAGCCCAGAGTAATATTCCTGAATTTGGAAACGGAAAAAATATATATGAAAAATTTGTAAAACCGTCTGTTGTTACTTATAAACAGCTTGCATGTCTGTGGGCTATTTCATCACTATATCAGGATTTTGAAGATGAAGAAGATGTTTATTGCTATACCGTTAAGCGAAATGCCTATCAGCTTGTTCAAAAAGGAAATTCTAACTTAATTGTAGGTAATATTGAAATATTTTCAAAAGTAACACTTCAAAAATCTAATCTGGTATTTGCTCTTATGCAATATGCCGGCGGAGATTTCCATTGTGCTATTAAAGAATTTTCATCAACAGAAGAATTTCAGGACTTGAAAAATTCACTTATTAAAACATTTATGATGAGTCCTCTAACTGAAATTATTCGTACATTAGACGAAAAATTCGGAACAGAATATTTCACATTGAAAGATATCTTCATTGAAGAGAGAAAGAAAATTCTTCAAATATTGCTAAAAGATCAGATGAAAAATTTCGCAGATACATATAAAGATATGTACGATCAGGGCAGAGGTTCTATATATCATATGCAAAACCTCGGACTTGAAATTCCTAATGAATTTAAAATAGCAGCAGCCTATGCGATGAGTCAAAAATATAATGATTTAATATCACACAGCGACGGCTTTGTTGAAAATACCATTATTCAACAAATTATGGATCTTAACGCAGAAGCAAAGAAAATAAATATCCAAATAGACAAATCTCCGTCTAACAAAAACTTTGCAAAAAGAATTCTTGTTAATCTTAACAGATTAACAAAAAGCTTTGAAATTCAACAGGCTGATGCAATTGTAGAACTGTTTGACATTATTGAAAAACTCGAATTGCAGATAGATATATCTGAAGCCCAAAATATTTATTACAACAAAATATATCATAGAATCGGCGATATTATAGAAAGTAATACTCAAAATCCAAAAGATAAAGATATCAAATTTATAAATCTGCTGCTGACTATCGGTATAAAATTAAATATAAATGTTGATTTCTATAAAGTAAAATTAGATAAACTGGGACTATAATTGTTAATATAACTTTACAAAATACGCAAAAAATTTCCCGAAAAATACTTTAATATAATAGGTAGAAATTAGGGAAAATACGTATTATGCAAGTCTCCGGTCAAAACAACATACAACAACAGACCATACCGCAGCATCCTATAACAAACGGATCCGGATATAGTTATGTTCCGGTAATGCAGCAAACACAGGCTGTTTGCTCAGCTCCAGCTGCAATTCCTCAAACTTCAGGACAGCCTGTACAAACAGCAAGTAATCCTATTCAGCCGGCACCGCAGCAAACTTATCCTGCCGGATATACTCCTGTTCAAAATACAGCATATCCTCCATACGTCCCGCAAGTTCAGCCGCAAAATCAAACATATCAAATTCCGGCATCAGCTTCTGGTGTAAATATTCAAATATTTAATCCTTCCGTTACAACTCCAGGTGCACAAGCTCCAACATATAACGTGAATGCACCATGCTATCCTTCAGCATATTATACAGGCCAAATTGGTTCTGACGGGAAACTACACAATGGAAACAACGGAAATACTAATACTAAAACAGATAACACAACAACAAATACAAATATTACAGAAACAACAAAAAAAGAGGACACAAAAAAAACTGAAAAACGTAAAATTGTCCAATTAACTGATGATTATATAAGAAATCTTGAAAATTACTTAAACAGTCCTGAAAAAGAAATAAGACTGAATGCCGCAAAAGAAGTCTATGCAAGACTTGAAGAAGATGATTCAAGAAAAGACGACAAAGCATTAA
Organism: Candidatus Gastranaerophilales bacterium; assembly: GCA_944324395.1. Lineage (GTDB taxonomy): Bacteria > Cyanobacteriota > Vampirovibrionia > Gastranaerophilales > Gastranaerophilaceae > Zag111. Next base: position 6,832 of record CALUWC010000020.1, on the reverse strand, counting down.
CCGCATTGATTAACAAAATGCTTCAAGACCCGTCTACAGAAATCAGATTCTTAGCACTAACTGCACTTGATTCAAGAATTGTAACAGGAGATGATTTCACAGTTGGAGTTCTGCAAAAAATGCAGCAAAACCCAAATACAGATAGACAAGAAGCAGTTGATGCAAGCGGAATTTTACTCAAAATGTCAGGCAGACAGGTAGAAAAAGAATTTGAAGTAAAAGACAAACCCAAAACCGAGAAAAAGGAAAGTAAATAGGTAGATTATGAAAATTTTCGGAAACATAGGTCGAGCAATAAAAAATATAAATGCAGGTAAAATACTTACCAAAGCAACCGGAATCGCAGCTTTAGGTCTGGTTGCTTATGACGCACACTCTATAGGAAAACTTCAGGCAGACCTCTATTCAAGTGAAAAAGATGCAAAATCCGCTGCCTATTATCTGAATAATTCAATGTATTCAACCAATATGAGTAAAGTTCAGGAAGCTGTCAAAGATGCTTCATACAGAATGGAACTTGACTCAACCTGGAAACGTTTCTTCAATGAAGGTATCGGATATGTTAAAGGTTTTACTTCAATGCTTATAGAACACGTAGTACCATTAGGTTTAGGACTAGGCACACTGCTTACCAAAGGCAAAACTGCAAAATTCTGTGCCGGAGGTCTGGGAATCTACGCAATATATGAATTTATGAAAAACTTCTTTGGCTGGGGTACTCCGGGCGGTCCAATAAAATAGTATTTATTTATTATCTTTATTTTCAAGATATTTCTCATATAAATCCGGACGCTTCCGTTTTGTTCGGTTAAGCTGTTCCTGAAATCTATATTCTCCGATTTCTTTATGATTGCCGTTCAACAAAACCTCAGGAACTTTATAGCCTCGAAAATCTCTGGGTTTCGTATAATGCGGATACTCAAGCAGACCGTTCGAAAAACTATCTTCCATTGCTGATTCAAGTTTACCCAGAGTACCATCAAGTTTGCGGCTCACAGCATCAATTAAACATAATGCAGGAAGTTCTCCGCCGGTCAACACAAAATCTCCGAGCGAAATTTCTCTGGGCTTAATAATCTCTCTTATCCTCTCATCAAAACCTTCATAATGACCGCAAAGCAGAATAATTTGATTGTAATTTGTCAATTCAAGCACCAAAGACTCATTTAAAGGCTCACCTTGAGGGGAAAGCATTACAGGAAGATAACTATCAAGTTTTTCAACAGAATCGTATGCATCAACGTATGGTTGAGGCATTAAAACCATACCTGCACCGCCGCCAAAAGGAGTATCATCAACTTTTTTATGTTTATCAAGCGTGAAATTTCTGGGATTAACAGTATTTATTGAAATTACCCCATTATCTCTGGCACGCTTCATTATACTTACATTACAATAAGATTCAATAACTTCCGGAAATAATGTCAAAACATCAAATCTCATTCCAACAGTCCTTCCAGATTATTTATCATAATTTTTTTGTTCTTAATATCAACAACCGGAACAATAGCTTTTACAAAAGGGACAAGACAAACTTTTTTGGAGCTTGTTTTAACTGAGATTAAATCAGATGCACCGTTATTAGAAACGCCAATGACAAAACCTAATTTCTTGCCGTCGGCATTATCAAAAACACTGAGTCCGACAAGTTCATCTATCAAAAACTCATCTTCATCAAGATTTTCCCTGATTACAGAATCCTCAACAAACAACAAAGCACCTTTATACTGCAGCAAATCGTTTATTGAATCAATGCCCTCAAATTTTACAATTATAAAATTCTTATGGGGCTTAGAGGAAACTATACGAAAAGGCAGATAATTATTATCGCTGCCCTTCAAGTAAACTTTGTCTAATGACAGGAAAAAATCAAGCTGGCTTTTGGAATAACCCACTCTTGCTTCGCCCTTAATTCCATGGAAATTCAAAATTTTACCGACAGAAACATACTTACCCATAACTATTCTTCAGAAGCTGCATCTTCAGCTTTAGGTTTTCTGCCTCTCTTTTTCTTAGGGGCTTCTTCTGCCTGAACATCAGCATCTGATGCTGGAGCAACATCAGCTTCTGTCTCATTTTTCACAGATTTTTTGGACTTTGATTTTTTTTCTTCAGCTTTTTCTGCTTCTTCTTTTTGTTTTTTAAATTCTTCCGGCAAATCAGGGCGATCCTGATTCCATCTTGCAAGCCCCATCTGAGCTCTTACAAGACCAATGCCGACGTGAACTCTCCATTCATCCATTTTTAACTGAGCTGCAATAATTTTATGGCAACCGATAGGCGGAAGAGGCAATAACGGTTCATACAGCATCTTGATAGCATTGAGCTGATCCGGAGTAATTGCCAGTTTACGTTTTGGGAACGGAAGTTTAGGCAGCATCATTTTTTGTCTTACCAAATTGATACCAAAGAAAACTTTTCTTGGCTCTAAACCAATTTTTGCACCGATAACTTCATGAGCATCCGGATTTGGAAGCGGAAGCATCAACTTGTACAGCAATTCAATTTGTTCTAATTGCTCCTTACTTACAAGCAGCTGTTTAGGTGCATTATTTCTGTTATTTGGACGTTTGAATTTATTATTTTGAGGTCGTCTTTGCTGATATCCGCCTCTATTATAGCCGCCCTGACGATTGTTGTTATAGCGGTTATTATTGTAACCGCCTTGACGATTATTATTATAACGGTTGTTGTTATAACCGCCCTGACGATTGTAGCCACCTTGACGATTATCTCTGTAACCGCCCTGATTATTATAAGAACGTTGAGGTCTGTTATAAGGTCTTGGATTATCCTCGCCGCCGCTTGAATAGCTGTTATAAAATTGAGGTTGTTCTTCTGTAGAATAACTGCTTCTCGGCTGTTCAGATACAGCACCTTGAGAACCTGAAGAATCTCCGCCATTGACCATCATTTTCTTATCAGGATACAAACAATCCGGACAAATTACACGTTTAGGGTTTTTTGTTTCAAACTCACGCCCGCACTTAATGCACTTGTTTACATACATAATAAAAGCCTCTTAATTGGTAAAAAATAACTCATAATTAAAATAATTTAAGGTAACATCCTCACAGTATAAATCGATTTCAAATAAAAAATATAACTTATAGACATATTTTAACATGAATTCAAAATAATAGCAAGTGGCATGGTAAATTACTTTTCAATCATAAAAGTAACAGGTCCGTCATTAATCAGCTCAACATCCATCATAGCAGCGAACTTACCAGTTTGAACCGGTACAGAATATTCTTTAACTTTTGCAATAAAATATTCATATAAATTGTTCGCAATTTCAGGCGGAGCAGATTTATCAAAACTCGGACGGGTGCCTTTTTTACAATCTCCGCACAGGGTAAACTGAGAAACAACAAGCATTTCGCCATTTACATCAAGTAGTGATTTGTTCATTTTACCGTTTTCATCTTCAAAAATTCTTAAATGAACAAGTTTCTCTGCCAATTTATCCGCATTAACCGATTCATCACCTTTTTCAACACCCAGCAAAACCAGCATACCAAAACCGATTTGCGAAAACAGACTTGAATCAATTGTAACAGAAGCTCTTTTTACTCTTTGAATTAAAGCCTTCACTTATATACCTGCCTTGGAAAATAATTCAGCCTGTGTAATTTTTCTGCCGCAAGACTTATCCTCATCACAAAAACCGAGCCTTTCACATTTTGGAACAAGATAAGCTTTCAGCCATGGTTCTTCCGCAATCAAAGCATCACACATACCTTTGACAAGACATCTGATTTCATATTGCGCCCTAGTACACAATCTTAAATTCGCAAGATGAATCATTTCTCTCAGATTAAGACTTGCGACCATAGAACTTGCAGCAGCATTCGGCATCACAAATCTGGCATCTTCTGCCGGAATACCTGCATCAATAAATTCCTGATACTGTTCAGATATCTTTCCCATAAAAGCTATAAACTTTTCTTTTAATTCAGGGTTCTTATCAATAGTAGGCGGAATAATATAATCAAACTGCCCTTTTTCTTTTACATAACGCTGTGATTTTTGAGAGAAAGACATGTGTCTGTGACGGACAAGCTGATGTGTACAAGCTCTTGAAACATTTGAAATAGCAAAACTTACCTGAATATGTTCAATTGTTGAATAATGACCCGAACCGACAACCCGTTCAATCAATTTTAACATTTTATCTTCATCAACGGCATTTTCATAGATATTTATAGGATAATCAGCACTGTAGCAAGTTCTGCATGCTGTATAAATAGTTTTTAGCATGTTATCGGGCTTTGATATCAAATGAACAACCGGCTTATTATTACTTTCCATTATTATCTCCTTAAATCTCTTTTATACAAAATACATCATGCCGGAGGCTAAATGCAAGTTTGTCATATAATTTATACAAAAAGGCTGCATATAAATGCAGCCTTTTAAACTTATAAACAGATAACGATTAGCTTTTCTTACCGTATCTTTTGTTAAATCTTTCAACTCTGCCTTCAGAGTCTAAGATTTTTTGCTGACCTGTATAGAACGGGTGGCAATTGTTGCAAATTTCAACTGTCAAACCGTCAACAACAGAACCGGTCTCAATTTCGTTACCGCAAACACATTTAATAACTGTTTTCTTATAATCCGGATGAATACCGTTTTTCATAATTTACCTCTTTCTTTCAAGATTCCAAACTTGAACATTATTTACATTCGACTACAAAAATTTTATAATACTGAATATTGAAAATCAAGCCCTTTTTACAAATATTTACCCTGAAGAACTTTTGTCTTTTGCCTGATTTACATTACAATTTTATTGCAACACCGGTTCTATTACCCTCTTTTATCTCATACAGTTTCCCGTTTTCAAAAAGATATGCACTATTTATATTTGGATTGTGTGAAAATATTTTTGCTGAATCTAAAACTTCTTTATTATTATTGTTAAATCTCGATATTGTAATTGCAGGATCCATAAATCTTCCGGTTGCCTGAAACCTTGTAACAGCTCGTTCTAAGGAGAGATTTTTCTGTGTAGGAACTTGTATAAAATCAATCATATAACCGTAATTTTTTGCCTGATGAATAATTTTATCTATACTTACATAACTACCTGTCGTCTGATAGATAATATTTTTACCTTTTTCAAATACCTGCGGTAAAAGTTCGCTTTTCAATATCTTACCGGAAGCTTTATGCACGAGTTGTGCTCCTTCTCCGTTTTTATATACTTCAGTAAAAGCTGTTTTTATATCATCAGCATCAGGTGTATAAAATAAATTTTTATCATTTTTCAAAATACTGTTAACTATAGTAGATTTCCCGGCTCCCGGCAAACCAGATATGATAATCATTCTTTTTCCGGATTTAATATCTTTCAGCTTTTCGGTTTCTGATTTTAAGACTTTCATCAAAACATTGTTGTAATATTCACTGCCTATTTCAACAGGCTTTGACATTGCATTATTCCTTCGAACTTCAAGATATCTTTCATTATCGAAAGACGTTATTGGAATCTTATTCAAGGCAAAATATTTAAAATCACTATTCGGCACTAATCCTATGTTGTCAGAACATATTCTTACCAAATCCGCATTAGAAATTGCACCTGTTTTAAAATAATTTACAAGCATTCCGGACGGGAATTTTATACTTGTATCAATAATATTTCCTTGACCGGTATTTATAACGTAAAAATTATGTTTATACATTTTCTGACATAAGCTTTTTAAATACTCAGCCGTTTCATTTATTTTATCCAAAACCTCAAAGTGCTTTTCAATTGAACACTTAAAAGTATCGTCAACAGAAAGTTTCATTGGAACCACAGGCCGTTTAACCGCAAAAATATTTAACCTTTTTAAAAATCCCGGCTTTCTCATTTTTCCTGTCTCAAAATCGATATCTGATTTATAATAAGGATTTAAATTAAAATCTTTGTCAAAAACATAAGTATGAATTTTATGGTCATTTTCAGTAATAAGACGAATCAGATAGCCTTTATTGTATTTATCTATACAAATTTTATAAATATTTTGCAAAAACAAATTATTAATTATAGAAAGACGTTTTTTCAAAGCTGGGATATCAGCGTCTTTATCTTTGCAAATATTTATAAAATTCTGTGCATCAATCGGATACTCAAAAAGCTGTACGGCATTTTTTCTTTCCTCCTGAGTAAATGCCGCAAGTTTTTTTATATCTCCGAACCTGTAATGAAAAACATCATCAGCATTTTTCAAACGGGCAAATGGTTTTATAAACCGTAAGGTAGCCTCATCAAAAGAGTTGATATACATCAATTCAGAAGGCGAAAACCTGAGCATACCTGTACTATCTTTAATAGAAGCTATTTTAAACAATGATTTCAATTTTCCTAAAGATAACGATTTTAAAAACTCTAAATCGGTAATATCATACAATAGCTTATAATGATCGTGTAAATTAGCAAATTTATATAAAAAATTCCTTTTTTTCGGCTCTATGCAGGAAAATCTTTCTGAAAAAAGTACTCTGTCACACTCCGGCTGTTTAATAAATATTGGCTGAAAAGAGGTTACAACATTTTCCTTGACTTCATATATATTATTATAGACTTTATTTTTTAATACTCTATAAGCATTGTTATCATTTTTTGAAATATAAGGTATTTTCATCACAAAAAAGTAAAACGTGTAAATAAAAAAATTTGCCTTATCATGAATTAACAAATTTGGAGCTAAATGTAATTCATAAAACACTAAAAAAACTCCCGAAGGAGCCTTTTTAAAAGTTTGGGCAGGGGTGGATTCGAACCACCGTACTCTCGCGAGAACAGATTTACAGTCTGTCGCCTTTAGCCACTCGGCCA
>CALUWC010000019.1 GCA_944324395.1 Candidatus Gastranaerophilales bacterium | reverse complement strand
AAAAATTAACAAAATTGCAGTGAAAGAAGCCTCCGCACATGCAGTTAACGGAATGATTCCTATAGGCGGAAGAACAAAAGACGGAAAAATGTGGGACGGAAAAATTTCTGTAGATGATTTTAAGAAAAATCTAAATCAAAAAACACAAATTTCGGCACTTATTACCGGTGTTGCTGCTGCAGTAGGAACAAGTATTGTATCTGGTTTAACCTTATTATTAAGAGGTAAAGTCAAAGCTAAATAAATTTAGCATGTAACAAATGTTGCTTAAATTAATCTTAGATGTTTGACATGTTTTTTTGCTTAAATTAATATCGATTTAAGAGGAAATGAAGTGAATATCTTCAGCTGCTGCCGCAGCCGTAACAGCCGGAACACTCAAAGAAAAAACTTTAATTCACGTGCAGTTTGAATTTTAGTTATATTGTTTCTTTTGAAGTGTCCTCTAAACAGCTAGAGGATTTTTTAATGTCATTAGGTGCAACATCTGTTCACTCACATAGTGCAAAAATAGGAACCTGTCCACATGGAATGCCTTTAGGAGCATGTCCTATCTGTAATGGTATGGCAGGCGGAAATTCCACCACTAAACGTGATATCCCGAGAAACGTCGGTGAAATGACTTATAATCAATGTGCTGCAATAGGTGCGATGCTTAGAGCTCAAAAACATGCAAAACAACAGGCACAAGCAGCACAGCAAAATTATTTACAGGCACTTACAAATTTCCAAAAAAGTATAACTTCTGCTCATCAACGTATAATGGAGCTTGCCGTAATGATTGAAAACTCCATGCCGCCTGTTATAGCGAAACCTGTCAATTTTATTTTAAATAATATTGTCGGACGTATATTAAATGTAATTCAAAATATTCCAGCCGCAATTACAAATGTTATACAAGCAGCAGCACAAAAATTTACAGAAATTTCAGACAAATTAACTGCAATATACGGTGAGTTAAAAGCCGCTATCAGTGAAAAAATTTCAAAATTTACAACCGATTTGAAGAAGAAATTAAAATCAATGTTCTTTATTTTCTCAACAGATGAAACCGATGATGAAGATAAAAAAATAGATGAAGCCCAAAAAACTTTTGAGTTAAAAACCTTTATACATAGACTATACAAAAAACTCAAAAATGAAGATGAAAAGGATATAAAAAAGGATGAACGTTAACCCGTTAAATGATGCGGAGTCAATAAGACAACAACGCAATCTTACCAGTTCGCAGAGAAAAAACAACTTGAATACAAAAGAAGGTGTTGTTGTCAATAATTTGATTAAAGATAAAGAATATACTCAGTGTAATCTTTCAGATACAAAAGATACATATATAATTTCAGATAAAGTGCCAATGCCAAAAGATCTTTATCATGATAATAATAAAAAATTCGACAAAAAATTAATCCCGTTGAGTTCTGTTGCACTTGGAGTGATGGGTTCTATAACATTATTATCATTATTTTTAAACCACAGTGCCAAAACAGCAATCGGACTTGCAAAAGAAAAATGGCTTCCTGCCGTAACCAGAAATGTGCAGCTAAGCAACGAAAATTTTCAAGTATTTTATCAATTTGTTTCTAACCCGAACAGAAAAACTTTTATTGCCGGAACCGGAGTTCTGGCTCTGTCAGCAATGGCATTTATGGGTAAAACATTTCTTGACGGCTACAAAGATATCTGGGTAAAACGCAAAGAAGCCGACATCCAGAAAAATCTTCAAGAAAATTTGATTTCTGTTGAAACTCAGTCTTTTGCAGGAAAAATGCAGATTATTCGCAGTATGCTTTCTAAATATTCTACAGATTTTGAAAAATATATAAAACAAGACGGTGATAAAATTCTTCCTAATTTCGGAAAAAGAAGAAACTTTGCTTTTCCGTTTACATCAAAAGAAAACAGAAACACTAAGAATAATTCCAATACAGGGAGTATTCTTCTTGGATTAACAACAGTTGCAGGAATTATAGGACTTGGATTCTTATCATTACGCAACCTTTCAAAAAGTAAAATCAATCTCCAGAAAAATTGTGAAGAACTAAAAGATGGAATCAGGCAAATTGTAAAAACATCAACTGACAAAACAAAAGATATTGACCAAAACAATCTTGAACACTTATTTATGGCCTCAGAATCGCCGGAAGAATTTGTCAAAGAACAGATAAAAGCTTTACAGTGGGCAACAGATGAAGAAAAGGAAGATTTAATTAAGAAAATTGTAACTAAAATAAAAACCTCAACAACAAAAGTTAATCCTAATATCGGCGGGGACGGAACTCCTAAACCTGCATTTAATTCGTTTGTTGATGACTACAGAGCATTTTTCTATAATTGGCTTTTAGATACATCAAATCCGCAATTTAAACTGCTATTTCTCGGTATAACCGGCATTACTGCCGTAAGTTACGGCGGAAAACTTGCTGGAGATGCTATAAAAGAAGTTCAGGTCAAAAAGATAAATGCAGAAACCGAACTTGATTTACAAAAACGCCTTGTATCAACCGAATTAAGAAATTTTAAATCCAAAAAAGATGCTGCCATAATGCCGCTGGTGGAAGAATTTTATAAACAGGTAGACAGCGGAAAACGAAGTAGTGAAGAACTTAAAACAATGGCTGAAAATATATTATTCGAAATCAAAAACGGTCCGCCGTTTGTATATTCATAAGGAGAAATTTATGATACAGCAAATTCAAATTTATAATCCATATCACAATTATGCACCTTATGCTTGTACTTCATGCAGACTCCCTGAACCCGGAAGAAATTACTGTACTTTTGACAAAAATGAAGTAGATTATTTTGTTAACCAAAAAGAACAATCTTTGCCGTATTTAACTGAAATTCTAAAACATTCAAATAACGAAGCACAGGTGACAGAAACGTTGTATATATTAGATAGAATGCATGATAATGGAACAAAAGGAATAGATAAATTATATCCCGTTCTTGCTCGATTTAATAATACTCAATCACCTAATATTCAAACATTTTTAGCAGGAATTTACCGAAAAATTCAGGTTCCTGATGCATTCGGCCCTCTGGTTAAAATGCTTATACAAAATTCTCAAAAACCTGCTGATCCAAATCAGATTTTTGACCCTAATGAAGAGATAGGCGGAGCAATTTTAAGCTATATTTCAGATCGTTTTTCCAACAATGTAAACAAGTGTTAACTCGACATTATTAACCAAACTCAAAACCCTGTACTCCTTTTGTATATGGCTTTATAACTACTTTTAGCAATTGACATTTGAATAAAAATACGATAAAATATAATATATGGAATTAACAGTTCTAGTAGACAACAACAATCGAGTCGGAAATTGTTTGATTTCAGAACACGGTCTCTCATTTTTTATAAAAGAAGATGACGTGCAGCTTTTATTTGACTGCGGTTCCAGTGATGCATTTATAAAAAATGCATACAAAATGGATATGGATCTGGAACATGTGACGGATATCATCCTTTCTCACAGCCACAGAGATCATGTGGGCGGGTTTTTAAGATTACAGTCATTATATAAAAAATTCAAATATATAGGTTTGGAGCTTGAACCAAAGAATGTAATTGCTCATCCTGATGTATTTAAGGAAGTTCCGCCAAAAGAAATTAAAGAAGGAGAAGAAAATCCTCAGGAAGATGAAACACTGCATCTGTCAAAGGATAAACTTGAAAAATTCTTTAACTTAACTCTAACTAACAAACCCGTCAGAATAACACCAAAATTAATTTATTTAGGTGAAATTCCGCTAAAATACGGGAATGTAAAAGAAGATTATGCATCTGATGAAACAGCTCTGGCATATAAATCAAAAGACGGTCTTATTGTCATTTCCGGCTGTTCGCATAGCGGAGTTGAAAATATAATTGAACATGCAAAATTTGTTACCGGAGAAAACAGAATTCATACTCTTATTGGCGGATTGTATTTAATAAATCGTGATGGAGATGAAATTAATGCTCTGGGCAGATATTTACAATCACAAAATATAAAACAGATTTATCCTTGCCATTGTACGGATTTGGAATCAAAAATTATACTTTCCAAATTTGTTGTAATCAAAGAAGTTAATACAGGCAAAAGATATACCTGGGAATAAATTTCTCTAAGAATGTATCTGAAAAGGACATTTTGTACAGTGAGCTTTCGGGTGTAAAATGAGATTATCCTCAAGGTCATACATTTTTGCAATCCTTGTAACCAGAGGAGCTCCGCATTTTGGACATTTCAAACCGCCAGCACCGTTTAAAATAAGATTTTTTAAACTTTCAATAATTTCCGGAGAAATAATATTGCTGGAAATATCCTTTTCAAGCTGTTTAATTTCCATCGGATCGCATTTCAGAACTTTAGCCAATGCCTGTCTGACAGTTACAGGCAAAAACAACTCTTTTCCCGCTTCAACTTCCTCAATAGTTTCCAGAGGAACATTTGCAGCTATTGCAAGTCCTTTTTGTGTTAGCCCAAGTTCATCACGTTTTGTTTGAATAAATCTTGCCAGAGTTTTCATACCTTCAATATGATAGCATAAATTATTTTCATATTTAATTATTAAGAAATATTACAAACAATAAAATGGCTGGAAACGCTTGTTATCAAGAGGTTTTAAAATATTATTTCCATTTAAACCTTTGTATATCATGCAATTTTACATCTATAAAATTTTTTATATATATACAGGGGAACAAAAATAAAGAAAATCGGGGAAACACTATGTCAACTACTTATTTATCTTATGCAAATGCACCATTCTGGGGATTTTTACCAATGGGAATGACAAATTTCGGCGGTGATATTCAAGTATTTACCGTTCCGGAATATGCAAACGGTCAAATAGGAATGTTATTAAATCCACAAGCACAAGCTGCCCTTAGTGGAACATCATTTATGCCCTGGGGATTACAAATTCCTCCCGTAACTCCTCAATCTGTTCAAGAATATGCTCAAAACTTGTTGAACCCTGCATTGAATAATCTGGCAAGTGCAAGTATTAATACAAGTATGCAAAATATTGCAATGACAAAAACAAGATTGAATGCAATGCTACAGCAAGATAGTATTACTGATGAGCAAAAAACAAAAATAAACGAATTACTTGATAAATTGGAAGAACAAGAAGAAAAGTTAAAAGAACTGACTCAATCTACAGATTTAAAACCTGAAGAAGCATACAAAAAAGCAAAAGAAATTGAATCAGAAATAAGGAAAATTGTTAATGAAGTTGTTGAGCTGGGAAAAGCAATCTCAGGAACAACTACATCAACTACAGAAGAAACAACTTCAACTCAAGAAGAAACCTCAACTCAGGAAAACAATTCAACTGAAGAATCCGAAGAAACTGAGGAAAACGAAGGCAAAACAAATATAGACAAATTTTCACCTGAAGTAGTTGAAATGGTTGATGTATTCAATGATGCAATTCACGTATGGGACGGGACTGATAATGATGCTTTCAATGCCGTATGTGCGAATATAAATAAGGATAATGTTTTGGAAGTAATGCTTGCCTGGAACAAATACCATTCAGGACAAGACGGTGAATCCTTTATGGAAGCATTTATGTGGGACGCAAACGCAACTCAGAAAAAGCAATTCGGTAAGTTGATTGCAAGAGCTCTCAGAGATAGAGCTGAAGAACTCGGAGTTTATGACGACTGTGCCGCAGATTTTGCAAAAATAGATAAAGAACTAAACTCATTATTATGGATAAGCAATGATATCTCTGAACAATTTGAAAATATAGTCGCTATAATGGCTGAAAAAGTAAACAGCCAGTACGGCAGCAAATTAGGGAAAGGGGAAACAACAAATGAATAATTACGATTCCTCAATATAAGAGAAATGTGAATATGATGATTGGTAGGTTAGAACAGTAGTGTAGAAAATTTTATCCTTGCAGATTTTGCAGGGATTTTTTTTGTAAACTTTTTGTAAAATAAAGCAATTTTTTAAGTCAAAAATACTTTAATATAAATATCTGGCAAATAAACAAGGGATATCTATGACCTCAATTCATATTTTAAACGAATCAGAATTTAAATACGGTACATCCGATTATGCTGTCAACTTGAGAAAATTATACGGTATTGACGGATATAATAAATATCGTGCAAAAGTAAACAGCATTATGGATAACCCTATTGCAGAAAACAAAAAAGCATATATTGAAACAAAAGAAGCTGAATATAAAGCAGCACTTGCAAACCTCAAACAGTCCAACACTGTCTGGAGCAATTATAAAAAAACATATAATACAAATTTGAATAATGCAATAGCACAAAATGGCGGAGTTTCGTTAACCGGAACACAAAAACATATCATATTAGAAAATTCAGGCAATGGAGCTGTAAATGCAAAAAATGATTTAGAAAATGCTCAGTTTGAAGCAGACCATGCCTTTAGTTGTTTAAAAGATGCGAAACTCGGCGGAATGCAATATTTGTCTTAATGCTTTTTAACATCATGTATTGATTTTTTTTTTTGAACATATTATTATCTTTTCTGTAGAGTGCTTACGCCAATAATCACTCAACAAGAAAAGGAAAACTAATATGTCAATCAACTTAAAAAACAAACAAGAAATTGTTAAAGAATTCGGCAAGAATGAAAAAGATACAGGTTCATCAGCAGTTCAAATTGCTATGATGACTCAAAAAATCAGTGAATTAACAGAACACCTTAAATCTAATAAAAAAGATTTCGCTACAAAAAGAGGTCTTTTGATGATGGTAGGTAAAAGAAAAAGATTATTAGCTTATGTTAAATCACAAAATCTTGACGAATACAGAGAATTGATTAAAAAATTAGGTATCAGAGGTTAATCTGAAAAATCTTTTTAAAGACCGGCCGTTTAGGTCGGTCTTTTTTACAAATTCTGGGGATCTTTATGAAAACACTAAAATCAATGCGGCTGCACATCGGTATTTTTGGAAAAACCAATGCCGGCAAATCATCTTTACTAAATAAAATTACAAATCAAGATATATCAATTGTTTCCGATATCGCAGGAACAACAACTGATGTTGTTGAAAAATCAATGGAATTGCTGCCTGTAGGTCCTGTAAATTTCTTAGATACTGCAGGGATAAATGATTCAACGGCTCTATCAGCTGAACGAATTGAAAAAACCATGAAGATTTTAAACAGAGTTGATATTGCCGTAATTGTCTGTGATTACAATGGAATTGATAATTATGAACAAGCTTTAATTGATAAATTTAATGAATTAAATATACCGTTTTTGATTCTTGTCAATAAAACAGATATAAAACAACCTGATGCAAATGTTCTGGCAAATTTAAATAATTTATGCAAAAGTGTTTTAATTACTTCTGCTCTGACAGACAAAGATTTGGTATATAAATTCAAAGAAGCTCTTGTAAAACTACTGCCTGATGATTTTGTTAATTCTCCCAAAATTGCAGGTGATTTAATTCCGGAAAAAAGTACGGTAATTTTAGTTATTCCTATAGATAAAGAAGCCCCTAAAGGCAGAATAATTCTTCCGCAAGTTCAAGTTTTGAGAGATTTGCTTGACTCAAATTGTATAAGTTTGGTTGTAAAAGAAACTGAACTGGCTGAGGCTTTAGAAAACTTAAAAACTCCGCCTTCGCTTGTAATTACAGATTCTCAAGCTTTCAAAACAGTATCTGAAATTGTTCCTGAAGAAATTCCTTTAACATCATTTTCAATACTTTTTGCAAGATTAAAAGGCAATTTAGAGGCATTTGCAAACGGTGCAAAAGCTATTGACAATTTAAAAGACGGTGATAGAGTATTGATTTTGGAAAGCTGTACTCACCATGCAATAGAAGATGATATCGGCAGGGTAAAAATTCCAAGACTATTAAAACAAAAAACCGGTAAAAATTTAATTATCGAAAATATGGCAGGACACGATTTCCCTGATATTTCAAAATATAGCCTTATTATTCACTGCGGAGCCTGTATGACAAACAGACGAGAAGTTCTTTCAAGAATTTTAATTGCGGCACAAAAGGGTGTGCCTATTTCAAATTACGGTATTGTTATTTCTTATTGCCTTGGAATTTTACCAAGAGCAATGGAAATATTTAATATAAAGCGTTAAAATCTGAAATCTCGTTCGCCATTGTGAATTTTTTCAAGATTTTGTTCAACGATGCATTCTATTTTTGAATCTTCGATTGTTTTTAATTCTTTTTCAATAAGTGCTTCTCCGACTTTTTTTGTTTCCGGTGATGCATAGTCTTCAAGATATTCTTTCAAAGTCATAATAGCATTCGGATGGCAGAAATTATGAATTTGTTGTTCTTTGCATATTGACATAAATCTATCACCTACTCTGCCTTCTCGGTAGCAAGCCGTACAAAAACTCGGAACATAACCTAATTTCATCAGCCAATTTACAACTTCATCAAGAGATCTTCTGTCTGAAACATCAAATTGGGCGGTATCTTCTTCGGATTCATCTTCGGGATGAGCATATCCGCCCACACTTGTTTTAGAACCTCCGCTGATTTGAGAAATCCCGAGTTTCAAAACTCTTTCTCTGCATTTTTGAGATTCTCTTGTCGAAATAATCATCCCTGTATAAGGAACAGCTATTCTGATACAAGCAACAATTTTAGCAAATGTATCATCATCTATTCCGTTATTAAAAGCAGAAGGATCAATATCATCAGCTTTTCTTATACGAGGAACTGAAATTGTATGAGGTCCTACTCCAAATACAGCTTCCAAATGTTCTGCATGCATCAACAAGGCTGAAAATTCATATCTGTATAGCTCTAATCCAAACAAAACACCCAGACCGACATCATCAATTCCACCCTGCATAGCTCTGTCCATTGCTTCAGTATGATATGCATAATTGTGTTTTGGACCTGTAGGATGAAGTCTTTCATAAGATTCTTTATTATAGGTTTCCTGAAATAAAATATATGTCCCAATTCCTGCTTCTTTTAATTTTTTGTAATTTTCAACGGTTGTAGCAGCGATATTGACATTGGCTCTTCGTATTGCCCCGTTTTTATGATGGATTGAATATATTGTTTTCAAAGATTCCAGAACATATTCAATCGGATTGTTAACAGGGTCTTCACCTGTTTCTATAGCCAATCTTTTATGCCCCATATCCTGAAGTGCTATAACTTCTTCTTTGATTTCAGCCTGAGTCATTTTTTTTCGGGGAATATGCTTATTTTTTGCATGATACGGACAATATACACAGCCGTTTACACAATAATTTGAAAGATAAAGCGGTGCAAATAGTACAATTCGATTACCGTAATAATCTTCCTTTATTTTTTGTGCAAGTTTAAAAATCTCTTGATTTTTTTCTTCAATTTCACAATCCAGTAAAACAGCAGCTTCTCTGTGTGACAATCCTTTGCCCAAACGTGCCTTATCTAAGATTTTATCAATAAGGTCAACATTGTTTTTATTTTCTTCTGCATATTTTAATGATGCAAGAATTTCTTCATGATTTATAAATTCTTCTGCTTTGCTTGATTTTGGATTATACATAAATTTATTTCTTCCTCCCCCGGCCCATTTATATGATAAAACTTTAAGAATAAAAGTAAAGTACAAAAATCCCTATATACTTTTCATTTTTTATCAACAGCCGAAACAATTTACCCCTTGACTGCCTTGAAGTTTATTTTTGTTTGTTATAAATTGAGCATGTGTAATATATTATACGTAAAAGAAGGAGAACTCAAATGAGTGAAAGAAAATTAGTTGGAACAGGCGAAATGTTTAAAAAAGCATTAGCTGGCGGTTATGCTATTGGTGCGTACAACGTTAACAACATGGAAATTTTACAAGGTATTGCTGAAGCTGCTGAAGAAACACAATCTCCAATTATCTTGCAAGTTTCTGCTGGTGCAAGAAAATATGCTAACCAAACATATTTAATCAAATTGGTTGAAGCTGCTTTAGCTACAACAACTGTTCCTATAGCTTTGCACTTAGATCATGGTGCTGATTTTGATATTTGTAAAGCTTGTATTGATGGCGGATTTTCTTCTGTTATGATTGACGGTTCAAGATTCCCGTTAGAAGAAAACATCAGAGTAACTAAAGAAGTTGTTGATTATGCTCACAAATACGGTGTTTCAGTTGAAGCTGAATTGGGTAAATTAGCAGGAGTTGAAGATGATGTTAAAGTCCATGCTAAAGATTCAACATATACTGATCCTGAAGAAGCTGCAAGATTTGTAAAAGAAACTGGCTGCGATTCTTTAGCAGTTGCTATCGGTACTTCTCATGGTGCTTACAAATTCAAAGGTGAAGCTAAACTTGATTTTGAAAGATTAGCAGAAATTAAAAAAGCTGTTAATGAAATCGTTGGCTATGATTATCCGTTAGTATTACACGGATCTTCTTCAGTTCCTAAAGAATTTGTTGCTAAATGTAATAAATACGGCGGTAACTTACCTGATGCTCAAGGTGTTCCTGAAGAAATGCTTAACTATGCTTCTAAACATGGTGTTGCTAAAATCAATATCGATACAGATTTGAGATTGGCTATGACTTCTACTATCAGAGAATTCTTCATTGAACATCCTGAAAAATTCGACCCGAGAGAATACATGGGACCAGGCAGAACAGCTGTTAAAGAAATGGTTATGCACAAAATGAGAGATGTATTAGGTACAGCAGGTCACGCTAAAGACTAGTTACTAGCTTGTAACCTTTAGTACTTTAGATTACATATTATTAGGAGGCGGAATTTCAAATGAAATTCCGCCTCCTAGTTTATAGATTATATTTTTATTTACAATAACCTACCCAATAGTCGTGTCCTTCATAGGTATAACTAAATCTGGCACATTTGCTTCCGCTTATAATTCTGCCCTTTTCAAGTTCCATTTTGATAGGAGGACAAGTAGGTGTTCTTTTTGCAACAACTTCAGGACTTGTCACAGATGTAACCCCCTTTTGTGCCATTTGTTTAATAATTTTATTCATACCTGCATTATCACGATTTTCTGCCGCTTTTAATACAGACATTGCCATTGCACGCAGCTGGTTTTCAACAGGGGCTTCAGGGTCTACATAAGTCGGATCCAATGTTTTTAGTTTATCCTCATCAACCGGTTTTACTGATGAATTTTTTCTGGCTGACGGTTTTTTATATTTATCAGACGGATTTGACATATTTACAGCTCCGGAAGTTGAATAAGTCGGTGCTGAAGGCTTATTTATAACAGCAAAAGCACAAGAACTGCATAAAAATAATAATGTTAATACTAAAATACTCTTTTTCATATAAAGCTCCTTTTTCGGAAATATTATACTTTATTTTTTGAATTTTGCAAATACTTTGTTCATGCTAATATATCAAATATAATACTTATTTGATAGGGATATACCAAAATGTTTGACAGTTTGAGCGAAAAATTACAAAATATAATTTCAAAAACAAGAGGTCAGGAACTAACACAGGACAATATGCAAGATGCATTGCGTGAAATAAGACGTGCATTATTGGAAGCAGATGTTAACCTGCGTGTTGTTAAAGCTTTTATCTCATCTATTAAAGATAAAGCCGAGGGCGAAAATGTATTGCAAGGAGTTGATCCATCGCAACAGCTTGTTAAAATTGTGCATGATGAACTTGTTAATCTGCTTGGTCAGGAAATCAAACCGCTTGAATTGTTAGGACACCCAAGTTTAATTATGATGCTTGGTCTGCAGGGTTCGGGAAAAACAACATCTTCGGCAAAATTAGCTGTCAAATTAAAAAAGGAAGGGAAAAATCCGCTGCTTGTTGCCTGTGATGTCTATAGACCGGCTGCCATTACACAATTGCAAACTCTGGGGCAGGAAGTAGGTTGTGAAGTATTTACAGTTCCGGATTCTAAAGATGTTCAAAATATTGTCCAAAGTGCAATAAATTATTCTAAAGAAAAAGGTTTTAATGTTCTTATCTTAGATACAGCAGGTCGTTTGCAGATTGATACTGAAATGATGGCAGAGCTTCTGATTATTGACAGAGTATTTCAACCTCAGGAAAAACTTCTTGTAATTGATGCTATGACAGGACAGGAAGCCGTCCATGTTGCAGAAAATTTTGATGCTCAAATTGGATTAACTGGTCTGGTTTTAACAAAACTGGATGGTGATTCAAGAGGAGGCTCTGCGTTATCTGTAGTTTACTGTACCGGCAAACCTATAAAACTAACCGGTACAGGAGAAAAACTTAATGCATTGGAAGATTTCTATCCCGAGCGTATGGCAACAAGAATTTTGGGAATGGGTGATATTGTATCTCTGGTTGAACGTGCTCAGGAAGTCTTTGACGAAAAAGAAGCCTTGAAAATGCAAGAAAAAATGCAAAAAGCTGAATTCAGTTTTAATGACTTTTTGGCTATGCAAAAACAAATGAAAATGTTTGGTTCTATGGATCAAATTTTGGGAATGCTTCCTGGGGTTAATTTAAAACAGGCAGATAGAGAAAAAATTTCGCATGCAAGTGAAAAAGAATTTAAAAGGATTGAAGTATTTATACAGAGTATGACACCCGAAGAACGTGATAATCCAGAACTAATGAATACAAGCCGTAAAAAAAGAATTGCTAAGGGCTGCGGTATGGATATGCATACTGTCAATCTTTATGTAAAACAGTTTGAACAAATGCGTCAAATGATGAAAGGTATGAACAAAATGCAAAAAATGTTTGGCGGCTTTGGCAAAAAGAATGAGAAAAAAGCCATGGTTCAAGCTATGAAAATGATGAGAAAATTCAAATAAAACTCAAAATTAAATATCTCTGTTAAATTCTTTTATAAATATATCAACCCATTTGATTAAACTTGAAATTTCATAAGGTTTTGGCAGATATAAATCTGCTCCGGCATTTAAAACAAGTTCTTTATCATGAATAATCGAGGTTACTATAACCTTTGAGTTTTGAAAATTCTTATGCTGCTTTAGCTTATAACATAGATTTAATCCGTTGCGTTTTTCTAAATCTCCTGCATCTATAATAATTAAAGCCGGTATATTTTTCTTAGGCATTTTGTAATTATTTACTATCTCAGTTTCATATCCTTGTAGTTTTAAAATAGTATTTAGTAAAACACTTAGAGCTTCATCTGTTTCAAAAATAAGAACTTTATTATTATATTCTTTCTCAATAACAGAATTTTCAGCAGATATTTGCGGACGCTCTATAAGAAAATTAGATTTATTCGGTTTATCAGCTAATTTATGTATTAGAGCAAGTGAATTCAAAATCTGAGTTGTATCTTTATAGGTTGTAAATTCATCTGTTATAACACTTATTGTAGAATGGACAAAATTAGCTCTTCTGCCGGCAAATTCATCTCCCTGTAAAATCATATAACCTCGTTCAAGATCATGTTCTGCATAAAATTTCGCAGACACCGAATCAAATGCAAAAGTTAAAAATGCAGCAAGACGTTCAGCTTTCAAAGAATCAGCAATTACAATAAAAGTATTTTCGCTTAGTTCCCCAAGATAATCATTTTGTCCGATAGAAGCTTTTATTATTGCAACGTATGTCTGCAAAAGTTTATCTGATGCAAGCTGAGTATATGCGTGTTTATAATTATCGAAATTCTCAATGCTTATATATAAAATTGCCCAGTCTTTCTCGGTTAATTTTCTTTTTATTGCTCTGAGAGTACAGTTTTTATTTGGTATAAATAATTTTGTATCAAGGTTTGTTTCAAATTCCCTGCGAAGATGTGCTGTCATTCTGACTTTGAATTCATCAGAATTTACAGGTTCAGACAGAAAATCATCTGCTCCGTTTTCTAAAACTCTTATTCTGTCGTTAAAATCCGCAGATTTTGACATTGCAACAATAATAGGCCGCATATTATATGTCAAAGCACGCACCTGTTTGCAAAAATCAGACAAATCATTATCGAAACTGTCAGAAATTATTATCAAGTCAGGTTCTTCATCTTGAATAATTTTTATTGAAGTTAACAAATCCTTCGATATAATAACTTTATTTGAATCTGATTCCAAAAGTTTTTTATACTTTGTAGACAGTTCCAATCTTTTGTCTATGATTAATGTGACTGACTGCATTTTATCCTCGCTTGTTCTTCAATACTTTTCACAGGCAAAAGAACTTTAAATGTAATTTTGCTTAAATTTGAATTGTCATTGAGAAATTCGGAATTGACAGAAATTGTTCCTTCCATTTTTTCAATAAGATTTTTAGTTATGTATAATCCCAGTCCACTTCCTTGAACTTTTCTGGTTAAAGGATTATCAATCCTTGAAAATTTTGTAAAAATCTTATCATAATCCGATTTATCAATACCTATACCTTTATTTGCAACTTCAATACAAACATTGTTATTATCAAGATAAGCCTCAATCGTAACAGTGGAATTTTCAGGCGAATATTTGGCACCGTTTTCAATTAAATTAGTCATTATCTGCTGAAACTTATCTTTATCAACAAATACATTAGGAAGATTTTCTTTACAGGTAAATTTGAAGTTCCTGTCGGGATATTGATTTTTAACTATTGCAATAGTTTGTTCTACAGGCACTTTAATATTTAACTCATTAAATACAAAATTGTTATTTACAGATTGAAGTTTCGTTATAGACAACATATTTTCTACCATATGAATAAGTCTGTTTGACTGTTCTTCAATAATTTTGATAAATTTTTTCTTGCTTTCATCATCAAGCTTGTCCCAGGATGAAAGCATAGTTTGAGAAAATCCTCTTATAGAAGTTAAAGGTGTTCTCAATTCGTGGCTTACAGTCGATATAAAATCTTCATAGTTTTGTTCTAGATTATCCATACGCATATTATATCAAATTTTTCTCGGATTTTTCCGAAATTAACATTATATTAATGAACATGTCATCTTTCAATTATAAGAATGATTGATTTTAATAAAAAAAAGATTAAGATTAGAATATGAAAAAATTTCTTACGTGTATATTTGCTGTTATATTTGGAATCTTCACTCTGATACCGTCATTCGGGGCAGAAGAACAGCAGGCGGCATCTTATCCTCAAGATGTCGACGCACAGGAAATTACGGAAGATGAATATACCGAAGAAATTGATATTGAACAAATGTACCGGGATATGCCTGTACCTGATTTTAAATATGTTCACGATATAGATCCCGGAGAATATCAAGACACAATGTATTCTACCTGGTCGCCGTATCCATTGTTTAGGCTTACTGCACCGCTATTTTTTAAAACTGTAAAAATTGATCCGGGCTATTATCTTTTAACCCCGAGAGAACACAATGGTGCCTGGTATATTTTATTTAAAGAAGCAGGGAAAGTTAAATATATTGTTCCTTGTTACAAAAAAGAAATGGTACCTCTGGATTTTTATAAAAATAATTTGCCGCAGATTAAAATGACAAAAATTCAAATTATACGTGAAAAATTTCTTAATTTGGTAGGGAAACATATAAAAAGTTCTAAACGAAAACCCATACCTGACACGTATTTAGAAGCCTCTGACCTTGATAATAATTTTATTTCCATAATTGTATACTGGGGAAATTACAGATATTATTTTGTGTTAAGAACAATACAGTTGTAGTATTCTAATATTATATTTATGTAATAATATTTCTTATATAACGGTTAAAAACAGGAGGATTATATGAAATCTTTGATAAAAATTTTTATGGCTGTAATGATTATATTTTCAGGTTTAAGTTCATTTGCATTTGGTGAATTTCTGAACCCAAATCTTGATATTCACGAAGTTAGAGCAAGCCATATTCTTGTTAAAACAAGACCGGAAGCCGTAAAAATTAAAAAAGAAATAGAAAAAGGGGATATAACTTTTGAAGATGCCGCAAGAATGTATTCTCTATGTCCTTCAGGTCAAAAAGGCGGAGACCTCGGATTTTTTAATCGCAGACAAATGGTTCAACAATTTGCAGATACAGCATTTGACCTGAAAATTGGTGATATTTCCGATCCCGTAGGAACAAAATTCGGCTGGCACATAATTAAAACTACAGATAAACGTTAGTATAAACATGAATATTTTCTGCTCTATTAAATTTAAGAAAAAGTCATAAACTGGAGACGGTGGGAGTCGAACCCACGTCCAAAATGGATCAAAACAGATTTCTACGAGTGTAGGTACTTATTCGCTCAACTAATTCCGGAAAGTATCAAAACCGTTAAATCAGCCCTAGGTTTTATTTAAAGGAAACTCTAAACCTTTGATAGTTATCTTGATACTGCTACTATCATTACAGTACTGCGTCTTGCATGGTTGACCCATAAAACCGGCAAGCTGGGCTTTATGAGTAGCTATAGTGTAATCAAAAAGATTATGCAGCTAATGCATATCTGTCAGCGCCAAATACGCCTTCGATTACATTGTCTTCGTTTTTAGCATTTAATTTGTTTTGCTTGTTGATAACCGTGAACAGCGCACGAACCCGCAACCTATTTTCACCAAACATCCTGTCAAATCCAAAACGTCCCCATGAATTTGTTTTAGAATATTTTTAAAGGTGTTGTTAATGTACTGTATTCTATATTATAAAACTTGGACAGCTATTTTTCAAGATGCCAAAAATATATTCTTAAATGTAATTTAACAAAAATTTTTCGTCTTATTCTCTAAATTTTTTACAAATCTTAATATTTGCAACATTATTATTAAAGCATGTCAAAAAACTTGCCGATATACCTATTAGTGATACTCTGAAACGAGAAAGGAACGAGCAGAAAAGATGGGCATGAGTGCATCACAAGCCAGATTTTTGAGTTTAACTGCACGTAAGAACAACGTAGAGTTCGAAGGGCAGCAGATAAACCAGCAAAGAACTACCCTGTCTAATCAGTCA
>CALUWC010000018.1 GCA_944324395.1 Candidatus Gastranaerophilales bacterium | reverse complement strand
CGGAAAAATTTTCCCGACCTTGTTTCAAATTCTCAAACCTTATGATATTTTTGTGAAAATTTGCGGAACTGGACTATACTAAAATAATCAAACTATCCGTACAGTCCCCAAAAAGTCCATTTCGGCAGTTTGATTTTTTTGGTAAACTTAATTTTCCGACCTGAAAACGCCCTCACAGAGCGGGCTGCCCAAAATAATCAAAGTATCCGTACAAATCAAACCGGTTGTAAAAAGACAATACAATCAATCTGGACAAAAAAGTACAACAGTATACACAAGCAACGGGACATAAAAATATAAAAAAACAGAGAGGATGGGATTCGAACCCACGGTGAAGTTTCCCTCACACAACCTTTCCAAGATTGCACCTTAAGCCGCTCGGACACCTCTCTATTTATTTTATTGAGTTTAAGTTCTTTTGTTGAATTGCACTTAGACTTAACCTCTGATTGTTATTCTATTATCGGTGAAACTTTAACTTTCGTCAAGTAGACTATATATCAAAATTTCTTTCTTTTGCCTGTTCTTCCATTGTCAGAACTTCCTGCTGGTAATATTCCTCTGTCTTTTCTATACTCGAAATTTTGGCATCTGCCAATCTTTCCAGGACCTTAGCATAATCCATGCACCTTTTGCCTTTTATACCTTCTGTTTCCATTTGTATTGTCCCATCAGGAAACAGTCTTATTTTCATTTTGCCCATAATACTGTTAAACCTCTATTGTCAAAACTATTGAATTATCGTCCATTACAGTTTCGCTTTCCAGACGCATATTTTCCTGTTCCAACCGTTCTTTTATTTTATTATAGGTGACTTCCTGAATATTCAATCCATATTCTTCATTCAAATCATTGATTAAATCTTCACAGGTACCTTTATCCGTAATTTGTGTTATATCAAGCGTATACCCGTCAGAACCTTCCTTTTTGTAATATACCATTTCCATACCAAACAATTTGCACGAAATTTCACCATCAGATTCAACTATTTCTTCTGCACCATGTTCGGTTAGTGTATTTAACAATATTCCTTTGTCCGTATAATTTGTTTTGTAGGTATATACTGTTGTAGAAATATCATTTATATAACGTAAATCTCTGCCTGCCGCTATATTTAACTTTCTAAAAATAATCTCGGCTTCTTTAGTAATTGCTGCATTATTACTCCCTGCAAATTCTGCCGTATAATATCCGTTATTTAATATCCAATTCAATGTAGCATTACTATTTTTCAAAGGTGTCTGTGCATCAGCTTCATAAAACAGATAATTTGCAGCTTTTAACAGTTTCTTTAATTCACCCTTCCTTATATTTGTTTTGATTTTTAAATTAGTTAGACCGTAATTTACATTTGCACCCTCATAATCCCCGCTTAAACCTATATTTAATATAGTAACTTTTTGTTCAACCTCCAGGGTAAAAGTTGTATCTGACAATTCTTTGTAATATTTAATATTTTGACCGTTCAAAATTGCAACAACTTCATTTTCTGAAGATGCAAAAATCTGAGTAGCCCCTTCATTTTTTAAATTTGTATATATCTCTGTAACCTTTTTATAGCCGGTGTTGTATAAATAATAAAAATATTCATTAGAATCTATTAATCTTACATTTCTTTGTGCAATTTTATCCAGCTCGGTAAAAAACATTTCTCCAGTTTTTTGTAACTCATTAGAATCAAAACAGCCTGTTAATTGAGCAACCTGATATTTACCTTTTCTGAGCCAGTCAACATTCAACCCCTCCGGCAGATTACAATATTGCATAATCTGCGGCAATTCATCATACTGAATATTTGTCAAAACCTTAATAGCTTTGAGATTATTATTTACAGCGGCTTTATCAACATCAACCGTAGCGGATGCAACCTGTAAAGTTTCACCCTTAGCTTCGTTCGGGTCAATTAAAAAAGCCATTGGATAAGCCATAAGAGTTATAGACATTGTTATTTACCAAAACCTTTCTTTAGACATCTAAAGCTCTGCCGCCTCTGGAAGTATTTATATCTGCATTTTCATCAGTAACAGAATTATACTGAGCCATATCATCACGATTGGTTGCCGCAACAGCTCTAATATTTGCCCACTGTCGGAGAGAAAGAATTTGCTCTTTCTGGGTAACTGACAAAGGTACAATATTACGAATTGTATTTTCCAAGTCAGAAAATTCCAGCGGACGTTTGTTGAAGAAAGCTTCGTACAAAGCACTTATAACGACCTGCTCTATTTCAGCTCCGACAAAACCTTCTGTCATATCAGCGAGTTTTTCATATAAAATATCATTCACATCAATCTTGCTTGCAACTTCTTTATCTTTCAAGCGTTTTGCCAAATGTAATTTAAAAATTTCTTTACGTTCTCTGTGTGTAGGTAAATCAACAAAGAAAATCTCATCAAAACGACCTTTTCTTAAAAGCTCTGCCGGCAGATTACTTATATTGTTAGCCGTAGCGATTACAAATACCGGTGCGGTTTTTTCCTGCATCCATGTTAAAAAAGTTCCAAAAATCCTTGATGAAGTCCCGCTGTCACCATTGGAATTCATTCCGCTCAAACTTTTTTCAATTTCATCAACCCACAAGATTGAAGGGGCTACAGCTTCAGCCGTTTTAATTGCTCTACGCATATTTTCTTCGGAACTCCCTACAATTCCTGAGAAAATTTTACCAAAATCCAGTTTTAGCAAAGGTAATTGCCATGCAGCACTCATAGCTTTAGCTGTCAAACTTTTACCGCAGCCCGGAACTCCTGTAATTAAAACCCCTTTCGGAGCCGGAAGACAATATTTCTTTGCCGATTCAGACCAGGAATTGTTACGTTTATGCAGCCAATTCTTCAGATTTTCCAAACCTCCGACATCAGAAATTTTTATATCTGTATTTATAAATTCTAAAATACCGGTCTTTTTAATTACCTGCATTTTTTCACTGAGAATTATACCTAAATCTTTCCCGTCAATTTTGCCGTCATTAACCATTGCAAGAGCAAAAGCATTTTCTGCCTCTTGCAATGTCAGACCTAAAGCTGCTTTACAAAGTCGTTCCTTACCTTCGTCAGTCAGTTCAGATGTATTTATTTGATTGTTTTGCGTAATCATTTTTTCTAGCTTCGATTTTATATCATCTAATGTCGGCAAAGGCATATCAACTATAGTGATTTCTTTTTGCATAGTTTCAGGAATAAGAAGTTCCGAAGATAAAAATATAACATTTTTTCTAAACTTGCTTGTTTTTAATTCTCCAATAATATCTCTTAGATGTCTAACAACATTATAATCAACCTGACGACCTTTAACACCGAAATATACATGAAAATCACACATAATAAAAACGGCATTTTTGTTGCATTCTTTTATAAAACTTATTGCTTTATCCGGACTGTTAGTACCGTCAATCTTTTGTCCGTTTAAAACAAAACCGTTTGTCTGTGTCCAGGTATAAACATCTCTTGGTACCCTTATCAGTTTTTCTGATTTTGCCAGTTTTTTAATCAGTGCAATTGCTCTTTCCTCTTCCCAGGTAATCATATAAATATATGGAAATCTCGCTCTAAATAACCTTGATAACTGAAGAATTATTTTATTATTCATTATAAACAACCTCTTTTCAATTATTGTACATTATTCTTGCCAAGTTGTAAATAAAATTTATCATTTATGCTTTTAAAATCACCCATTCCGTTGATTTGAAGTTTTCCATCTTTAGATATTCTGGCTTCTATTTTATTTTTATATTTTTTTATAATACTTTCATCATAAAAATCAGACAAAAAGATATACCTTTGATTAGATGAACCAACCCAGGGACGGGATAAATCAAAATGTTCAGACTCAAATCCGCCGTCAATAAGCAAATCAATATGTGATAAAATTTCATTTATTACTGCATTGTTTTTTGCTTTTAACTCTTCAAACGTATAACCTGTAAAACATACTATTGATAGATTTTCAGATTTTATCTTTTTTGATAAATTCAATAAATCTTCAGCCTGCTCAAAAGGTTCACCGCCTAAAAAAGTAACTCCTTCAATTTTACTTTTTTGAAATTTTATAAGCCTGAACAAATCATCAACACCATATTTTTGTCCACATCCGAAATCCCAAGTTTCCACTGCAAAGCAGCCGGGACAATGCTTTCTGCAGCCTTGAACCCATATACAAAATCTTATCCCCGGACCTTCTACTGTAGTATTTTCAATTATTTTATAAATATCCAGCATTAAAAATCTACAACACGCCCTTCGTAATTATCATCATCAGGTTTATCTTCTGAAGGTTTCCCCACTTCTATCATATTTTTAATTTTTGAAACAAAGTGTTCTTTAACCTCGGCAGCTTTTATAAAATCATCGATATCTTTAAACAAACCGTTCTTATCACGATATTCCACAATCTTTTTCGCCAGAACAATATTGATTCCCGGCAGAATTGATAATTCACTTGCCGCAGCAGTATTTACATCAATTTTATTTGTTGATTTTGAAAGTATTTCGCCCATCTCTACAAACTCTGGAGATTTTTCTTCCCGCGGTTTAACCGGTTCTTGTTCTTTCATTTTATTTATATCAATGAAATTTTCTTTAACTTCTCTTGGTTTCTCTGTACCTTTCGAGTATGAATCCGGCTGAATTTCGTCCATAGCAACAAAAGACGGACCTAATTTTGAAACATCTATATCAACCTGCTTATGCTCTATATGCTTAACTTTAGCTTCAAGAGTAATAATATCGATTTTTGTATCGTAACTAAAAAAAGAAGCAAGAGAATCTAATGTAATAAACCCGTCAAAAACCCGGCATAAACGGTTCCAGGCTCTGTTTATATTTACTTTACCTTTATTAAGAGTAAACATACGCTTAGCATGGGTTTTATCAGCATTATTATCCATAACCACAATTTTTTCATCAGGGGTGTACATAACAGTACAATGCTCGTTGTTTATCGCATTATTACCGATAACAAAACGCTTTGGAACAATCTTTATACTGCTTTGATACAATTTATCAAGAAAAATATGACGCAAAATCAACACCGGCACCATAAGCACTGCAAAAACCGCAAGAGCGAAATTTGCTGTTTGGGGAGAATAATACAGCAGGACAAAATATATCGCCGCCACAGTTATAAAGAAATTTCTTAATCTTCTGTTCATATAATAATAAAATAACATATATAACAAATTATCAATGATATAAACAGATGATTTTAAAGATTTTTAACTAAAAATCAACAATTCTTCCGGCTGATTCGTCATTTTCATTTTTAACAGCTGCCATATCGCCTGCAATAACCATTTCTCTGATTTTTGCGGCAAAATGCTCCTTCACTCCGGCAGCCTTAATAAACTCCTCTACAGATTTAAACTGTCCGTTCAAATTCCTATATTCAATAATTTTCTTTGCACCAACAATATTTATACCAGGAAGTATAGCTATTTCATCGGCACTTGCTGAATTAACATTTATTTTACCCGCCGCAAAATCTTCAGAAAACTTTGCTTCTGAGTTATCACTATTATCTTCCGAAGCATTTATATCAATAAAATCTTGTTTTTGTTCCGCTTCGACAGATGCAATATTGATATTTTTCTGAATATCAGAACATTTAGAAGGTTTACGTTTATCAAATATTACAATATTCACATTTATATCTATTGTAAAAAATGCGGCAAGTGAATCCAAATTGGAGGACTCATTAAATATACGGCAAATTCTGTTCCAGGAAATCCCGGTTTTTAAATCTTTTTTTGTTATTACAAACATTCTTTTAGAATCATCAACAATATAATCATTATCCATAACAACAATTTTTTCTCCTGGAGTTAGCATAACTGTGCAAGAATCGTTACGCAGGGTTAATTTATTAATTACAAACTGTTTTGGAACAACATTTGTACTAAAATTTTCATATATAGAACCAAGAAAAAACCATTTAACAAGAAAATAACAAACCGTTAAAACAATAACAGAGGCAAGCAGAATTTTTCCTGTCGGAGTGAAAAGAAATCGGATAAATATAAACATCATTACAGCCAATGTTCCAAAAACAATTGATTCGAGCGAATATCTGTCAGAGTATCTCATAATTTTCAGTTATAACATAAATTCATTTAACATTCCTAATTTAAAATAATGATTTTATGCTAATATTTATTCATGCAAAAAAAAGTATCAAAAAATTTTAAAACACTAAACGGAGAAATAACAATTCCTGCAGATAAATCAATTTCACACAGGGCAGTTATTTTTGCATCTTTAGCTGACGGCATTTCTACTATCAGAAACTTTTCAGACGGACAAGATCCAAAATCAACATTGAATATTTTTAGAAAACTCGGAGTTGATATTGATATAATAAACAAATCAACCGTAATTATCAATTCAAAATCAAAACTTCTCCCGCCTCCAAACAGTTTAGACTGCGGAAATTCCGGAACAAGCATGCGATTGATTTCCGGAATACTGGCAAGACAAAAATTTGATTCAATTTTAATAGGAGATCAAAGCCTATCCAAACGTCCTATGAAAAGAATTATTGAACCTTTAACACTTATGGGAGCGGATATTCAGTCCAAAAACAACAATGCTCCGCTTATCATAAAAGGAAAAACTCTTCAGCCGATAAATTACAAAACACCGAAAGCTTCCGCTCAGGTGAAATCATGCATTCTACTTGCAGGATTAGGAACAGAAGGGAAAACAACAATTACCGAACCTTATTTATCCAGAAACCATACTGAAATCATGCTTAAATATATGGGAGCCGATATACAAACAGAAGGAAACAGTGTTTCTATATCCAAATCAAAATTATCACCAATTGATATTGAAATTTGCGGAGATATATCTTCAGCAGCATATTTTATAGCGGCAGCACTTATTATTCCTGATTCAAAAGTAATATTAAAAAATGTAGGATTAAATCCGACAAGAACTGGAATGCTTGATATTTTAAAACAAATGGGGGCTGACATAAAAATACTTGATGAAATTGAAATATGCGGAGAAAAAACAGGAACTCTGGAAGTAAAATATTCAAATCTCAAATGCTGTGAAATTTCAGGAGAAATTATTCCGAGATTGATTGATGAAATTCCGATAATAGCAGTTCTTGCAACTCAAGCTCAAGGACAAACAATAATTAAAGATGCTCAAGAATTAAGAAACAAAGAATCAGACAGAATTACCGCCGTTGTTACAGAACTAAGAAAACTCGGAGCAGATATTGAAGAAACTCCTGACGGAATGATTATAAACGGGAAAACAGATCTTTTTGGAGATTGTGAAGTTGAAACATATCACGATCACAGACTTGCAATGAGTTTATATGTTGCAGGACTTATTTGCAAAAAAGAAATTTTAATAAATCGCTTCCAATGGGTTAATATATCTTTTCCGAAATTTGAAAAACTGTTTGATACATTAAAAGTCTAATATGTAAATACACATATAATTATTATTCTTTAACTCCGCCCTGCAAAATATCATTTATAAAATATTTTTTTCCTAAAAGAAAAACTCCAGCAACAGGGATTGTGCAAATAACAGAACATGCCAGCAAATCGCCCCATAAAGTTAATTCTCGAAAACTTCCTTTAAATATAGCCAGTCCAACAGGCAAAGTTCTCATGGCTTCGGTATTTGTGACAATCAACGGCCACATAAAACTATTCCATGATGTCACAAATGTAAATATTGCAAGAGTTGCCACAGCAGGCATCGCAAGAGGAAGTGCTATCTTAAAAAATGTTGTAAAGATATTACACCCGTCAATTATTGCAGACTCTTCCAAATCCTTTGGCAATCCTAAAAAATACTGACGCATAAGAAATATTCCCAACCCGCCGAACAATCCTGGCAAAATCAATGCCTGATAAGTATTTATCCAGTGGAACTGCCGCATAAGAAAAAACAATGGAATAATATTAACCTGCGGCGGAACAAGCATTGTGATAAGAATTATTAAAAATAAGAAATCCCTGCCCCTGAATTTTAATCTTGCAAATGCATAACCTGCAAGTGCAGATATAATTACCTGTCCTATAGTTGTTACAACAGCAACAAAAAGACTGTTTATAAAATATTTCCACATCGGAATTTTTTCAAACACATCAGAATAATTATCCAGTGTTAATGGAGAATAAAATAACTTTCCGCCTTGATTAAAAATTTCACCATTAGGAACAAGCGACAAATTCAACATTGCAAAAAACGGATAAACCATACTCACAGCAATCAATATTAAGCAACTATAACCAATAATTTTGCGGCAATTATTCATAAAATAATTATATCATTAAGAAATTTTCAGGAATTAATGTAACAATATTTACTTATCCGAAAAATTTGCGTTATAATCAAATTATGAAATTTTTAGAAAAAATAAATATTAATTCTGAATCCAAAATTTATCTTACAGGTGCTATTTTTAGTGTCATTGCACTGTTTCTTGTTACCGGAATTATTTTTCTTGTTCTTATTGCAGGAAAACTTGATATAGTTATGACTCAGCCTGCAGATGAAACTTATACATATTTTATAATGATTATGGACAGAATTATCGCATTTATAACTATTTTCATAATCTTACCGCTTACGTGTTATCAAATATTTGCAAAGAATAAATCTCAAGTTGATACAACAGTTAGTATGATTAGTGTTGGGATTGTTCTGATTTTGCTTGTAGCCTTTTTCGGCGGAGAATATTATTTTCTAAAGAAATACAGAACAGGAGATTTAAATTATTCAAAAATGTTCTGTTCAAAAACCATAGAAACCAGAGCTTTTGACCGAATTATTACAACACAGGGCGACACCCCTCCTGTTACATGCCAGACAAGACCCGAAAAAAAATAATTATTAAATAAAAGTTAATTTACAATGACTTTATTCAAAATAACGTTAAAATAAAAATATAGAAAATTATTTGAATGGAGTTGATGTATATGTTAGATTTTGACAAATTCACCAATTATTCGCAGGAGATTTTATCAAGTGCAAGCTCTTTGATGAATTCATATCAAAATTCTCAAATGGAGCCTGAGCATATAATGCTTGCAATGATAAAAGATAATGGGATAATTAAAGATTATTTAACAGAATTAAAATTATTAAACCAGAACTTTATTAACAAAATAGTTTCAACTATTGAAGGTTATCCAAAATTAACCGGACCAGTAAATCCCCAGAGTTTATATTTATCAAACAATACAAACAGATTATTAACAATAGCAATGGAAGAAGCCAATAATCTCAAAGATGAATATGTCGGGGTTGAAACCTTGTTGTTAGCAATGACAAAACTTGATAACAGCAGTATTAAATCTTTATTGGAAAATTATAATGTCACAACAGTTTCAATACTAAATACTATG
Source organism: Candidatus Gastranaerophilales bacterium (assembly GCA_944324395.1). Classification (GTDB taxonomy): domain Bacteria; phylum Cyanobacteriota; class Vampirovibrionia; order Gastranaerophilales; family Gastranaerophilaceae; genus Zag111. The sequence goes on along the minus strand of CALUWC010000018.1, from coordinate 8,516 downwards.
AAAAAAATAAGAGGTAATAAAAAAGTGGATACAAAAAATGCCGAAGAAAATATGAAAGCTCTGGAAAAGTATTCAACAGATTTAACAGAGCTTGCCAGAAAAGGAAAACTCGATCCTGTAATTGGCAGAGATGAAGAAATAAGACGTATAATACAGGTATTAAACAGACGTACTAAAAATAACCCGGTATTAATAGGTGAACCCGGAGTCGGTAAAACTGCTATTATAGAAGGACTGGCTCAACGGATTATCAGAGGAGATGTACCTGAAAGTTTAAAAGATGTTAAATTGATTTCACTTGATTTAGGTGCATTAGTTGCCGGTGCAAAATTCAGAGGTGAATTTGAAGAGCGTTTAAAAGCTGTCTTAAAAGAAGTCGAAAATTCAAACGGTGAAATTGTAATGTTCATAGATGAATTACATACCGTTGTCGGAGCAGGAGCAACCGAAGGTTCAATGGATGCAGGCAACCTGTTAAAACCTATGCTTGCAAGAGGAGTTTTGAGAACAATCGGAGCTACTACAATCAATGAATACAGAAAATATATTGAAAAAGATCCTGCATTGGAAAGAAGATTTCAGCCGGTAATGGTAAACGAGCCTTCTGTTGAAGATACAATCAGTATTCTGAGAGGACTGAAAGAAAAATATGAAGTTCACCATGGGGTAAGAATCTTAGACAGTGCGATCATTGAAGCTGCCAAATTGTCAGACAGATATATAACAGACAGATTTCTTCCTGATAAAGCAATTGATTTGATAGATGAAGCAGCTAGTTCACTGCGTATTGAAATAGATTCCATGCCTGAAGAAATAGATTCTATGATGAGACAAAAAATTCAACTCGAAATCGAACGAGAAGCTTTGAAAAAAGAAGAAACCGACGAAGCTAAAGAAAAATGCGAAGACATAACAAAGCAAGTTAATGAATTAGATGAAAAAATTAACGTTATGAAAGCCCAATGGGAAAAAGAAAAAGCATCTATCACTTCAGAAGCTGATATAAAAGACGAAATCAACCATGTTAAAAATAAAATTGAAGAAGCCGAAAGAAATACAGATCTTCAAACAGCTGCAGAACTAAAATACGGCAAACTTCTTGAACTGGAAAAGCAATTAAAAGCCTGCCAGAATAAAGAACATACTGACAACAAACTTTTAAAAGAGGAAATTGACGGTTCTGATATTGCAGAAGTTGTTTCAAAATGGACAGGAATTCCGGTCACAAAACTTGTTGAATCAGAAATGCAAAAGCTATTGAAAATGGAAGACATTTTGCATAAGAGACTTGTCGGACAAGATGAAGCCGTAAACACAGTATCTGATGCCATAAGACGTGCAAGATCAGGCTTAAAAGACCCGAAACGTCCGATAGGCACCTTCTTATTCTTAGGTCCGACAGGTGTCGGTAAAACAGAACTGGCAAAATCTCTTGCAGAATTTATGTTCAATGATGAAGATGCATTAATTCGTATTGATATGTCTGAATATATGGAAAAACATAATGTTGCAAGACTTGTCGGAGCTCCTCCCGGATATGTCGGTTATGAAGAAGGCGGACAGTTAACCGAAGCAGTCAGAAGAAAACCATATTCGGTTGTTCTGTTTGATGAAATCGAAAAAGCTCACCCTGATGTCTTTAACATCATGCTGCAAATCTTTGATGACGGCAGATTGACTGATTCCAAAGGCAGAACTATTGATTTTAAAAATACGCTTATCATAATGACAAGCAATATCGGAAGTGATATTATTCTTGAAAACACTTTAAATTCAATGGTTTCACCGGAACAATTCAATGACACAAAAGAAAAAGTTATGGCTGTCTTACGCCAGCACTTCAAACCCGAATTTTTGAACAGGATTGATGAAACTATATTCTTTAAAGCCTTGAATTTACAGCAATTAAGCCAGATAGTCGATATCCAGATGGCATATCTGAGAGATTTACTGAAAGATCAGGAATTAGACTTTGTAATAACTGATGAAGCTAAAGAATTTTTGGCAACACAAGGATTCAACCCTGTATATGGTGCAAGACCATTGAAACGTGTAATCTGCCAGATGGTTGAAAACCCGTTATCAAAATTGATTCTCGCTCAAAATTTCAAAAAAGGCGACACCATAAAAATCGATCTTGATGATGACAAATTAAAATTTGAAAAAGTATAATCTTCAAAACTCCATATTACTTAGAGAAAAAGGACTGATAAAATTTATCAGTCCTTTTTTGAACTTTTTATTTTTCAAATCGTTATATAAATGTAGGCAGAATTTCAAATAAGAAAAGGAGGGTATAATTATGATGAAAAAGTTTATGGCAACAATGCTTTGTTTAACAATAGCAGCACCTTGTTTTGCACTCGGCAGACACCACAAACCTATTCCGCACAGAAGTTATAACCCTCACTATACTTATGTTGTATATGACAGCAATCCGCATGTACACCATAAAAAGCCGCACAGAATATCACAAAGAACAAGAACTCTGGCAGCAGTCACAGGAATTGCGGGAGCAGCAGCTATTCTCTCCGCAATTATAGACTAAGTTTCATCCTCGGGATACATACAATTTACATCTTTTTACCTATAAACCAATCTAACTCTTAATCTAGTCATTTACCCCATCATTGCTCTTAATCTTAAATCCCGAACTCCATAAAATCACCTTGAATATATTCAAGGTGATCATTTTTTTTATTTTTATATTGTAAACATAACTTCATACAACAGCAAAATAAATTGTGTTTAAACTTATAATAAAAAACAAGGAGAAACATATATGGAATTAGATATTACGCCGATAGAATCTTATAGAAATATAAGAAATAATGCCAAATGGGCTATTCAAGAAATGGATACCAGATCTTTTCCTGATGATTACGGAGAATATTACTACGCACAACACCTCAAAGATGCAATAGAAAAACCTACAGTCGGAATGATGGCATTTCATGAAGCAAAAACCAGACCATTGCTGGATTATCCTAATCACTTTGATTTATATAAAAGATTTCTTGAAGAAAAAAGCAGTACTGTTAATAAATTAAAACAATCATTTGATAATGTCTTATATCATCTATACCCGAGAACTCGCAAAATCAGAGAATTTATAATTGATGAAGACAGAATAGCATTCGACACAATTAAAAAATCAAAAGGATATAACTGGTTCGATAAATTAAAACTATTTTTTAAATAAAAATATATTTTTAAACATACGGAAAAGACCTGAATTATCAGGTCTTTTTTATTATATGTAAAGATTTCTTAATAAACAGCAGTTAAAAATTAAAGTTTAGGTTTAATTATACCGATAAGTATAATGTAACTAAACAAAACTAATTTTCCTCCTTTTCCTATTACGAAAACTAACCTACTAAACGGAACCTCCAAACGGTTCCTTTTTTATTGCAGTTACATTTTAGCATCATCAGCAAAAGCTTTTTTTACAAGAATAATCCAAATACAAAATAAAATCGGCAACACAAGAACTATTCTTGGATTATAATTGTAAGCCTGAATGAAATCTCCTCTAAAAAAGGCGGCAAATGCTCTTGTTAATCCGCAACCCCAGCAATCATGATGAAATATCATTTTTATCAAACAAAAATTTTTGAAATGTGCAGCAACTGCCAAATTAGCCAGTATGACAGCCAAAGCGGGTAAACTAATTACAAATATTCTTTGAAGTAAATTTTTCACAATCATAATTTTCTAAACAAAAGCTGTACCGAAAAACGATACAGCTTTTTATATTTATATAACCGTCTACGGAGTAGGAGTAACTGCGGCTGAACCGGCAGCAGCACCTGCAGCACCATGAATTATTGCGGCAACTGCAGCCATTGAAATTGCAATATATATCAATGATAAAAGGATAATTAACCCCATCACTATAATATAAGTATATCCTACCCATGGAATTCTTTCATACAGTTCATCTCCGTCAGCATGTTTATATTGTCCCAAGGCAATAATAACACCGTCAATCAATGCCCAAATAGCACTTATCGGAGCTAAACACCCTGTAATTGTCATAATAAGCATTGCCCAGCCGGAATATGTTTTGCCTGTATAAAATCTGTGACAGCCTAATGAGCCTAAAAACCAGCACAACATTAAAGTTGCCATCCAGTTTTTACCTTTTAATTTTTCTAAATCTGTTCCGTCAATCATATTACGCTCCTGCTCTTAATAACATTGTAAAATAAAAAATACAAACAATAATTGAGAGAATTAAAGATAATAATACTAAAATTCCTGCAATAATTGCACAACCAGAATTATAAGGATCTAATTCATCGCCGTCAACATCAGTAAATTTATTTGTACATAAAGCAAACATATCAATAAAATACCAAACTACGGATACTATTGATAAACACCCTGTAAGAGTACAAATAAGCATTGCTAAACCGGTTTTCCATTTCCCGACATAAAATCTATGAACACCAAAACAACCTAATATTAAGCCTAAAGCAAGTGCAACCACATATGACTTAGGCTCCTTTTTAGGTGCAGCATTCAAACCATAATCATAACTCATCTTTATAACCTCCATATTAATAAGCCATTCGAATTATATAAAAATTTTGAACTATTGTAATCATCTATTACTACGATTTAAAGAATTCAAAAAATAAAAACAGCCCTTAACAAAGAGTTAAAGCCTGCTTTTAAAGTACACAATGTTATGTATTATTTACCGGTAGAACCAAAACCACCAACACCTCTTGCGGTTTCGGTTAATTCTGTAACTACTTCCAGTTTAGCCTGTTCTACTCTTGCTATAATCATTTGAGCAATTCTTTCATCAGGTTGAATGGTATAAGTTTCATTTGAGATATTTACAACAGGGACACATACTTCGCCCCTATAATCTTCATCAATAGTTCCAACACAGTTGATTAGTGTTATACCATGTTTAATAGATAAACCTGAACGAGGTCTTATCTGTGCCTCGTAGCCATGCTCTAACTCTATCTTTAAACCTGTAGGAATAAGTTTTCTTTCCAAAGGTTTCAATTCAACGGGTTCGGATATAGCCGCACACAAATCCATACCGGCTGCACCATCTGTTTTATACTCAGGTAATATTCTGTTATTTTCTAATCTTTTAATTTTTAATATGGTCATTTCTCTCTCCTTAATATGATAAATAAAACCTCTATGTATTTAATAATAAAATACACAGAGGTTTTTGTAAATCTATTAAGATTTAATTTAAAAAATATCAGAAACTAAAGTTCCGTCATTGCTGAGTTCAATAGTATCAATCTCCGGAGATTTCTCTAATTTTCCGAAATCTTTCATTTTAGCAGCAAAATGTTTATTAAAATCATCAATACTATCCATTGTGAATTTTGACGGTTTGAGCATTTCACCCGAATTTCTATTTGCCCATGCACTCATAGGTTTTCCAAAAAAAGCTTTGTCAAAAGGGTTTAAACTATTTACTTTGAATGTCATAAATTTCTCCTATTTTTCTGATACGGCATATAAAACCCGTCAAAAAATAATTTGCTAGCAAAAGATTATCGAATTATAAATTCTTAATATCTTTTTCAACTTTCGCTAATACTTCATCAAGTTTTGAAGAATCTTTAACTCCGCCTTGTGCAAAATTAGGCTTGCCGCCTCCATTTGCACCTGTTGCTCTTGCAATTTCTCCAACAATTTTACCGGCATTTACACCTTGTTTTACAAAATTATCAGAAACTTTAACTGCAACTGTAGTTTCGCCGGCCAGTACGATTACACTGTCACCGAGCTTCTGAGATAAAAATTCCAAACCAACTTTTATTGCCAAAGGTTTCAAAGCGGCAACTTTTGAAATAAATAGTTTTCCGCCAGGAATTTCCTGAGCTTTGGAAATAAATGCTGCAAATCTGTTTCTTGTATTTTCTTCTTCCAGTTTTTCAACCTGTTTTTGCAATTCTCTGTTTTCTTCTGTCAATTTATCAACGCGTTCGACAACTTCATCAAAATGAGATTTAAATTTTGCAGATAATTTGTCAATTTCGGCAGATTTTGCATTCAAATAATGAATTGCCGAATTTGACACAACAACTTCAACACGTCTTGTACCTGCTGCAATTGCACTTTCAGATACAATTTTCGCAACACGCAAATCTTTCAGCTGTCTTGCATGAGTTCCAGCACAAAATTCTTTTGAAATACAATTACCATCTTTTTCGATAGATACAACTCTGACAACATCACCGTACTTTTCTCCGAATAATGCTGTAGCACCGGTTAATTCAGCTTCTTTAATACCCATAACCTGAGTATTCACGCTAAAACCTTCACCAATCCATTTATTCATTAAATCTTCAACTTTTTTAATCTCATCATGTGTCATTGCTCTTGAGAACGTAAAGTCAAATCTCATACGATTGTCTTCAACCTGAGAACCTGCCTGCTTAACTTCATCTCCAAGAACTTTCACCAATGCCGCCTGCAAAAGGTGAGCAGATGTGTGATGAACTCTTATTTCTTCCCTGCGGGGAATATCAATATAAGCTTTTACTGTATCGCCGATTATAACATCGCCATTTAACAATTTGCATCTGTGAACATACAAATCATTAACTTTGAAGGTTGTCAAAACTTCAGCTTTTATATTTTCACTTTCAATATAACCGCTGTCACCGACCTGACCGCCGCATTCTGCATAGAAAGGAGTCTTATTCAAAACTATATCGACAAAACCGTCGCCTTCAACTTGAGCAAGAATTTTAGCATCAGAACATTCATTCTCGCTGTAGCCTATAAATTCGGTTGAACCGACTTCATTTTCAATTTTTGCGTACTTCATATCACCGGTAACACTAATTTTGGCTGTTGCAGCTTTGGCTCTGTCTTTTTGTTCCTGCATTGCAACTTTAAATCCGGCTTCATCTACATTTAATCCGTTTTCTTGAGCAATCTCTTTTGTTAACTCAAACGGGAAACCGAATGTATCATATAACTTGAATGCACTTTCTCCGTCAATATCTTTTTTGGCAGAAATAAATTCATCAAGCATTTTGTAACCTCTATCAAGAGTTTTAGCAAAGCGTTCTTCTTCTTTTTTTATTGTATCAATAACTTTTTGTTTATTTTTAACAAGTTCAGGATAAGCTTCACCGTACATTTCAACAATGATATCCACCAGTTTATATAAAAACGGCAATTCCATACCCAGAATTTTTCCGTGACGCAAAGCACGTCTTAAAATCATACGAAGGACATAACTTCTTCCTTCATTACCCGGGATTACACCGTCTGAAATAAGAAAAGTTACACATCTTGCGTGATCTGTGATAATTCTTAAAGAAATGTCAGTTTTTTCGGATTTTTTATAAGGAACACCGCTCATTTCAGAAACTTTGTCCATAATCGGCTTTAACAAATCTGTTTCAAATGTGGAAGCTACCCCCTGACAAACCATAGTAATACGTTCCAATCCCATACCTGTATCAACATTTTTCTTACCCAATGGAGATTGGTTACCTTCTTCGTCTTGATATAATTCAGTAAATACAAGGTTCCAAATTTCAACCCATCTGTCACATTCACAGGTATCAATTCCGCAGCCTCTCGGGTCATCACATTTATATTGCTCACCTAAATCATAGTGAATTTCAGAGCAAGGTCCGCAAGATCCTGAAGCCCCCGGAGGTCCCCAGAAATTATCTTTTTTGCCCTTGCGTTTGATTCGTTCGGCAGGAACACCTACACTTCTCCAGATATCATAAGCTTCATCGTCAGTTTCAAATATAGTAATCCATAATCTGTCTTTATCTAATTTTAAAACTTCAGTAACAAATTCCCAGGCCCATGGAATAATTTCTTTTTTATAATAATCGCCGAAAGAAAAATTGCCGAGCATTTCAAAAAAAGTATGATGACGCGGGGTTCTTCCGACATTTTCTATATCAGAATCTTTACCGCCGGCTCTCGCACATTTTTGGCAAGATGTAGCCCTTGGCGGCTCATAAGGACAATTTTGAATACCTAAAAATATCGGCAAAAACTGCAGCATACCTGCAGTTGTCAATAAAACAGTAGGATTATCAGGCACAAGGCTTGAACTTTCAACAACTGTATGCTGTCTTTTATCTTTAAAATAATCTAAATATAATTTTCTGATTTCATTTCCGGTTAGCATAATCTTATTCCCTCTACTATATAATTCTCTTAAACAAATTATATATTAAACAAAAAAAGTAAAAAAGATAATATTAAAATATATATAAATAAAGGAATTTATGTCGCAAATTCCACTAATACTATAAAAAGCTGTCATTCTGAGGACTATAGTCCTCAGAATCATATTATTGAGATACTTCGCTAACGCTCAGTATGACGCTGTTTTGAAAATTTTTGGTAGAATTTGCTATATAAGTTCCTAAATAAAAGGCTTGCAAGAAAAATTTTTCGTGCTAAGATAAGAAACGTAAGCCCTGGTAGCTCAGCTGGATAGAGCAACCGCCTTCTAAGCGGTAGGTCATGCGTTCGAATCGCATCCA
>CALUWC010000017.1 GCA_944324395.1 Candidatus Gastranaerophilales bacterium | reverse complement strand
CAGCGTTGGGCGGAAAAGTTCAAAACACAACCCGAACAACCTCCAGCGGTTTGCTTATGCAGTTATAATATTACAAAATTTAAATGTTATATATTCTATTCTTAAGCTGCCTCATCATCCCGGCAGCTTTTTGTTTGCACAATTGCTTAACTGTCGGTTACAAATTTGCCTAAAATGGAAAATAATGTATAATATCTGTAAGGGAGATGTGATGTTTAAAAAATTAGCTAAACAATTAAGAACAAATAATATTACTGAGGAATCCTGTTTCCCTATGGGATCTCCGGTTCGTTCGCTTAAAGAAGAAACGAAGAGCAATTTTTTGAAGAGTCTGTCAAGGCATGCTCTTAATCTTTACGAACGGAAAACGGATATCAATAATTTTACTCGTCTTGCTCTTTCTGATCCTGAAAATACATCACATAATGAAATTGTTGACCAACTTTTCGGCAAAGAAGGCTACAAAGATCCGTTTGAGGATGATGCTTTATTCAGTTTGTCTGATAATGAAAAATTTTTAAGAGATTTAGGTTTGAAAGATTAATTTTTGTTCTACTAAAGTAGTAGATTTTTAGGCATTTTTTACCCTTTTACATGTTGAAACTTTTTATATTTTGTGTATAATTGGGGTATAGAAGAGATAGGAGTAAAAAATGTTCGAACGTTTTACAGAAAAAGCAATAAAGGTTATTATGCTTGCTCAGGAAGAGGCTCGAAGATTAGGCCATAATTTTGTCGGAACTGAACAGGTTCTGCTTGGTCTGATTGGAGAAGGCACCGGTGTTGCTGCAAAAACTCTTAAATCTATGGGGGTCAATCTTAAAGATGCCAGAGCCGAAGTTGAAAAAATTATCGGTCGCGGCTCAGGTTTTGTTGCGGTTGAAATACCGTTTACCCCGAGAGCAAAAAGAGTTTTAGAGCTTTCATGGGATGAGGCAAGACAATTAGGTCACAATTATATAGGAACAGAACATCTTCTTCTTGGTCTTATTAGAGAAGGTGAAGGTGTTGCTGCCAGAGTTTTGGAAAATCTTGGAGTTGACTTAAATAAGGTAAGAAGTAATGTTATTAAAATGCTTGGAGAATCAAAACCGCAGGCAACGGCAGGTTCTTCAGGTTCATCATCTTCAAGTTCATCTTCAAGTTCCGGAGGAAAAACAAAAACTCCAAGCTTAGATGAATTTGGCAGAGATTTAACCTTAGCAGCTCAGGAACTTCGACTTGACCCTGTTGTAGGCAGAGAAAAGGAAATTGAAAGAGTTATTCAAATTCTTGCAAGACGTACTAAAAATAATCCGGTTCTTCTTGGGGAGCCGGGCGTTGGTAAAACTGCAGTTGCGGAAGGTCTTGCTATTAGAATTGTTAATGCAGAAGTTCCGGATATCCTTGACGGTAAGAAGGTTATTCAGTTGGACATGGGTCTTTTGGTTGCCGGCACCAAATATCGCGGTGAATTTGAAGAACGTTTAAAGAAAATCATGGACGAAATTCGTCAAGCAGGTAATATTATTCTTGTTATTGATGAAATGCATACTCTAATAGGAGCAGGTGCCGCAGAAGGTGCTATCGACGCTGCAAATATTTTGAAACCAGCTTTATCAAGAGGCGAAATTCAGGTTATTGGTGCTACTACATCTGATGAATATAGAAAATATATTGAAAAAGATTCTGCTCTTGAAAGACGTTTTCAGCCTGTTCTGATTGAAGAGCCTACAATTGATGAATCTATTGAGATTATTAAAGGTTTGAAACCTAAATATGAAGAACACCATAAGTTAATAATTTCTGATGATGCTATTGTTGCTGCTGTTAAATTGTCAAGCAAATATATCAATGACAGATTCTTACCTGACAAAGCTATTGATGTTATTGATGAAGCAAGTTCAAAAGTCAGATTGAAAGTTTCCAATATGTGCCCGGAAGGTAAAGAGTTGGAAAAACAATTAAAAGCTTTAATTAAAGAAAAAGAAGAGGCTATAAGAAATCAGGAATTTGAAACTGCTTCTCAATTGCGTGATGATGAGGCTGATTTGAGAGATAAAATTCGTGAAGTTTCTGCTAAATGGAGGGATGAACACGAAGCAAATAAACCAACTGTTACTGCTGAAAATGTAGCTGAAGTTATTGCAATGATGACGGGAGTTCCTGTAACCAAATTAACAGAAGGCGAAAGTGAAAGACTTTTAAGGCTTGAAGATACTCTTCATCAGCGTGTAATTGGTCAGCATGACGCTATTGTTGCTATATCAAAAGCTATACGAAGAGCAAGAGTCGGTTTAAAATCTCCTAACAGACCTATCGGAAGCTTTATTTTCTGCGGCCCTACAGGGGTTGGTAAAACTGAGCTTGCAAAAGCTCTGGCGGAAGCTATGTTTGGCTCTGAGGATAATATGATAAGAGTTGATATGTCCGAATTTATGGAAAAACATTCAACTGCAAAACTTATCGGTTCACCTCCGGGGTATGTAGGTTATGATGACGGCGGGCATTTGACAGAGTTGGTCAGAAAGAAACCTTATTCTGTTGTTCTATTTGATGAAATAGAAAAGGCTCACCCTGATGTATTTAATATTATGCTTCAGATTTTAGATGACGGTAGATTGACTGATTCAAAAGGTCGTCATATCAGCTTTAAAAATACTGTAATTATCATGACTTCTAATGTCGGAGCAAGCATGATTACTAATACTTCAAAACTCGGTTTCACAACAGCTGAAGATGAATCAAAAGATAAATACGAAAAATTAAAAGAAACAGTTACTGAAGAAATGAAAAAAGCCTTCAGACCTGAGTTCTTGAACCGTATTGATGAAACTATTGTTTTCTCTCATCTGTCAAAAGAAGAAATCAGACAAATTGTTGATTTGATGTTGAAGGATTTATTCAAACGTTTGGCTGAAAAAGAACTTAACATTGAAGTTACAGATGAAGTTAAGGATCATCTTGCTGAAAATGGTTATTCGGAAGCATACGGTGCTCGTCCGTTAAGACGTTTAATTCAGCGTAAAATGGAGGACAGCCTTGCAGAAGAAATTCTATCAGGTAAATATGGCCCGGGTGATACGATAAAAGTCACTCTGGTTGATGGTAAAATTTCTTTTGAAAAAGCTCAAAAATCTTCCAGAAAAGCCAAAAAGGAAAAAGAAACCGAAGAAACTCCGGCTTCTTAATGTTCAGTTTATGCAAAGTCAGAGGTTATCCTCTGACTTTGTAACAATTTTGTTATATTTTCTGCATTTTATATTAAATTTTTTTATGTTCTGTTTTTCGTAATAAAGATGATTTCAAATAGTAGTTATATATGTAACATACAAAGGTAGGGACAGTAATGCGTATAAATTCAGTGCAAGGATATTCTATAGCCAGAAACTCCAGAAGAGATTTAAACACAGGTGTTCAGGTTAGAAATAGTGCATATTCAACAGGAATTAATACTCCTAAAATGGTGAGAATTAGTTTTACCGGGATGAATATGGAGCAGGTTGCTTCTATTACTCCGGAAAATAATGGTTTGGGTTTGCCGGAGGCTGCTCAAGGCGGGGAAGGTGTAGTTGGTTTTGAACTGCCTGAAAGTTTGAAAAAGCATGAAATAGTAAAAATAAAACAAGCAGACGGCTCTTTTATTGAAAAAAAAGTTGATGCAAGAAGTTTTATGCCGTTTTGGGAACATAATAATCCGAAGGGCGGTTATAAGTTTTTAATTCATAAGGGAATAAAAAGAAGTGAACTCAGACCTCCTGAAGTTGTTGATAAGGCTCATCCTGCAAAATATGATACAATGCCTGCTAATATGTTTTATAGTGCTAATTTAGGTGAAGATATTGAAACAGTTGCAAAACGTTTTGAGGTTCCTTTAGATGAAATCAGTTATGTTATTCAGAGCAAACCGAACGGAACAGGACCAGATGCTCCTTCAAAATATTGTATCCTGGAACCGACATCAGCTCAGGGTGAAATTACAAGGCTTTCTGATACTGTTCTTGGAGAAACACAAACTATTCCATATAGAATATTTAAAATATCTGATATTAATCCTACTTATAACAAATTAAAGGGCGGATTAAATTATTTCTATTATACTCCGTCGCTTGCGAAGGCTTCAAAACCGTATTCTTATGATTGTTGGGGAAATGTACCGTTTGAGGCAGAAGTTATTAATTCTGATGGTATGCGTGCTTTAGCAAAAGCTATTCACTCACAGATGAATACTGAAGAATTCGGATATTATCAACCTGCAAGTGTTCTTTGCCATGATAGAATTGCCAATACCTATGGAGTTCACCTTGCAAATATGTCTGCTGCTGGTGATACTTCCGTAAACGGAGTAAAGGCTCATATTGTTGATCATAATACAGGAAGGAATTATCAGGGTGCAACTGATAGTCCGATGAAGTTTTTAAGAGTGGTTGCTGATTCTTCAGATGCAGAAAAACTCAGATCTTTGCCGTATTTTGATATTCTAGTGAAAGCTGATCAATTCGGTATCAATTCAGACAGATTGTCACCGAGAGAAAGACAGATTGCACATGCTGTTATTGACCCTGCTCTTGATAATTTTAGAGATGGTGCAGGTACTTATAACATTTTGAAAGCCGGTATTTCATCAGCAAGATTGAATCCTGATAATGTATCCGTTGGAACAGTTTCTCATACTTTTGATGCAGAGATGAAGTCTCCGGAAACCCCTGAAGCTGCAAAATTTTTAACAGATGACTTTGCAAGCATTACTACAAAATCTGCAGGAAATGGTGTAACTCCTGCAAATATGAGATTTGATGATCCGAATGCTCCGTTTGGCAGAGGGGATAACGGCTTAACTAGAGAAGCCCCAAAAGGTTACACACCGTTCAAATATAACGGTGATAATATAGAAGAAGTCATTGAAGCTAAGCATAAGAATTCTAAATGGTTATCTAAGTTAATCTGGGAAGCCGGCGAAAAAGGTCAAGATGCATTGAATGAATTGTTCTTCAACAAAGGTCAGATTTCAGAAGGCCATAATGTTATGGGCTATATTTCACCTATAAAAGACGGTGAAATCCTTGTATTCGGTTTCGGCAGACCTGATGAACAAAAAGGTTTCCCTATGTCTACCGGCGGATTTTTAGATTTTCTGAAAAGAGAAGATATACCTCAGGAAACTAAGCAGAAGGTTAAACTGATTCTCGGTGCAGGTCCTTGGAATAGAGAAGCTGAGGATTATAAGGATATATGCAGAGATTTGGAAGAAATTTGGAATTTGGACGGAGGAATATATAAACACAATATTATGTATATTGATGGTTTTACTCCGAATAAATTCACCGGCTGCTGCCATTATACATTGTTTACTTCAAGGCGTGAAATGTATGGCATTACACCTATTGAATCAAAAATTGCCGGAACTCCGTATGGTTCAACCAAAACAGGCGGCCCCGTTGATTATACAAATCCTAAAAACGGTTTTCTGACTGAGCATGCTGTTGAACTTCGTCCTGAAAGATTCGGTTTAACTTATGCTAATACGGAAAGAGAAATTGACAGAGCAAGAATAAATGCTCAAAAGCCTCAGGTAGGTAATATTTTTGCAGCATTTATTGAACAATATACAAACGATAAACAAGGTTATATTGCAATGAGCAAGAAAAATATAGAAGAAAAAGTTGATTGGCATAATAATGCCGAGTATAACCATGGAAAATCGGCAAACAGAATATACTTAGATGATATTCTTGAAACGGATAAAGGCTGGGAAGCCCGTAAGAAAAATCCTTTGCAGCGGGTAATGGGTCAGTTTGGCGAATTTAGAGAAGATGTTGAAACAGTTCTCGGACCAGCTGCAACAAAATCTAAACCTATGAAAGTTGTTCTTATTGTTGTTGGCAGTTTGGCAGTTCTTTCTGGCGGTTATTATCTGTGGAAAAAATCCAAAACTGCTAAAAAGCCAGTTGATCAAACAACTCAAAATAAATCTCAAGAAACTGTAAATGCTCAAGAGAATAAACCAAAACTTGATAAAGCAGCATAAATAATATAAACATATGTTGTGATATAAAGAGAGGTTCTAAGTGTAAAAGCTTAGAGCCTCTCTTTAGTTCCTATTGCTTTTTATTTACGTTTTTATTATATTAACTCTATTCAGATAAAAAGGAGTTTATATGTTAGAAAGAATTGAAAAATTACAAATTGCTATTTTAGGATTATTACTGGCTTTTGGTTTGATTTTTGCAGTAAAAGTCGGTGTTTCTTCTGTTTCAAAAAATTCTGTTACAGTTACGGGTTCTGCGTATGAAATTGTGCAGTCCGATTCAGGTAATTTAGAGATTTCTCTAAATGTCAGACGTCCAAATAAGGCTTTAGCATATTCTCAGGCTAAAAAACAACTTCCTGTAATTATGGACTATCTAAAGTCTAAAGGTTTTGATGTAGACAAAGATGTTGATGTAAAATCTATAAATGGCTATGTTTCTTATAAATTAGCTCCGAACGGTATGTCAACAAATGAAATTGCCTATTATAATTTATCTCAGCCGATAAGTATAAAATCAGATGATGTCAACAAAATAAAAGATGTATCTCTGGATATTGTTTCTTTGATGGATAAAGGTATTGATATTGAAGTTAGAAACACCAGTTATTCTTATTCAAAATTGTCTGATCTAAAGGTTAAATTGCTTGAAAGTGCTACAACTGATGCAAAACAAAGAGCTGCTGCTATGTTGAAATCTACTCACAACAGTGTAGGTAATATTCAATCTGTCAGAATGGGAGTGTTCCAGATTACTCCTGTTGATTCGACAGATGTTTCAGATATGGGTATAAATGATACTTCGACAATTGAGAAAAAAATTACGGCAGTTTCTAATGTTACTTTCCGTATAAAATAATTCTTTTTGATTTTGAAATTGTGATTAAAAAGAGTCGTATAGTACGGCTCTTTTTATTTGTTTTTATATTGTCTTTATTATAAAATTTCAGTATGGCAAGATTGATTGGGATTTCTGATATACATGGTGAATATGAAAAGCTATGCTCGGTATTAGAGCAAATTTCTCCGCAAAAAGATGATACTATAGTTTTTATGGGGGATTATATAGATAGAGGGGCCAAATCTCGAGAAGTTGTTGATAAAATTATCAGTATGCAGGATATTTGCCATTGTGTTTATTTAATCGGGTCGCATGAATATGCAATGATGCATGCTCCAACGGATGATTATTACAATTATTTATTCTGGAATTATGGCGGAGATGCTACAGCAAAAAGTTACGGCGGATTTGATAATATTATGAAAATCCACGGAGATTTTTTCAGAAGTTTAAAATTTTATTATATATCCGGTCATTATCTTTTTATACATGCCGGTGTCAGAATTGGTGTTCCGCTGGAGGAACAAAATCCTGAAGATATGGTTTATATAAGAAGCGAGTTTTATCGTAAAAAGCACAATCTTCCTTATAAGATTATATTTGGACATACTGAGTTTGATGCTCCTCAGGTTCAGGATGATAAAATCTGTATTGATACAGGATGCGGAAAGTATAAAGATGCACATTTAACGGCTATTGTTATTGAAAGTGGAGAAGAACATTTTGTATCTTCGATAAGCTAAATTAAAGGAGAGTAATTATGGAACATAGTGTTTATATGGAATTACAACGCAGGCTGAGTAATTTTTACTTTAAAAAAGTTCAGCCTAATAAGGAGCGATATAAAGAGATTTGCAAAAGCAGAAAAAAACATAAAAATATTATAATTAGTCTTTGTGTTTCTATACTACTGGTTTTAATTCTGTCATTTGTGTCTTTGTTGCTTGCTGCAGCGGTATTTGTTTTATCTGTAATTTCTATTTTAATTTATTCCTTAAATTCAAACAGTAAAGCTACTGTTAATAATATGGCTATTGAAAACGATATTAAAACAGAATTGATGGGTGATTTTGTAAAAATATTTGGAGATCTTCACTGGCAGCCCGGCACTATCATTACCAGAAAGGTCGGGACGGCCGGAGAGCTGTTTCCGCAGGCTAAAGTGAAAGAATACAAGAAAAATGAAGTTGTTTATTCTTCTGTTTTAAATCCTATGTATTATAAAAATGTAGAAAAAGTAAAATCTTTGAATTTGTTTAATCTTGCTCTGCTTGGTATAGATGACTGTATTCAAGGATCTTATCAAAATGTACAGTTTTCAATCATAGAAGCAATTACTATTTCAACTGCAAAACTTATTCTTCCTGTTTTGGCAGCTGCTTTATTCTCAGTGCTTCCTTTGGCAATTATTATTATATTAATTATCTTAATATCCGCATATTTTATGATTATTACTAAATATTATGCTTTGATAGATTTTTTGGCTAAATTTGGCATTCCAAAAGTTGCATCTGTTGTAATTTCTGCGGCAGTATTTGTATTAGCAATAAAATTAGTAATTCAACTTGTTATTAATCTTCTAAAGCCATACATGGGATATTTTAGAGGAGTAATAGTTGAATTTGCTATGAATAAGAATTTTGAAGGACATACTATTATTCTTGACAATTCAAACGACGGCCGCAAGGTCAAAATTGATAAGAATAAATTCAGTGAGGTAAAGCTTGAAGATGTGGAATTTGCCAAAAATTATACAGTATATTCAACTAATCAAATTGAGGCAAGATATCTTATTACAACGGCATTTATTGACAGGCTTAAAAATTTAAAAACAAAATTTAACAGTAAATATATAAGAGTAGCTTTTAAAGATGAAAAAATTGTAATAGCCGTTCATACTGACAGGGATATGTTTAATATGTCTGAGATGTTTGAAAAGAGTGAAAGAGAAACTTTTATGAAATTATTTGATGAAATATCCTCTGTATTAGATTTTATTGACCAGTTAAAACTCAATTCAAAATTAGGATTGTAATCTTAATCTTTCATAATTTGAGATTCTTCCGGATAGTTTTTCTCTTTTGAATTGCTTATTTCAACAAATTCAAATATATTGAGGTCAAATTTCCAATGCGGAGTTTGAAAATTTATATTCATATACTTTTCATATTCTTTTATTTTTGGACTAAGTTGCTCTAACGAATAGACAAGTTTTAATAATTTCAAGTGACATTCAAACATCGTTTTTCTACTGTCAAAAATTGTATCGTAAATATAATTTTGATTTTCTTTGTATAACCATTTATTATCTTTGACATCTATTGGAATATAACGCCATTTAAGTTCATCCTCTTTTCTTGTGGAAAGTTCCATCTCAGATGCGATACAAAATGCAACATCAGCAAAAATTCTGCATTTCAAGTCTGTTTCATCTTTCGCTGCATATTCTAATCTTGGAGGCACTCTGCCAGGATCAGCATCAACATAATATTCAAGACCTATTACAAAATCCGGATAGGGGCTATTTTCCCTTGGCAGAGATTTTTCAATTATATCTTGCAGAATATTGTCAGGCAATATAGATTTTATCCATTCATTATAAATAGATATTGGTTGTTTATTAGGCGAGAAATTCATTATATCCTTTTCCATAAAAAATTGCGCTTGGCGCGATTCGAACGCGCGACCTATCCCTTAAAAGGGGAGTGCTCTACCTGCTGAGCTACAAGCGCTTATTATCTATTTATATTTCCAACTATCGACTTTCGCCGTATGAACTTATACTAACAAGAACATATTTTATTGTCAACTGTTTTTTATAATAAAAAGACCCGGCTAAAATCGGGTCTTTTTATTTAGATGTCTATGTATTTCTTTGCACATTCAAACATTGAGTTTATAAGTGCTGCATTGTTATTTAAATTCATACCGTTTGTTTCCAATACTTGTTTCATTCTTTCTTCCCAGATGTTGTAGATATCATTTTTGTCCAGTTCGAGAATTTGACCTATCATTGTTAATTCTTTGAAATCAATCGGTACCGGATAAGCCCCTCTTAGCATGTCTACAATTTCAACTCTTTTTTTGCGTGGGAAAGCTTTTAAAAATGTTACGATACTCATATTTTTTTCTTTTATCATGCTTTTTATTAGTTCTATTGTATCGTCTTTCAGAATAGGTTCTTGCGGAATTTTATATTCTTCAAATTCTTCAGGGCTGATATTCATTACTGTTGCTATTCTTTCGAGTGTCGTGCTTCTTGTAGAAAACGGAATGCTTTCATCTATTAAATTGTAAACATAAGATAGTGTAACCCCAATCATTTCGGCAAAATCTTTTTTGTGTAGTGAATTTTCTTCAAGAAATTCGGCTACTTTTTGAGAGCTTTTCAATGCTTTGGTTTCATGTTTCATAATTTATACCTCGTTTATTTTTCTATAATTTAGTTATTATTTATCTTTTTGTTAAGCTTACATTTGCTATATCATTATGGTAATATTTATTTACGTTAAAATACTAAATATAAGAATGTATAATTACTGAAGGATTTTTATAATATGAAATTAATTGCAGGTTTGGGTAATATAGGTGACAAATATTGTTTCACACGTCATAATGCCGGTTTTATGGTTGTTGATAAATTAGCAATTTTAAAAGAAGTGTCTTTTAAAGAGGACAAAAAGTTGAAGTGTTTTCTTGGTAAATATAAGCATGGGTTTGAAGATATCATGCTTATGAAGCCTGTTACTTATATGAATTTGTCAGGTGAAGCCGTTCAATTGGTTATGAATTATTACAAAATTGATATTGAGGATTTGGTAGTTGTGTATGATGATTTATCACTTGAACTGGGTAAAATTCGTTTTCGTCCAAACGGCTCGGATGGCGGGCATAATGGTATAAAATCTGTTATAAAATGTCTTGGAACTCAGAATATAGCCAGATTAAAAGTCGGTATTGGTCCTCAGCCACCTGTTCCTTCTGAGACTTTTGTTTTGCAAAATTTTTATAGAGATCAGCTGGAAACTTTAAAACCAGTTTTAAAAAATGCTGCTGCAGCTTTGGAATTTTATTTTGATAATGGTATGCAAAAAGCTCAGAATGAGTATAATTAGATTTGAATAATATCAGATTTAATGTTATAATTAAATAAGCATAGAGTATATTAAAGGAGCGATAGCAGATGAGTTTACAATTGGCTGAGCAGTTTGAGGCAAATGAACAGTATGAACAAGCCTATGAAGAATATAAAAAAGAACATGAACAAAATCCAAATGACCTTGGTATATTAGAACGATTGGGACATTTGTCTTTGATTTTGGAAAAAACTGACGAGGCAGCTTTTTATTATTATGAAATATTGAAACGAGATGTAACAAATCCTCTGGCTTATGATCAGCTTATTTCTATCTATGAAAACACTGATAAGTATAAATATTACATCTATAGAGGTAATAAAAATTCTATTGAAGGTAAACTTGATTTTGCTATAAATGATTTCAAAAAAGCCCTGGCTCAAGCCGGTGATGATGAAACTCAAATTGTAATGACCAGATTAACCCTTGCTAATTTATACCGTCAAACAGGTAATATTCCAAAGGCAATTGACGAGTTTAACTTGATAATAGAGCATGATAATTTGAATGAGGATATATTCCTCCAGTTTGCAGATATTTATATGAATGACGGAGCTTATTCAAGTGCTTTAGATGTGCTTTTGAGAGCTAAAAAGAAGGGATTTGATTCGGATAGAATTAACGAGGCTATTGCTGCTGTATATTTAAAAGATGGCAATGCTAAAAAAGCTGTTGAATATACAAAGGATGAATTGATGAAAATTCAATGTATGCTTGAACTTGGAGAAATAGAAGAGGCTTATAACAGGCTTCAAGCATTGCCTGATAAATATAAAAATAATGCAAAATACTATACTCTTCAAGCTCAGTATTATTATTCCGCAAAAGATTATGATAAAGCTTTAGCCTGTATTGAACAATATGACAAAGCCTGTCCTAATTCTCCGTTGACATATCAAATGAGAGCTTTGGTATATGAAGATAAAAATGATGAGTATAATGCCCATTTAAACTGGGGTAAATACAATATCTTGAGAAAAAATATTGATATTGCGGTGAATGAATTTTTAAATGCTGTTCAGTTGAAAAGTGATGATATCAATGTCTTATTTACTCTTGCTGATTTGTTGACAGAATCCGGCGAAACAAATCATGCTGCTGAGTATTATGAAAGAATTGCAAAACTTGACCCTAAAAATAAAGAGGCTTTAAGAAAATTAGCCGCCTTCAGAGAAGGATTAGGCGACTACGGAATGCAGGTAAATTATCTTGAAAAGCTTCATGATGCTGATCCTAAGGATTTGAATACTTTGAAAGATTTGGCTAAAGCTTATGAAAAAGTTAAGGATAAAAACAGTGCTATTGCTGTTTATAATAAGTATTTAGCTTTAGTTAAAGATCCTGTTGATTATAAAATGGCAAAAGATAAACTCGACAAGCTGGAAAGTTACGGTTCAGCTGATGCTGAAGATTCAGCCGGATTGATTGATAAAATTATGGGATTTTTTAATAAAACAAAAATGTAGAGATATTTTTTGCGTAAACTTTTATCAATTTTTTGTAAAAAAGAAGTCTTTAGGGACTTCTTTTTTAGTATAATTAAAATGAAATTAGATAAGAGGGATTATGAGCAGATTTGTCGGAATTATAGGGATAGTTTTTATATTTGCACTTTGTTATTTAATGTCAAATAATCGTAAAGCAATAAACTATAAAACAGTAGGTACAGGTTTTTTATTGCAGGTTTTGTTTGCAATATTTATATTTAAAGTTCCGCTGGGACAAAAAATATTTATGGCTATTGGTTTATTTATCCAAAAATTGCTTGTTTTTGCCAAACAGGGCGGAGAATTTGTATTTGGCGGCTTGATGAGCCAGAAATTTTCTGAACTTTTTGCTGGCGGAGGATCAATCTTTGCTCTTCAATTGATTTGTTCAATGGTCTTTATGATGATTTTAGTCAATATGCTTTATCATTACGGAATTATGCAAAGAGTTGTTGCAATTCTTGGTAAAGGGATGAATAAATTGATGGATGTGAGCGGTGCTGAGGCTTTGTCTAATGTCGCAAGTGCTTTTGTCGGACAAATTGTTGCTCAAATTATGATAAAACCATATCTTGCGAATTTGACAAGATCAGAACTGTTGGCCTCTATGGCTGGAAGTTTGGCTTGTATTTCAGGGGCTACTATGCCGATATATATTGGTATGGGTATTCCTGCAGTTTATTTACTTGCATCTTCTGTTATGGCTGCTCCAGGGGCTTTAGTTATATCTAAGATAATTTATCCAGAAGTGGGAGAACCTGAAACAAGCAAAAATTTTAAAATTTCTGTGAGCAAGCGTCATAGAACACATGCCAATGTATTTGATGCAATTTCGGCAGGTGCATCTGAAGGTATGAAAGTTGCAATAAATGTTATAGCAATGATTTTGGCACTTGTAGCTTTAGTCGCTATGATTGATTGGATATTGGCAGGTGTTGGTACATTGATTGTTAAATTTTTACATTTTAATTTAACTGCAATTGGCATGGACTTGACAAAATTATCTTTAAATATGATTTTGGGTAAAATATTTGCAATATTTGCTATATTGATGGGTGTACCATTAAAAGAAGCTACTACTGTCGGCGGTTTGATGGGTACAAAGTTAGTATTAAATGAAATGGTTGCATATATGGATTTGACAGCTCCATCAATGCATTTATCAGCAAAGTCTTTCCTGATTGCAAGTTTTGCTCTTTGCAGTTTTGGTAACTTCGGTTCAATCGCTATTTTGCTTGGAGGTATTGGAGAAATGGCACCTAATCAGCGGAAGAATCTTGCAAGATTAGGGGTAAGGGCCTTAATTTGCGGGACTTTAACTTGTTATATGTCGGCAGCTATTGTCGGAATTCTATTTAATTAACATATTTAACATTTTTTACAATTTACATTTTTAGGTTATAATCATACTATGGAGATTATCAGAGAAATTAGACAAATTCCAAATTTATCATTAGCACTGGGTTTTTTTGACGGTGTTCATTTGGGGCATCAGGCTGTTATTTCATGTGCTGTTGATTTTGCAAGAGAAGTAAATTGTCAATCTGCGGTCGTTACTTTTAGAGAACATCCGTACTGTTTTTTTAAAGGTGAATCTCCTAAATATATTCTTACTCTTGAGGATAAGTATAGGTATATTGAGCAATTAGGAGTAGACTACATTCTGGAATTAGATTTTTCAAAAGTTTGCCACATGACTCCTCAACAGTATTTAGAAGATGTTTTGGTAAAATATTTTTATCCGAAAGCTATTTCTACAGGATTTAATCATCGCTTTGGAGTTGATAAATCCGGAGATGTTAAATTTTTATCTGATCATCAGGATAAATTTGATTATTTGTACTTTGCTACACCTCCTCAGTCAATTTTTGGTGATGTTATCAGTAGTACAGCTATTCGTCAATTTGTTAAAAGCGGTGTTGTTGATATGGCAACATCTATGTTAGGCAGAAAGTTTTCAGTCTGTGGTACTGTTATTAAAGGACGTGAGCTTGGCAGAACAATAGGTTATCCTACCGCAAATATTATATATCCGCTTGATATTATAGAACCTCCTTACGGAGTTTATGAGGCTGAGGTTGAATTGGATGATGGCAGCTTCCATAAGGCTCTTGTTAATTTTGGAGTTTCACCTACTGTTTCTAATGACGGAATTTGTATATTAGAGGCTTATTTATTGAATTTTAGTGGTGATTTGTATGATAGAGAAATAAGAGTAAGCTTCTCAAGAATGCTCAGACCTGAAATTAAGTTTGATAATCTGGATGCTCTGAAAACTCAAATTGATATTGATATCCAGTCAATGTATTAGTGAACTTAATAAGAAAAATTTATAACAAAAAAAGGGAAATGCTTTTGGTGCATTCCCTTTTATTATATGCTTTGAAATTTTTAGATTTCAGGGCTGTTAGAAATTATATCCATTTCATCTGTAGAAGAATAAGCTGAGTGGCAGCCGCAATCAACATAGATAACTTCACCTGTAGTACCTGAAGAAAGGTCTGAAGCCAGATATAAACCAGCTTTGCCTACATCCTCAAGAGCTACGTTTCTTTTAAGCGGAGCTCTTAATACAGCAGCCTTGAGCATTTTAGAAAATCCGCTGATACCCATTGATGCAAGAGTTTTAACAGGTCCGGCAGAAAGACAGTTAACACGAATACCTTTTTGACCCAGATCAACTGCCAAAAATCTCATTGCAGATTCTAATGCAGCTTTAGCAACTCCCATTACATTGTAACTTGGAACGGAAAGAACAGAACCAAGATAGGTAAGAGCAAATATAGATCCGCCTTCGTTCATAATTGGTTCAGCGTTTCGGCATATAGTAACAAGTGAGTATGCACTTACTCCCAATGCTGTATTCCAGCCGTCTGCTGAAGTATCAACAAAACGACCCATTAAATCTTCTTTTTTAGCAAATGCAACTGCGTGGACAACGAAATCAAGTTTTCCGTATATTTTTTCGCATTCGTCAAATACTGCTTTTACTTCATCTTCTTTTGTGACATCGCAGCTCATAATTATTTTCGCCCCCATACTTTCAGCAATCGGGCGGACTCTTTTTTCCATAGGTTCGCCTGCGTATGTAAAAGCTATTTCAGCTCCTGCATCGTGTAATTGTTTTGCAATACCGTATGCTATGCCATGGGTGTTTGAAACTCCAAAAATTACCCCTTTTTTGCCTTTCATTAAATCCATATTAAATTCTCCCTAACTTATATAGATAATCTACCTGTTAATTTTATCAAAAATAAAAAATTAAAGCAAATGTCACAATTTTTTGTATGTAAACAATTGTAAACAAATCCTCAAGTGCTGAAATTAGGCTTTTTTAAAAGTTTTTATATATATAAGAGAGTATAATTTGGAGAGCTTTAAAAAGTGAGCGTTAACAATGTAAATCAAAATCTTGATATACAAAAGCTTCTGAAGACAATGAAATCAGGTCAGATGAAAAAAGCCGGTTTGTCTTCAAAAGTTCCTGCTCATATGACAATGAACGGGTCAATTTTTAATGCTCCTGGCAATGCTTCAACAATAGGAACTTTAAGAGCAAGCAATCAAATCGGAACTCAAAGCGGTGTTTCAAGATCTACTACAGCAGATAATGTTGTAAAAGCAAACACTGCAAAATCCGTTTCTGATGTTTCATCAACTTCATCATCTTCAAAATCATCTTCAACTCAAGCTTCTTCAGGTGAAGATAATAAAAGAGTTGATTTAAGCCAATATGATTTTGATAATTTAACATCTGTTCCTGAAGGTGAATTAAATGATTTAAAAGATACATTAACAGAATTAAAAGATTCAAATATTCCGAGATTTTTGGAAAACAGTATTGATAAAAAATTAGGCAAAGTTAATTCTGAACTTCAAAAACGTGCCTCAAATGTAGGCGGCGGAGATCAAACTAAAGAAAAGAATAAAACAGAAGATCAAAATTATAATGTGAATAGCGGAGATCAGTCTGTACAAGATTCAGAAGGTAGTGCAAATGATGCCAAATCGGCTACTGCTCAAACTGAACAAGGCACAACTGAGATGAATAAGTCAGCTTCTGATATGAAAGCATTAGATTCTAAAATGAAAAAAGATGAAAAAGCTTTCCAGAAGAAGATGAAAACTGAAGAAAAAGCCATTGATAAAGCTCAAAAGCAGATGCAAAAAGAAGCTGATAAAATGGAAAAATTATCTGCAGAAGTCGAAACTATCAATTCTGAATTAGAACAGCAATCAGTTATTTTATCATCTGATTCAGCTAGTTCAGAAGAAAAAACGGCTGCACAAGAAATTATCAAAACAAAATCTTCAACAATTCAAGCTCATCAAACTTCAATGGGGCAAAGCCAAGTTAAGTTAAAGACAGTACAAGCTTCTACAAATAAAAGAATAAGAACTTTAACAAAAACTTCTAAAGCATATAAAAAAACAGCTGCTGCTAATCAAAAAGAAGTCCAAGAAAATCAATCAGCATCAGATAAAGTTTTAAAAGTTGCGACCAAGGCTGATGAAATAGCCGGTTATACAGTAATGGCCGGTCAAGGGACACAATATATTGGTAAAGGTATGATTATTGCAGGAAATGCAATGGCTTCAAATGCATTCACTGCTGCTGCAGGTGTAGCTTTAGCAAATGCGGGCGGTGTTGTTGAAAAAACAGGTGTTGTTGTCGAAACTGTTGGTAATTATGGTAAATGTGCTGCAAATATTACTAAAACTGCTGTTTATGCCGCTCAGGGTAATATTTCAGGTGCATTAATGTCAGCAGGTGCTGCAGTGATGTCTGGTTGTTCAGCTGCAAAATCTACAGATGCTATGGGTAAAACTTTTAATGGTATTGACCAAAAGACTGCTCAGGTTGCAGATAAGGCACAACAAACATTACAAAATAAAGCTAATGAAGTTGCTACTAATACTGCAACTAACACAGCTCAAAATGCTGGCGATGCAGCAACAAATCAAGCAGTTGATACAACTAATCAAACTGGTAATACTACTAATCAACCGGGTGATACAACTGGAAATGTTACTAAACCTGAAGGTACAACATCTCAGACTGCTAATGCTACCGGAGATACTGCAGGGAAAACAGGTAAAGCTGCTAAATGGCAGGAAAAGGCTGATAAAATGAAAGAAAAAGCCAATAGTATGAAAGAAAAAGCAGGTATAACAACCGATAATGCTACAGATGTTGCAGCTGATGCTGGCGAGAAAGCTGTTGAAGGTTCTGGTAAGGCTGCTAAAAAGTCTTTCCAGGAAAAAATGGCTAAAGGTATGCAATTTGGAAGCTTTTTACAATCTGCTGGTTCTCAGTTAGGTGCTTTGGATAATAACAGAGGTACAACAGTATCTAATGGTCCGACATATAGAACTTCTCGTATCCAACGTAGAAAAATGCGTTAATTCTAAATTTTAAAGTATAAATTTTGTATATCTAAGTATAATTACCGGCAGCAATTTTATTGCTGTCTTTTTTTATTGGCGGAATCGGGTGACAAGCTGATTATTATCAGATTCCAAAACAATGCTGAGATAGAGTAGTTTGTTTGCTTTAGGTTTATCAAGGTTAATAAACATTGCTCCTGCCCGTTTATTTGAGGCTGTAAGGACTTTTATATATGCAGGAATACTTATATCCTTATATACTATTTTAACAGGCAGAATATCCCCTTTGTGAAGAGTATTGTTATGTAATAATCCGACTCCTCCTCTTGATATATCTGACAGTCTTATGTTATTTTGTCCGAGTACTTTTATGGCTACAGGAGCTGACATTTCTTTGTTGTAGTATCTGGTATATTCCCGTTTATCAGAAAGTTCGTTGCAAGTTTTCCTTGTATTGTCAGTATTAATATATCTAACCGAATTATACATGTTCATAGAGGTTTGGTTTTGAACAGCACTACTATTACTATTATATAAAAGTTCAAAAGATTTGGTATTAGACGATTGAGAGTTTGTATAGGTATGGCTATTTGATGTTTGGTAATGTTGTTCAGCGTTTTGTAAATTAGCTGCTCCGGTGCCGTTTGTATTACTTGCATGGCATGTTTGCAAATGGTGTATAATTATTATCATAACTATCAATACAGACAGTTTATACAGCTTTTTGTAATGCATATATTTCCCCTAATGTAAAATCTCCTGTTTTTCTATTATATATGATAAATTTTAAATATTAAGTACGAATTTTATATATTTAATAAATTTTAAAACTTATTTGATGCGAATATATTGTATAAGAAAACGGCCTATCATAAGTGGTGATAGACCGTTTATTATGTTTTATAGACTGTTATGTTATTATTGATTGAATGATATGTTGCTTGAATCTTCAAGTAAGATATTTAAGTATAACAGTTTGTTTGCTGTAGCTTGATCCAGATTTACAAACATTGCACCTGCTCTGTTTGTTGTTGCTGATACAACTTTAACATCTGCGTTGATATCAAGATCTCCGTATGTTAAGTGTACCGGAACAACATCGCCTACACTTAGACTGTTGTCGTGAGTTACTGCAATACCGCCTCTTGAGATATCTATCAGGCTGTCAACACCGTTATTTGATCTTTCAAGCATTACCGGTTTAGAACTGTCAGCTACATTGAATCTCATATATTGACGTTTGTCGATTGATTCAATATCGTCGTCACCAATTTTTCTTTGAATGTAGGTGCTTCTGCCATCTTCATTCGGAAGATCAAGTTCTTCATCTGGTTCTGGTTCTGGCTCTGGTTCCGGATCCGGATCAGTATCAGTGTCAGTGTCTGTGTCTGTATCAGTATCTGTGTCTGTATCTGTGTCTGTATCAGTATCAGTATCAGTATCTGTGTCAGTGTCAGTGTCTGTATCAGTATCAGTATCAGTATCTGTGTCAGTGTCAGTGTCAGTGTCAGTATCAGTATCAGTATCAGTATCTGTATCTGTATCTGTATCTGTGTCTGTGTCTGTATCGCCTTGAGGTTCATCCGGCATTTCTAACGGAGTGTCACTTGCAATACCGTCATCAGGATCAACATCAGATTGTTCACCATCAAATATTCCGTCGCCGTCACCTTCCGGATAGTAGTAGTTACGTTCGTGTTCATC
>CALUWC010000016.1 GCA_944324395.1 Candidatus Gastranaerophilales bacterium | reverse complement strand
ATCCCTCCCCATCCAGGGAGGGGATTTTTTCAACTCTGTGTCACTCAAGCTCTTACACTCCCTCATCCAAGGGAGGGTAAGGGTTTTTAGTCTTGTGTCACTCCAGCTCTTGCCTTCTCAGTTCAGAGAGTTGAAGATATTGATTATAAATCTTTACATTACTCTTGACCAAATGCTTTATTTATAGTATATTTTATCCTGTCAGAAGTTATAGTTCGAATACGATTTCCAAATAGCTGAATTACAGCTTGTTTTTGGCGTATTCCGAATATCGGATAACCCAAATCCGAAAATATATTGTTTTAAATTTACAAAAGTAATTACAAGAAAGGTAAAATCAATGGAAAACAATGAAGAATTAAATGTAACTGAAGCAGCAGCTGAAACTCCTGTTGAAAATACTGAAGCAGTTGAAGAAGTTAAAGCTGAAGAAACTACTGAAGCTCCGGTTGCTGAAGAAAAACCTTCAAAATCTAGAAGGGGTCGTTCTAAAAAACAAAAAATCGAAACTACTGAAGAAAAACCTCAGTCTGAATGGACTGAAAGAGTTGTTCAAATCAGCCGTGTAACTAAGGTTGTTAAAGGCGGTAAAAAGCTAAGCTTCAGAGCCATAGTTATCGTTGGTAACCAAAAAGGTCAGGTTGGTATCGGCTGTGCTAAAGCTTCTGAAGTTATTATTGCTATTCAAAAAGCTATCGCTGACGGCAGAAAAAATGTTATTACAGTTCCTATTTTCAAAACAACTATTCCTCACCCTATTACAGGAAAATCAGGTGCAGGTGCTGTAATGCTTAGACCGGCTTCTGAAGGTACCGGTATTATCGCAGGCGGTGCTGTTCGTTCTGTTTTGGAACTTGCAGGTATTGAAAATATCCTTTCAAAATCTTTGGGTTCTAAATCTCCGTTGAACGCTGCTAATGCTACTATTGAAGCTCTTAAATCATTGACTCCGTTTAATGATGTAGCTAAAAGACGCGGCTTAACAATGGCTGAACTTTTAAATTAGTAAACGTAAATTATTTTAAATATAAGGAAATATAATTATGGCAGATAAAAAATCAGATATGATAAAAATTAAACTCGTAAGAAGTTTAATCGGTACATCAGACAAACAGCGTAAAGTTGTCAGAGGCTTGGGTCTTACTAAAAAAGATCAAGTTGTTGAACACGCAGCAAGCACTACTATCATGGGTATGGTTAATAAAGTTTCTCATTTGGTAGAAATTGTTAAGTAGTTGCCCGAAGGTAAGAATTATTATAAAGTACAAAGAAAGAAGGAAATACGATGTCAAATATAACATTAGAAGATTTAAAACCTGCAAAAGGTTCTACATCTAAATCTAAAAGAGTCGGCAGAGGCCGTTCATCAGGTCATGGTAAAACATCTTGCCGCGGTCATAACGGTGAAGGTCAAAGATCCGGCAATTCAAGCAAAAGAGGTTTCGAAGGCGGTCAAATGCCGGCATATAGAAGATTGCCAAAATTGAAAGGCTTCCAGGTTTATTCAAAATTAAACTATGCTCAAATCAATGTCGGAAGATTAGATGATTTGGGTTTGAAGGAAGTTTCTTTGGATGCATTAAAAGAAGTTTTGACAATTCATCCTACTTGTGTAGGTTTGAGAGTGTTGGGTAACGGTGAAATTAAATCAGCCGTAACAGTTAAAGCTTCTTATGTTACTCCATCAGCAAAAGAAAAAATAGAAGCTGCCGGCGGAAAGGTTGAGTTAGTATAATGGCACAAAGTGTAAAAATGCCTACTACAGATGATTTGATGTCTATGTGGAATGCTTCCGGTTTGAAGCAGAAAATTCTCTTCACTTTTATAATGATTGCAGTGTGGAGATTTGGAGCTTTAATGCCGTTGTATGGTATCAACAATGAAGTGTTCAAAAATATTGCTCAGGGCAATAATATTATCGGGTTCCTGGATTTATTCTCAGGCGGGGCTTTGAGTAGTGTTTCTGTTCTTGCTTTAGGTATCGGACCATTTATTACATCATCAATCATTGTTCAGCTTGTTTCCGTAGTTATTCCTTCACTGGAAAAATTGCAGAAAGAAGAGGGAGAAGCAGGCAGAAGAAAGCTGTCACAGTATACAAGAATTTTTACTGTGGTGTTAGCAATTTTTCAATCATTTATATTTATGTTGTACTTGCATCATTTGCCGGGTTGTATAATGCCTGAGGTAAATCATATTGCTTTTTATGCAAGTTCAATTTGTGTATTGACAGCAGGTGCTGTTCTTGTAATGTGGTTATCTGAATTGATTACCGAAAACGGTATCGGAAACGGTGGTTCTCTGATTATCTTCTGCGGTATTCTGGCAGGTATTCCTATTTACGCATCAAGAACTGCTCAGCTTGTTCATAACAATTCAAGAATGCAGGTTAATCTTTTGCTTTTACTTATAATTTTCTTTTTGGCAATGGTATTTATTGTTATAATGCAAGAAGCCATTAGAAAAGTAATTATTGTAAATCCTAAAAGACAGATAGGTAATAAAGTCTACGGCGGTATGAATTCGTTTATTCCGTTCAAGCTCAATCCGGGCGGTGTTATGCCTATTATCTTTGCAATTGCAATTCTTTTATTCCCGTCTACAATTCTGGCTTTAGTCGGGCAGGCAGATTTCAAATCTGTGGCTTTAAAGAGTTTTATTGTGAAGTTAAATCAATATTTAAGTCCGGACGGTATTGTGTATTATCTTTTGTATGTCGGTTTAATTATTGCATTAACATTCTTCTATGCTTCAATTATGCCAAATATGCAGCCAAAAGATATTGCGGATAATTTGAAAAAATACGGGTCCTCAATTCCTGGTATTAAACCTGGCAAACCTACAGCTGAAGCTTTAGATAAAATATTATCTAAAACAACATTTATTGGTGCTGTTGGCTTGGGTATAATTGCATTGATTCCGTCATTTGCCAGTTACGCAACACATATCGAAACCTTGCAGGGTATCGGGGCTACATCTTTAATCATCATGGTTGGTGTTGCTCTGGATTTAATCAATCAAGTTAGAACTCATTTGTTAGCCAGAAATTATGAATCTTTCTTGAGAGAATAATGATTGAACAGTTTTAATATAAAAAGCGGGTTAGAATAAAATTTCTAACCTGCTTTTTATATTAATTCGCCATATATTATATTGTTTTCAAATTTTGTGATTTTAACATGCTGCAATGTATTAAATAAATCCTGTCTGTCCGATTCTATTTGTACAGATAGATAATTTCTAGTCAACCCTTTAAGATTTTTTGTATGCTTATCAGTATGTTTTTCAATAAGAAGCTCGTGTGTTTTTCCTATATTTTTTTGTATGAAATCGTTAAATTTTTGTTTTGAAATATTTTTTATAATGGAAGCTCGTGTATTTTTTATATTTTCAGGAACCTGATTTTCCATAGCAGCTCCCACTGTCCCTTCTCTTTGAGAATACGGAAAAGTATGAATTTGTGTGAGTCCTGAATATTCAAGATTTTTACGAGTGATTTCAAAATCTTCATCTGATTCTCCGGCAAACCCTGTAATTATATCACTTCCTAAAAAAGGGAGTTCAAATGTCTGATTTATTTTATCAATTAAATTTAAGTAATCTTGAGTTTTATAAAATCTATTCATTGATTTCAGGGTTTTGTCATTCGCAGATTGCAGCGACAGGTGGAAATGCGGACAGAATTTTTGGGACGTTTTAAGAATGTCTAATAATTCATTTGTTATTTCCGTCGGATTAAGAGAACCTAATCTGTAGCGTTCTATTGTTGTTTTTTCTTCAATTGCTTTTAATAGGTCAGGAAGTTCTAAACCCAAGTCTTTTCCCCATTGTCCAATATGTATTCCTGTTAATATAACCTCTTTAAAGCCGTTGTTTGAATATTTGTTTATCTGGTCAATAATAAAATCTATATCAGCACTACGGCTTTTGCCGCGTGCTTTCCAGATAATGCAATATGTACATCTGTTGTCGCAGCCGTCTTGAATTTTAAGACTTGCTCTGGTTTTTGAAGTGTCAATGAGTTCAACTTTATTAAATTTATCAAGCTGCATTATATCATTAGCACAGAAATGCTCATGTTCCGATAAATATTTATATAAGTGTAATTTTTCATCGTTACCGATTACATAGTCTATAAAATCATATTTTAAAAGTTTTTCTTTTTCGATTTGTGCTATACAGCCGGTTAAAATTGTAACTATTTTGCTGTTTTTGTGTTTTGCTGCTCTTAATAAGTATAGAGCTTCATTGTCGCTTTTATGTGTTACGGAGCAAGAATTTAGAATATAAATATTCGCATTTTTTATATCGTTAACTTTTTTAAGTCCGTTATTTTCGAGGTTTTCTTCTATTATAGAACTTTCGAATTGGTTAGATTTACAGCCCATTGTGTGGATAAAAAATTTTTTCATAATTTAAATAATATTAAAAATAAAATTAATTGTAAATATTTGTGTACTTATGTTATTAAAATAGCAAAAAAATTTACTTTCGGGTTTAATATATGTATAATCAAAGTGTGAAAGGTAAAGGTGTTTTATATGCAGGTAAATTCTCTTTCTTCAAGAAATGTTGAACCTAAGCAAACTTTCGGTCGTCGTCTTAGCAGAGAGGATCGAGCCGCTATGGAGCGTGAAGCTCTGGAGCAATTTGCAAATTTAAATGACAGACAGCTTCAACAGCTAGCTTATATGAAAGCTTCATATAACGTAAATGACAAAAAGCATAAGAGAATTTCAAATGCATTATATTATAGTATTCCGTTAGCCGCAGGTTTAGCTGCAGCTATCAGAACTCCTGCAAAAGCTCTTAGTGCAAAAGGTCTTGTAAATTCATCAAGAGCTTTAAGATTAGGCAACTTTGCAGCTTCAGCTTTATCATGGGCTGGAACATTTGCAGCAATTGATTTAATCTTCGGCGGAAAACGTCAACTGGACAAATCAAGTCCTGCAGTTAGAGAATTTTCTGAAAAACATCCGATTATATCAACAATTGCAACAATCGGGGCAAGCATTGGTGCAATATTCTTAGCCGGTAAAGGTATTTCAAAATTAGCTAAGAAAGTTCTTCCAAAAGCTTCCGGAACATTATCTAAAACTTTCTCAACAAAAGAACTCAGAGCTGTTGCTAAAGTTAGTGATAAATTGAATAACAGTAAAATTTTGAACTGGGCTTCTGAAAAATTGACAAAAGTTCCTTCAGCTATTAAGAATTTTGCAAAAGGTGTAATTGATTACGGTCCGATTCTGTTGATTTGTTCAAGTATTGCTCATTCCTTCAATCATCAGAATGTTAAAGCAAAAGAAGTTGTAAAGAGTTATGAACAAATAAAAGATGCTCAAGATCAGGTTAGAACAGCTCTTGCAAATGACGAAATATCTGAAGAAGAAGCTTCAATATTCTAAAACTTAAAAAATACTTAATATAAATTTAAAAAGTCCTGTAATAATTAAAAGTACGGGACTTTTTATTTTATAATAATTAATATGAAGGTTGTTATTTTAGGCAAAGGTTTAATGCTGGCAAATTTAGTTCTTGGTGCGATTGATGCCGGAGCTGAAATTGTCGGGGTTTTTCGTTATGAACAAACTTGCACTAATCCTGTCAAATTATTTTTTCAAGATTTCTTTTGTCCTGATCCGGTTGTAACTTTATTGAAACAGACAAAAGTAAATCAAATAAGGATGAAGTCTGCAAATTCAAAAGAATTTAGAAAATTAATGCTGACATTAAATGTTGATTTAATTTTGGTTGGAACGTGGAAAGAGCGTTTAAAAAAAGAAACCTTTAATCTTCCTAAAATAGCAACTGTTAATGTTCATCCGTCTTTATTGCCAAAATACAGAGGTCCGAATCCGTATATTCAAACTATTTTGAACGGTGAAAAATATTCAGGTGTTACGTTACATTTGATGGATGAACATTATGACAGCGGTGCTATTTTATCTCAGGAAAAAGTAGAAATCCTTGAATCTGATACCTCCAAAGAGTTGAGGGAAAAGTCTGTAAGAGTCGCACGAAAGCTGGTTAGTGATTTTATAAAAGATTTAGATGATAAAATTATTACCCCAATTGCCCAGAGTGAAAAGTATGCAACATATTATCCTAATATTTCGGGTGAAGAAAAAATGCTTGATTTTACTTACCAGACATCAACTGAAATTTCCCGCACTATAAGAGCATTACACCCGTTTTTGCCAAGTTATATAACTTATGATGATAAGTTTTTTGTGATAAATCCATATAGTTTTCAGATTTTGCTTGAAAATGTTGGAAATGCCAAACCGGGGGATATTATTGCAAAAACTCCAGAAAAATTGTCTTTGACTATTGTTTGTAAGGATAAAAAAGCAATAAGATTTTCTGATTTAAAACTTTATAAATCAACAGAATTTGCGACAGAAAAATATATAGAAAATAATGTAAGAATTATTTCTTAGCAATAGAATTTCTGTCAAGCATTACCATAAGTATTGAAATATCTGCAGGTTTAACCCCGCCGATTCTTGAAGCTTGTGCAAGAGTTTTCGGGCGGATTTTTTCAAGTTTTTCTTTAGTTTCTGAAGATATGTGGTCTATTTTTGAGTAGTCTATGTTATCTGGAATTTTAAATTTTTCAAGTTTTCCTGCCTGATCTACCTGTTCTTCCTGTCTTTTAATATATCCGTCATATTTTATTATAACTTCAATTTGCTCATAGACTTCTTTTGAAATATTTAAAGCTTTTGTAGATTCATCAAGTTCCTGTATAACTTTGTATGTTATATTTGGTCTTTTCAATAATTCTGTTGCTCTGATACCTCTATCAATATGTTCTTCATATTTAGCCAGAATTTCATTAACTTTTTCTGATGGTGGAATTTTAACATTTTCAAGGCGTGATTTTTCTTCTTGAATTTGATTTTGTTTATTCGTGTATCGCTTAAATTGTTCGTCGTCAATCAGACCAATTTTATGACCTATCGGGGTTAATCTTTCATCTGCGTTGTCCTGTCTTAGCAGAAGTCTGTATTCCGAACGGGAGGTTAGCATTCTATATGGGTCCTGAATATCTTTAGTAACAAGATCATCAATCAGAGTGCCGGTGTAAGATGAACTTCTGGACAGTTCCAGCATTTCTGAATTATTTAAGTAATTAAACGCATTTATTCCGGCAATCAATCCTTGAGCTGCAGCTTCTTCATAGCCGCTTGTCCCGTTAATTTGTCCTGCAAAGAACAGTCCTTTGATTTTTTTAGCCATAAGAGAATGTGTTGTCTGCACTGCAGGAATATAATCGTATTCGACGGCATAAGCCGGCTTTATAATATGAGCTTTTTCTAAACCAGGCAGACTGCGTATCATTTTCACCTGAACATCAGCAGGCAAACTGGTTGAAAATCCCTGTATATATGTTTCATAAGTTCCTAAACCTTCAGGCTCAATAAATATGTGATGTGACGGATTAGATGCAAATCTGACAATTTTATCCTCAATAGACGGACAGTATCTGGGGCCTACTCCATGAATCAACCCCTGATACATAGGTGATTTGTCAAGATTTTCTCTTATTATTTTATGAGTCTCCTCATTTGTCCTTGTCAGGTAACAAGGATAAGTTTTTCTTATCGGACGGTTTGGTTTAAAAGAAAAGAAACTTAATTCTTCATCGCCCGGCTGTATTGTCATTTTTGAATAATCAATTGTTCTTTTATCAACTCTTGCAGGGGTTCCTGTTTTAAGTTTTTTTGTTTCAATGCCTAATTTATGCAGCGAGTCTGATAATCCTATTGCCGCTTGTTCTCCAAGTCTTCCGGCACTATAAGATTGCAGTCCGACAAAAATTCTACCTTCTAAAGACGTTCCGGTTGTAAGAATTACAGCTTTTGCACTGTATTCAACTCCGAATTCATCTACTGCACCTGTAATTGTATTATTTTCGGCTTTCAATTCTGTTATACAGCATTGCTTAAGATATATGTTTGGATTACTTTCAAGGAGGTTTCTCATATATCTTGAATACTCTGCTTTATCCGATTGTGCTCGTAAGGCTCTGACAGCAGGTCCTTTTGATGAATTTAAAATTTTCATTTGCAGGTATGTGGCATCGGTAACTTCACCCATAACTCCGCCTAATGCATCGATTTCCCTTACTAATGTTGATTTTGCAGGTCCTCCTACAGCAGGATTACAGGGCTGCAATGCAATATTATCAAGATTAAGTGTACAAAGCAACACTTTCATTCCAAGTTTTGCACACGCTAGAGTCGCTTCACAGCCGGCGTGTCCCGCCCCTACAATAATTATGTCAAATTTATTGTTTAGATAATCCATAATTATATTATAGAGCAAACAAATCTAACCGCTAATTTTAAGGGCTTTTGATGTTAAGTTTAGTAATTTTTTGCACAACAAACTAACCGTTTATCTATTAAACGTACACAAAACACTAAATAAAACACAAACTCTCTTAATTGGCAAAAACGGAATTTTTAATTTTTCTTGGGCCTATCCTTCAGCGGTTAATTCTTCCCAGATACTTGGAACAACAATTAATGCTGTGTACACGATAAAACCGAATAGGATCAGATTAATAGCCATGATAAACCTCCTTTGGGTTCATATATATTAATCCCATTTTTTGAGGTAAAATAACAATTAATAGTATAAACAGTTGAAATATTTACAAAACTTAATATAAAAATTTGATATGAAAAAACTTTCTCCAAAAGACGTAAAAGCTCTATTAGCAAACCTTTGCTGTTCTCAATGTAAAAATGAATTTTCAATAAATTCTATAAAATTTTTAGAACAGGATTGCGATATTTTGCTTTGTAGTTTATCATGCGAAAAATGCGGAAAAGATTTCGGTGAAGTTGTATTTAATTTTAATCGCAAAGCTGATAAACATTTACCTTTGGAGATTGTGGATGGTCCCGAACCAATATCTTATGACGATGTCATTGATGCTCATAAATTTATAAAAGATAATTTGTAGCTGCAATGTTTTATTTTTATACACCATAAGACAGTATATGTTTTCATAAAAAGCTGTAAAGTATAGCATTAAAAAGAGCCTTTAAGGATTAAACTCAAAGACTCTTTTCTATATGTATGAAAATTTATTATTTACCTAAGTTTGCTGTACTTTTGATGTGCAGTTCTCTAAGCTGCTGAATAGAAGCGGTACCCGGAGCATCGCTCATCAGATCTTTTGCACTTGCATTTTTAGGAAATGCAATAACATCACGAATAGAATCAGTTCTAGCGAGTAATGCAACCAGTCTGTCCAATCCGATAGCCAAACCTGCATGCGGCGGGGTTCCGTATTGTAAAGCATTAACCATAAATCCGAATTTTTCTTTAGCTTCATCTTCAGTTAACCCTAAAGCTTTAAATATTTTCTTTTGAACTTCTGAAGAGTGGATTCTGACAGAACCTCCGCCTAACTCTGTTCCGTTATAAACAATATCATACGCAATAGATTTAACATTGCCTAAATCACCAGAATCTAATTTATCAAGATCTTCAAGGTTTGGAGATGTGAACGGGTGATGCATTGCCATAAATCTGCCCTCTTCATCAGACCATTCAAACATCGGGAAGTCTATAACCCATAACAAATCATGTTTAGATTCATCAATAAGATTTAAAGATTTTCCAAAATGTAATCTCAATCTTCCCATAACATCATAAACAAGTTTTGGTTTGTCAGCTACAAAGAAGATAATATCACCCGGTTGAGCTTGTGCTCTTTCTTGAATTTGTTTAGCCTGTTCTTCTGTTACAAATTTAAGGACAGGAGATTTTGCAGTTCCGTCTTCGTTATAAATAATATTGGCAAGAGCCTTTGCTCCGAATGATACAGCAAGTTTTGTAATATCATCTATTTCTTTTCTTGAATATTTAGCTCCGCCAGGAATTCTTATACCTCTGACGATACCGCCGTTTTCTAATGTGTTTTTAACAATTTGAAATTCTGATTGTAAAATAATATCGCCTATATCAAATAGTTCAAGACCAAATCTTGTATCCGGTTTATCAGAGCCGAATCTGTCCATAGCCTCCTGCCATGGTATTTGTCTGAACGGAGGTTTAACTTCTACTCCTGCCGCTTTAAATGCATCAACAATTAAACCTTCTACAACTCTTATTACATCCTGCTGTTCTACAAAAGACATTTCCAGGTCAACTTGAGTAAATTCAGGTTGTCTGTCTGCTCTTAAATCTTCATCTCTGAAGCATTTTGCAATTTGATAATATCTTTCAATTCCGCCGACCATCAACAATTGTTTGAAGATTTGAGGGGACTGAGGAAGTGCATAAAATTTACCTTCCTGAACTCTTGACGGAACAAGATAATCTCTTGCACCTTCAGGTGTTGTTTTAATAAGGATAGGTGTTTCAACTTCTAAAAAGTCAAGATTATTTAAATAATGTCTGATAGCTTGAACTATATTATGACGCAGAACAAGTTTTGATAACATAGGTTCACGTCTTAAATCAAGATATCTGTATTTTAATCTTACATCTTCAGAAACATTATCATCATCAAGAACGAACGGCAATGTCTTTGCTTCTGATAAAACTTCAATTGAATCCGGATACATCTCAACTTGACCTGTAGGATATTTTTCGTTGTATGTTTCTTCAGGTCTTTTTGAAACTTTGCCTGTAACTTTTATAACATATTCACTTCTTACTTTTTCTAAAACTTTATGAATTTGGGGATTTATCTGCGGGTTTGCAACAATTTGGAAAAAACCGCTTCTGTCACGCAATTCTACAAACAATATTCCGCCCAAATCTCTAATACAAGAAACCCAGCCTGATAGTGTAATTGTTTCACCTGTGTTTGACAAGTTAATCTTTCCACATTCGTGGTTTTTAAACTTTGTTTTAATCATCTTCTCTTATTTCCTTTTTCGTCTATTTATATTGCAACTATTATACTAACAAAAACACAAAAAAAAGACTACAACATGTAACATTTGTAATCTTTTTTCGTGAAAATTAGTCTTTCAAAATTTGGCATGAATGTACAATATTTAAGTTTATATTGTAATAATCAACATGCTCCGGCTGATATTCAACATTGTGTCTGTTACTGATTACGCAATCATGAAGTGCCATAAACATATTTCCGCAATTCAGTGCATAAAATAATAAATTTTCAGTTGTCGGATTTTCAACTACTGCAGGAATTGGTAATAATAATTTTCCGGTAATTAAGTAATCTTCAGTAGTTACAAGCAATTTGACATAGTCATTGCCGGTCTTCATTCTTTCGCCTGTTACAACTTTTTTTAATGTACTCTCATCTTTTTTCATACGTTTACCTCTTTTCTGCTATTACAATAACATATTTTTTCAGAATGGACAATATTTTTGCTTTTTAGTAAACTTTACTTATGATTACTTTTGATTTATTGACCCTAAAAGCCTTTTATAAAGAACAATTTAAATTTTTTGCAGGTGCAAGAATTTCAAAAATTCAGCAGCCCACAAGAAGAGAATTGTTGTTACAGCTGCGTAATAATGCTGAAACCAGATCTTTTTATATAAATATTGACCCAAAATTTTATCATGTTTGTTTTATAAATAAAGTTACTTCTATTCAAAGATTGATTGATATTCCTCAAAAACCCCCGATGTTTTGTATGTTGTTGAGAAAATATCTTGAAAATTCAAAAATTTCAAAAGTTGAAATGCCTGAAAATGAAAGAATATTTGAAATTTATGTAGAAACATACAATGAAATCGGCGACAAAATTTATTTATGTCTGGCAATAGAGTTAATGGGTAAGTATTCAAATATTATTTTGTATAATTATGATACAAATATTATAATAGGCTGTGCACATAACGTAGGGGCAGAAAAGAGCAGAGAACGTGAAGTAGCTGGAACTCTGCCTTATATTTACCCGCCAAAGCAGAGTAAGTTGAATTTATTGGATTATGACGGCGAAATTAATTATTCAACGTTATCTTCTGATTTTTATATGTTTTCCGGTAGCTTTGCATCTCTGTGTAGAGGAATTTCTGTGGAAAAGTTAAAAAGTTATATCAGATTAGAAAATATTTCTTGCTGTATATCTGATAATTATGAAAATTACTGTTTATTTGCAGAATTGCTGCCCGACAGTTTCAAGTGTCGAAATGTCAATGAGATGATTGATTTATATTATGCTTATCAGATTGCGGATTATAAATTTAAAACATTAAAATCTCATTATTTATCAATAGTAAAACAGAAACTCAAAAAGATTGAAAATTCTTTGGAACTGGCAAAGCAAAGAAAAAATAAAATTTTTGACTCTGATAAATACAGGTTATACGGGGATTTATTGATGGCTAATTTGTATGGTTTAAAAGATTATTCTTCATCAGTTTCTGTCTATGATTATGAAAATGACAGCCAGATTTCAATTGGGCTGGACGAAACAAAAACAATAAAAGAAAATGCTAATAAATTTTATAAATTATATAACAAATCGAAAACTACTTTGACGAAAATTTCAGAACTTGAAAAAACTTATACAGCTAATAAACTTTATCAGGAACAGGTTCTTTATTCTATTGAATCTGCAAAAACTATTAAGGATTTATTTGAAATATCTTCTGAAATTGATGAGCAGATAAATAATACAAAAGAACGTAGAATCTCACTTGATATTGAAAAAATAGATTATCCGGACGGGACAAGAATTTATATAGGAAAAAATAACAAACAAAATGATTATATAGTTTCAAAGTTGGCATCAGAAGAGGATTTGTGGTTTCATGTTCATAATTGTGC
Organism: Candidatus Gastranaerophilales bacterium; assembly: GCA_944324395.1. Taxonomy (GTDB): domain Bacteria; phylum Cyanobacteriota; class Vampirovibrionia; order Gastranaerophilales; family Gastranaerophilaceae; genus Zag111. The sequence goes on along the minus strand of CALUWC010000016.1, from coordinate 9,532 downwards.
CGGTTCACATATACTTTTAAAAACTCAAAAAGTTACTGAAGAATTGATTATAAATTGTGCAAAGCTTGCAAAAGAATATTCTTCTGCAAATAATTCAGCTAAGGCCGGTGTTATATATACCAAAAGGAAATATTTGAGAAAACCTCCCGGTGCTGCGTTAGGATATGTAACGTATAAAAATGAAAAAGAGATTGTTGTTGATTAAATTGTGTTATAATTAAGTTTAACAAGAGGTTTGTAATGCCGCATTTTTTTATAAATTCAAGTCAAATAAATGGTAAAAATGTTGTAATTTCAGATAAAGAAAATTATCAGCATATAGCAAGAGCTTTGCGTTCAAGAGCCGGCGAATCTCTCTTACTGATTGACGAAAATCAAATTCAATATGAAACTTTTATAACCTCGATTACCAATTCCGAAATTTCTGCCAGAATAGAAAGGGCTTATCCATCGAAAAGATATTTGGATTTTGAATTGTATCTTGCTCAAAGTCCGTTGAGATCCGATGCTCAGAATATACTTATTGAAAAAATAACCGAACTTGGTGCAGCTGGTGTATATCCGATAATTACCGATAATTGCTCGGTTTCTGCTGATGTTATTCAAAAGAAAATTCCGAAGTGGCAGAAAATTATGTATGAATCTTCAAAACAGTGTGAAAGAGCGATAGTTCCTGAATGTCATGAAGTTTCAACATTAGACAATTTATTGAATGAACATAAATTTGATAAAGTTATTGTTTTTTGTGAACGCATAGCACATAAAACGTTGAAAGATTTATTTGTGGAAAATCCTGTTAAAAAAGGCGAAAAGGTTCTTGTTGTTATTGGTCCCGAAGGCGGATTTTCTAAAAAAGAATTTGATTATTTGCAAAATAAAAATTTAGATATGCTGACTCTCGGAACACTTATATTGAGAGCTGAAACAGCTGCAACAGTTGCATTAGGTAATATAATTTATGAATATTCAAACTATAGTAGATAAAATTAAATGTGATGAAATATTAAATAACTTAACAAGTTTTTTTGATAACGAAATATATCTTGTCGGCGGTGCTGTTAGAGATTTTTTATCAGATAATGAAATTTTCGACAGAGATTTGATAGTGACAGACGAAGATGCCGGAGTTTTTGCCCGTAAAGTTGCTGATTTCTTCGGCGGGGTTTTTATTCCTCTTGATGAAGAAAATAAAATATACAGGGTAGTTTTATCGGATAAACAGAATTATCTTGATATTACAAATCCTGCAGGTTCTTCTTTGGTGAAGGATTTAACCCGTCGAGATTTAACTATCAATGCTGTTGCTATAAATATACGTTCAGGTGAAATTGTTGATTTATTCGGTGGTATCGAAGATTTTCAAAATAGAATTATCAGAGGAATTTGTGATGAAAATTTTATTGATGACCCCTTAAGAATGCTAAGAATATTCAGGTTTCATTCTGTTTTAGGATTTGATATTGATGATTCTCTGGTTTCTGTAGTAAGAAATAATTCCGAACTTGTTTTAAAACCTGCAAAGGAAAGAGTTGAATATGAATTGATGAAGCTGTTCAACGGCTTGTATGTACCTCAGGCTTTATTAAAAATGGACGAATTACAAGTTTTAGAATTGCTTTTCCCTTTTGTAAGAGAGTTAAAGCGGGTGCCGCCGAATGCTCATCATCATTTAGATTTATTTAATCATAGTATTGAAACAATCAGGCAGCTTGATATTTTGTTTGAAAATTCATGTGACGAAGTTAAAAATCATCTATTGAAAGTTGATTTTGGCGGATTTTCAAGACTAGCTCATTTGAGATTAGCCTGTTTTATGCATGATATCGGCAAGTTTTCAACATGGACAATTGAAGAAGATACAGGAAGACACAGGTTTATTAAACATGAAGATGCCGGTTCTAAAATGGCTGAGAAATTTTTAAAATCCATGTGTTTTTCTAATAAACAGATTTCATATATTACATATATTATAAAAAATCATATGTATCCGGCTGCAGTTGTTTCATCTCCTGAATTGAGCGAAAAAGTTATGATGCGTTATATCAGAAAATCCGAAGATAATGCTATAGATAACATATTGATAGCTCAGGCTGATCGTTTGAGTGCAAGAGGCCCTGAAGTTAGTGATGAGATGGTCAAGAATAATATTGAAGGGTTAAATAATCTTCTTGAGTATTATTTAAAAATTAAAGATACTTTAAAGCCTTTACCAAAGCTTTTAGACGGCAACGAAGTTATGAAAATTTTGAATATAAAACCTTCAAAAAGACTTGGCGAAATTATGGAAGCTTTGCATGAAGCACAAATTTCAGGAGATGTTTTAACAAAAGAAGATGCTGTATCATTTGTAAAAACTATCTTATAGATTAGTTTTGCATTTTTATTTTATGTTAAAATACTTTGTATAAAAGTTGAGGTAGGGTTATGAATGATAAAATGAAAAAGTTTGGTATATGGTCCGGTTCAATATTATTAGGTTTGTATTTGCTGTTTTTGTTACTTCCGTTTGTGCTGTCACCTGTTATTGATTCATACAGTGACAAAATTGAAGATACTGTAGCAAAAACAACGGGACTTGAGGTAGACTTAGATGATATATCTGTAGTTACCGCTCCAAATTTATCGGCCGGAATAAAAGTTAAAAATGTAGAACTTTCATTACCGGATAAAAAAGATTCAATTCTTAATTCAGAAAATGCATCTTTACGAGTAGCTTTACTTCCTTTAATATTTAGAAAAATTCAATTAAATTATATAGGTGCAAAATCAATAAATGCAAATCTGTCTGTAAAAAAAGACGGGAGTTTTTTAGTTCAGGACTATATTCCAAAATCCGATTCGACCGAATCATTATCTGCTCTTCCTTTCGGGTTTAAGTTATCAAATCATTTACCGGATATTAAAGCTAAGAGTTATAAATTTACTCTGACAGATATTGATACCTCAAAATCTTACTATATTGAAGGTATTGATTTCAAGCTTACTGATTTTATTCTGAATAAAAAAGTTAAACTTTCAACAAAAGGAAAAATTGTGTTAGATGACATGATTATGTCTAATTATGACTTAAATATTTATAATAAAATAATGCCTGATATATGCTTGAATGATTTAATCTTTCCGGAGCAACTGTCTGAAAATACAGAAGAGCAGTCTAAAAATTCTGTTCCTTTTAATATTATTGATGTTTTTAAATCGATTTATAATAATAAATTATCTTTTGATTTGTATGCAAAAACTAAAATCTCGGGTGATATACACAGTCCGCATCTAAACGGAGTTGTAAATATTGATGCTATGTCTGTTGCTGTAAACGGGAATAAATTGCCGGAAAGTTATGCTCATTTAGTTTTTGAAGGCTCAAAAACAGATATTGATTCAATGTTCTTTTCTTCAATTGATACAGAAGAATCAACTCAAATTATCGGGAATTATCATACTGGCAAAAAACCTTCCATTGATATAACTTTGCGTTCTAATGCAAAATTTAATAATATAATAAGACTTATTGACAGCATTGCATCTTCTTTTGAAATTACCGATTTTAATACCCTTACTGCCACAGGCGGAATTGATGCAGACTTCAATATAAATTCTGATATGAAAAAAGTATCTTCAAACGGATATTTAAAAATTCTTCCGTCAAGTTTGAAATACGGCTTATACAATATCGCTGTTGATAATATAGCTGCAGATATTGACTTAACAAATAACAATATAAATATAAAAAACTCAGGATTTTCTGTTCTTGGTCATCCTTTGAAATTGTCAGGAACAATAGGACATGATGCGTCCCTTGATTTAAACCTTATTGCAGATAAATTGTCATTGAAAGGGCTGGTTGCCGCATTCGGGCAAATTGCACTATTGAAGGATAATAATATCAATAGCGGCTTAATTTCAGTAAATGCTGAAATTTTAGGAAAGTTGAATAAAATTAAACCGGAAATATCTGCGAATATTTCAAATGTTGATATCTTGAATAAACCGTCTAATTTGAAAATTTCATTAAAAGATGCTCTGGTAACAATGTTGTATGATGGAAAATTTCTTGATGGAGAGGTTAATGTTTCATCATTGGCATTTGTTCAGCCTATGTTATCTGTTTCTGTACCAAAGGCTTCTGTTTATGTTGATGAAAAGGATATTAATATCAAAAATACATATATGCTGTTTAACAATTCCAGAATTGATATAAAAGGTGTTGCGACTGATTATATTGAGGACAGAATGAATATGAATATTTCGGCAGGCGGAAATATTCAAGCTGCGGATATTTTATCGCTCCTGCCAGATGATTTTAAAGTTCTGGTATCCGGTAAAGGTCAAATACCTTTGGATATAAAGCTTACGGGAAATACAAAGGTTCAGAATATAAAATTAACTCTTGATGCGGATAAAGATAATTATGTATCTTTAATGGATATTGATTTATTGAGAAATCAAAAATCAAAAATTCACTCTAATATTGAAATTATTGGAGATTCTTTAACCTTTTCAAATACCGGAGTTTCAAATGACAAATCTACTGTTATAAAACTCAGCGGCGGAATTTCAAAATTATATTCTTCGCCGGAGTTGAATTTGAATGTATCAGTTCCGAGTACAATTAGTTTTCCTATCTGGGGGCTTCCGACATCAAATGTTACGGCTAATGGTTCTGTTTCAATTTTGGGGGATATTCTGGATCCTCAGGTTAGAGGTACTGTTAATATTATAAATCTTGTTATCAAAGATTTGGATGTATATGTAAAAGATTTGGTTGCAGACTTGTCAGGAAAAATTTTAAATGGTTCTGCTACAGCAAGGCAATTCAGAGCCGGTGGAATTCTGGCAGATGATTTAGCTGCGGATTTTTCGTTAAAGAATTATTCGTTGTTTACTTTGAAAGATTTAACGGCAAAATCTTTTGACGGCAGTATTAAAGGAAGTATATCTTATAATATTCCGACAACTGAAATAAATGTTGATTTAACCGGTTCAGGAATGAATTCAACAAAGGCAATAGAAGGAGCTGTTGGTATTAAAAATGCTTTAACAGGTTTGTTGGATTTTGATGCTGATCTTTCTATGAAAGGTATGACAGACAAGGAAATTATTCAATCTTTGAATGGTAATGTTAATTTTAATATTTCCGATGGCAGATTTATGGGAATTGGACGATTAGAGAATCTTGTTGCGGCTCAGAATGTTTCGTCTAACTCTGTTTTAAAATCTGCTTTATCTGCCCTTTCTACAGCATCTACAATTCAAGAAACAAATAAATATAAATATATTAAGGGTAATTTGACTTTATCAAACGGGAATGCTAATCTTTCTAAAATTTTAGTAGCCGGTCCATTGATGGCTTATTATGTAAAAGGTACCTATGATATTTTGTCAAATTCGGCAAATCTTATAATTCTTGGTCGATTAGAGTCAAAGGTGGTATCTTGTTTGGGTCCGTTAGGTGAATTGTCTGCAGATAAGCTGCTGTCTTATATTCCAAAATTCGGAGCCTTAACTGCTAATATCTTAAAACAATTAACTCTGGATCCAGCGAATGAAAATACTGCATTGATTCCTCAGTTGACAGACGGCAGCACCTCTTATAAAGATTTCAAAGTTATATTTAACGGTCCAGTCGGCGGAACCTCTTCTGTTAAAAGTTTCAAATGGTTATCACAATGTGATACTACAGAAATGAATGTTAAAAAAGATTTAGAAAATGCAAAAGATGCGGTTAAAACAAATATAGAAAATCGTGTTGAACAGGCTAAATCTAATGCGGAAACTGTTAAATCTAACGTAAATAATCTTATTGAGACTCAAAAAAATAAAATTGAGGCTGCAAAAGAAGATATAGAACAGGCTAAAAGCAATATACAAAATGCAAAGGAAAATTCAAAACAGAATTCCGAAAATTTGAAAAATTTATTTAAGAATGTTATAAATAATTCTCAAAAGAAAGTTCCGGATTCTCCTGCGGCAGATTCTTCAGCAGAACCAGTCCAATAATGCATTTCTATAATATGCAGGCTAAAACCATAAGTATAAGAGTTCCTATCTGAAAGGCTGTAGCCATATTTTGACCGAAACGGTTACTGTCATATTTTCGGGCAGATTTTTGAGCGTTTAATGCACTTGAAATTCTGGTTAGCCTTTCTGTTTCATTGTCTCCTCCGAATACTGTTCCGAAAAGACTTGATTCTACTCTTGATAATCTGCTATCCATTGGTTCATTTTCATATTTCGTTTTGAAAAGTGTTTTTTCAATTGATGAGATATTCATGTTCTTTGCCGGTTTGAATACGCTCGGGCCTTCTTCAATATCATCAAAATCAGAATAATCTCTAAAATTATGCTGTCTGTTATAAGCATCATAATCAAATGGCGTTCCATACTGGTTTAGATGAAAATTGTTATCAAGTTTTGCAATATCTCCGTCGTAAAAATCATTTTCCTGTTTTGCAATTTGATTATCCATAAAATTTTTAGGCTTAATTTCTGCTTTTAATCTGTCAACACGAGTTGCTAAATCTTCTGAGTCATAAGCTTTCCCAAATGTTTTATTTTCAAGTTTTGAAAGTCGTGTTTTTATATTTTGATCTTTAAACTCTTGATTAAAAACTTGTTTTTCAAGTTCATTTATTACAGGATAGTCAATTTTACTGCTTTCTGCCGGTTCTTTAGCAAATACCCAGGAATCTTCTTCCTCCATAAAAGTGTCTTCTTTGGGTTCTATTTCTTGCCCCATAAGTTCTGCTGATAAATCTTTTTTAAGTTTTGCAATGCGTGCTGTATTTTGAGCTTCGGAAGTCTTTCCGTAAACACTGTTTTCTATTCTGTTTAATCTTGTTGTATCGTTTTCATTTGAATATGTAAATCCGTATAATGAATTTTCAATTTTATCTAAAATCGGACTTGCTGCAAATGTTGACTGGCAAATAAGAAATAATGCTAATATAAGAATTATTTGTTTCATATTAAATACTCCTTAGAGTCAGGATAATATTTTTCAAAACTTAAACCAATTCATCAAATCAGGAATTTTTTAATCATCAAATTCAGGCATTTTTTCTTACTACTAAAGTCTTATATTTTATTTTTTCTAATTATTTTGTCTTATCCCGAAGTATATGCAGCAAGAAGGCGGGACTTTTAATAAAAAGTTCCGCCTTCAATATCATTGTAGCTTTTTAATTTTGTCTTAGATTTTTCAATGCTTGAAGTTCTTTTTGATATGGAGAAATAGATGTAACTTTTTCTATAATTTCGGGAAGTTTATCTATTACATAATCTATTTCTTCTTCTGTTGTAAACCTGCTCAAGCTCCAACGGATGCTTCCATGGATAGCAGTGAAAGGTACATTCATTGCTCTTAAAACGTGGCTTGGCTCCAGAGAGCCTGAAGTACAGGCAGAACCTGAAGAAGCACAAATACCCATATCTGAAAGATGCAGAAGTATAAGTTCTCCTTCAATATATTCAAATCCTATATTTGTTGTGTTAGGAACTCTTTCTGCGACTCCTGTATTTATTCTTGCATTATATATCTTTTTAACTATATTTGATTCTAATTTATCTCTCAATCTTTTAACTTCGGTCATTTCATATTTTAAGCTGTCTTGAGCAAGCTCAGCAGCTTTACCTATGCCGACAATATAAGGAGTATTTTCAGTTCCTGCACGTTTACCTCTTTCTTGATGTCCTCCGATAATTAAAGGGGTGATCATTGTTTTTGAGTTTACATATAAAGCTCCAACCCCTTTTGGAGCATGAAATTTGTGACCGGAAATACCCAGAAGATCAATTCCGTTTTCTTGTACATCAATAGGAATTTTACCGGCGACTTGAACTGAGTCAACAAAGAATTTTGTATCTTTGTTTTTTGATTTTATAATCTCTGAAATTTTCTTAATTGGGAATATAACTCCTGTTTCGTTGTTTGCCCACATAACGGAAACTAATGCAGTATCTTCGTCAATAGCATTTTCAAGTTCATCAATATTGAGTTCTCCGTTTGAGTTTACCCCGATATAATCAACTCTGTAACCTTGTTTTTCCAGAGTCTGGTATAAATTTAAAACGCAAGGGTGTTCAACTTTTGTTGTAATTATATGTTTCTTGTTTTTATTATAATTTAGAACTCCTCTGATGGCGGTATTCGCACTTTCTGAACCGCAAGAGGTAAATATGATTTCTTTTTCATCTCTTGCGTTCACGAAATCTCTAATTTTTACTCTTGCTTCTTTTATTGCATCAGATGCTTTTTTCGCAAATGAATACATACTGGACGGGTTAGCATATTCTTCTTTAAAATACGGCATCATTTCTTCAAGAACCCGTTCATCAACTCTTGTTGTTGCATTATTGTCTAAATATACAAGTTTATCCATTTTATTTAACCTCTATCAGAGTAATATCTGTTCCCAGAGAATCTTGCAGAATTTGCTGGGCAAAATTTTTCAGTGTCATTGTTGAATTTTTACAACCAGAACATCTGCCTTTTAATTTTACATAGATACTTTTGTTTTTTATATCTACAAGTTCAATATCTCCTCCGTCTTTTTGTAATTCTGGAGAGATTTGAGTTTCTATCACGTTATTTACTTTTAAAATCCATTGAGTCGGGGTAAGCTTGTCTATTTCAGCTTTTTGTTTGTTGTAATAAGTATCTATCATATCTTGAATTACAGCCTTGCATTTTCCGCAAGCACCGCCGGCCTTTGTATAATTTGTAACTTCTTCAACCGTTTTTAGTCCGTTTTGTTTAATTGCATCCCAGATAATATTTTCAGTGATTTGAAAACATGTGCAAATGATTTTTTCTTTTTTTTCAGGAGGATTTTTGCCTAACAAATCGTCTAAGTCAACATAACCTTCTGCTTTATAGTTTTTTAAGGCATCTTCCAATGCTTCATATCCCATGACAGAACAGTGCATTTTTTCAGGAGGAAGTCCGCCAAGTTCATCTGCAATATCTTTATTTGTTATTTTTTTGACTTCATCAATTGTTTTGCCGATAATCATTTCTGTTAATATACTGGAACTTGCAACAGCTGAACCGCATCCGAAAGTTTGAAACTTTGCATCTGTAACAACATTATCTTTTATTTTTAAATATATTTTTAATTGATCTCCGCAAGTTAAGGATCCTGCAACACCAACAGCATCGGCATCTTCAATAGTACCGACATTTCTGGGGTTTCTATAGTGATCCATAACCTTCTCTGAATAATCCCACATACTATTTTCCCTTTCTATCTATTCAATATTTTAACTCAAAAATAAATATAATTTTCCTTCCTTAATTTTTATTTAATTATTTATATTATTACGAAATGTTACAATATTTGCTTATTTATTAAAGTTTAAAATATTAATGCCGATATGAATATGTATAGGAAACTAAACGAGAAAGGAACGAGCAGAAAAGATGGGCATGAGTGCATCACAAGCCAGATTTTTGAGTCTAACTGCACGTAAGAACAACGTAGAGTTCGAAGGGCAGCAGATAAACCAGCAAAGAACTACCCTGTCTAATCAGTCA
>CALUWC010000015.1 GCA_944324395.1 Candidatus Gastranaerophilales bacterium | reverse complement strand
AGTATGTAAATGCTTTTTTTTTTTTTTTTATTTTATCTGCCATATGCACTGGAATTCTGATAGACTTGGAGTTATTTGCAATAGCTCTTATTATGGACTGTTTAATCCACCAGGTTGCATAGGTAGAAAAACGAAAATTTTTAGAATGATCAAATTTTTCAGCAGCTCTAATTAAACCTATTGAACCCTCCTGAACCAGATCCATAAACAAAACCCCTTGCCCTGTATACCTTTTAGCAATACTGACAACAAGACGTAAATTTGCCTGAATAAGCTTACGCTTTGCAATATATGATTTGTTTTCTTTAATTTGCCTGCCTAAATCTTTTTCTTCATCAGATTTTAGCAGCTTAATCTTGCCGATTTCCTTTAAATAAGTTTGCAATATATCATCTTCATGAGCAATCGTACTAAAAGTTTTAATATCATCTTCAAATTCATCCGTTATAATTGATGAATTTAGCTTAAAATCATCTAATAAATCCATCTTTAAACTCACAATAACCTCCAGTAAAATAAATCCTGATACAATATAAGACGACAAAAACAAAAAAAAGTTTCATTTAAGATATTGACAATAAAATATGTTCTTGGTAACATAAGTTTTGCAAAGAGTTTTATTCCTAATAGGAACACTCATTTCACACTATACGCTAGTCAAAATTAAATAGTACCTATGGGTGTTTAGCTCAGTTGGTAGAGCGTCTCCCTTACAAGGAGAGGGTCGGGGGTTCAAGTCCCTCAACACCCACCACTTAAATAACAGTGATGTCGGACTTTTTACGGAATGGTAAAATGTTCGATTTTTTAGTTATTGGAAGATTTCCAACATTTTTCGAACTCAATATGGCCATGCTGGAGCATGATTAATTATTGATAAATTAACTATTTAATAAAATAATCCAGAGCTTTGGCTTCATTCGGGCAAACTGACATCAATTTGGATTTTATTCCTGTTATTTGTGATTTATAGGTAGCTTTTTTACTATCATCAGATATCATATAACCAGTAGTTAAAACTGTAAATCTTGAACAATCAGGCTTTACTGTAGTTTTGAAATAATCAACACAATTCGGAAATAATGAATCATAATAACTGGTTTGTTCATTCATTATAGCTGTAGCCTCATCAACAGACTGCTTCGGATTTGACATCAATGACATGGCTTTCTTTTGGTAATAATCATTCTTGCTCTGCAATTCTGATACTGTCGGGCAATATCCTGCAGCGAATGCTTTTGCAGAAGTAAGTACAATTATCAATACAGCACCCAATACACAAAATTTATTCATTCATTAACCTCCGAAATTTACACTAATTATTATATATGTATATTATACATTTATAACTCATATTTTTAAATGAAATTACAAAATTTAACAACTCTAATAATATGATGAAATATCATAAAAAAAATGTTAAACTATAAAAGTAGATAAATAATGAGGTAATATGAAAAAGAATGCATTCACTTTAGCGGAAGTCTTGATTGTAATGGCTCTTATAGGGTTTTTATTTACATTGATGATTCCGACAGTTGTACAAAAACAAAGTACAACAAAATACATAGAGCATCTGCAGTCAGCACAGGCAAAATTGCAAACAGCACTTGATATGACTGCAAAAGATAATAACAATCTGCCGCCTCATGATTGGCCCAGTGTCAGAATGAGCGAAAATAAATCTGATGCAATTATGAAAGAATTAGCAAAACATCTGCAAATTATGTCTTATTGCGGAAATTCCTCAAAAGGTTGTTTTTCTCAAAACAATTATAGAACACTGAATGGTAAAAACACTTCAATAATTGTTGAAGATATGGAGCCTAATTCGCAAACAATAGAACCCGACACTTATACTGAATCAGATATGCTAAATCAAGATGATTCAGGCTGGGGTGAAGTAAATCCGCAAATGGAATTAGAATATACGGAAGCCCTTCCGGAATCATCTTCAACCTATGTATCATTAATAGACGGCGGAGCTGTAGTATTAAAAACAAATTCCACAAAATGTGACAGACTGCTTGTTTCTACAGATACTCTTGAAAGACCTCTGTGCGGAGTGATATATGTGGATGTAAACGGACAGAATATTCCAAACATGCTTGGTGTTGATGTATTCGGCTTTTACCTGTCAAATAACAGCATTCTGCCTATGGGATTTTATGGTGATGATTTTTCATTCGACTACAACTGTTTAAGAGAAACTCCCCGGGCCAGAAATTCAAATGGATTAGGCTGTACTGCCTGGGCTCTCAAAAATAGAAATATGGAATATCGAAAATGTCAGGCAGGGACAAGAATTGGCTGGACAAAAGCAACCAGATGCGATACCCCTCCTGCACAAAAATAACCGCAATAAAAATAAGAATCTTTACAAAAAAGGAGTTATATTTATAACTCCTTTTTTGTGTCTCTTTTATACTATATTATCGATATTGTCCATTCGCTTTTGAGAATCACGTTTGATAATTTTTTTAGCAAGAAGTACAAGAAGCAGAACTCCAGTTAATATTACAAATCCTATAGCCCAGCCGCTGTATTGAACATACTGCAATTTGATAACCGTTGGAGCATCTTTTTTAATATTCCAAATATATGCCCCGCCCTCATAAGAATCAGCATTATTATATGAAGCAAGTCCGGGAACTTTAATACTGAACGAAGTTGAAAACTCTGTACTGCTAGGAGCAGATGCAGCAGAATTTTCACTTTTATCTGCAGCCTTTTCTTCTTCTGCATCCTGCATAAATTGTTTTGTAACTTCGTCAATATTTGCTGAAAAATCGAATTCAGAAGGCTCTGAGTTTTCAAACTCAGAAGGATCAGCATATTTCTGGAAATATTCAGGCTGCATTTCTGGAGAAGCTTCTGATTTTTGCTTTAATTGAGTTTGCAAAGCCATAGCAGAAAATTTACCGGATTGAGAATTCAAATCGAAAGTTGAATCAATATTTACTGAAGTTACAAGAAAATTTTTCTTAAATTCAACAAACTTTTTACTTGGCAAATTAGAAACAAAGCCTAAAGATGACAAATCCAAATCTTCATATCGCAGATTTTTAACATCTTTTTCAGCGGTAATTGTAGACAATTTTGCACCGTATGCATTTTCAATTTTATACAACGGATCCAAAAATGTTTTATAATTAGATGATATATTTTCTGCAACAACATCAGTTCCGTCTGATAAATCCCCCTGGTAAGTAAGCGATGTAACTACTGATGCAGAGTAATCATCATTGATATTAATTCTGGTATCAACATTAGCACAACCAGTTAATAGCGGCACTAACATCAAAAGTGATATAAGAATCTTTTTCATGAAACACTCTCCCTATTATATTCCTTAAAACATAATAGCATATATTTATCTGAATGCTAAATTATAACAATTTGTAATGTTTTCTTTTATGTTATGATTTTTTTATGCAGACAGCCGATGAAATGACAGTAAAAATAGAAAGCTTATCAAACTTAGGATACGGAATTGCAAAAATTGACGGTTTCGTTGTATTTATTGAAAATTCCTGCCCCGGAGATATCCTAAAAATAAAGCTGACAAAAGTTACAAAGAATTATGCCTATGCACAAATTGTAGAAATTATAGAACCTTCACTGCATAGAATAAAGCCTTTCTGCCCTATGCAAAAAGTGTGCGGAGCATGCCAGCTGCAATTTATAGACTATGAATATCAGCTTGAATTAAAGCAAAAAATAGTACAGGATGCAATTAAAAATTTAGGGAACATTGACATTGAAATACCTAAAACTATTCCGAGCCCTGAAATAAAAAATTACAGAAGGAAAATTCAATATCCGATATCCCAAACTAAAAATTCAGGAAGAATACTTGCAGGATACTACCAGCAAAAAACACATGAAATAGTTAATATAAAATATTGTCCTATTCAACCTGAAATTTGCGACAAGATTATAGAGTTTATAAGAAATAAAGCTAATGAGTTTGGAATAACAGGATATATAGAAAAAACACACTCCGGAGACCTTAGACATGTTGTAATAAGAAATTCTGCATATAGCAAAAAAAATCTTGTTGCATTAGTGATTAATAATACTAAAGCTTCGGATAATATAAAAAAACTTGCCAAAAGTATTTTTGACGAATTTGATGAAGTGTCAGGAGTATGTGTAAACTTTAATAACAAGCAAACTAATGTTATTTTAGGAAAAGACACAAAATGTTTATTTGGCAGCGACTATATTGAAGAAAAAATTCTGGATAAAATTTTCAAAATAGGTGTGAATACCTTTTTCCAGATTAACCCTGTAAGTGCAGAGAATATTTTTAAATATGTAAAAGACTATATAAAAGCAAACTTAAAAAGTCCGATTGTACTTGATGCCTATGCAGGAATTACATCATTTGGAATAGTAATATCAGACGTTTGTAAACAAGTGGTAAGTGTTGAAGAAAACAAGGATTCTTGCATTCTTGCCAATGAAGTTCTTCTAGAAAATAATATTACTAATGTTGAAGTCCATAACATGGATGCCGCAAAGTTCTTTGAACAGGAAACCCGCAAATTTGATGCAATAATACTTGATCCGCCAAGAAAAGGATGTACAAAAGAAAGTCTTGACTATGCCTATAAACTTGCAAAAGATACTATAATATATGTGAGCTGTAATCCTGCAACCCTTGCAAGAGATCTAAAATACCTGACAGAAGTAAAAGGCTGCAGAATTCAATCCATACAGCCTTTCGATATGTTTTGCCACACTTATCATATAGAAAATGTTGCAATAATAAAAATTTAACCGTTTTTCAAATCATGCTTATAATTATAATACTCTATAGTTTCCCTTAAACTATCATGGATTTTTGTTAATAGAGATCTGTCATAACGAACATCTTTTGCTAGCTGTTTCTTTGCTGAATCACTTATTTCGGCACCTTTTCTCATTTCACTGTATACAGAATTTATCCTGTCTCTCAAGCCGGAAAAGTAATTTTCAAACATTGAAACATCAGTATCTGAAAACATAACAGGAACTTCATCTGATATATCGTATAAATCTTTATTCTTTGCATTTAAATAAAGCTTTTCTGAAATTTTCCCTCTGAACATTTGCTTAATTAAATCAATATATCTGCCTGCTCTATATGCATGAGAACCTATTTCCTTTTTATTCGCCAAATCAACCCTTAATTCATCTAAATTACGAAGATGAGTATAAACCCTTTCAGATTCTTCATGTTTAGCAATCGCAGTATGCGGTCCGAAAAGAATAATCAATTCATGTTGGACTGGATTTTTCTTTTTATCAAAATCTCTGATAAATCTCATCTGGATATCTTCATATCCGGATTTTTGAGGTTTGCTTATACTATATCTTAAATGAGGATCCAGCTTTAAAACTTGGTCTGATACATCATCTAATCTTATATCTAAATCAGGCACAATTTTTTCTATAGATGTATTCTTTAATTCTTCTTCGGTTGGAATGTAACCTCGCTTGATTAAATCTTTTACAGACATTTCCGTATCGGCTAATACATAACCTCGTTTTTTCATCTCAGGAAGAAGTACATCATTTAATAAAGATAGGTTATAAGGATCGTTACAATATAGTGTAGCCCTTATTGTATCAGGAACCTTAAATTTCCCGGATCTGACAATTTTACTTGTATAAGACTTAGGAGATTTGACAGGACTTTGCTCGCAATAAACCCTGTCAAAAGAAAAACCTTTTTCTTTTAATTTTAAAGCAACTGATTCTAATACATCTAAATATGTTGTTGCGATACGATTAAGCCTGCCTGAATCCGCGCTTACCTGAGCTTCAACGAAATCAGAAACCTTTGACATAGTTGAAACTCCACTGCCAAAAGAAACCGTATCTGCAGCCAAAGTATTTTTATACTTTGGTTGAATAACAGTACTGTTATTCGAAAATTTAGCACCCCTAACATTATTATTTATAAAGTTTAACGGAGTAATTGCTTGTATATTCATAAAACACCTTTCTACACAAATTAAATACAAAAATAATAAAACCGAACAAGAAAAAATTTTACTACATAAATAATATAAAATAAAATACTCTTAACATAAATTTACAAGTTCAAAATTTTGTCAAAATATATGTTTGTATTATCATGTAAAGGTACAGTTACTTTAAGAAATAGCGCATATAAATAAGGAGGGTTTATTAATTATGCCAGGAAAAACAATTACAGTTGATGGCAATTACGCTGCCGCTCACGTTGCGTATGCGATGAGCGAAGTTTCAGCTATCTACCCAATCACTCCTTCATCTACTATGGGTGAATGGATTGATGAATGGGCATCACAACACAAGAAAAATATCTGGGGCAAAGAAGTAAGAGTTGCCGAAATGCAATCAGAAGCAGGTGCTGCAGGTGCAGTTCATGGTGCTTTAGCTGCAGGTTCTTTAACTTCTACATATACAGCTTCACAAGGTTTGTTACTTATGATTCCTGTAATGCACAAAATTGCAGGTGAAATGCTCCCTACAGTATTTCACGTAGCAGCACGTGCATTAGCAGCTCAATCCTTAGCAATTTTTGGCGACCATTCTGATGTTATGGGCTGTCGTAATACTGGTTTTGCTATGTTAGCTGCAAATTCAGTTCAAGAAGAAATGGATTTAGCTTTAGTTGCACACTTATCAACATATAAAGCTAAAGTTCCATTCTTACAATTCTTTGACGGTTTCAGAACATCTCATGAAGTTCACAAAATTGAAGAAATCTCTTATGAAGATATTGCTAAATTAGTTGAACCAAAATATATTGAAGAATTCAGAAACAGAGCAATGAGACCGGAAGCTCCGATTTGTAAAGTAGGTGCTCAAAATACAGACGTATACTTCCAGGGTCGTGAAACTGTTAACAAATACTATGATGCAGTTCCTGATATTGTTCAAGAATATATGGACAAAGTTGCAGCTTTAACAGGCAGACAATATCATCCATTTGATTATGTTGGGGCTCCTGATGCTACTGATGTAATCGTTGCTATGGGTTCAGGCTGCGAAACTATTGAAGAAACTATTGAATACTTGAATGCTAAACGTGGTACTAAATACGGTTTAGTTAAAGTAAGATTATACAGACCGTTTGATGTTAAACGATTCAAGGAAGCTCTTCCTTCAACAGTTAAACGTATTTCTGTATTAGACAGAACTAAAGAACCTGGTTCAATCGGTGAACCGTTATACTTAGATGTTGTTGCAGCTCTAGAAGGTAAAGATATCAGAATAATCGGCGGACGTTACGGTTTATCTTCAAAAGAATTTACTCCGTCTATGGTATTAGCTGTATACAAGCACGCTGAAAACAATGGTTTCCATGGATTTACAGTTGGTATCGAAGATGATGTAACCAATAGATCTTTAAAAGTTGAAGAACATATCGTTACAGAACCTGAAGGTACTACAAATTGTATGTTCTGGGGCTTAGGTTCAGATGGTACAGTCGGAGCTAATAAAAACTCAATTAAAATTATCGGTCAATATACAAACAAAGATGCTCAGGCATACTTTGCTTATGACTCTAAAAAATCATTCGGTGTAACTGTTTCTCACCTAAGATTTGGTGACAAACCTATCAAATCAACATATTTGATTACTGCACCTGATTTTGTATCTTGTTCAGCACACGCTTATATCGGAAGATATGATTTATTAAAAGGGATAAAAGAAGGCGGAACATTCCTACTTAACAGCCCTTGGTCAAAAGAAGAAGCTTTCTCTCATTTGACTCGTGAAATGCAAGAAACTATCGTTAATAAGAAAATCAAATTCTATAATATAGATGCTGAATCTCTTATTGAAAAACAACCAGGCCTAAGAGGTAAAGGAGCCAACACTGTAATGATGGTAGCTTACTTTAAGGTTTCTGGAATCATTCCTTTTGAACAAGCTTTAGAAGGTATGAGAGAAATGACTAAGAAAACCTTTAAGAAAAAAGGCGACGATGTTGTTAATATGAACTTAGCATTGATTGATGCCGCTGTTGATGCTTGTGAAGAAGTTCCGGTTCCAGCTTCATTAGATGGTGTTGCTCATGCTGATGATGTTAAATTAATTCCTGATAATGCAGATGACTTTGCTAAGAAAATCATTGAACCATCAATGAGACAAAAAGGTGACGACATTCCAGTTTCTGCAATGTCAATTGATGGTGTTATTCCAACAGGAACAGCTTGTTTAGAAAAACGTGGAATTGCTCCAAGAGTTCCTCACTGGAATGCCGAAAATTGTATTCAATGCGGTATCTGTGCTTCTGCTTGTCCTCATGCTGCAATTAGAACTAAATTGATGGAACAGGATGATTTAAAAGATGCACCTTCAACATTTAATACAGTTGATGCAAAACCAAATGACCATGGTGAAAAATTCAAAGTTCAGGTATATTGCAAAGATTGTACAGGATGCGGTGTTTGTATCGATCAATGTCCAATGTCTAAGAACCCTGAAAAAGCAGCTCTTACTTGGTCTTCAATAGAAAAAGAAGAAGCTGCAGGTGAAATGACTAACGAAGAATTCTTCGATGCATTACCGGATAACGTAATGGGTAAAAATACAACCAAAACAATTAAAGGTGCTATGCTGAGAAAACCATTATTTGAATTCTCAGGAGCTTGTGCTGGTTGTGGTGAAACTCCTTATGTTAAATTGGTTTCTCAATTATTTGGTGAAAACATGATAATTGCAAACGCAACTGGATGTTCATCAATTTACTCAGGAACTTTCCCAACAATCCCTTATACAACAACTAAAGAAGGCAGAGGTCCGGCCTGGGCTAACTCTTTATTTGAAGATAATGCTGAATTTGGTTATGGTATGAGATTGGCAGTTGACCAAAACAGAGAAACTTTAAAAACTTATGTTGAAAAAGTTCTTGAAAATGAAAAATCACCGGCTGACTTAAAAGAAGCTTTAACAGAAGCTATGTCACACTGGGAAAATTCAAAAACAGAAGAAGCAATCGCTGCTCAAAATAAAGCAAAAGAAGTTCTTGCTAAATATGCTGATGTTGAATGTCCTGATTTAGCAAAAGTAAGAGAACTTCAAGACTACTTTACTGATAAATCTATCTGGATTATCGGTGGTGATGGATGGGCTAACGATATCGGATACGGCGGAATTGATCACGTATTGGCACAAAATCAAAACGTTAACATTCTTGTTCTTGATACCGAAGTTTACTCTAACACCGGTGGTCAAGCTTCTAAATCTACACCGACAGGTGCTGTTGCGAAGTTTGCTACAGGTGGTAAGAAAACTTACAAAAAGAACATGGGCTTAATGAGTATGTCATATGGCTATGTATATGTAGCATCAGTTGCTCTTGGTGCAGACAGAGCTCAAACTCTTAAAGCATTCCAGGAAGCTGAAGCTTACAACGGACCGTCAATCATATTTGCATACGCACCATGTATCGCTCACGGTATCGATATGAGCAAAACCCAAACTGAACAAAAACGTGCAGTTGAAGCAGGATACTTCCCATTATACAGATACAATCCTGCAAATCCTGACGCTCCGTTCACTTGGGATGCTAAAGATCCAAAAGGTAGCTATCAGGACTTCATCAGATCAGAAGGTCGTTACAAATCACTTCTTAAGACTAACCCTGAACATGCTGATGAATTATACGCTCAAGCTGAAGAAGATGCAGCTAAACGTATGGCTGTTTACAAAGCAGTGGGCGAATTGATGAAATAATAACATAAATCATCATAGAAAAAGACGTGATTTCAAATTGAAATCACGTCTTTTTTATTTTAAACAGTTAATAATAAATAACTATTTCACATTATTTAATCTATTTTCAAGTTCATTATGTTTTTCCTTCAAGTCAGAAAGCTGTGAACGAACTTCATTTAACTTTGAACGATCATTTTGCAAATGCTGTTCATCTTCATGCAAATCACTTTGCAGTTTTGACCTGCGGTTTTCATATTTCTGACGATTTTCGGCTAATCTGGATTTATCTGAATTTATATCAGCCTGCTCCCTGTCTATACGGTTTTCTAATTCGGAAATTTTATTTGCATAATCACTTTGTTTGCTATCATTATCATTTATTGAAGTCTGAATTTTAGAACGTTCTTCACGCAAACGATTTTCCAGTTCTTCTCTGGTTTCGTAAGCATTTAGAGCATGATGTGAAATCATATTATAACGATTATAATTTAAATTTAAAAATTTCACAGGCTGCAGCATAACAATCCTCCTAATCAAAAATTTTCAACACTAACAAAACACCTGAATATAAAATTTTGCCATATAATCTCAACTCAATTGATCATAAACTCTGCGGACTTCTTTAATATCCTGCCACATCTGCCATTTTGGAGAACCTTTTTCCCTGCTGTCATTTCTCAATAAATAGGAGGGATGAAATATCGGCATCATTTTGGAATAATATGGACCTTCAAACCATTTCCCACGCAATTTTGTAATGCCAAGTTTTGTATCAATAAAAGAATTTACAGCGACCCTGCCGCATAATAAAATAATTCTGGGTTTTAATAATTCAACCTGAGCATCAAGATATTCTCTGCAAGCAGCTTTTTCTTCCGGCAACGGATCTCTATTTTCAGGAGGCCTGCATTTTAATGTATTACAAATATAAATATCTCGTTCTCTGGAAAAACCAACACACCCAAGAATTTTATCTAAAAGCTGACCGGCTTTACCTACAAAAGGTACACCTTTTTGATCTTCATAATACCCCGGAGCCTCCCCTATCAACATTAGTTTGGGATTTGGAACTCCACCCGAAAAAACAATGTTTGTCCTTGTTTGACACAAAGAACACTTATTGCAATGCAGACACTTCTGCCTAACTAATTCTAATTTATCAGAAATGTTATCTTCCATAATTATTCCTCCGGTAATAAAACCGAAATAACAGCATTATTAATATCTAAATATTGCTTAATAGTATTTTCAAGATCCTCAACTGTAATACTGTCTAAATCTGCAAGATACTCTTCTATGAGTTTCAAATTACCGCATACAGTCATATAATACCCTATAGTATCACCTATTTCAGAAACTGTTTCTGCGGAATAAGCAAACTTTGACTTTGTACGTTTCTTAGCTTTTGATAATTCTTCTTCCGATATTCTATTATTCAGCAAATTAGCCAATTCCTGCTTAACAAGTTCTATAGCTTTATCTTTAAAGCCATTATTGAAATTTGCCTGAATAAAGAAATTATTTCCATCTTTAAACTGATAATGTTCAGATTCGACAATATTAAATATTTTTTCCGGTAATTTTTCAATTAAATTTTGCTGAAGTCGTGAGCTGGCACCATCTCCGAAAATTATACTAATCAAATCTAAACAAATAGATTGTTTTAATTCATTTGCTTTTGGACCAAGCCAGCCAAGCATTAAATATGAAGTTTGGACATTTGCCCTATCTTCAACATACTTAGTAGATGAAACAGGTTTATCAATAGAATTAACTCTTATTTCAGAAGAAATTCTATCCGGGAATGTAAATTTATCACATACCATTTTCAAAACCGTATCATGATTAAAATCGCCGACCAGAATCGTTGTAACATTTTCAGGAGTATAAAACTTTCTGTAATAATTGTCTATATCTTCTCTTGTCAATCGGGATATAATTTCAGGAGTTCCGATAACATCTCTTTTATAAGGGTGAGAAGTGTACATATTATAGTTACAATTATTATAAACTTTTGTCCAAGGCTGATCTTTACGCATTCTTATTTCTTCAATGACAACATGACGCTCTCTTTTATCTGTAACAGAATTATCATTTATATCAAAAGGAGCTCCCAGTTCCTCTGAAGGGAAAACAGGATCCATCATCATATCGGCATGCAAATCCAACGCTAAATATAAATCCTTATCATCAGTACCTTTTGGCAAAGTAACATAATAAAAAGTATAATCTTTCCAGGTTGCAGCATTAACAATAGCCCCTTTAGCTTCAAGCTTCCTGTCAAATTCACCAACCTTATAAGTATGCGTGCCTTTGAACATCAAATGTTCCAGAAAATGAGAAATCCCATTATTGTTATCATCCTCATTTATAGAACCGGTCTTTACCCATGATGATACCTGAACCATTTCTCCTTCTTTATGTGCCAAAACAATTTTATGGCCATTCTCTCTTTCATATATTTCAACATCCCTTGTTAAAAAAGGATATTTTACTAATTCTTTTTTCATAAAAATTCCCTCATTTATGTTACTTATTATAACATAATGCAAAAAGTTTTGTTTAATATATAATTCATGTATGAATAATGTTATTGAAAAGATAAAAGGAACAGTAGTAGTATCAGTACAGGCAATGCCTTCAGAACCGCTATACCTTGAAAAATGTATGGTAGCAATGATGAAATCAGTTGTAACAGGCGGAGCCGGAGCATTAAGAGTTGCAGGTGCAAGAGATGTCAGAAATGCCAAAAGGTTATTTCACGTTCCTGTCATTGGACTTACAAAACCCAATGTAATTCCCAAAAACTGGAAAGAAATTGTTTATATAACACCAACAATCAAAGATGTCATAGAACTTGTTGAAGCAGGTGCAGATATAATAGCAACAGATGGAACCCAGAGAAAAAGGCCAAATAACGAAAAACTTGCAGACCTGATTAAATATATACATATAAATAAAAGACTGGCAATGGCTGATATTTCAACTGTAGAAGAAGGTATAAAAGCTCAGGAAGCAGGAGCAGACATTTTATCTACAACACTTGCAGGCTACACTCTGGAATCAGCATCATCACCTGTTAATGGTCCGGATTTCGCACTTTTGGAAGAACTTGTAAAAGCAACAAGCCTCCCTGTCGTATTAGAAGGCAGAATATGGGAGCCGGAGCAGGTAAATAAAGCGTTTAATCTCGGAGCACACTGCGTTGTAATAGGATCTGCTATAACAAGACCCCAGCTTATCACAAAAAGATTTGTATTCAGAAATAAAAAGGAAAACATTTAATGAAAATATTCCCGTTAAAACCATTATCTACAATAGATAAATTTAATAATTTAATGCACATAATAAATGAAGCAGCAGAACTTAAAAAAGCTGAAGAACAGGTTCAAGTGCTTGGAGCTAATTTTTCCAAAAGAGAACTTCGTTCTGTATACAAAAATGCTTTAAAACAGCTAAGTAAAGACAGTTTTGAACCGAAAAAGGGGTAATTAATGAAAAAAGCTTTAGCTATTGATGTCGGCGGTACAAAAATTTACAGTGCAATAATCGATGAAACAGGCAAAATTTTAAGCGAAATAGAAAAACATGCTACACCCAAAACTTTGGAAGAAATTAGGCTGACTTTTAAAAATATTATAAAAAAATACGAAAGCGAAGTTGATATAGTAGCATTTTCAACTTGCGGGGAAGTAAATAATGAAAATACAAAAATTGTAGGCTCTACCGGCAACATTGCAAAAGAATATCCTACACTGAATTTTTCAAGTCTATCAACAAAACCTGTATTTGTCGAAAATGATGCCAATTGTGCAGCCTGGGCTGAATATAAAATCGGAGCCTCAAAAGGAACGTCAACCTCTGTTATGGTAACATTCGGAACGGGAGTCGGCGGCGGTATAATTATTAATAATCGTTTATTCAAGGGTAAAAGCGGAGCTGCCGGAGCTATGCATTTCAAAATGTATCCGGACAAAAGAAGAAAATGTACATGCGGAGGCTGGGATTGCTTTGAAATATATACATCAGGACTGGGATTAACAAAAACAGCAATAGAAATATCAAAAAATCCTAACATCACAACCTACGATATATTTGACGGTGTAAAAAAGCAAGATTCTCAAATGCTTGAAATATATAACAGATGGCACAGGGATATTATTGCCGGTTTTATAGGTCTGGCAAACCTTTTTGACCCTGAATGCATCGTTTTATCGGGATCACTTGCTCAATTTGTTGATACAGAATCTGTAGAACAAAAAGTTAACGAAGAAATTGTTACAGCACCAACAAAAATATACAAAGCCACAGCAGGAAACTATTCAGGAATGATAGGAGCGGCACTGCTCGCCTTTGAAAAAGGAGAACTGCATGGGTAAATCAAAATCCAGAATTTTCAGAAAAGGAATAAATGATCAGATTACAAAAATAAGCAGAGAAGATGCCACAAAAAATGCAGTTAAATTTCTAAATAGCAATAACCACAATGAAGCTCGAGATCTGATTACAATGTTCGGACTTGGTGCAGAAGAACTCTTGGAAGCCGGAGCAAGCTATGAATCAGTTGTTGCATTAAAAAATCTGCTTACTTAATAAATAAGGAATGATATCAAGATGAAAAATTTTCTGTTCTGGCTTGAAAATGCCCGAATTTATTCTCTTCCAATTACTATTCTTAACTGGTTTGTTATATTTATCTACAGCATAAAAGAAAACGGCAATATTTTCGCAGGACTGCTGGCTTTAGTCGGGGTAAGTTTTGCACACATGGCGACAAATCTTATTGATGATTATTTTGATTACAAAATTCTTATTAAAAATGAAGAATATATGAACAGTGCTCAAAATTGTAAATGTGCATACCTGAGAACAGGCAAAACCTCCGTAAAAGAACTGCAAACAGCTATCATTATATTTCTAGCAATTGCCGCTGCAACAGGAATCCTGCTATTTTTTATTTCAGGCTGCTATGTTGCCCTTCTTGCATTAGCAGGACTTATAATAGCCTTAACTTATCAAAAATTTTCAACTGCAGGCCTCGGAGAAATCGCAGTCATACTTGCGTACGGCCCCTTGCTATATGAAGGAATATACTATGTTATGACCAGCCGTTTTTCTTATGAAGTTTTAATACTTTCAATAGCATGTGCTTTATTTACAAATACTATTTTATATGCTCACATGCTGATGGATTATGACGGAGATGAGTGTTCTCATAAAATTACTCTTTGCAGAAAATTCAAAAATAAAGACAATGCACTGAGATTTATACTTGTATTCTACACCTTAAGCTTCATTTTTGTCAGTATCTATGCTTGCATATCAAACAATAATTTTTTATACCTGACATTTATAACAATACCTTTAATTGCTGATTTATATAGATGTCTGAAGCAATACAATCAAGATAAAACACAACTTCCCAAAATTTACCCCTGGCATTATCCGCTTGACAGTTGGAACAAGATAAAAAATACCCCCGAAGCCAGTTTTTATTTTAGATTTTACTATTCCAGAAACATCGTAACCTTTTTCATGCTTTTAACATGTATTGCTCTTATATTAAAATAAAATGCTACAAATATTAAGAAATGTTAAATTTATATATATGGCAAAAGTCAATAATATCAAGGGATTTAAAAATTAGTATATATTTTTTAAATAAAAATTAGCACTTTTTTAAATCAAAAATTTTTTATAATAATGTAAGCATTCAGCGAGTACATGAAGTAAAAAGGAGAATATATGGCCAGAGTATTAATTTCAATGCCTGAGGATTTTTTGAACAGAATTGACCAAGTTGCAGAAGGTGAAAACCGATCAAGAAGCGAACTTATTAGAGAAGCACTCAGAACCTACATTTACAAACAAAAGATTAAAGAATCAACAGGTGCACTCCAAAATGCTAACTTACTGGAGTCGCTACTGCAATAATCAAGCTGGCAAGGGACAAGGCGAAAGATTTGGGAAACATTATAAAAGCCCTCGAGATATTCGGGGGCTTTTATAATGCAGAAAAACTTACCTGTGCATTTTTATTGTTTGTTATATAATATATAAGCGAGGTAAGATAAATGTTATTAGAATTTTTATACTCAAAAATACACAGAGCAACAGTTACAGATGCTAATCTTAACTATGTAGGCTCAATCACAATTGACGAAGATTTACTAAAAGCCGCAAAAATAAGAGAATGGCAAAAAGTTGAAATTTTAAATGTAAATAACGGTGAAAGATTTCAAACATACGTAATCAAAGGTGAACCGGGGTCAGGACAGATTTGTCTGAACGGAGCAGCTGCAAGAAAAGCTCAGCCTGGTGATAAAGTTATAATTGTTACGTACGGATATTTTGAAGAAGCCGTTGCAGGCGAATATAAACCAACAATTGTAATTGTTGATGATAATAATAAAATTATTAAACATTAAATTGTAAACTTTCATTAAATCAAAATTATTAACTAAAAAGACATATTTTAAAAACAAAAAATTAAAATATGTCTTTTTTTATTTAAAAAAGTAAAAATAATTATATATTTAGAAAAAAATTACTCAAATATTTATAAAAAACAAAATTACACACACAAGCTTTATATATTCTTTATAAGAAAACACTTGACCTTTGGATATAAAATTCTTATTCTAGTAAAGTAATCTTTAATATAAATATAGAGGATTCAAGAAAGAGGTTAGTATGACAAAATTTTCACACACTAGATTAGACGGAAAAAAATTTACCCCGGAAGAAGTTAAGGATTTGATAAAGCAATATAATATCAAATTTATCAAACTTCAATTTGTAGATATAAACGGACAGGTTAAAAATATGTCAATACCTTCCGAACATATAGAAAAAGCCTTAAACAATGAAATAATGCTTGATGGCTCATCAATTAAAGGTTTCAGAAGCATAGAAACATCTGATATGTTTTTCCATCCGGATATAAACAGCTTTCAAATACTTCCCTGGAGGGAGCATAACGGAATGAATGCTGCCAGACTAATCTGCGATATTTATAATTCCGACGGAACACCATTTGAAGGCTGTCCAAGATGTAATTTAAAAAGAGTAATGGAAGCTGCAGAAAAAATGGGATTTTCTATGAATATAGGTCCCGAGGCTGAATTTTTCTTATTTGCAAAAGATAAAGACGGGAATGTGACAACACAAACTCAGGATCATGCAGGATATTATGATGTAGGACCTGAAGATTTAGGAGAAGATGTAAGATCCGATATCGTATTAACCTTAAAAGAAATGGGATTTGATATCGAAGCTTCCCATCACGAAGTTGCAGACGGCCAGCACGAAATTGATTTTCGTTATGCCGATATATTAACTGCAGCAGACAACGTAACAACATTTAGGATTGCAGTTAAAGCAATTGCAGCTAAACATAACCTCCACGCAACATTTATGCCAAAACCAATATTTGGAATTAATGGTTCCGGCATGCACTGTAATATATCCTTATTTAAGGACGGCAAAAACGCTTTCTATGATGAAAAAGCAGAATATCAACTCTCAGATACCGCAAAGTACGCTATCGGAGGAATGCTTAAACATGTAAAAAGTATTACTGCAATCACAAATCCTGTAGTAAACAGTTACAAAAGACTTGTTCCGGGGTATGAAGCTCCGGTATATCTGGCATGGTCTCTGGCAAACAGAAGTGCATTATTGAGAGTACCTGCAAAAAGAGGTGTTTCAACAAGAGTAGAGTTGAGATCACCTGATCCAGCCTGCAATCCTTATTTAGCATTTGCAGCTATACTTGAAACATGTCTTGACGGAATACGAAATAAAATTGACCCGCCGGCACCTGTTGAAAGCAACATCTACAAACTAACTTCAAAAGAACGCAAAAGACAAAAAATTGATTCTCTGCCGGGCAGCCTTGCAGAAGCTCTTGAAAATCTCGACAAGTCTCTTGTTGCTCAGGCGGCATTGGGAGAACATATATACAAAGAATTTATGACTTCGAAGAAAAAAGAGTGGGATTCTTTTAGAACTTATGTTTCTCAATGGGAATTAGATAAATACCTCGAAAGATACTAATTTTTATTCAAATTTTAAGACAAAAAAGACCTCCATTGAGGTCTTTTTTTATATTTACTATTTACTTATAAATATTTTTTATGATAAAATAAATTTGTCTTATGAATGGGCTTGTAGCTCAGTTGGTAGAGCAGTTGACTCTTAATCAATTGGTCGTGGGTTCGAGTCCCACCGGGCCCATTTTTTATAAGGTTAGGGTTTTATATAGTTAAAAAAGAAGGGGTAAAAATGGTTTGTACATTGGACAATAATAGCAAAATCAGTACTATTAGAAAAGCTCTGCAAGTTCTTGGCAAAAAGAACTTTGTATTTATTATGCACAACGGGAGTTTCCCTTCTGTTGACAATGAAAATACCGGATTTGGAACCAGCAATTCAACCGGAGGAAGAAATTTTATTGATTATGCCGCAGGACTTTTTGATGCCATTCAAATGGGACCGGCAGGAAAAACTAAAATTTCAGATTCATCACCTTATACCGGAACTATATTTTCTAACAATCCCCTGTTTATAGATTTAAAACAATTGACAACAGATAAATGGTTCAATATCTTATCTGTTGAAACTTTTAGTGATATAGTTGCCAACAATCCGAATAAAAACACTAACAAAACAAGTTATTCTTATATAACAAAACGTCAGGCACAAGCTTTATCAGAAGCTTACAATAATTTTATTAAATTAAATAATCCGAATTTGAACAAAGAATTTGAAGCTTATAAAAAGGAAAACGATGCCTGGCTTGCAAAAGACAGCTTATACGAAGCTCTATCTATCGAACATGGTACAGACTTCTGGCCAAACTGGAAAAGTACAACAGATAAAAATCTGTTTAATCCGAAAACTCCGGAAGAAAAAGCTTTATATGCAAAAAGAATTGAAGAGATTTCTAAAAAATATACCAAAGCAATTGACGAATACAAATTCATACAGTTTGTATTATATAAACAGAATTTAGAAACAAAAAAATATGCCGATTCTAAAGGCATAAAAATGATTGCTGACAGACAAGTTGCATTTTCTGATCGTGACACCTGGGCTTATCAGTCATTGTTCTTAGAAGGCTGGTGTCTCGGCTGTCCTCCTGACTATTTTTCAAAAGACGGACAGGCATGGGGATTTCCTGTCATAGATCCTGACAAAATGTTTAATGCTGACGGCTCACTGGGTGAAGCGGGAATTTTGATGAAAAACCTCTATAAAAAGATGTTCAAAGAAAATCCGGGCGGTGTCAGAATTGACCACATTGTAGGTCTTATTGACCCATGGGTATACAAAGCAGGTAAAAAACCTATGCCGGAGCAGGGTGCAGGCAGATTATACTCATCTCCGGAACATCCCGAATTGAAAAAGTATGCTATCGCAAAACTTGAGGATTTGGACGAAACTCTGACTTCAGATAAAGAAAAAAGAGTAAAATCTTTAACCCATGAACAAATCAAATTATATGGAAGACTTATAGAAAAAATTGTAATAGCAGCTGCAAAAGAAGAAGGTTTGACCAAAGATTCTATTGTGTGCGAGGATTTAGGAACTCTTACAAATCCTGTAGCTGCCGTAATGAAAGAATATGAACTTTTAGGCATGAGATTAACTCAATTTACTGTACCGACAGAACCGGAAGATCCGTACAGATGCAAAAACATCTCAGAAAAATGCTGGGCAATGATTGGAACTCACGACAATCAGCCTGTAACTGTATGGGCTAAAAAGATGGTTCATACTCATGAAGGTTATCTGCACGTTAAAAATCTTGTTGAAGATTTATTTAAGGAAGTTGAAGATAAAGATGCTCTAATCGTTAAAATGACTAATGACGAAGCATTCTTAAAAGAAACAAAATTAGTTGAACTGTTTGCGTGCAAAGCTGAAAATATCCAAATCTTCTTTACTGATTTCTTTAATATGACAGAAACATATAACGTTCCAGGAACCTCAGGCGACAAAAACTGGAGCCTGAGACTGCCAAATAACTTTGCTCAAATGCAAACTATTAATCTTCCTGTATTATTAAAGAAAGCAATTATTGCCAGAGGATCTCAATTTGCAGACGCTAACAAAGAAATTATAGAGGAATTAGATGAACTACAATAAATTATTAAAATCAATTTTTACAATTTTGATATTAGCAGGAACCTGTACAGCAAGCTATGCGTCAATAGCCACAGATGCAAAACTTCAATATAACAAGGGTATTGATTACTATCAACTGGGGCAATTTGAAGAATCCGCTTCCTGCTTTAAAAAAGCGATAGAACTTGACCCGAATTATATTGATGCCTATTATAATTTAGGTTCAATTCTGGAATATTTAAAACAAGATGAAGCAGCACTTGCAGTATTTAAACAGATTATATTGAGAAAGCCTGATGATTACGAGGCAGTATATAAAGCAGCTGCTCTAAGTAAAAAGGTCGGGGAATATGACAAAGCAAAAATGTATTTAACGCTTATTCCTACAGATACACTCATAGGTCAAAGAGCAAAACAACTTGCAGATTCTATGAATACTGATATTCCAACAGCTAAAGCAGAACAAACTCAGCCTCAATCTTATACCGAGGCAAATCCGAAAAATAATTCTAATGGTGTATTCAGTGATATAACAAGCCCTACAGGTGTAGTTACTGATAACAACGGAAACTTATTTGTTGCCGGATTTTCTGACAATACAATATACAAAATAGGGCCAGATAATAAAAAAATTGTATATATTAAAAGTGAAAAAATTGATGGTCCTATAGGACTTGCAATTGATAATAGCGGAAATATCTATATTGCAAACTATAATAAAAATAATATACTAAAAGTTGACAAAAACGGACTTATCACAGAGCTTATTTCTAACATTGAAAAACCTTATTGTATGCACATTACAGAAGATTTACTATTTATTTCTTCGCAGGGAAGCAACTCTGTTATAAGATTTAAGCTACCTAAATAATATTATAATCAAATGTTAGAAAAAATTATCCTGTTGATATAACAATATGCTTATACTAATCAGACATATTTCTCCTTAATATCTAAATTAAGGAGGAATATTTTTATGTCCGAACACAAGCTTCTCTATAGAAAAATGACACTGGAGGAACTTGTTGTACTATCTCAAAAAGAAGATTACAAAGCACTTGAAGAACTTATAAAAAAAATTCAAAGTGAAGTATATGCAACACTCAGCTACTTATTAAAAAGTATTGATAATCTATCTGATCTTACACAGGAAGTTTTACTGAAGGTAGCCAAAAATATTTCTGCATTAAAAAATCCTAAATGCTTTAAAGGGTGGCTGAACCAAATTATAACAAATACGTATTATGATGAAATCCGCAAAAAGAAAAAAACACCAGAAACAATTTCAATAGATTATAACTGTGAACCAATGAATTTTGCTCTAAAAATAGAAATTCCGGATAAAAAAAACAAGCCGATAGAAAAATGTATAACAGCAGAATGCGAAAGACTTATTAAATCTGCCATAAGAGAACTTCCAGAAGCATTTAGAATTGCAATTATATTAAGAGAATTCCAAGGGTTAAGTTATGAAGAAATAGCCCAAACAACAAACTCAAGTGTAGGGACAGTAAAATCACGAATTTCCAGAGCAAGAATACGTCTACAAGAAGCATTGAAAAACTATATATAAAAGGAGTACCAAAATAATGAATAAAGATCTGACATGCAGCCAGGTATCTGCACTAATAAATTTTTACATAGAAAATAAACTAAATCCAAGATTACGTGAATACATAAATTTGCATATTGCAAAATGTCCTGCTTGCAAAAAGAAAATAGAAGATTTACAAAAAATACTAAAGACTTATCGTAAAAAAGAAACCCAACGGAAAGAACAAGAGCAAACTATGGCTCCGGAATTTATCTCCAGCCTGTCAGCATATATAGACAATGAATTAAATGCAAATGAGAATATAAAAATAAAAAAAATGACAATATCAAATCCTACAGCAAGAAAAGAACTGGAAACAATGTATAAATTTAAAAAAGTTTTATACTCTGCATACGAAAAGACAAAAAATGATTCAAAATATGATTATTCAAAAACTGTCATAAATCAAATTCAAGACGGAGCCGAATATACAACATCATATTTTTATAAACTGGCTGCAATATTTGTAGTTCTTATAACTGCAATAATTATAGGATTTCTATATTTATATTTTTAAAGATGACGAACCAGAATAAATATTAGAACTATATGTTTGAAAATCCTTCATTGACGGCTTTTTGATATACATCATATTTGTATTATTTTCAACAGGTTTGACCGGATTTTTTGCATTCATTTTTGATATAGCTTTTTTCTGCCTGTCTGCTGCTATTTCATTTCGAACAAGCGGAGTAATAATATTACAGGATAAAATTGAACCTATAGTTGTTGCAATAACATCAATACCATTATTAAATTTGTCATACTGTTTAGCCAACTCATCAGTTAAATTACCGTCAACTTTTACATTAAAACCTTTTTTACCGAGTTTTGCACCCAATCCGTTTTTTTCTAAAAAGGCTCTTACAGAACCTGGAAGCCATTTACCTGTTTTAACAAGTTTCCCTGCAACTGAGGCAAAAGTTTGCGTAACAGCATAAAAAGAAACAATATTAACCGCAGCATCAGCCATTTCTTGCGGAATTAAAAACATTTTCTGCTCTTTCGGAATTTTATCGTTTATGGCAATTGCCATAACCTGAGCTGCAGCAGATAAAATCCAACCGATAACTCCTGTATGAATAAGCATTCTGCCAGGATTATCTCCATAATGTTTTGCAATTAAATTCTTAAAATTCATAAACAAAGAAGCATTACTCATTAGAAGCCTCCTTTGTTTGTTTATTAGCAGCCTGTTTCTTTTCGTTAATCCTGTCTACAAACTTGTTAGTTAAAAACTTGGTAAGCGGAGCATCAATCAAGAAGTTAGTAAATACCATTACAAACAAAGAAATAATTGTCCCCAGAGATTTCTTATAATAGGAAAGATCATTTAAAAGACCTTCTGAAGGAGCGAACAGAGAACGAAGTTTTTTAAACTTCATATCAGGTGTAATCTGGCTGGGGTATTTTGTAAACGCATCAATCGCATGAATACAGCCGGACCTTATTAAAACTCCGGTTAAAGTTCCGGCAATAATTTTAGCAACAGTTCTTGCAGCTGACACTTTTCTTGTATCTTCATCTACTTTTTTGTTATACAAATCTATAAACGGCTGACTCATAAGGGCAGAAACACCTAAGATTAAGCGATTTTCAGGAGAAGAAATCTGTTCTCCAATCCAGCTGATAGCCTTGTTTGCTTTCTCTCCTTTTACAGTCAGTTTAGGTATAACATTAGCTATACCCTGAGTTACAGAGTTAGACACACATGATATTCTGTTTGTGATTGATGATATAGCCATACACATTCCTACCCACAAGTATAAAGATTCTGAAGGTTATTAATTGCCCGATTTTGATAAGTTTTTCACAAAAATTTACACAAAAAATGGGGTACTTTATAAATGTACCCCAAAAACACCAAAATAAAAACACTCTAAAGAAAAATTATAAAATTGCACCTTTCGGAACAACCGTAACACCGCCTTGCGAAACATGGAAGCCGCGTTTTATATCTTCATTTTTATCAAAACCGATTTTTGTATGCGGCGGAATAGTAACATTTTTATCAATAATAGCTTTTCTTATCTGACAATATCTGCCAACCTCGACATTTTCCATAAGAATACTATCAGTAACACTTGAATAGCTGTTAATCTTTACCTTAGGCGAAAGAACACAGTGAGAAAGTCCTCCGCCTGAGATTATACAACCTTCCGATACCATAGAATCAGTAGCCATACCAACTCTATCGCCTTCTTCCCATATAAATTTTGCAGGCGGATAATTATAGTTGAACGTTCTTAAAGGCCATTCTTTTGAATATAAATTCAATTCCGGAGTATAATCAAGCAAATCCATGTTAGCCTGCCAGTATGCATCTATACTTCCGACATCACGCCAGTAACCACGTTCACTATCAGTCATTCCCGGGAAAGAATTATTAGCAAAATTATAAACATAAATATTTTTACCTTCAGCTAAAAGCATAGGTATAACATTTTTTCCGAAATCATGACTTGAAGCAGGAATATTATAATCTTTGTTTAATGCATTTAGTAAAACATCTTTATCAAATATATAATTTCCCATAGATGCAAGGCACATTCCCGGGTTACCTGGAATCGGCTTTGGCGGGGTTTGCGGCTTTTCAACAAAATTAACCAATCGCCAATTATCATCAACCTCCATTATACCAAATTCAGAGGCCTCTTCAATTGGAATAGGTATTGCTGAAATAGATAAATCCGCATTATTTTCTTTATGAAAATCAAGCATCTGCCCTACTTGCATTTTATAAATATGATCTCCTCCAAAAATACAAACATAACGAGGATCTTCATCTAATATATGAAAAATATTCTGATATATTGCATCAGCAGTTCCTCGATACCAATCGCTGCCTGTTCTCATTTGAGCAGGAGCAAGATCAACATACTGATTTAAAAACGGAGATAATGCCCAGCCCCTTGTAATATGCTTATTCAAAGAGTCAGATTTATACTGTGTTAACACTTTAATTTTATAAAAGCCGGAATTTATAAAATTATTCAAAACAAAATCAATAATTCTGTAACGACCGCCAAAAGGTACTGCAGGCTTTGCTCTGTCCTTTGTTAAAGGATATAATCTTTTTCCTTCACCGCCTGCCAAAATCATAACTAAAGCATCATCAATTGACATAATTAACCCTCATCTAACATATATATAAATTGTATAACAAATTAAAAAAATTATTCTAATACTAAATAACTATTTTTATTAAATAATGAAATACTGCACTAATAAGAAAAACACATTCTGTACTGATTGAGAAGATTGATAAAGTCAAACAAAAACCAAACTATAAGCTCAAAGCAAGGTTATATGTAACGAAATGTAACGATAATTAAAAAATTTTCTAAAGATTTATATACTGCTTG
>CALUWC010000014.1 GCA_944324395.1 Candidatus Gastranaerophilales bacterium | reverse complement strand
TGCATTTGCAAAAATATTAATAAGTAATAAACAAATTATATTTTTAAATAAATTGTGCATAGTTATTTCCCTAATCTGAAGCTTACTGGTATTATAACATAGTAATTTGTTAGTAAAGGAGTATTTTGAAGTGCATAAGCACTATTATTTAGTTTTCGGGTTTCTGCATTTGGTAATTCTTCTTTACTCAACCATTTGTAGTCATATTTATCAAATAAAATTCCCTTAAATTCCCCATTTTCTATTCTAGGATTTAATATTGTCCAATGACCTATTGAATAGTTTAAGTTTTTATCTTGTCCTTTATGTACCAATATATAAATAATACTATATAGCTGCCTAATAATCCTGCAAGTAATGAAAATACATATAGAGTTATGATACCCTCTAATAGTCCTCCAAAATCAGATTCTGCACAATTAGATAAAATAAAACATTCAATTATAAATGGGATTGGACTTAATATTGCCACCAACAATTTTACTTTTAGGGAATGTCTTAATCCATACAAAAAATCCTGTATATATTTGTCTTTTGCAAATCCTGCAAACCAATTATAAAAATTTGGTAATATAAATAATCTTCCAACCGATATTATTATTGCTAAGATAAAATAATTATATTTTTCTAAAAATGCGGCTGCCATTAACAAAAAAAATACATATATTGCCGGATCTGCTAACAAAAAATTAACAATATAAAGCATTAACATGTTTCGGTTAAATAAAACTTTGACTATTTTTTTCATTGTTATTTTGCACTCCAAATTTTATTGGTATTATAACATAATAGTTTTTGGCAAACGGTGTATACTGCATTACGTCCATAGCATTGTTATAGAAAGTTACCTCAGGTGTCTTTAAATATTCTTTAATATGCAAATTATAGTCATATTTATCAAATAAAATTCCTTTAAATTCGCCATTTTCTATGCGTGGATTTTAGATTGTCAAATTATTTAACTATTTTATATATTTTTTAATGCCTTATATAACATTAGATAAAATAGAAATATCCCGCCAGCGTAAATTATTATATATGAAAAGGTAATAAAAAATATTGCAGAGGCTAAATCATAATTAATATATAAATATATAGAATATAATAAAACCGGTATATCATAAAAAAAGGCTATTCTTAGGATTTTCTTTTTATTTTGAGGGGTGTTTTTTATAAATTGAATATACTCGCTTATTATTGATTTCGTATGCTTTTTTGCAAGATTTACCAACAAATTTGGCAAATAGAGTTTTACAATAATATACGTAATCTGCAATAGTAATCCCAAAAGAAGCATTATATTCGCATTTTGGGAAATATCTGAAACCAAATCGCAAACTACACTTATACAACCTAGTATAAACGCAATTAATAATATATTGAAGATATTAAAAATTGTATAAAACTTTGAACTACTCATTTTTATCCTTTATATTTTATACCTACATTTTACAATTGTAAAGTAGGGATGTAACAACCTTGCTTTTTGTGCTGAATATCCCATTTGTACAAGCGAATTCATTTCATTCGGATTAAAATCATATGTGTCTAATAGTATAAACTCAATATATTTCCCTTGCAACTTTGCTGATAAAATATCCACCTTACCAAATGCATTGTGCAAATTTGCATCACTATTGAATCCTAGAGAACCGGTCACTTCTTTTCCCGATTTTAATGCTGCTGCATTTTTATATATAAAATCATTTAATTCTGCTGATTTTTTTATAGCTTTTGCTACACTACTATTTTCATGAAATACTATTCCTGGTACATCATCTTTCTTAAATTGGGTTTTTACTTTTTCTTGAATTTGTTTTTTGTATTGCGGGAAATCATTAATAACATCTTTCATATTGTTATAAAATTTCCCATTACGTTTTATATATTCTTCTGTACTTTTTTGAGTTACTCCTTTTGAGGCAACATTCCATAAACTTACAGCATCATCTTGTTTTAATTTATATTTACCATATGTATTAATTCCTAAATCAAGTATGCCTTTATTTACTAATCCAACCAAACCATCTTCAAGTATTTGAGAATAATCATCAATAGTTGCTCTTGACTGTAATTGATAATCATTATAAGTAATACCGCCTTCTAATTTTAATGTTGGTTCAATATCTGCAGCAGCACCAGTAGAAGTTCCACTATGTTCATAATTATTCCCAACAACCCCATCTGGCTTGGAACGATAATGTGCTTTTACCTCAGTACCATCCTCTTTTGTGTATGCATGAACATAAACTACGTCAGGACTGCCCGCAAGATCACTTTCTCTTGGAATCCCTAAATTATTCATCTGATAATCTATGGCTTTTTCATTTGCTCTAAATTCTTTTCCCGACATGCTCCCGATGTCTTCTGCTGTGTAGATTCTGTTGTCATTTGTGATTGCATTGATAAAATTTCTTAAATTTGCCATTTATATTTCTCCTATAGATTTTAATAAACATCATTATTATAGAGTTTTTGAAAAATTTTAACAGTCCGAACTTTTACTTAAGTATTTTTACGGATGCTATAAAAATCACTTGTTTCCAGTGTCTTGCAGATGTTGGCATTCAGAGTTCTCTTTATTACAAAGTCTATCAATTGTTCGTACAGCTAAATAATTATTAAAATATTTGAATTTATTCCATATAAAATTTATATTAAGACTTTAAATACTATGGTATAATTGTTTTATATAAAGATCGGTAGTGGAAAGTAAAGGAGATAATTATGATTCCTATTTTTGATTCAAAACGCCAGTATGCTCAAATCGGCGAAGAAGCTGAAAAAGCTGTATGTGAAGTTATGAGATCAGGCTGCTATATTTTAGGGCCTAATGTTACTGCTTTAGAAAAAGAATTGGCTCAATATATCGGCTGCAAATATACTGTTGCATTAAACTCAGGTACTGATGCATTGCATGTTGCCTTAAGAGCTTTGGATATAGGTGCCGGAGATGAAGTTATTACTACTGCATTTACATTTGTTGCTACTGCCGAAGCTATCGGCATGGTTGGTGCAAAACCTGTATTTGTTGATATAGATGCTGATACTTTCAATATCGATCCAAAGAAAATTGAAGCTGCAATTACTCCTAATACAAAAGCTATAATTCCGGTTCATTTATACGGACAGCCTTGTGATATGGATGCAATTATGGCAATTGCTAAAAAACATAATTTAAGAGTTATTGAAGATTGTTGTCAGGCTATCGGTTCAACCTTTAAAGGTCAAAAAGTCGGTACATTCGGTGACATCGGATGTTACAGTTTCTATCCGACTAAGAACTTAGGTACTATGGGTGACGGCGGCCTCTGCACAGTTAATGATGAAAAATTAAAAGACAGACTTATTGCTTTGAGAAACCATGGTTCTATGGTTCGTTATCACAATGATGAATTGGGCGTAAACAGCCGTCTTGATGAAATTCAGGCTGCAATTCTAAGAGTTAAAGCAAAACATATTGATGAATGGAATACAAAACGCAGAGAGCATGCTGCATATTATAATAAATTATTCGCAGCTTGTCCGGATATTCAAATCCCGAAAGAATTGGATAACACATATTGTGTTTATCACCAGTATACAGTTAAAATTCCTAATCGTGATGAAGTTCATAAAATGCTTGGCGAAAGAGGTATCGGTGCTATGTTATATTATCCGATTCCGCTGCATTTCCAAAAAGTTAATGCTTGGTTAGGAATGGGCCCTGGTTCATTACCAGTCACAGAAAAGAACACAGAAGTTGTTATTTCTCTTCCGATGTTCCCTGAATTAACTCACGAAGAACAAGATACAGTTGCTAAAACTTTGATTGAATGTATTGAAAAATCAAAATCAGCAGCAGCTGTATAATTAAAAACTTTTTCAAATAAAAAGACCTCTAAATTTTAGAGGTCTTTTTTATGCTTGTGTAAATAATTTATGATCACCTTTTTCTATATTTGGTTTTAATCCGTTTTGCAAAAAGATATCGTTATTTGAAAATTCTGCGATGTTATCTGTTTGTTTCCCCTGAAACAGTACCTGCATCAGGTTATATAAAGGATTATTAGGCAGGGTATTTGTTTGAGTCAAAGCGGTATCAGGTACGTTATATTGAGAATTAAAATCCGTACCGGGTTTGCTATTTAATTGTATTCCGTTTAACTGCAAACTGCTCATTTTAATCTCCTATGCAAGTGTCTGCATTGTAAAACATCCGCCGGATGGATTGCCTGCTTCATTATATGGCTGAAGATTACCAACACCGGGGTGAGGGTAAAATCTTTTTCCCTGTACCTCAAAGCTGGCATTAGGGTCAGTCATTGTTTTTTCGTATGCCATATTAACATTCGGATCTAAACCTACCGAGTACCAGAGTGCATCAAGGTTATTTTTTATCATGCCGAATGTCGAACTGATAATATTTCTGGTTTCATCATCAGTCTTTTTTATGCCAAGATCTGCAGTTACGTAATTGGATTCATGAGCTGCTGCAGTTCTGTTAATTGCATCAATTGAACGTCTGTCATTCATGGTCATAGTCCTATATACTCTGCTCTTATATATATAAACAATATAAAGTTTAAATAATTGCCAAATTTATACTATTTAGATTAATATTTCTTAATATTTTACTTGCTTCTTTTCCACACGTTATCTGATATAACAAAACCCTTACTTAAAACATCATTCAGACACCATTCTCCCGTACCCGTATAGCAATTTGCTTCAATTTGAGCTTTAGTTTTGCTTGAGCCGGCAGGAACAAGACCTTTTGCGGTCCATGCCATTATGTAAACATCTTTACCCAATATATTTGGTTTTGTTTTTCCGTTTGCATCAAAGAAGAATACAAGTCCGCTTTCGTTTGTATCTATGCCATATCTATTTTTCATATCATTTGCATTATATGCATCAATGGTAACAGATGCTCCTTTTGCAATTGTAAATCCTATTATATTTGTACCTATACCTTCACTGTCGCCGTATGTTGCACCTGCTAAGGTTTTAACTTGATGCCAGCAGCCTTTAGGGTTTCTGTTTATGCAGAGTTGTTCAACTTTTAAATGTTTTCCAAGCAGAGAATCAAACCACTCTTTTATTGCATCATCACTGCCATCTTTAACCGTATCATATGATACGCCTTCATAATCCGCAAATCTTATTGTTTGTTGTATTGTCGAATATGTTGCTTTTATCTGAGTTTCCAGCTGCCTTTTTCTGTAATTTGATATTAGGATTGGAATTGTGAGGGCTGCGACTACTCCAATAATTCCAAGAGTAATAAGGACTTCTGCCAGTGTAAATGCAGATTGCTGTTTTGTAGTAACCATAATTGAGCTATCTCCTGATACATACTTTAGTAAGTGTACTAATAGTAAACTATGAAGATAGCTATTTTAATAGTTAGATAGTTAAATGTCAAGATTATACAATTAAATAATGAAAGACGATTTACTATTCAAAATAGGACAAAGTGTTCGTTATATAAGAATTAAAAACGGATTATCACAGGAAGAGCTTGCCTTTAGGTCAAATTTGAATATGAATTCTATAAGTACGCTCGAACGTGGTTTGAATAATGTAAAAATAAAAACTTTGTATAAGATTGCTGAAGCTTTGGATGTTAAAGTTGAGGATATTCTAAATTGTCAATTTTAATATCCGAAAGCATGGCCGATTAGTTCTGTGAAATTTCCAGAAAAACACAATATTAAGTTTTGTAAAGTGTAAAATATACACTATTAGTGTAATTCAGGCTATCATATAAAAACATAAAAACATCTTATTGACATATAAATTTTCTTGTGCAATAATAATTACATAAGATTTAAGTGTAGTCGAAACACTAAATATAAATAGTTCATTAACCCCAAAAACATATAAACTCCTAAATAATAAACACTAAAAGAGACCATTAGGATGCAGAAAACGACCCACTCACTTGTGAGTGGTTTTTTTTATATACGAATAAATTGAAAAACTGTTGAATAGTTCTATAACTAATTTTGAGCAGGGATTTCATCTCCCGGAATATTTAATGACGGGCGGGGCTGTATGTCGGAAAACGTATTATCATCTGCCTCTTCAGGCGGAGTGTTTTCGTTTGGAAGTTCTTGGCGGTAGTCTAAAATACTATTCCTTCTTTGTTCGTAGTCAGCATGGAAATTTTCTGATTTTTGTATATCCTGAAGGAGGTCTTTTAGTTCCTTTTTATAACTTTCATATTGTTTACATGTTTTATAATCCTCAAGAGTATTATAGAGTTTCCTTATAATCCCTGTTGTTACATTTCTCCTTGAATCACTGCTGTCGAGTTTTTTATTTGTGAGATTATATAAGTCTATTGCGTTTTGCTGGGCATAATCAAGATATACACAGGAGATG
Source organism: Candidatus Gastranaerophilales bacterium (assembly GCA_944324395.1). Lineage (GTDB taxonomy): Bacteria > Cyanobacteriota > Vampirovibrionia > Gastranaerophilales > Gastranaerophilaceae > Zag111. The sequence goes on along the minus strand of CALUWC010000014.1, from coordinate 19,463 downwards.
TTTTTTATGGGAATATTTTTATTTTTTGTGAGTTTATGTTCAAGAAAATCATCAATAGAGAGATATTCATAATATTTATCGGAAACAGACATGTCAGTACTGTTTGCCAGAGTTTCAAAATCAATTTTTTCATTGAGATGTTTAACTTCCAGGTATGCTGAGATGGAATATCCTGCCAGCAACAGACCCATTCCTAATATACTTAAACCAAGCAAAAGTAAATCGTTATTATTTTCGTCCATTATGCCCCTTGTATAAATTCTCTCTTTTAAATTTATTATATAATAAATTTGTATAAAATACTATTTACTTGTTGAGTTTCGTATTTTAAGGTATAATTTAGATATTGGAAGGTTAAAAAGGTTTAGTGAAATTATGAAAAAGTTTTATGCAGCATTTGTGTTATTGTTAATTTTTGCTCTTGGCGGAAGTGTTTTTGCTGATGTTGTTCAAACGCAAAGACGTATTCGTCCGCAAAATCAAAATACACAGCAAAATCGTCAAAGCGGCGGACAAGCTTCTCCTAAAGTTAATAATTATAATAAAAATCAAAAAACCGGGGATAAACTTGTTGATAATGTAAGAATGTGTAAACCATATACCGAAACCTTGAATACAGACGTTGCAGGACTTAATTTTTCATTTAAAGTCAGTATTGAAGGCTGGGTAGATAATAAATGCAGATTGAATTTTGTAGCACAGTCTACAGGTATAAGCGATACTTTTAAACAGCTATACGGAGTGGATTCTTCTATGGCTTCAATATTTACTTTTGAACCAAAAATTAGATGTGATTTTACAAAGCAGCAATTGCTGGAGGTTGGGGATTCAATTCTTCAAGAAAATGAAAGAAATGCCGGTGCTACAAATAATATGCTAAAAAATCCTACGAGTATTGAAATGCCTACAATGAGTAACATGAACAGTTCTGATATGAGGCTTATGGATGTATTGTTAAATGATAGAGCCTGTACTATTTTGAATGCAGGTGATTCTGCAGGCATGTTTAACTCTTTATTTGGTATGTAGCGGAGTCTGAATACATTTAATAGTTTAATTAGTAGAGAGTGAGTTGAGTATGAAGAAAATCTATATGGTTTTAATTTGTATATTGTTTGTCGGCAGCGGTGTTTTAGCAGATGTTGTACATACGCAGCGTCAAATTGATGACACTAAAAAAACGCTGCCCACACAAGAAAAAACGTTGCCTCCGGTTAAAGAACCTGAAAAAAATCCATCAGCAACAATAGAATCTTATATTCCCCAGGATTCATTAGACAAAATTGATAAACAGCTTGTTAATAATATAAAAACATGTACTCCATCAGAGGGCTATTTTATGGCGGATGTGTCCGGGCAGGATATTTTAATAAAAACAAAGATAGCAGGTTTTAAAATGAAGAAGAATCCTCGCTGTAAGATTTTGTTTAAAGCTGATTATTCTGATGCATTGAACCTCTTTAATGCTGTTAACCATTTGACGGCTTCTAAATCTGTTAATAATGAATTGGACTTTCAAATTAATCGTATGTATATTGAATGTCAGGTATATAAAAGACAGCTTAATTCTTATGCAGATGTAGTATTACGGGAGCAGAATAGGTTATTGGGAAAAGATTATTCTAAAGGACCAATGTTTAAAGACATTATTCCATTGAGTAGCCGTTATGAATCTTTTGCCCGCTCAGACAAGGATGTTTTTTATTGTGCAGACACTCATGTTTATAGTAATTAATGATTTGCAATTTTTATATTAATGCTATTAAAAGCAGTAGTTTTAAAAGTATAAAAAAGTATATTATGAGGTAATAATGAAGATATTAAAATTTTTAGTAATAACAATTTCATTGATATTTGGAACACAGGCGATTGCAAAGATTGCGGAAGTTGTTGCTCCTATAGCTCCTGTTCCTTCTGATTCTGTTCAAACTACAAGAGAATTGAAAGAAGAAAATCAATCTGATATAAAAGATGAAAAAGTACAATCTTCAGATAAACCGGAGTCTGTTCAATCAAAACTTACCGATGAAATAATTGATGATTTGAGGAGCTGCAAGCCTCAGGACGAGAAATATAATTTTGATATTTTCGGATTAAATTTATCTTTCAGAATAAATATTAAAGGCTGGAAAAATGAAAAATGTGAATATCATATGTCCGCTAAAGTTAACAGTTTGAGTGAGGACTTCAGAAAATCTTTTGGAATAACAGTTGAAGATAAAAAAATTTCAAAAATAGAACCTAAAGTTGAATGCGGATTTACAAAAGAGCAATTAAATCTTCTTGTTGATGCAGTTATTGAAGAGGATAAAAGAAATGTTGAACAGGTTAATAAGCTTTTAAAAGATCCAAATGCCGCATTAGAGCTTAATAACTCAAATGAGCTGACTCCAAGTGAGAAACAGTTAATGGATATGTTGTCTCAAGGTGAAGTTTGCACTATTGTTAATATGGATGAATTAATTCAACAGTTTTCTGAATTAGTTCCTGAGCCGGAAGAAAAAAAATAAGATGAAAGAGGTTTTTCTCACAACTTCTGATAATATAAAAATTGCTGTAAATCATTATCAATCAGAAAATGATTGTGTTCTTGTCATTTGCCCCGGCTGGTTTATGACAAAGGATTCTGGTATATTTGAAAAAATGTCGCAGGATTTTCATAAAAAGTATGATATTATTTCAATGGATTTTAGAGGACATGGCAAAAGCTGCGGATTTTATACTTTTACGGCAAAAGAGCTTTTTGATCTGGAAGCTGTTGTTGAATATGCAAAATCTCCAGAATTTGGATATAAAAAGATTTATTTGTGCGGGTTTTCATTAGGCGGAGTTGTTGTTTTAAATTACTGTGCTAAATATGATGATATAAATAAAGTAATTGCTGTTTCTCCGCCGGCTGATTTTATGAAGATTGAAAACAGAATGTTTATGCCGCAGGCTTGGTTTCCTACGTTGTTTAAAAAGTTTGAACCTAAGCGATGGTTATCTGTTCGTCCGGGATTTCCTTTATTAAAAAAAGAAAAGCCTGTTGATTATATTTGCAATGTTCAAACTCCGGTTTTATTTGCTGCTGGTGAAAATGATCCAACAGTTTTTCCCTGGCATACAGAACTTCTTTATAATCGAGCAAAATGTGAGAAAAAATACAAATTATTTAAAAATTCATCTCATGCAGAAGATTTGTATATGGATTTTCCGGAAGAATTTATGCAGCTTTGTTATGAATGGCTGGGTTGATTGGATTGTTTTACAGGTTTTCGATCTGCTGTCCCTGAACGGTACCCGCAGAATGAGTATATAAACGGCAATGCTCTTTCTATTTTTATTTTATTTGCGAAAGGAATTTTTGCCAGTATCATAATTGCTACAACATCATCAATATTTGCAATCATATCTATTGGTTTTAATTCTCTTTTTGGCTTTTTAGCTTCTTTTTCATTTCTAAGTTTATTAGAAACTTCGACAGCTATGTTTGAGCCAAGTGCAACGCCAGCTGCAGATACCAGAATTTTTACAAAATTGTTGTTGATTTTTTTGTTTTTTGTTTTTTCACAGAGTTTTACTCCGCCGTCAACAAATAAAATTGGCAGAGAAGTCAAAAGCATCTGAAAAATTCCTTCTTTCCATTTTTTCTTTCTGTCGACTTTTGGTTCTCCGACAGAACTCAGTAGTATACCTCCGAGATTTCCTCCTGCAGCCATGGTTATCATTTCTTTTGCAGTGTATTTTAATTTAAAAGGATTTTTAATTTTTTGTTTTTTCATAAATGCTAAAAGAGGTATTGTAACTCCGGCTGCGGCACCAGTTGCGGCAAGGAATTTATCTGTAGTTGTCAGCGGGGTTCCATGTAACAAAGTATCAGGTTCTGAATTCAAGTTAATATAACCGTATGTGATTTCCTTTTTTAATGAATGGAAATTTTGCACATTCGATCTGCGGGTTGTATTATTCATTGACACAGAATCTATAGCCATAATTAAAAATCCTTACCAAGTGTATATAATACACTAAAATTTTAATAATGTAAATATCTTAAATATATTATTTATTTTTGAACAAATACAGGCAAATATATTTTTAAACTAATGATAACTGAGGATTGGATTTTTTTACTTTTCTTAATTTTTCAATTCTTTTAAGTGCAATATTAGCATTTTCAGATTCTGGCTCATGTGTCAAAAACTTACGGTAATATCTTTTTGCATCAGAAATTTTTCCGAGTTTATCAAGACATACACCTATATCAAAATAAATTCTGGTATAATTTTTATTTATTTTCAAAGCATTAAGATATAGTCCCAGAGCTTGTTTATAAAGTTCCATTTTCATTAATAAATAGGATTTTCTTAAATATGCATTTATATAAGATGGAGAGTTTTCAATAAGTTTTTGATAAATCATCAGGGCCATATCAGCTTCATCACACTGCTCATGTGCAAGGCCGAGCTGATAGATTGCATCTGGGTTGTCCGGTTCTATTTGAATAGCTTGAATAAAACATTTTATGGCACAGCAGGAAGCTCCTTCTTTCAATTGGCAGATACCAAGTTCATAAAATGTGTCAAATTTATTCGGATCGAGTAATGCCGCTTTTTCTAAATATTCAATTGCTTTTTTGTTTTTTTCTAAATTTTTGTAACAAATTCCCAATCCAAGATAAGTGTCGGCATTGCTCCTGTCAAGCATAATAGAATTCAAGTATGTTCCGGCAGCTTCTTTAAAAGAGTCTTGTGCTCTGAGCAAATCGGCTTTGTTTTGCAGAGCTTGAAGTTTATCTTTTTTTGCAGCAGGGGCACTCATATATTGCGATTTTGTTTTCCCGTTACTCAACTCTTTATCCTCTTATGTTTTAATTCTAGAGTTTTTTAGATTTTTGCAGAACAATCTTAAGATTTAAACATTAATCAACCGATGGATTTATTATAATTATTGTGCTATAACATTATTATGAAAAAGATATTAATTATATTTGGGATAATGTGTCTTGTTGTTGGTCAGGCATTTGCGGTTGAGGGAGAAGAAGTTCAGCTTGGCAAAGTTCAGCCTGCCAAAATAGAACTTCCGAAAGCTGATTATAAAGGAAAAGAATCTCTTATTATCAGTGAAAAAGAGATAATGGACGAGATTATTAAACTTCAAAAAGAAAAAGACATGGAGGATATTGATAATCTTTGGAAAGGGACGGTTGCAAATAATCAGGTTATCAGTTTTGCCTTGAAAAAATTATCAACTCCTGAAAGCCAGAGGAGAATACATTCTTCTTTAATGGCAAAAACTCTATCCGCTATTGTTTCGGGGGCATCTTTAGCTCCGGCTTTACTCGGAGCTGATTACATGGTTCAATCAGGATCTTATGCGGCAGGCAGACTTGCTCAGAATTTTCTGAACAGAAAAAATATTCCGCAGGAAATTCCGCTTACGGATACTGAATTAATTGAACTTGCCGGTTTGGTTGAAAATTTGCAAGACAAAATTATAAATGCATATTATAATTACAAGAATTCTCTTTCTCAATTAAAAGAGGCACGTTCAAGAGAGCTTCTATACAGCAAAAATTATGTTAAGGCAATGGATGAAGAAGATTTTTTGGAAATTGCTATATCTTCAGCTTTATATAAAGATATGCAGCTGGAAGAAGAAAAATATATGCAGATGGCGAAGAAGTATCATCTTGAATTACAAAGACTTGCCGGTAAAAAGGTTGTTGATAATTTAAATTTATACCAATATGATTACGATTCAGCATTGATTGGAGGTAATAATGTTAATAAGAAATAAATTGTTTGCAGTTTCTTTAATGCTTGGTTGTTTTGCTCTTCCGGGTGTTTGTTCTGAAACTTTACAGGATTTATCACTTCCTAAACCTCCAGCTTATCGTGTCGGAATTTCTGAAATTCCGGAAAATCAATATGTTCAAGCTGTTCAGGAAATGAACAAGCCAGAGAAAAAATATGCTCAAATTGATGATACGCAGGAAGCCGGTATTGCAGATTTGACGTATGCAGATTTGAGTATAAAAAGGTTATCAAAAGAAGTAGCACAAGAATTAGAATTTGAACAGCAGGATATGCTTGCTGATTTGTCTTTGTTGTGGCATGGTGCAGCTGTTCAAAGCGATACGATAAATTTCACATTATATAAATTAGCAAATCCTGATGCTGATAAGCCGGATGAAAAATCTATAAAAAAGGTATTATCAACAATTGCCAGTATGTCAACTTTAGTCGGGGCCAGTATGGGCAGTCCGATTTTGGCAGGTTCTTCTTTAATCGGAGGAAATATTCTGGGTATTATGTCACAGGATACAAAAGCTCTGAATTATAAATACACAAGAGTCAATGATGCTGATATGATTATTTTAATCCGCAAGGTTGAAGATCTTCAGCAGAGAGCTGTAAACTTGTATTATGATTATATGACTGCAAAAAAACAACTTGAATTAACTACTGACCTTGTAGAAGACAGGCAGCGTAAGTTTGAATTGGCACAAAAGAATAATGCCCCAAGAGAACTTGTCGTAATAACGGATGCTTATTACAGAACTGCTCTGGATAAACAAAGATCTGCAAAATCAGATTTTTATTCTAAGCGTGCTGCTTTAGAACAATTTGTAGGTAATGAAACCTTTCTTCAGTTTGAAGCTGAACTTTTAGCAAGAGAAAACGGAGATACTACTGATAAGAAAATTTCTGATAAAGTACAGGTTGTAGAAACTGCTCAGCCTGATAATACTGCACCTCAGCAAAAAGCTGAAATAACTGCAGAAGTGCAGCCGCAGGAACCAAGTACCCAGCCTCAAAATGTACAGCCTATTGTTAATAGTGCGGCATCTGCAGAGTCATCTGCACAGGTAACTGTTCCTGACTTGAAAATAGATAATGAAGCCAATCTTGTTAATAAACAAATAAATCGGCCTATAGAAGATGTTGAAAATGAAACGGATACTATCACAGGTTCATCTTCAAATATTGATGATATTGAAGGGAAAAAGTTATCTTTCTTTTCAAAGTTCAAAAAGGATAAATCAGAAGAAGCTTCTGCAGGAGAATCTGCTGAAAATGCTAATCAGGAAGAAGTAAAACCTAAAAAAGAAGATAAATATTCGACAAAAGGTTTAATATTTATCCATGATAATGATAAACCGAAACCAAAACGCTGGTGGGAAACTCCGAAATCTTTAGATAATTATGATAATGACGGATTAAGAGTTAATGAACCTTCGTTTGTAAATAATACTCCGTCAACCAGTCACAGAAGATTTCAGAAAGATGATAATGTCAATAATAACAGTGGCTATTCAGAACAAAATTATTCTGATGATACCAAAAAGGTTAATTCAAAAAGAAACTATTCTAACACTTCTGGCAGAACAAATGAAGCAGGTTCTGAAGGATATAATTTTGAACCGTTAGAAACTATAAAAGTGCCTGATTTAAGACCGGGCGGTTATTCTATTCATTCCGTACCTTATGAGGAAATAAATGATGGCACAGTTCCGGCTCCTACCTTTCAGTACTAATTCAGGCAAGTTAAATATGGAAATAGACAGCAATCTTCTTGAAAATGCAATAAAAGACAGATTGCAGATTCCTATTTTGAGGCTCTACGGCTGGAATCCGCCTTGCGTTTCTCTTGGACGAAATCAAGAGGATTCTTTTCTGGATAAAGAATATTTAAAGGAACATAATATAGATATCGTGCGTCGCCTGACAGGCGGCAGAGCATTGCTTCATGACGATGAAATTACGTATTCTTTTATTTGTCCTGCTTCTTATCTTAAAAATGGCGAGCATATAATTTCTTCCTATAAGGAAATTTCGCAAATATTAATAAATAAATTTAAACTCCTCGGTATTGAACTTGATTTTGGAGGATCCAAGCATATAAATTCAAAGCTGGATTACTGCATGTCTATATCAACAGGTGCGGATTTATGTTACAACGGTCGAAAATTAATAGGCTCCGCACAATGCCGCAAGCAAGGCTATATATTGCAGCATGGTTCAATTTTGTATGATTATGATGAAAATTTATTAAGAACAGTTTTTCGTGAAGATATAGAAACAGGCTCTATAATTTCAATAAAACAAATAAATTCTGATTTGACAAAAAACAAAATAATTGAGATACTAAGTATTGGTAACTAGATGGGAATTTTTGGTCATGCTTTTTAAATTTTTAAAACGATCTGCAATAACACAGGCACAGACTATAGCTATTATGGGCATAGTTTTTTTAATATTATTTTTTATTATTGCATTTCCTTTGTATAAATCTTATCAGCAAAAACAAACTGTTGCTAAATTAAAAATTTTACAAAGTGAGATTTTGCAAGCCGGCAGAATGTATGCAATGATGAATGACGGGACAAGCCTTTATGATACGGATATGATACTGGAAGATTTTGTTGAAAAATACTTTGCCAGATTTTTTAATCTTGAAGGCTTTTGTAAAACTAACCAGGCTATGTGCTGGAATAATCCTATGTATTCTGATATGAAACGAAATAAAGTTTTTGAAAAACCTATCTATAGTTTTGAATTAAAGGGGAAGATTGTTTTAGGATTTTTAAAAAATAAAGACGGATTGATATATATAGTTGCGGATATTAATGGTAAATCCGCTCCAAATCAAATGGGCAAAGATATTTTTATAATGTATTTTTATAATAATGCTCACAGACCTAAATTATGTGATAAAACCGAGTATGAAAAATTTTATATTACTGACGGTTTGCATTTTGGCGGGTTTGACAAATGCGGGATTCCTCATGATGTATATCAATATAATGATTTAATAAGTAAAGATTTTCCGGACGGGTGTAATAAGAAAGCTAAACCTCAAGAAGGCGGAGCAGGTGTCGGAGCAGCATGTCTGGCATTAATAAAAGTTAATAATTGGACTATAGACAAAAATTATCCTTGGTAGTATAATCGGCAAAAAGGGATATATTATGAAGAAAAATTTGAAAGCAATGGTAATGGCTGCAGGCATGGGATCTCGATTAGAGCCGATTACATTAATGATACCAAAACCGCTGATTCCTGTTATGAACAGACCTTTAATGGATATCATTTTGACACAGCTGCACAATGTTGGAGTTAAAGAAGTTATTTCAAATACATATTATTTGGCAAACCAGATTATAGACAGATATAAGAATAATAACTTAGGTATAAAATTTAATTATATTAAAGAAACTGAACTTTCAGGCACCGCAGGCGGAGTTAAGAAATGTCAGTTTTTCTTTGATAAAGGTGAAGATTTTATTGTCATGTCAGGCGATATTTTGACAACAGCAGATATTGATAAAGCTGTAGAAATTCATAAGGCATCAAATGCAATTGCTACAATCGGAGTGAAAGAAATTCCGCATGAATATGTTTCACATTTCGGGGTTGTTGTAACAGATGGAGATGGTTATATAACTGAATTTCAAGAAAAACCATCAGTAGAGGAAGCAAAAAGCAATTTGATAAATACAGGAATTTATATTTTTAATTATAAAATTTTTGACTATATTCCTGAAAATGAATTTTGTGATTTTGCTAAAAATGTTTTTCCAAAACTTTTAAAGGAAAGAGCGATAAATACGTTTGTTGTAGATGAATATTGGAATGATATAGGGACTATAGGTCAGTATAAACAATCAATTCAAGACGTCTTTAACGGAGTTTGTAAAATTGACCATGATAGAATAATTGATACAAATCTTGGCAGTTATGTTTGCGGTGATTCAAAAATTCCTTCTACAATACGTTTTGTAGGGAATACAGTTGTAGGTAATAATTGCAAACTCGGAGAATATATAAAACTTGAGAATTGCATTGTATTAGATAATGCAGAAATTAAGACAGGTTCAGAATTAACAGATTGCGTGGTTATTCCTGCTGTTAGTGCAAGGAAGAGTGTCAACAAAGAAAAAGTAAAAGAAAATATTACGATATAGTTTACTTGATTTTTTGATATTTTGATGTTAGATTAAGTAAGGACTTTGAAATTCTTGTGAGGTTTAAAGTTTTCAAGGATAATAAGTTCCTGTTGTCGGTAAATGGATTTGCTGATAGCAGTGTTCCGTAAGTTTGGACACTCCGCCAACGAGAAGGTGATTGAATGTCACGCTTGAGGAGACATAAGACAGCAGATTCAAATCCAAGACAAAATTAAAATTAAATAGATAAAAGACGTCACGGGCCTGTGGCGCAGCGGTAGCGCAGAGGACTCATAATCCTTTGGTCGTGGGTTCGAATCCCTCCGGGCCCAATTTATTCTAAGAGCCGAAAGGCTCTTTTTTAGTGACTTTTCTGTTCAGTATTTTTACTTGGAGGTCAAATCTTAAAATGTCATCCTGAATGTATTTGTATTTTAATGACCGTTTGGGTAGGAAGTTTTTTAGGTGCGGTTGAGCATACTTGCCCAACCGCACCTGGATATTAGCCATCGGAAGCTGCTTGATATTGAATTCTTAAACAGACTTAATCGGACTTTATTGGGACATAAAATTACAAAGAATATTTTTAAATAAGGCTAAAAATTCCCAACATCAAAAAATCTCGAGTCCGATTAATGTCAATTTTATTGTTGGGCTGAATGAAATGTACCCCAACTCTTTGTATTATTGACTGTTTTAACATATTTAGTGGAATTTGTTATATATGTTCCTTATATTGACAACTTTTTTTTCTGATGTAATATGTTTATGGCTGATAAGTTATTGTAAAAGGATATGTAAAAATTTTATGTTAGCCCCGATATACGTAAATTACCCTGACAAAACGTTTGAGAGTTTCGGTTTTAAATCAGATAAAGATCATTTTTTTTCATTTCCCAAAAGAAAACCTTTGACAAATATGGAAAAATTATCAATTGGCATTGGCACTTTGGCAGGTACAGCTATTCCGATGATGCAATTTTGTAAAAAGCAAAAAGTTCCGATATGGAAGCTTAAATACAGTGAAAAAGAAATGATTTTGCTGAGTACGGGTTCAATTTCAGGCGGGGTAGCCGGCGGATTGCTTTCTGACAGAAAAGTTGAAGCCAAATACAAAATTCATGAAGGTGTTTTTCAGTTTTTTAATGCAATAATTCCTACATTATTAATCAAACCGATATTAAAAATTTGTGAAAATATAAAAGCTTTGAATAATATGAAAGCTAAAGCAGCAGCCCTGCTATGTGGTATTTTCGGCGGAATGTTTGCAGGGGCTAAAATTTCAAACAAAATTAATGGTACAACAAGTCCGAACAATCGCCGAAAAGTTAAATTTATTGATACAATCGCAAATATTGATGTTATATCAGGTGCTTTGATAATGGCTAAATTTCCGTTTGTAGGAAAACTTGGAGTAGAAAAATTCCTGCCTTTGTTTTATATGTGGACAGGTTATGAGTCCGGAAAGATGCGATAGTTTCTATATTGTTGAAATTTTCTTTCGTGTATTTTTAGTGATAATTAGAAGTACTCCGAGTAATATTAGAGTAATGCCGAGTGAAATTCTCAATGTCAGATGCTGGTGAAAAACTACTATCCCGAAAAATATTGCGGTTAATGGTTCTAATGCTCCAAGAATTGCTGTTGAAGTTGAGCCGATAAGTTTTATTGAAACATTTATTGTTTCAATTGAGATAATTGTCGGGAATATTGAAAGACCTATTGTATACAGCCATAAAATCGGTGTGTTTAAAATTTGCAGACTGGTGCAGAATTTCAAGTTGCAGATATAAACAAACAGGCCAAAAAACATTATATAAAAACTCATTTTATCCTGATGAATCGTATTGATAATTTTTATATTTTTAACCCCCACAATATACAATGCGTACAGCAAAGCCGAGAGTAAAACAACAATGATGCCATGTATGTTGAGAGTTGCCCCCGGTTTTCCGTTATACAAGGCTAAGATTCCTATTGTTGTTAGTATTATTGCTCCTACGGTGGTTTTTGTTATTTTTTCTTTGAAAAATATTGCCATAATAATTGCAACCATGATCGGATATATAAAAAGAATTGTACAGGCTATTCCGGCTTCAATATATTTAAAGGCATCAAAAAGGGTAAGAGATGACAATGAAAAAAAGATTGCGAGGATAAACAGTGGTAGGAATTCTTTTAGTGAAATTTTGAGAGAAATTTTTTTGATAAAAGTTAACCATAGTCCGTAAATTATAACAGCCAGAGCATATCTGTAAAATAAAACAGAGTTAACCCCGATACCTGCAGAAAAAAGAGGCAGGGCAAATAAGGGGTTTGTTCCGTAACTTGCGGATGCTATTGCACCGTTTAATATTCCTTTTGTTTTTGTTTTCACTGTTGAATAGTTATCCTCTATTTTTAATAATATATTATTTTTTTAAAAAGGCAAATTGTGTAAATTTATAATATTGTAATATTAGTATTTACAGGCTTTTATGCTATCTTGGCAGCACATAACCCCATGTAATAGTATTATAATCTTTTAGGGTGCAGAGGTACGTTATTTTTTGTTTGCGTTTATTCTCCTGTTTAAAATAACCTTTGCCGTATATGATAGATGAAATGTATTGATTATTGATATTATTTTCATATTTATCCAGAGATTCTTTTTGAGAAGTAATAGTTATTGTTGAATTATAATTTTGGGTATAAATTTTTGACAAATATTCTGTGCAGTCTGATGCCAGTACTGCATTTTGAAAAGAAAATAAAACTATAAATGTAATGATATTTTTCATAGATGTATTATATCATAATTTTTGCTATAATATTATAATAAATTGCAGGGAGGTTTTATGAGAGAAGAACTGCTATCAATAGTAGAAAAAAACAGCAGGATTGATTTCAGCGAATTGGCAGTATTACTTGGAGTTACTGAAGAGGCTGTTTTAGATGAAATTTCAAAACTTGAAAAAGAAGGTATAATATGCGGATATCATACACTTATTAACTGGGAGAAAACTTCAATTGAAAAAGTTACGGCTCTGATTGAGGTTAAAGTAACTCCGCAAAGAGGCAGAGGATTTGATAATATGGCAGAACGAATTTATAATTATCCTGAAGTAAAGGCTGTATATTTAATTTCAGGCGGATATGACCTGCTTGTTATCCTGGAAGAAAAGACGTTAAAAGAAATTGCGAATTTTGTATCCGATAAATTATCTACGCTGGATAGTGTTTTGAGTACAGCTACACATTTTATTTTGAAAAAATATAAAGATCATGGCACAATTTTGAATAAATCGGTTAAAGATGAAAGAGAGGTTATTACTCCATGAGGGAAATGATTTCTCAAAAAGTCGCAGCGATTAAACCTTCGGGCATAAGAAAATTTTTTGATATTGTAAGCGAGATGAAAGATGCGATTTCTCTTGGGGTTGGCGAGCCTGATTTTGATACTCCATGGCATATAAGAGATGAGGGAATCTATGCTTTTGAACGTGGAAAAACTTTTTATACTTCAAATGCAGGTTTAAAAGAGCTTAGAATTGAGATTTCGAATTATTTGAAACGTCATCAAGGACTTGAATATTGTCCGGATAATGAAATTCTTGTTACTGTGGGCGGATCAGAAGCTATAGATGTCGGTTTAAGGGCGGTAATTAATCCCGGAGATGAGGTTATTATTCCGCAGCCATCATATGTTTCTTATGAACCTTGTGCAATATTGGCAGGTGCAAAACCTGTTATTGTAAATTTAAAAGCTGAAAATGAATTTCGTTTAACTCCTGGGGAACTATTAAATGCGGTAAGTGATAAAACAAAAGTTTTGATACTTCCTTATCCGAACAATCCGACAGGTGCGATTATGGAGGCAGATGATTTAGAAAGAATAGCCAGAATTATTATTGAAAAAGATATTCTTGTTATGTCGGATGAAATTTATGCAGCATTAACGTATAAAAATAAACACATTTCAATTGCTTCAGTAGACGGAATGCAAGAACGTACGATATTAATAAACGGCTTTTCAAAAGCTTATGCTATGACCGGCTGGCGGCTTGGTTATGCCTGCGCCCCGAAAGAAATAATTAAACAAATGACTAAAATTCATCAATTTGCGATTATGTGTGCTCCGACAACCAGCCAATATGCTGCAATTGAAGCTTTGAAAAACGGGGATAGTGATGTTGCTGCTATGTGCCAGTCATATAATCAAAGACGTCGTTATTTAATGAATGCTTTCCGGCAAATGGGACTTGAATGTTTTGAACCGTATGGAGCTTTTTATGTTTTTCCTTGCATTAAAGAATTCGGTATGACAAGTGAAGAGTTTGCGACAAAATTTTTGCAGGAAGAAAAAGTTGCGGTAGTTCCGGGTACTGCTTTTGGCGAATGCGGTGAAGGATATCTGCGGATTTCTTATGCATATTCTTTGGATAATTTAAAACTTGCAATTGAAAGACTTGAAAAATTTATTACAAGATTAAGAAATAATAAATAATTATTGACATTGACTGATAATATGTTTAACATTTATAATGTTAGGTGAGGCTAACATTATGGAGGTTATCAATGCGAATTGGGAAAATAGCACAGTATAATTATTTTGCAGGTGCAAACTTATATAAAAAGAATTTATCATTTGGAAAAAATAATGATATATCTTCTGAAAAAGCCGAAGAATTTAATGATTTAAGAGTTTTTAATCACCATATTTATGAATATAAAAAAGGCTTGAGAAATTTAATTTTAACTACAGAAAAAGCAAAATATAGGGATGTTATAGAAGAAAAATTACAACATAACGGAATTTCTTATATTATTCATGAAATAAAAGGTGATAAAATAAACGTTTATTTCGGAGCAGATTCTTGCATTGAAGTTGTTAAGACTTTTAATCCTAAGTTGAATAAGTTATCTCCCGAGCAGGATTTTATATTGGGTATAATGCTCGGGTACGACAGAGTAAAGCAATGCGAAAGATATTTAAAAACTAAAAATAAGGTAATAAAATTATCTTATCCTCAAGAATAAAATTTTAAAATAAATTATAAATAATAAATATTTGTCGTTTTAGGGAATAATATTTGTTCTTTTATACGTTTAAATAATATTTGGAGTGTATATTATGAACTATATTTTTAAGCTTTTTATTGTTTTATTATTTTGTGCGTATTCTATTCTTCCTGCAAAGGCTGAAAATATACATTTTGACAATAAAATATATGATTTAAAATATTCTGATATTTCAAAATTAAATAATTGTATTGAAAATGAGTACTTTTTATCCGGTGAATCAAAGGATTTATGGACAAGTCTGATAGGTATTTACTACTATCCCGATGTAAAAAATCCTTTAAAATATGCCAGAGATATTGATGAAAAAGTGGAATCAGATAATAAATGTGTCTTGTTAAAACTTGTCCAGAACAAAAAACAGGATATTGCTGTAATCAGTTATCTGGAAAATGTTGAAAATAACGGCAGACATTTTTTTATTTATAATATTTATAAATATGAAAAACACCCGAAAACGTCAGGCATGATGGTTTTGAGATATGCAAAACGCTATAATTTTTTAACAGATGAAGATATAAAAAATATTGGTTTAGAAATTCGCAAAATTAATAATGATTATATGGAAAAAATTATCGCCTCTCCTATTCCGCCTGTATCAGGTAAAATTTTGGAGAAATAAAAAATATCGGAACTTTTCGTTCAGTTCCGATATTTTAAATAATATATTATAATTTGAGTGCATATTTTTCTTTGAATTCATCGTAGGTTTTAGAAAAATCTTTGTTATCGTATGATTTTAGTTGTTTCAGAAATTCGTGTTTATCGATATTTTGATCTTTTGTTTTTAATATAGATGTTGCAATATTTGAACAGTGATCTGAAATTCTTTCAAAATCATTGAACAAATCAGAAATTAAAAAGTCCAGTTCTATCGGACATTCTCCGTATTGAATTCTTTTTATATGTCTATTTTTGGCTTTTAAAACCAGTCTGTCTATAACTTGTTCCAGAGGTTCTATTTTTAAAGCAAGTGTTGTATTGTCATGTTTAAAAGCTTCCGATGACAGACTAAGAACTTCTAAAATAGCACTCACGATAGTTTTAATATCTTCAACCAATTCCGGAGGAAAATCCATATTTTTATTTTTCTTTTCTTCTGCAATATTTAAAATATTAACAGCATGGTCTCCTATTCTTTCATAATCTCCTATAGTAAGCAAAAGTCTTGCTATTACATTTCCTGTTTCATCTGCAAGTCCTTTATTTGAAACTTTAATCAAATAAGCTTCCATCTTGTCTTCGTATAAATCTATACGCTGTTCATTTTTGTTTATAACGTCAGCTTTTTTGTAAGAGTAATTTTTTAGAAGTTTTGTTGAATATAGTACATTGTTTTGAACAAGTCTTGCCATTTTTGATATTTTGTTGTGTATTTCAGAAATTGCAAGTTCAGGAGTGAGAAGTAAACGTTCATCAATAAAGACTTCATCTTTTTGATTTTTGGTTTCTTTAATAACCATATTTGCAATTTTTTCAAGCTGTTTAATAAACGGGAATAGAAGTATTGTTGTACAAATATTGAAAGTAGAATGTAAAATGGCGATTCCTGCCGGATTTACATTTTCTTCCATAAACGGGAAATCAATTAACCATCTTATTATTTCGTAAATAGTCAAAAATACGATTGTCCCGATGACGTTGAATGTAACATGGACAACGGCTACTTTTTTGGCATTAGCATTAACACCTATACTTGATAAAACTGCGGTAATACAGGTTCCGATATTTTGTCCCATAATAATAGGCAAAGCCATTGAATAGGTCATATCAACCTGCATTACAAGAGCTTGCAGCATACCTATAGAAGCGGCTGAACTTTGTATAATTGCAGTTATAAATGTTCCGACAAAAACTCCGAATAGCGGATTTTTGAACAATGTTAAAAGCTGCATAAATTTAGGTGAATGAGATAACGGTTCCATTGAGGTTCCCATAAATATCATTCCTGTCATCAAAATAGAAAATCCTAAGAATGCATTTCCGATGTTCTTATTTTTATTAGATTTTGCTATGAAAATCATCAAAACTCCGACAAGTGCCAGTACAGGAGTAAATGATTCCGGTTTAAACAGTCTTAAAATCGTATTGGTACTTTGAATTCCTGATAAACTTAAAATCCAGGCAGTGATGGTTGTACCGATATTTGAACCCATAATTACACCGATTGCCTGGCTTAATTTCATTATTCCTGAGTTTACAAGACCGACAAGCATAACTGTTACTGCGGAAGAGCTTTGTATTAATGCAGTTATTCCGGCTCCTAATACAAGGCCTTTTGCCGGATTGGAAGTCATGGTTTTTAATATTTTTTCCAGTTTCCCGCCGGCTATTTTTTCCAGCCCCAGTGACATTATATAAATGCCGTACAAGAAAAATGCCAGGCCTCCAAATAGCTGCAGTATGCAAAATATATCAAATTGTTGTTCCATATTCTTATTCCCTTTTTATGTCCTTGATTTAAAAAGCAGGTTGTATATAATTTACAATCTGCTTTTTAATAAAATTATAAATATTTATATTAAAAATCTTAAGTAAATGTATGCTGTACTTAATAATAATGATATTGCGACAACAAAAACACCGTATTTTAAAAATCGCATAAATGATATAGGGTGTCCTTCTTTTATAGCGTTTTCCGACACAATTACGTTTGCGGCAGCACCGATGATTGTCATGTTTCCTCCAAGACAAGCACCTAAAGATAATGCCCACCATAGAGGATAGGTATAATCAGCCCCCATTGCTTTTTCAATTTCAACTAACATAGGAGCCATTGTCGCAGTGTACGGTATATTGTCTATAACACCTGAAATTATACCTGAAGCCCAGAGTATAATCATGGATGTTGCAGCCTGGCTGCCCTGTGTAACCTGAATTATCCATTCAGCCATCATTTTGATACCGCCAGAGGCTTCAAGGCCGCCGATAATTATGAATAAGCCGATAAAGAAGAATATTGTATTCCATTCAACATCTCTTAGAATGTCTGTCGGTTTTTCAAATATCAACAGAATGCTGGCACCGAGCATCGCAACAACACTTGTTTCAATATGAAGTTTATCATGTAATACAAAACCTAAAATAACTAATAATAAAATCGTTGTAGATCTTATCATAAGATTTTTATCGGTAATTGAATGAGAGTTATCAATTTTGGCAATTTCTGCCATTTTAGCTTCATCTGCTTTTAAAGATTTTTTGAAAATCAAAGCTAATACGGTAACGACAGCCAAAAGAATAATACATACAATCGGAGTCAATTCTTTTACAAAGTCCATAAAAGATAAGCCTCCGGCACTTCCGATAATAATATTTGGCGGGTCCCCGATAAGAGTTGCAGTTCCACCGATATTAGAAGCAAATACTTCTGTCAATAAATACGGAACCGGATCAATATCCAGTTTTTTAGCGATAGCAAAAGTTATTGGCATAATTAAAATAACTGTTGTAACGTTATCTAAAAATGCACTGACAACAGCTGTAAATATGCCTAAAGTAAATAAAATTCTAATAGGGTGACCTTTTGTAAATTTTAATAATTCATTAGCCATCCAGCTAAATACTCCGCTTCTTGTGGTAATTGATACAATTATCATCATAGAAACGAGTAAGAATATTACGTTAAAATCAATAAAGTTAACAAAATAATGCGGGTTTAAAACCCCGTCTACGGCTTTAGTTTGACTAACAAGACCTAAAATTATTGTAATAGCACCGCCGAGTAATGCGATAACAACTTTTGGAATTTTTTCCAGAGCGATAAATATATAAGCAAGAATCAATAATCCTGCTGATATCATTACACTGTGAGAAGAAACAAAACTACTTATCATGCTCTGCTCCTTTCTGCAACAGCACAAGCTATAGCTAAAGCAATTTCACTGTCGCTGGTTGAAGAAGTTTTCTTTTTAACAGTAATATCTTCTTCGACTTCTTCCGGAAAATATTTACTAGCAATGCTGATGATTTTAGATGAGAAACCAACAACATAAATCATGATTGTAAGGAAAAAATAAACAACTCCCATACCAATAATCATAAGAAGTATACCGGATTTTAACAATTCTAAATTCATAACCTTTCTCCTATTTAATATCTCTTTCCCCATTTAGTAACATATTTATATTAAAAGGTACGAAATACACTTTTCCATTCGTATTTTATCATAAATAAAATAAAAATGTTCATAAAAATATTTCATAAAAAATATTAATTATTCACAAGCAGGTATGTTTATAATATAATAATTTTATAGAATTTTGAAAATTGAATAAAATATGGCAAATGAAAATGTCGAAGTGGCACTCTGCCGCAGGAAAACGATTGAGTATCGTTTTCCGAGAGGGTTGACCTTGAGTCAACGTCCGCCGCGGAGACAAAATTAGAACAAATTGAAAATTGAATAAAATATGGCAAATGAAAATGTCGAAGTGGCACTCTGCCGCAGGAAAACGATTGAGTATCGTTT
>CALUWC010000013.1 GCA_944324395.1 Candidatus Gastranaerophilales bacterium | reverse complement strand
CCTTTTGTATCTTCTACTGTTAGTACTACAGGTGACAAATCCTCAGAAGCATACGCTCCTGTCATACTTAATGCTGTCAATGATGCTGCAATAAGAGGCCTCAATGCACGAT
This sequence comes from Candidatus Gastranaerophilales bacterium, assembly GCA_944324395.1. Lineage (GTDB taxonomy): Bacteria > Cyanobacteriota > Vampirovibrionia > Gastranaerophilales > Gastranaerophilaceae > Zag111. The sequence continues at coordinate 27,525 of CALUWC010000013.1, read as the reverse complement.
TCTTCTCCTGTCCTTTTAATTCATCATTAAATTCAGGACTTTTCTTATCTGTTTTCATACTTCATCATCCTCATATTATCTACCTATCTATATTTTTCAATATCGACAGGTTCTCACTTGCACTTTAATTTTTCGGGGATTATGTAAACTTTTCTAAATGCTAGATATCCTATGTATATATTATAATGTTGTTTTTGTAATTTTACAAGTGTTTTAATTTGTTTTCATATAACCCGTTCGGGTTAATCCTTTTATGATATGTGTTTGAAAGATTTAATCAGTTGTTCATATTTCTTAATAATTTATCACCCCGCCCTATCCCTCCCCATCCAGGGAGGGGATTTTTTCAACTCTGTGTCACTCAAGCTCTTACACTCCCTCATCCAAGGAGAGGAGGCTTTTTCTTGCGAAACTGAATCATTGAAGCACCCTCACCCCTTTCCCCTCTCCCGCATACGGGCGAGGGGAATTTTGGAAAATTTTTCTCATGTCGTCAGTTCTGCTATCACCCCACCCTAACCCTCCCCATACAGGGAGGGTAATTATTTTCGATTCGGCATCACCCTAGCCTTTCACTCCACGTCAAAGGTGGGGGAGGCTATTTCTTGCGAAACTTTAAAGCACCCTCACCCCTTCCCCTCTCCCGCAAGCGGGCGAGGGGTTCTTTGGAAAAATCTTTTTCATGTCGTAAGTTCTGCTATCACCCCACCCTAACCCTCCCCGTCCAGGGAGGGGATTTATTTTATATTTACCCCCCACTGCTTGATTATAAAATTTCTTTAATCTAAAATAAAAATACTGATTATGAAAAAGAAAAGAGGCTAGAATGCTTGATATTAAATTGATTAGAGAGAACCCTGAAAAAATTAACGAACTTTTGAAAAGAAGAAACCCTGATTTGTCAATCAATGAAGTTATTGCTATTGACGAAGAAAGAAGAAAAATTCAAACTAAAGCCGATGAACTTAGAGCTAAAAGAAAATCTGAATCCCAAAAAATCGGGATTATGAAAAAAAACGGCGAAAATACGGACGAAATTCAAGAAGATGTTCGCCTGCTGGGTGATGAAATAAAATTACTGGAAGAAAAACAAAATAGCTTAGATGCAAAACAACGTGATATATTATTACATATACCGAATATCCCAGATGAAACAACCCCGATAGGTTTATCCGATGCCGATAATGTCGAAGTTTACAAATGGGGCGAACCTACTAAGTTTTCGTTTGAGCCGAAAGCCCACTGGGATATCTGCGAAGAAAAAAATTTAGTAGATTTTGAAAGAGGTGTTAAACTTTCTCAAAGCAGATTTACTCTCTACAGAGGTAAAGGTGCTAAATTAGAACGTGCTATTATTAACTTCTTCCTTGATTATCACTGCAATGAACAAGGTTATGAAGAAATTTTACCGCCGTTTATGGCTAATGCAGCCACAATGACAGGAACAGGACAGCTTCCTAAATTCGCAGAAGATATGTATAAATGCGAAAATGAAGATTTGTACTTAATTCCAACCGCAGAAGTTCCTGTTACCAATATTTATTCAGGCGAAATTCTATCTGAAGACGATCTGCCTAAATATATGACAGCTTACACCCCTTGCTTTAGACGTGAAGCAGGTTCTGCCGGTAAAGATACAAGAGGCTTAATCAGAGTTCATCAGTTTAATAAGGTTGAACTTGTTAAGCTTTGTACTCCTGAAACAAGCAAAGATGAACACGAAAAATTAACAGAAGATGCAGAAAAAATGCTCCAGTTGTTAGAATTGCCATATAGACGAGAAGCACTTTCTACAGGAGATATCGGATTTTCAGCAAACAAATGCTGGGATTTAGAGGTTTGGATGCCGTCTTACGGAACTTATAAAGAAATTTCAAGCTGTTCAAATTACGGCGATTATCAGGCAAGACGTGCTAATATCCGCTATAAAGAAAAGGCTACAGGTAAAACAAGATTCGTTCATACAATCAACGGATCAGGTCTTGCTGTCGGAAGAACTTTTGCCGCTATTCTGGAAAACTTCCAGCAAGCAGACGGAACTGTTATTATTCCTGAAGTTTTAAGAAAATACACCGGATTTGATAAAATATAAAAAAGCTCCCTATCGGGAGCTTCTTTATTCATAATAAAATTTTCACAAATAAATCATTCTGCCGCTATTTTACATTACCTTTATAATTGCCTTTTTCAAGTTTGCCCATACGCTTTGCGGCATCGGTAAGGCTGTCAAGTCCGTCAAGTATTCCCTGAACAAGACTTGCAAATTTCGGATTTGAAGAATATTTTCTCAATTCAATATCTAATTTATCTTTTGGGAGAGTAGAACCCATTGAGAAACCTCTCTGGTAATCTTCCATATTATTAGCTATTTTTACTTTAATTCGCTGTCCGCCTGTGAAATTAATCGGGGTAATGCTCAAATTCATATTTATAGTTCCTTTCAAAAAATTTAACCAAGTTTATCAAATACATCATTTCTTGCTTTAGCTTTTGCAACTTCACGCTCCATAGCGTTTGCTTTATCAACAAGTGATGCCAAATACTTTATCGGATTTCTGAACTGATGAAACAGTCCTTCTTTCGGGTATCTTGTTTGAATATCCAAAGAAATATTTGTCGGATATAAATTTGCCATTAATCTTGTTGAATTAGGGCTGGTCGTATACAACGTAACTCCAACTTCTTTACGTTCTTTTAAATTATTTAAAATATTATTCAATTTTTCAAAATCAGCATCTTTAACTCTTTTTCTTAATGCTGCAACAGCTCCGTCATGCATACTCAAAGACATTCCAAAACTCTGTTTCGGCTGAGGATTATTTGTAATACCGTTAACTTGCATATTATCTACCCTTTCAACTTTATTCTTGCTTTCATTATAAAATACAAGAAAAATATTTTTGCTATATGTACTGTAAAATATTATGAAAACTTAACATTAGAGGCTCTTATAAATATAACAAACTGTGTTATAATAAATATGGAATAGTCTGGAAAGGGATAGAATGTACGAATTTCCATTCGAACTTGATGATTTTCAAAAAGAAGCCTGTCAAATTATTGACAACGGAGAAAGTGTTGTTGTCTGTGCTCCAACTGGAGCAGGAAAAACTGTCATTGCCCAGCACGCAATACATAAAGCTCTGGAACAAGGCTGCCGGATATTTTATACTACCCCGCTAAAAGCTCTCTCCAATCAAAAATTTTATGATTTCGGAGAAAAATACGGAACCGATAAAGTCGGACTTTTAACTGGCGATACCTCTATTAACCGTAATGCTCAAATTGTAATTATGACAACCGAAGTTTTCAGAAATATGCTCTACGGTACAAATTTCGGAGCGGTTGCCGACAACCTAAAAGATGTCAAATACGTAGTTTTAGATGAAGTTCATTATATGAATGACGAACAAAGAGGAACTGTCTGGGAAGAAAGTATAATTTACTGCCCGACAAATATACAGATTATTGCACTATCTGCCACCGTTGCAAACTGTCAGGAACTTACTGACTGGATAAATACTGTTCATTCTAAAACTAAACTTGTTAATACAGATTTCCGTCCTGTTCCTTTGAGATTTTATTATTTTGACAGTTCTCAGCCGTTTAAACTTTTACCTTTATTAACCCCAAACGGTAAATTAAACCGCAAAATCCGACCAGAAAAACCTCAATGGGCAAAAGGAAAAGATAAAAGAAAAAAATCTTATGTCAAACAAATTATCAAAAATCTTGCAGATAACGATATGCTGCCTGCTATATATTTTACTTTCTCCAGAAAAAAATGTGATGAACAAATGGAAAAATGTTCTGGTCTGGGATTAAATACAAAGATCGAGCAGCAAAAAATTAAAGCGTTCATAGAAGATTTTATTGCAGAAAATCCTCATCTATACGGTAATAAACATATAGAATATTTAATTCAAGGAGTAGCTTCGCATCACGCAGGATTATTACCAGCCTGGAAAAACCTTGTCGAAAAGTTATTCCAGCAGGGTCTGATAAAAGTTGTCTTTGCGACTGAGACACTTGCTGCAGGAATTAATATGCCGGCACGTTCTACTGTAATAAGTTCAACCAGCAAAAGAACGGACTCCGGACACAGAATGCTTACAGCCAATGAGTTTTTACAAATGTCAGGTCGTGCAGGCAGACGGGGTATGGACGAAATTGGCTATGTGACAATCGTTGGTACCTCTTTCCAATCTCCGGAAGAAGTTGCAGAACTCGTATTGAGCGATTCTAATCCGCTTGAAAGTAAATTTTCACCTAGCTATTCTATGGTGCTTAATCTGCTCCAGAGATTCGATCTTGATGAAGCAAAAGAACTTATATTAAAAAGTTTCGGATATTACTCTTCAGATTCAAGATTAAAGCCAATTCTGATGCAATTAGAACAGTTTGATCGTGAAATAAAAGAAAGAACCTTTGTTTGTCCGAGCCGCTACAATGATGAAAAAATGTTTGAATATGACAGGTTAAGATATTTATATGTTCAAAACAGACAAACATACAAAAAAATTCTAAAACAAGAAAAATCAAAACATAGACCTCTTTCGCCTGAGGTTATTGAATTCGGGCAGCGAAATAAAGAAGATTTGCATAAACTCCAGAAGTTTGCCTGCGATACCTGCAAACACTACAAAAAACACTCTAAAAACCTTGAAGTTATAAAAAGAATTGATGCCAAAAAGAAAAAGCTTGAAAAAGAAATTGAAAAACAAAAAGATATCTACTGGAATAAATTTCTATCACACAGAGCAATTTTGGGAGACTACGGCTACTTACTAAATGATTATCCTACAGAAAAAGGAAAGACAACATCTCAAATTCGCTCTGAAAATGAACTTTATCTTGCAGAAATTATATTTTCAGGAATTCTAGAAAACCTTACCCCGTCTCAATTGGCAGGTGTTATTTGTGCCGTTACAACAGAAGATATAAGAATGGAAATTCCATATATTCCATTCTCTGAGCCAGTTAGAAAAACCCTTAATCAAATAAGAAATATAAAAAGAAAGCTTGAAAAAGCCCAATCAAAATATGATATTGAATCACCGCTTTATATCAATCCGTATTTCAGTTCCCTGATTGAACTTTGGATTGAAGGTGCTGAATGGGAAACCGTAGCAGAACAAATTTCAGACATAGGAGAAGGCGACATAGTACGAGCTTTTAAACGTGTTGTGGATGTTTTAAGACAGCTTACAACAATAGATAATATTCCAGAAGCTCTTGTCTTTACTGCAAGAGAAGCCATAGAAAAAATTCTACGTGCACCTGTTGATGTCGACTAATGAAGTATAATGTTGCAAATCCCTATTATTCCCAATCACTGTCACTATCCTTGACAAAAATATGTTTTTGATATTATATATTAAGTGTACAATATACATTTATTTTAAAAGAGGGATTTTATTATGATGATTACAAAAATTACAAATACTCCAAAACATACTTATGCTGTTAATCCTCAGCAGCCAAAAGACTATAAATTGCATGAAACCCCAAAACCGGATCCGCAACCGGTATCTGATACAGTAACATTTACATCAAGAGCTGATAAAACAAATGAAATAGTAGATATGGCCTTTGACAAACTTGCTCAAACAAGAAAGGGAAAAGAACTCGGAACATTTATAGGAACTCTTGGAAAAACAAATGTTCATTTGATAGAAACAGTATTCGGGAAAAAAGCTGATCTGACTATTATGAGAAACAGCGGTTTTGCAAAATTTGAACTAAGCAGAGCTACAGGTGAAAATTCACATATCAAAGCTACAGATAAAGAAATTTCATCAATCACAATATTAAAAGCTGTAAAAAGATATCTTAGCGAATCAAAATAGAAATAATTTTCACATTTTACGTAAAAACAGAAATTCATTAAGAATTTCTGTTTTTATTTATCTAAATTTCTGATATAGTGTACATTTACCACTATTTAGTTTTGTTAAACACTTGCGGCTAAAAGGCTTGCACTATTTGTTAAAATATGTTACAATAATAGTAGGAACACCCTATTTGCCCTCATAGGTCTCTGATGAGTGTTATTCCCCACACCACTCTAAAAACAAAAAGGTATCCGGTTACTTTTTAAATCTTGGGTGACATCATGGATACGCTTATTGAAAAACGGCAAATTACAATTTCAGGCAGACTATGTGAAGGGATATTTGCACTTTCGCTTGTAACAGCTTTTCTGCTGACTCATTCTTTATTTAATCCAACTCTGTTTGCAAATGATTTAATTGCAAATCAGGCTGTTAGAACACCTGTTTTAAAAACATTGACAGAAAATATTAAAGAAGAATTAAGTCCGGAAGTAAGAAAAGAAAAATTTGAAGAAAGAATTAAAACTAAATATAAAGGATACACTATATACAATGTAGCAGACGGTATCAAACATATTAAAATGGTTAAATATTACAGCGGGCGGCCAGTTAGAATAAATATTGTGGAAATAAACAAAGAGGTAGCACAAGATTATGAAATTAAACCTGCAATAGCTTCAGAAAAATTAGCAGGCAAAAAATCTCTTAGAGCAATTGCACAAAAGACAAATTCAATTGTTGCTATAAACGGCGGCTATTTTAAACCTCAGACCGGAGTTCCTTTAGGAACTTTAATGATTGATAAAAAAATCTACACAGGACCGATTTATAACAGAGCTGCACTCGGAATTTTTGAAGAAGGATTTGACGTAGGAAGAGTTCAACTAAATGCAAAAATTACCGCAAACGGACAAGAAATTAAAATTGATAATATAAATCAGCCAAGAATGTTATCCTCATATATATTAGCTTATACAAGGGATTGGGGAGAATATGCTCCTGCTTCACCTCAGTATGGTGTACAACTTCGAATTGAAGGAAACAAAATTACGGCTGCCTCTGCCAATCCCCTTTCTATTCCCGAAAACGGCTATGTGATTGTCGGCCCGAAATCACAACTAGGGAAATTATTCGGGGCAAAAAAAGTAAAAGTTGAAATAAACACAAATCCTCAATGGGATAATGTAGAACATATAATCAGCGGTGGACCGTATCTGGTTAGAAACGGAGAAATTTTCGTTGATATGACAGCACAAAAGCTCCAATCAATAGGAGGAAGAAATCCGAGAACTGCAATCGGATATACTAAAGACAATGATTTGATTCTTGTAGCTGCTGACGGCAGAGAAGGAAGCTCTATAGGTTTAACTCTGATGGAACTGGCAAATCTTATGAAATCTTTAGGGTGTACCAATGCCATAAACCTTGACGGAGGAGGCTCTACTGTAATGTACATAAAAGGACAAATAGTAAATAAACCGCAGCAAAAAGGAGGTATCGCGTTATCAAATGCTCTTGTCATTTCTAAAAAAACAGTTAATTAAAATTATAAATTATCTGGCTATGAACATAAATAAAGACACCATTGTCTATTAAAAATCTATTGAAGTTTAATAATGTCAGAAATTAAATCATTAACATTATTTTCATTTTTTATGGCTTTAGCCTTATTTGCGTAATCCAGAGCCTCTCTATACTTCTGAGAATTAAAATATATAACTGCACGATTATACATAATAACATACTGTTCATCAGTGTTATTAGTTAGGCTTTCCGCTACCGCTAAATTTTGTAATGCGGAATTTGAATCACCTAAATCGGCATAAACAGAGGCAAGATTTATATACCCTGATGCCATATTGGGATACGCAGCAACGTATTTTTGATATTCAGCAAGTTTATGTATTAAAACCGTATTTTCACTGCCAAGTATCAATGGAGCGTAATAAAAAGATTCACTGCTGAGATTTTTAACATTTGAAATTGTAGGCTTTATCCTATACAACAAAACCAGTGTTTTTAAATCTCGCAAAGATAATGACTGTTCAGCTGAACTATACAGTGCAAACATACTTGCAGGATCTTCTTTTAAGGAAAACATTATATCTCCCGGATTGTCACTATGACCCATGATACCTAACGTATGCCCAAATTCATGCAATGCCGTATTAAAAATTTCTTTCGGAGTAAAACCTTTATTTAAAGGATTAGTCCGATAAAATGTCATAACCATACGTCTTAAAATTTTATCTTTATCAATATCAGGTTCTGTATATGCCGTAACATATTTGCAATATCCGTTAGCACATAAATTTTCAGGAGTTTTCTTAAATAAAATAACAACCTCAGCCTCCTGCTTATTATCAGTCATCGAAAATTTAACAAAATTTGTATTATCACTCCAAACCTGCATTGCCCGCTCAATTTGTTCTATATAAAAAGAAGGAACAGAATCTTTATCCTCAAAATAAACTTTCAATGGAAAAGACTTAATATTCCATCTGACAATGTCGTTACCCATTGCAGCATTATAGATATAATTATTAGAAATACCTTCAATAAGCCTGTAGCGTAAAGCTGCCGCCTGAGCCTTAGCATAAGAGGAGGCTTCATCATTTATTCTTGAATTTGCCATATTATACAAATTTTTCTGGACAGAATAAACAGGTTCAGATTTTGTCAGAGCAAGTACATAGAAAAATCTTGTTAAAATACCTTTATTATCAGCAAACAAAGATTTTTCAAAATATGGTAAAGACTGTTCGTATTCCCCTCTATCGTAAAAAGACCTTGCCTTGTTATAATTATACATTGCAGAAAAAGGAGATTTATAAACAAGAGCAATACAAAGAACTATAAATAATACAGCTAATAAAAACTTACGCATTTGTTCTTTCTGCCAGATCCTTTTCAAGCTGCTGAGCTAAAGCTCTTGTATCACCTTTTAATTTAAAATATTCAGCAAATTTCGGAGTCGTTTTTATATTTATACTCCTGCCGTTTTTATCTTTATGTTTTGAAACCAATCCTTTTTCCACAAGTTCTGCAACATGTTCATAAGCTCCCGATCTTAATTTAACAAGTTCGGTTTGTCTTATTGGTTCTTTCAGAGCAATTACTAGAAGCGTTCGCAATACAGCAGGCGACAAATCAATCGGACAAATCTTTTCAACTATGTCACTATAATCTTCTTTGACCTGCAGAATATAACCATTCTCATCATCTATTTCCAATGCTCCATCTCGAGATGCATAGTCCATAATTAATTCCAATATAGCCTCTTCAACTTCTTCCGGCTCAACATCTAAATATGCCGCAATCTCATCTAATGATAAAGCTTTTGCTGTTACAAACAGAACGGCTTCAATTCTGGACTTCAGCTGCTGCATGTTTACCACCCTTTACTACGTACAAATCAGAGTAAAATTCTTCCTGCTCTAATTCATAATCTGTATCTCTGCTTAAGAATAACAATGCAATATATGCACTTATCTTATCCATACCGAGCATTGTTAGTTCATTCAATTCAATTTTATCAACTCTTGAAAAAATCTGTTCAAGGTTATCTTTCAAAATTAAAACAGACTCTTCAATATACTCCTCATGAGCCATTGATACAATTTCCTCAGGTGTAAGTCTGGAATAATTTCTCACATGGCGTTTTGCTCTTTCATGAGCACTTTTCATTGAAGCTCTTTTTTCTAATTTTTCATAAAACTCTAACTGTTTTATCAAATCTTTCAATGTAACAACACGATTACGATTCAATCTTATACTTGTTCTCCGCTGCAAAGCTTCATCAAAACTCACAACATTGCTTGTCGGGATAAATTCCTGATCTTCATCGGGATATTCTACAATAAAACCATCATCATCGTAAATTACATCATTTTCAGGCTGATCTTGAAAATCTTCTATAGATAACCCTGCCAGAACATTAGACTGTAATCGGCACAATATTGAAGCAAACAGCAAGGTTCTGCTTGCAACCCTCAAGTTCAAAGACTTTAATTCAATCATCCTTTGAAGATATTTTTCCGTCACATCAAGAATATCAATATTCCAGGGGTCAATTTTTCCTGATTTAGCCATATCGACCAGAATTCCGATACCATCATTGGCATCAAATTCATTCGGGAGTGAATATATTGAATTTTCTAAATCTTGAGAATTTATCAAATTATTATTCATTATCGTCATCTCTTATTTTTACACCTGTAACTTTAGTTTTGCCTTTTTCTTTCTGGGTAACACCTAATGTCCTGCTTGCTGCCTCAATCATCGGACGTCTGTGGCTGACTACCAAAAACTGAGTATCAGAAGATTGTTTTTTAACCATATCTGCAATTCTCTCAACATTCATGGTATCTAAACTTGCATCAACTTCATCCAGGGCATAGAAAGGAGCCGGAAGATATTTTTGAATTGAAAATACCAGAGCAAGAGCTGTTAATGCTTTTTCTCCGCCGGATAGTGCCCCGAGTTTATTATTTGTCGTTTTATCTCGAGGTTTAGCCTCAATTGTCATGCCTGCAGACAATGGATCTTTTTCATTTTCTAAAATCAATCTGCCTTCCCCTTCTGATAATTGATGGTATATATCTTTAAAGTTTTCATTTATGGCATTGAATGTTGTCATAAATGCTTCTTTCTTCTGCTGCTCAAAGCCATTCATCTTATCAAGAATAGACTGCCGCTCTGTAGTTAAAGTTTTAATCTGGGTGTCAAGTTCTTCTTTTCTTGCTGCTTTTTCTTCATAAGAAACAATTGCACGCATATTAACATCACCCAGCTCCTGCATCCGCTTATCCAGACGCTGAATTTTCGCATTCAATTCATCAATTGATATTTCAACAGGAGTGAGTTTATCTATATCAATACCCGTATTTTGCAAAATATCAGAAGCTTCTTTTAACTGGGGTTCAAGTTCTCTGCGTCTTGCCTTAAAAGATTCTATCTGCTCATTTATCCTGTCAATTTCAGAAGCTTTTACTGCACTGTTTGTTTGCAAATCTACTAAACTTTTATGAATATCTTCTTTTTGTTTCACAAGTTCTCCGATTTTTGCATCTATCACTGCAATCTTATCAGACAGTAGATTTAATTGATCCTCTAATTGCTTGATTTCCTCTTTATAAGTTTCTTTATCTTTTTCTAAAGATTCATTGGTTTTTGTAATATTGGCAATATCTTCCTCTTTTGAAGTAATAAGCTGTTCATTGAATTTGATATTGTTATTATAGCTTTGAATTTCATTATTGACATTCATCAGCTTATTGTTCAAAGCTCTTATATCTTCTTCAATACCTTGAGTTTTCTCTTTTAAATCTTTTAAATCTTTATCGTTTAATAAACTGTCAAGTTCAGCCAGCTTATCCTGAGCAACAGTTATTTGCTCTGACAGTTCAACTCTCTTAGCTTCTAATTTATCCAATTCAGAACTTAATTTTTGCTCTTTCGGAGAATTTTCTTCAACAAAGGCTTTTTTTACCTCCAATAATTTTTGACTGTTCTCAAATTGAGAACTCATATTTTTCAACTCTATATTTGATTTTGAGTATTCCGTATATGAAGAAGTATAAGCTGAGCGAATTTTTTCAAGCTTTTCTTCCAAACTTTTTTGTCTTACGACTGCTTCTTCATATTTTTTCTGTAATTCATCAAGCTTTGCCTTGGCTGCTTCCAGCTCTTTATCGTCATTTTGTCCGAAACCGAACATAGATTTTTTAACATAACCGCCGGTTATTGCCGAAGATTTTTCATAAAGCTTGCCATCTAATGTCACCATACGATATTTACCTATTAACTGTTCTGCAGCTTCAACATCTTCTACAATGAGAGTATCGCCTACGGCATAGAAAAATGCATCAAGGTAAATATCATCAAAATCAACAAGGTTTATAGCAAAATCAATTACGCCTTTATTTTTAGGCAATTGCAACTTTGAAGGAGCTTTTTTAACCTTGTTCAATGGAATAAAAGTTGCTCTTCCGGCTTTTGAAGAATTTAGCAATTCCATAGCAACATAAGCAGCATGAGTATCATCTACAACGATATGAGCAAGCCTGCCGCCAAATGCAATATCCAAAGCCAGTGAATATTCTTCATCTACCGTACCAAGCTGCATTAAAGGAGCATGAACTCCCTCCAGATGGGCATTCATAACTGTTGTGATAGGAATACTTGAACCTGACGCAGAAACAGCACGTCTTTGAGCCTCCATATCAGTAAACTTTCTATAAGCAGCTTTTACATCATGATCAAAATCTTCTATCGCAGTTTTAGCATCATCCAAATCCTGCATTGTTTTGAGCTGAAGGTCTTTTAGTTCGTCCATCTCTTTTTTAAGATCATTTACCTGAAGCTCCTTTAAAGATTTATCATCTCCGAAATTCGCTTTAGCTTTCTCTGCCTGTTCTATAAACGCATTAGCTTCGTCCAGCTCTTTTCTTAAATTTTTATATTCATTTTCCTTTTGCAAGGATTCTTGCAGTAAATTGTTATCCTTGTCTTTCAATGAATCCAACTGGCGGGAAACTTCGTTACGCTCCTGAATATACTTATCGGCTGTAGAACTCAAACCCGAAATATCTTCAAGTTTTTTTGCCAGTTCATCTTTTTTCTCTTTCAACTGACCTTCCAGTATGCCGATTTTGTCATGTGCAAGCTTAATATTTAATCTTTCATCCTCAATCTTCTTTTTAAATTGCTGAATACCGTTTTTTGCATTTTCAACAGATTGAAGTCCCTTTTGAATCTGAGTTTCTGAATAATCTATAGCATTCCTCTTTGTTTGAATCCGGGCGGACAAATCACTTTGAGAATCTTTTAATTTGTTTCTTTCATCTTCTCCCTGTTCTTTTAATTTTGCATCCAGCTCTTTGTATTTTTCGTTTATAAGCTTAATTCTTTCATCTAAATCAGTCTTATTAGCCTGCTCTTCTTTTAGCTTTTTGTTAGACTGTAATATATTTTCATGTGCAAGCTCAAGGTTACGTTTCAAATCAAAGAACTTAACCGTACTTATCTGGGATTCAAGACCACTTTTTTCTTCTTGAAGTTTTTTATATTTCAAAGCAACTTCTCTTTCTGCTTTTAACTGCTCAAGAGTACTTTCAACTTCCGAAAGAATTAACGCAGCGGCTTCAACTCTTTGCTCAACCGTTTTCAATTCATTTGTAGCCTGATCTATTCTGCGGTCGAAATCAGCAACACCTGCTATCTCGTCAATGATACCGCGTCTGGCCTTTGACGAACACATAACAATACTGTTAACATCACCCTGCATCATCACATTATAGCTATTCGGGGTAATATTATATTTTTCCAGAATAGAACGAATATTAGTCAATGTATCAATTTTATCGTTCAAATAATAAGTACTTGCAAAACCTTGATTATTCTTTTTTATACGTCTTGCAACCGTTAGTTCTTTATCCCCGTCAACATCGCCGAAGGTAACTTTTACCATTGCCTCGTTTTTATTGTTAAAAGTCGTAATAAAATCGGATAAATTTTCTATACGCAAAGCACTGCCCGTTCTTAATCCGAGTGCAAACATAATACTGTCTATAATATTACTTTTTCCTGATCCGTTTGGACCTGAAACCGTAGTAAAACCTTTTAGCAACGGTATTTCGGCTTTATTGGCAAATGATTTAAAATTATCTATTTCTAACTGTTTTATGTACATAAAGTCTACCCAAGTATACTGTTCCTAACTATTATGGCAGACTAAAGTACATCATGTCAAAAATGTGTAATATTATTTACAATTACAGCTAATTTTCTTCCAGACTCTGATACTCTTTTGCGTATTGAGGATTAACGGCAAGCCATTTGAATGTTTGAGATTCAATTTCAGGAATATCAATAACAAAAGTTCCGCCGTAACGACCTCTTGAAAAAACTAAATACCCTTCTTTTGCCAAATTTTGAAAAGCCTTTCTTATAGTATTAGGACTTAAATCCAGAGCTTTTGACAACTCTAAAATTGAAGGTAGTTTATCTCCGATTTCATAATCATTTGCTATCATCCGTTTTATATAATTTTGAGTTTTTTCATAATGATAAAACGCTGTGTCTTTTGCCGGGGCAAATATGGAAGTTTCCGGTTTTTGCACAACAGACATATTCGGAAGCTTTACAACCGAAGTTCCGTACCTTCCTCTTCTTGAAAGTAAAATACCTTTATCATTCAATATTTTTAATGCATCATGTACAGATTTCACACTGGCTTTTAACTTTTGAGCAAGTTCAAAATGAGAAGGCATTCTGTCACCGATTTTTAAATTTGCACTGATATAAGATTCTATATCTTTAACAAGCATATCGACTAAGGTTTCAGCATTATATCTTACCTGATTATCAACAGAAAAATCTAATGTGTTTACAATCCATGCACTATCCTTTGCATTCGAATAACGCTGGGTTACAATATTCACCGCAGCAAGATACTCCAGTGCAAGTCTTGTTGTATTTGCTCCAAATCCTGTTATAGTTGCTATTGTTCGAGAAGATGGGAGTTTTGAACCGATTTTAAAACCATCTGTCAATATATATCGCTTAATAGCTTCTACAGCAAGATCTCGTTTTGAAGTTAATTTTCTTATGGTAACTGTTTTGTTTCTATAATCTTTAACCAGAGTTCCAATACACTGTTTAGATTCAACATATCCTAAATCTTCTATATATCTGACAGCATTTTGAACAGTTCCGATACTTACACCCAATAAATATGCAAACTCAGATTTTGACGGAAGTATATTATTAACTTTTATTTTTCCTTCCGAAAGTGCCTGCTCAATCCAGCCGGCCAGCCACTTCCCGATTACTATTGATTTTGCCTCATCTGTATTTTTCAAATCAGGAAGTTCGCAATCAACCATATTTATATCAATTTGTACTAAATCTGATTTCTTAGGAAAAATATATTTATCTTGAGAACTCATAATACACTACCTTCTTTCATTTTAATAATATACTATGTGTAAAAAAACATCAAGGAATTTTTTGCTAATTTATTTAGTTTTATTACAAAAATAATATTGACGAAATTCTATAAATGAATAATACTTTAATTATGGTTAGACAAAAAGTTATAGCACTTGTGGACTGTGATTCTTTTTTTGTATCCTGCGAACAAAAAAGAAATCCTGAATTAAAAAATAAAGCCGTATGTGTTCTGTCTAATAATGAGGGCTGCGTTATTTCCAGATCCAAGGAAGCTAAAAAAATGGGAGTACGAATGGGCGAACCGTACTTTATGGCTAAAAAAGAACACACGAAAGCTATATATATTACGGCAGACCACGAATATTATTCACAGGTTTCGCATCTGGTTATGTCAATATTAAAGGACTTTAGTCCTTATGTACAAGTTTATTCGGTAGATGAAGCTTTTGTAGATTTAACAGGACTTACCAAACTCTATAAGAAAAATTATAAAAAACTTGCAATATATTTAAGAGAAAAAATCCTTAAAGAAGCAGATATTCCTGTATCAATAGGGGTTAGTTCAACCAAAACTCTGGCCAAATTAGCCTCTGACAAATCAAAAAATATTCCGGAAGGGGTATTTTTAATCGGAAAAAGGAAAATCCAAAATGTACTAAGTTCAACCAAAATAGAAGAAATCTGGGGTATAGGCAGAAGGTTAACAAAAAGGTTAAAAAGCCATGGAATTTTGACAGCAAAAGAGCTTGTTCAAAAATCTGATAAATGGCTTGATTCTAAAATCGGAATTCAAGGAATTGAGATGCGTCACGAACTTTTAGGAGAAATGGTTTCGAGTGTTTCAAATGAACAAAAATTACCAAAATCGATTCAAAACACAAGAGCTTTCGGTATATTTACATCGGATTTTAATTTTATAAAAAACGAATTAAACAGACATATACATACATCCTGTAGAAAACTAAGACAGTATGAAACAAAATGTATGCAAATTGGAGTTATGCTCAGAACTAAAGACTTCAAAGTCTATTACACAAAGAAAGATTTACTATATCCGCTGGATTTTGAACTAGAAATATCAAACATTGCAATAAAATTACTTGAGGATATCTATAATCCGGAAATTCTTTACAGAAGTACGGGCGTGGTTCTTGAAAGAATCGGGGAACAAGGTACAGAACAGTTATCCTTATATACTGATCAAGAAAAAAATATCAAAAAAGAAAAGCTTGTAAAATGTTTTGATAAGCTTGAATCTAAATTCGGTAAAAATATTATTCAAACAGGATTCACCAAGAAAATAAAATAAAAAGTTTAATTAGCAAAAATAAATTCTTTTGGTTTTATAATAAATAACCAAAGGGGATTAGAAATGCAGATAAACAAAATTTCACCATCATTCCAAGCCGCAAGACAAGAACATCATAAAAAAGATTATTTAAGTATGTTTCATGAAAAAGCTAAAAATTCTGCCGATATGACAGATACAATTGTTGTACCCAGAACTATTTTCAAAGGATATCTCGGAATAATGACAGGAACCACTTTTTTAACTCTAGGCTCCTTGATAAGTAAACACCCGAAAATTTCAAAACCGTTAAGCATAATAGGAGCTTTAACATCCTTATACGGAACCTGGGCATTTGTAAGACCGTTTATAATAAAAGATACAAAAGGAGTAGAAACCTCCAAATAAAAATTTTAACCCTGTAAGTCAGATTTGTAAAAATCCGTTTTTTAGTTTGTTACTTGTTGTTAGGGAAAAAATATGCTAGAATGCTGTTCTAGCATAAAAGGAGGTTTATATGACAGAAACAATTGCGAGATACAGTATTGAAGATTTCGTAAATTCAACAGCACAGCAGGATAAAAATGAAGGATTTTTTGAACAAGAAACCCCTCGTATAATGGAAATTAATTTATCCAATAACCTTGCCTGGATAAAAAAAGGAGCTATGATAGCCTACACAGGAGATGTAAAATTTACTCTTGAAAACCTTTTTGAACATGGAATAAAAACGGTTGTAAAAAGATTTGTTTCAGGAGAAGGCGGTAGTCTGGTAAAAGCTCAAGGTACAGGAAAAGTTTATATAGCAGATGAAGGCAAAAAGATTTCTATATTGAATCTTAAAGGAGACAGTCTGATAGTTAACGGATCAAATGTTTTAGCTTTTGAACCTTCATTAAAATGGGACGTTAAATTGATGAAATTAGCTTCAATGATGGCAGGCGGACTTACTAATATTGAAATTAAAGGAGATGGAATGCTTGCTATCACAACAATGTACGAACCGTTGACATTAAAAGTTACTCCTGACAAACCGGTAATGACAGATCCATCTGCAACAATAGCGTGGTCTGCAAACCTTAAAACAGGATTTAAAACTGATATTTCAGTAAAAACACTTTTGGGCAGAGGCAGCGGAGATTCAATTCAAATGAAATTTGAAGGCGACGGATTTGTTGTTGTTCAGCCCGGCAGCCTTATTTATCCGGTCTACGGCGGAGAATAGAATGGCAGAATTATAAGATATAAAAATTTATTATACACAGGGGTGAGTCCAAAAAACACACCCCGTTTTTTGGTAAAAATTGCTATAAAATAATGTAACAAATTTGTAATACTAATGAAAAAACGAGCAAAATAAAATCTTGAGAATACTTGTGTAGTAAGTGTAGAAAAGAAAGAAGGAAGGAAATATGTTTTTTGTTTACAATATTCAAAATACAAATCCTGCATTAGGTCCGATTAAAGGTGATTCCCAAGCTGTCAGCGTATATGACAGAAATTTAGGCAACAGAAGAACTGTTATTACTTCTCCTGAAGAAGCTGAAGAATTTGTAACCGCAAGAAAACACTATGTTAATTCTGCAGCAAAACAAGGTTTAGGTATAGGAGCTGCAATGACTGCAATAGGTGCGGCTGCAGGTGCTGCTATTAATCATAAAATAGAAAAATCTAAAGCAATTAAATTAAATAAATTAGTAGACCAAATAAACGGAGAATATAAACAAGCATTAAAGAATTCTAAAAAAGGAAATAGCTTTATCTTAGAAGATGTTCTTAAATCTGATGTTTACAAAAATGTAAAATTCAAACTTCGTGAATTATTCTCATATGATGAAAATATTTTCAAAAATGTTGATCTTAAAGCTCTGTCAAAAACATCTCTAAAAGTTGGTGCTTTAATAGGAGCCGGTATTGGAGCCTTCTTTGGATTATTTGCACCAGATTTCAAAGCAGAAAAAGCAGACAAAAAAATAACACAAGCTTTTATTGAAAATAATAAATAGATTTTAAATTAAATAAGTAAAAAAACATATATACTAAAAAAGGCAGAATTTAAATTTTTAAATTCTGCCTTTTGCAAATAAAAAACAGCCAATTTATAAAATAATTGTGTTATAAAATTTGTAATTTTATTAACGATATATTCTCAATGAAATCTTATCAGGTTCAGGAACACCGATTTTTTTCAGCAATTCAGAGGTGTACTCTTTTAATGACTTACCCTTGCCGCATGAGCAATGAGATTCACTACTGCAAGCAAATTCAGTTTCTCTTAAATGCTTATCCAGAGATTTAAAAGATGTCCAGTATAGAAAGCCTGTACGGACTTTCGTTTTTGCCAGCTTCTTAGGAATATAATTATCTTCCTTTAGAAAATAGTCAAAACTATCAGGAAGAGATGTATTGTTCCTCATTTTATGTTCTAATTTATCAAAATAAATTGCCAAATTAGTCAAATAAGCCCTTTTCCCCGGACAGCCTGCCAATACTGCTTTATTAAAAATTTGTTCAGGTCTTGCTGTGAATGAAGGAGATGAATAGCTATTTTCGGGACTAGCGATACTATTAATAATCATTGTAATACCTCTTTCAAATCTGGATAATTAAAAACAAAAAGCGAGGGCTAAAACCCTCGTTATACTTATCTTTTAAATGGTGCCGCAACTCGGAATTGAACCAAGGACACAGGGATTTTCAGTCCCTTGCTCTACCAACTGAGCTATTGCGGCTAGCTTCGTAACTCATGCCGGCTACGTTTCTTATAATACCTGCTCAAACTTCAAAGTCAAGAATTTGTTTTATTATTGTCCTGCAAGGTATAAGGTAACATTTCGACCCTCTAATGTCGGCTTCTTTTCAACTTGAATCGGATCATTTGCCAAATCTGCAATGAATCGATTTGCCAAATCATAAGCTAGATTAGAATGCTGCATTTCTCTTCCTCTGAGCATTACAACTATTTTTACCTTATTTCCCTGAGCAATAAATTTTCTTACACTTTTTAATCTGACTTCATAGTCATGAACATCAATTTTATATCTTACTTTAACTTCTTTTATTTCTACGACATGTTGTTTTTTCTTAGCTTCTTTTGCTTTTTTAGCCATATCGTATTTATACTTGCCGTAATCTAATATCTTAGCAACCGGCGGAGCCTGATTAGGACTAATCAATACTAAATCTAAACCTGCATCATCTGCCATTTCAAGAGCTTTGGCAGTCGGAACTACACCATGGTTTGTTCCGTTTTCATCTATCAATCTTACCTCTTTAGAGCGAATTCGCTCGTTCATTATTGTTTTATCCTTATCCTTTGCGGATCTAGTATCGTTAGCTATTTTTTTATCTCCTTATATTAAAGTAAAACTACGAATTTATATTAGCACAAAAAATAAAATTATGCTATAGTTTGTATTTCATATCAATATTAAGATTTGTAACACTCTAAAATCATTATTCTATAAGGGTTTTAAAGAATATATACAAAATATTGAAAAGATAACTAAAGTTTTAAGAAGATATACCGATATATATATTGTTAAGATTAAGGATATATTACCCAATACAATTAAATAAGGAGCATTTAGGTATGGAAAAAACACAGGCTGACGCAATCGTTGCGACTATGGAACTTTCGAGAGTAGATTTGGGCGAGATAGATGTCTCTAAACCTTTACAAAATTTATTTGATGAATGTTTAAAATTCATCTCTGTAAATGATTTTAATGTATAAAAAGCTAGCCTGAAATTAAGCAAAAAGACAGGGTATACACAAAGTATCCTGTCTTTTTGTTTTATATACAGAAATTTACAATTAACCGATTGTGTATATACACAAAACGCAAATTGTAATAAAATATTGCATAGTAAAGGAGCAAACATGAAAAAATCATTAGTAACTCTTACCAGACTTGCAATTATTTTGTGTTTATTAAACGGAACAGCATTTGCTGATTTTAAAGAACATTTTGACCTCGGGCAAAGCTACTTATCGCAATATCAATATTCAGGAGCTATCGATGAGTTCAAAAGTGCATTGAGAATAAATTATCTTGACAATTCTGCAAGAATAGGACTTGTAAATTCATACTTATCAAGAGGAACCGACTACGCAAATAAAGATCGAAACTGGCAGAAAGCTGCTGATGATTATAGAAGTGCTTTATTTTATTTAATGTATTATCCGGCTCCAAACTATGTTCAAAACTCCGCAGCTGCTATAAATCAGGTTCAAAACAATCTTGAAAAATGTTTAGATGCAGCAAATTTTGATACTTCGCCGCAAAACAGATTTGCTACGGCAAAAAAACTGAGAGCCGAAGGAAATTTCCCTGCTGCAGCCTATGAATTTACACAGGCATTAGGCAGCAGAGAGCTTCAAAAAAACAGCTTTGAACAAGTCGGTGACATTATGAAAATTCTTGGCAACGAACCAAAAGCCGCAGAATATTATAAAAAAGCCCTTGCGGTTGCTCCGTCAGATTTAAGTCTTAGATTAGCCTATGCCAAAATTCTTGATAATATGGGAAATGCTGAAGATGCACTAAAAGAATACAGTTATGTTCTGGAAAAATCAACAGCTGACAATAAAGATATTTTATACACACTTGAAAGAACCTTCAAGAAAAAAGTCGACAGTATGCCAAGCAATGCTAATTTAAATGCAAATATGGGAGCAATTTTACAAAAAGAGGGCCGGCTAGACGAAGCTCTGTCATATTACAAACAGGCAGAAAATCTAGATCCTTCAAATATCAATACGAGAATAAATACAGGAACTTTATATCAGCAAAAAGAAGATTACAGAACAGCTATCAAAGCATACGAATCCGTACTGATTCTTTATCCTGACAATATCAATGCAAATTTATACAGAGCACAGTGTTTAGAAAAACTGGGAGAAAATAAATCGGCTCAAGAAGCATATAAAAAAGTTTTAGCACTCGACCCTAACAATGAATATTTAAAAACCCAAATGGTTGAGAATGCAAAAAAACTTATGACAAATGAACAGTTTGCTGAATACGTTAATACTCAAATGGCATCGCAAAATCCGTCTGAGATATTTTATGATTATGCAATTCAGCTCCACAAAGACGGTGATATAGATAAATCAGTATTTATGTACAATCAGGCTATAAAAACAGCAAAAAAACAAGAACCTGAAATGTATATAAATCTTGCACTTGCTCAAGCTCAAGGAAATAAATTTGAGGAAGCTATAAATACTTTACAGTCAGCACAGACAAAATTTCCGAACAATTCCGCAATTTCAACAACTCAAAAGAATATAGTTTCAATGCAAACAGATAATAAAATGGCAAAAGCTGCCGAATATTTTGAAAATAAAGATTATCAAAATGCTATAAATATTTATATGTCAATAGAACCGCCAAATGCAGATTCAATGCTGGGTCTTGCATCTTCATATCAAGAAATGGGCGACAGGCAAAATGCCATTGAATACTATAAAAAAGCACTTGCACTTAAACCGGTAGATTCTGATATCGCATATTATATTGCTTGCTTATACGGAGAAAATGAAGATTACCAAAATGCAAAAATATATTTAGAAAAAGCAATTACATTTAATAAAAATAATACCCAGGCTTCAGAATACCTTGCGTCAATAAATGAAATGGAAAAATCCAATCTGCTGAATGATGCAATAAACTTATTTGAAGAAAATAAACTGGATGATAGTTTTGTAAAATTTAACGAAATCTTATCAAATGATCCTGAAAACTCATACGCATTATACTATCGTGGTATGATATATGAAGCTCAGGAAAAACGCAATGAAGCTATTGCAGATTTAAAAAAGGCATACAGTCTAAATAAAGAATTCACAAATTGTAATTACCTCATAGCATCTGATTATGACGCTTTAGGCAAATATAAGGAAGCATACAACCACTATTTAGAATACGCTAATTCAGATGTTCAAGATGACGAATATAAGCAATATGCAAAAGCCCGAGCAGAAGAATTAAAAGAATATGCAGCAAAATAGAGTATCAAAACTAATACAAAGCAAAGTTTCGCTTGCCCCTATGGCAGGTATAACCGATTATGTTTTACGTTCTCTGGTACGAAAATATTCAAAAGAGGCTTTACTAACTACAGAAATGATAAGTTCCGAATTTCTGGCACAAAACGTTCAAACAGAAATAACGAAACTTGATGAAAATCATCATCCTATCTCGTATCAAATCTGCGGACATAAACCTCATTTAATGAAATATTCGGCAGAGTATTTATCTCAGTTTGCAGATATGATTGACATTAATATGGGCTGTCCGGTTAATAAAGTTGTAAAAGGTCAGGACGGCTGTGCGTTGATGAGGACCCCTGAACTTGCGGCAGATCTAGTAAAAGCCGTAAAAGATGGAACAAACAAACCTGTCAGTGTGAAATTCAGACTGGGATACACTCAGGATGAGATGAATTACATAGAGTTCGGACAAAAAATGCAGGAAGCAGGTGCCGAGTTTATTACAATACATGCCAGAACCCGCTCTCAATTCTATTCCGGCAAAGCTGATTGGGCAAAAATAAAATTATTAAAAGAAAATGTTGATATACCTGTTTTTGCAAACGGAGATATTACATCATTAGAAGCAGCAGCAGAATGTCTTGAACTAAGTCAGGCTGACGGAGTTGCTATAGGAAGAGGTATTCTCGGAGATCCAACGCTTATACATAGAATTGCCCATTTTTTTAAAACCGGAGAAAAATTACCTGAACCTGATTTATTTGAAAAACTTGAAATTATGAAACTTCATCTAGATGAAGAAATAAAATTGAGAGGGGAAAATGTTGCAATAAAATTTTTCAGAAAATTTTATCCCTATTATATTGCAGGAATCCGTAATGCTTCTAAAATACGCGGAGTCCTTGTTGTAGAAGAAAATTACAACAAAATTCTGGAATACATAGAGTATATAAAAAAAGAAAACAATACCGCTGATAAAATCTTGATATCTTAAGAAAAACTGTTATAATATTTTTTATGAGATATATATTAGCATTACTGGCTGCAGGTTTTATAGTTTCATATCCGATAGCTCTGCGGGCGGAAGAACTTCCAAAAATTCAACTTGAAATGAGAAATTACGATGAAATTACTCTTCCAGCCGGCACGTTTATTCCTGTACTAACAACACAGGAAATATCAACAGAAACCTGTCCTGAAGGATACAAAGTAAAATTTATTGCAACCAATGACCTTTTCATGTACGAAACTAATATTCTTCCGAGAAATACAGAACTGTACGGGTATATTGAAAAAATAAATGAACCGGTAGTCGGAACAAACGCATCTATGAAAATAAAAATAACCAAAATTCTAATGCCTGACGGCTTTGAAATCCCGACAAGAGGATATGTATATACCTCGAATAACAATTTGATAGGCGGAGAATTAACACCACCTTCAGAATGGGTAAAAATGCCTCATTACCAGAGCAAATTTCAAGGTATAGCTTGGAATCACAGAGGAGCAACACTGCAAATCAGACCGGGCGGGAAGAGAAGTATGGGAGTTCATACAAGAATACCTGCTGGGGATCAGCAAATTATAATTCTCACTGTTCCGACTGCAATTACCCATACTATAACCGAATAAATTGACAAAAAATATATATATTGTACAATAATAAAGAGAAATGTTGATTATAGAAGGGGGGATATATTTAATGAAAAAATTACTTTTGATAACTGTATTATTATTCAGTGCAAATTGTGTTTTTGCCGAGCCTAATTACTCATTTCAGCAAAATACTCCCGCTCCAACATATCAACCTAATTATTACAATGAGAATTATAAAATAAATAATACAACCTTAAGAGGCAGTGTTATATCTGTACCTGCAGGTCAGGTAATGAGAGCTGTAGTAACTTCACCTGTAAGCTCAGAAACAGCTTCTGTCGGCCAAAGTGTAACAATGGTACTCAACTCAGATTTTTACTATAATGGAAACAGAATTGCACCGGCAGGAAGCACCATCTACGGTTCAGTTATCGAAGTTTCAAAAGCAAAACATGGCAGTATGAATGGTAAACTTACACTGAGATTTACTCAAATTATTACACCGACAGGACTGAATATACCTATATCAGCAGTTATAAAAACTGATGATAACACAGGCACTCTTATCGGGGGAACTAAATTTGATGTAACAAAAGAATATGCAAAAGATATGGCTGTAGGAGCTGGAGCAGGAGCCCTTGCGGGTGTAATTATATCACCTTTAGCAGGCGGCAGTATAGGAAAAGGTACAGCTTTAGCTACTGCTGTAGGAGCCGGAGGAGGATTAGTTAAATCAATCTGGGACAAAGGAGAAGATGTAGAAATACCTGTCAATGCGGCAGTCGAACTTATGCTTACCCAACCGATTACAGTTAATCCTTCCAGTCCGCAAAATCAGTCTTTTGGGCAATAATATTATTGCAAGTTTCAAATACAATCATTAACAAATAAAAGATTTATAAATATTTGTTGTTAGGGAAAAAAATGTCAATATTAAACAAATACACAGAAAGAAGAGATCCAAGAACAGGCAGAACACCGAATAAAGCTGAATATAGAATGCCTGCTGTTACAAGAGCAGATAAAAATTCTATCTCTCTAAAAAAAGGTATAACTATTTCGATAATATTACACCCTGTTTGTTTATTTATATTGTGGCTGATTTTAACAATATTAGCACTTTTTGGAATTCATTTAACTCTATTTGAAAAACCAAAACCAAAAGTTAATGATATTGAGTTTGTACTTGTAGATCAGGAGCAAATGCCATTAAACAAAAATACAAAATACAGAGCAGACAGAAATTCAAGAACAGGCGGAATAAATGATCCTAAAAAACCTGTTTCACTTCCGTCTGCGAGTCCGGCATCTAAGCCAAAACCGGCTTCATCATCTCCTGCTCCGGCACCTAAAAAACAACAATCTTTTATGGATAAAATATCGCAAAGCGTAGCTCCTAAAAAAACTGTAACAAAAGCTCCGCCAAAAGCAACCACACCTCAAAAGAATGTTCAACCGGCTCCGCAAGTACAGCAGGCAATACCAAAACCGCAAGCGGCAAGACCGCAGCCGCCTACATCAAGACCGTCAGTCAGACCGGCTATGACACCGAAGACCGTTCAACGACCGTCAGGAACACCATTTAAAGTTCCGGTACCGCCTGGAGGATCTAAAGCAGGACAATATGCAACAGGCCCAATAAGCGGCTCTGGCTCTTCCAAATCAGGCGGCACAAGAGGAGGCGGAACTTATGCTCCTAATCCGTCATTAGCTCCTGTGGGAGGAAGCTCAACCGGATCAAGACTTGCTTCGTCTGGCTCCGGAAGTGGTTCAGGCAGATCAGGTTCCGGATACAGCTCAGGTGGTTCTGGTGCCGGCGGAGGCAACCCTGGTGGAGGCGGAGGTCGTCCGGGTATTGACGCAATCAGAGAACCGGATTTTGGCCCATACATGAGAGAACTTCAAAGAAGAATTAAAATGAATTGGGATCCGCCAAAAGGAAATGAAAGTAAACGTGTAGTCCTATTATTTAAAATTGCAAAAGACGGAAGATTATTAAGTTGCAGTGTATTTAAATCTTCAGGATTACAAAATGCAGACAAAGCAGCAATTAACGCAGTACATCTGGCTGCTCCGTTCAGACCGCTGCCGCCGGAATACAAAGGATCAAGTATAGACATTCAGTTTACATTTGACTATAACGTATTCGGAGCAACAAAATATTAAAAAAGTTATTACACAAAAATGAGGATAAAAAATTATGGAACTATTATTAGAGTCAATTAAAATGGACTGGCCGGTATTATTACCAATCTTTTTATGTTCAATACTGGTAGTAGGTGTTGTTATCAGCAAATGGTCTTTTTATCAAAAAAACCAGAGAGATATTACTGTTTATATGAGAGAACTAAACAGAGAGTTATCAAAAAACGACCTTTCTGCAGCTCAAAATACAGCTATCAGATGCGGTGGAGTTATCGGTGAAGTTATAGAAGAAGCTGTTAGAATCTTTTCAGAACAAAGAAACGGTTTTTCAAGATCATTTGATATTTCAGCAGCACTTGCTACAAGAAAACTTGAAAGCCACCTGACAATATTAGGTACAATCGGCGGTGTTGCTCCGTTTTTAGGTTTGTTTGGTACTGTTGTCAGAATTCTGTTAACATTTAATATTTTAGCTGATGCAGGAAATCAGGCTGCAACTGTTGCTTCAGGTATCGGTTCCGCATTGATTGCTACGGCTTTCGGTCTTGGTGTAGCTATTGTTGCTGTTATTTTCTATAACTCATTCCAATCTATAGTTAAACACTATGAAGATGATTTTCAGCTTATCAAACTGTTATTCTTAAGCTTTGTTGATGCTGAAGCAGAACAACAGCCTGCAAAATACTCTTCCTCTAAAGTTAACTTATAATTGACAGGTATATTAAAATGGCATTTTCATCAAAAAAGAAAAAACAATTATTTACTGAAATAAACATAACACCATTAACGGATATTTTTCTGGTTCTGCTGATTATTATGATGGTTGTGGCACCATCATTTCAGTCAATGGATAATGCGGTAGAAGTTCCGGAAGTCAATAACGGAATAAATATAGAAGAAGCAAAAGTTACAGTTTCAATAACTAAAGACGGAACAATGTATATCAACGGGGAAAGAATACAGAATTCCCAGCTGACAGACAAACTTTTGGCGGCAAAAACAAATCCTGATAAAGCTGAGGTTGTAGTAAAAGCAGATAAAGCCATAAAAAGTGCTACTATTATGGACGTTATGAATGCTGCACAAAATGCTGAATATAAAAAATTAGTCGTTGCAGGTGAACCTTTAAATAAAAAAGAACAACGGAAACTTGAACAGCAAGCGGATAAAGAAAATTCTAAATATGGAGAATAATAATGAGAGATACGTTTAATGAAATAAATATAACACCTTTAACAGATATCTTTTTGGTATTACTAATCATTATGATGGTAATCGCTCCATTATTGGATCAGCAGGGTATAAGCCTTACTGTTCCCGAGAATGTTGAACAATCTCAAGTAAAAAATGACCCGCAAATTCTGAGTGTGTATGTTACACATAACGACAAATATATTATAAATAATGAAGAAATATCACCGGATACACTCGGTACTGTATTAAGCAAAGAAATAAAAAACTATCCTGACGGACTTTTAATTCATGCAGATGGAACCTCAACCCATGGTGCTGTTGTAAAACTTATGGATAAAGCAAGATATGCCGGAGTTAAAGCAATCTCTCTTGACCAGATATAAAATTTAGATTTTACTTTAAGGCAGTAAATTAACTATTGTCTGGTTCTGTTGAGGACTAAGCATTAAAAGTTTTGAAAGAATTTTCAATATTTTTAGAAATAACCTTTTTAACAGCATCCATTTCTGTAGAGA
>CALUWC010000012.1 GCA_944324395.1 Candidatus Gastranaerophilales bacterium | reverse complement strand
ACGAAAGAGTTACTATTACTAAATTGAAATTAGTTAAAGTTGATTCAGCTAACGGTTTAGTATTGGTAAAAGGTTCAGTTCCAGGCTGCGAAGGCAGATTGGTAACAATCGTTCCGACAAGAACAAAATGGAATTAGTTGTGTAACCCGGTGTGAAGCCGGATCGCAGCGAAACATACAACCGCCATCAAGAAACACAGCGAAACAAAATGAAGGAAGCAATCTTTGGTTGCACAGGCGGTTCAAAACATAATCAACACGACAAGGAAAAGTCAATAAAACCGGCCGGTCTTGCCAAATAAAGCGGATGCAAGCGGTAAGCGGTCTTAAACGGCAGATAAAAGAAAATCATAAAGGAAAAACAAAAATGTCAAAAGAAATATTAAGTACAAACGGAGAAAAATTAGGCGAAATCACATTAGAAAAAAGTGTTTTCGGTGTTGAACCTAATATTCATGTAATGCACTTAGCATTGAGAAGACAATTGAACAATGCACGTCAGGGTTCTGCATGTGCAAAAACAAGAGCTGAAGTTGCAGGCGGCGGCAAAAAACCTTGGAAACAAAAAGGTACAGGTCGTGCAAGAGCAGGTTCATTGCGTTCACCATTGTTCGCAGGCGGCGGCGTAATCTTCGGACCAAAACCGAGAAGCTACTCTTTCAATATGCCTCAAAAAGCAAGACAATTGGCTTTGAAATCAGCATTGTCAGCAAGAGAAGCTCAGATTGTTGTAGTAAAAGATTTCTCAACTATTGCTGAGCCAAAAACAAAATTGATGGTCAGTGCATTGAAATCATTAAATGTAAGCGGAAAAGTTTTAATTGTGGCTAATACAAAAGCTGAAGAAAATAAAAATCTGGAATTATCAGCCAGAAATATTCCAAGCGTAAAACTTTTATTGCCTGCAAATTTAAATGTGAAAGATTTATTGGAAGCTGATTTTGTTGTTATGACTGAATCTGCTGTAAATGAAATTACAGAAAGGTTACAATAATGAGTAAAGAAACAGAAAAATTATATGACGTAATTAAGAAATCATTAATTACAGAAAAATCAGTGGCAGCAACAGAAAATGCACAATATACTTTCGAAGTAAGAAAAGATGCAACAAAAATTGAAATTGCTAAAGCTGTAGAATTAGCTTTTCCTGGAAGAAAAGTTAAGAAAGTAAGAACAGTTTATATGCCATCTCATGAAAAGAGAATGGGATATAAATTTGGTAGAACAGATTCAAGTAAGAAAGCCATCGTAACAATCGAAGGCGAACCATTAGAATTCATAGGAGTGTAGAAAATGGCTATTCGTAAAATTAATCCGACGTCTCCGGGACAAAGAGGCATGACAAAAAGTGATTACCAAGAAATCACAACATCAACTCCTGAAAAATCATTGTTAAGATCATTGAAAAAAACAGCAGGAAGAAATAATACCGGTAGAATTACATGTCGTCACAAAGGCGGCGGTGTAAAAAAAGCATACCGTTTAATTGACTTTAAAAGAGATAAATTCGGCGTACCTGCTACAGTGAAAACTATTGAGTACGATCCGAACAGAAACGTTAGAATTTCTCTATGTTTTTATGCAGATGGAGAAAAAAGATATATTTTAACTCCGGAAGGTTTAAATGTAGGCGATGTAATTGTTTCTGGTCCTGAAGCTCCTGTACAAACAGGTAATGCATTACCTTTAGAACTTATCCCGCTAGGTACAATTGTTCACAACGTTGAATTAAATCCAGGCCGCGGCGGTGTAATGGTTAGATCTGCAGGTAATTCAGCTCAGGTTATGGCAAAAGAAGGTAATTATGTAACAATAAAACTTCCTTCAGGTGAAATGAGAATGGTAAGAAAAGAATGCATGGCTACCATAGGTACTCTTGGTAATTCAGAATTTAAAAACTTATCAATCGGTAAAGCCGGAAGAAAACGTTATATGGGTATAAGACCAACAGTTCGTGGTGTTACAATGAACCCTTGCGATCACCCGCATGGTGGTGGTGAAGGTAAAACAGGTCCAGGCGGACATCCGAAAACACCTTGGGGTAAACCTGCTCTTGGTTATAAGACCCGTAAAAAAGGCAAAGCTTCTGATAAATTAATTGTTAGAAGAAGAAATGCAAAATAAATAAAATTTTAGGGAGATAAGTAAATAAATATTTACTTTCTCCCCCAAAAAATCACAAATAAGTAAAAGGAGAAATAAATGGCACGTTCATTAAAAAAAGGTGCATATGTAGAAGAAGCTCTACAAAAGAAAATAGACAAGATGAATGCAAATTCAGAAAAGAAAGTTATTAAAACTTGGTCAAGAGCATCAATGATTGTACCAGATATGTTAAACCACACAATAGCTGTTCATAACGGGAAGACTCACGTACCTGTATATGTAACGGAACAAATGGTAGGACATAAGTTGGGCGAATTTGCACCTACAAGATTATTCAAAGGCCACGCAGGTGCAGACAAAGCAAAAAGAGGTTAGTACAAATAATCCAAAGTGATATTTATATTAAATAAAGGATAAAAAAATGGAAGCAAAAGCAAGACAAACAGACATAAAAATGACAGCAAGAAAACTTCGCAGAGTAATCAACGAAGTAAGAGGTAAAGCTGTTATAGAAGCTCAAGATATGTTACGTTTTATGCCTTATTTTGCAGCAAGAGTGGTTGAAAAAAATCTAAAAGCTGCAGTTGCAAACGCTCGTGAGCAATATGGCGTAGCACCGGAATCATTAAAGATTTCTCAAATCTTTGCTGATGAAAGTGTTACATATAAACGTGCAAGAACAAGAGCACAAGGTCGTATGTATTCAAGAATGAAACGTACATCACACCTTACATTAGTAGTTAGTGATACAACAAAATAGGAAAGTAATAAAATGGGACAAAAAACACATCCAACCGGATTTAGAGTAGGCATTATTCAAAACTGGGCAAGCTCATGGTATGCCAAGTTCAGAGAATATCGCCATTTCGTAAAAGAAGATGCTAAAATTAGAAAATTCGTTAAGAAAAAACTATATGCAGCTGGCGTATCAAAGATTTTGATTGCCAGAAAAGCACAGAATATAACAATCACAGTTGTAACAGCAAAACCTGGTATAGTTGTTGGTCGTGGCGGACAAGGTATTGATGAACTTCGTCAGGAAGTAACAAAATACATTGGAAAACCTGTAATTATCAATGTTGTAGAAGTTGCAAGAATTGATGCGGATGCTCAATTAGTTGCAGAAAATATTGCTCAGCAATTAGAAAAACGTATTGCATTCAGAAGAGCAATGAAACAGGCAATGCAAAGAACAATGAGATCAGGTGTTCAAGGTATCAAAGTTATGGTATCAGGACGTTTGGGCGGAGCTGAAATCGCTCGTTCTGAATGGGCAAAAGAAGGAAGAATTCCTCTTCAAACATTAAGAGCTGATGTTGATTATGGTTTTGCAGAAGCTGATACAATTATGGGTAAAATTGGTGTTAAGGTTTGGATTTTTAAAGGCAACTTGATGCCTGGAGAAATGGCAGATCCTAATATCAAACACAAAAGCGGCAAAGACAATTCCGAAAAAGGCGGAAGACGTCCGAGACGCGGCAGAAATGTTGAAACAGCATAAGCTAAAGTAAAAGGTATAAAAATAATAGGAGCAAAATATAATGTTACAGCCTAAAAAGACTAAATACCGCAAAATGATGAAAGGCAGAATGAAAGGTACCGAAACAAGAGGTACAAAATGTGAATTCGGCCAATATGCTCTGCAAGCTGTAGAGCCGGGTTGGATTACCAGCCGTCAAATCGAGGCTGCACGTCGTGCAATGACTCGTGAAATCAAACGTGGCGGTAACGTTTGGATAAAAATATTCCCGGACAAACCGATTACTGCAAAACCGGCAGAAACTCGTATGGGTTCAGGTAAAGGTAACGTTGAGTACTGGGTAGCAGTTGTTAAGCCAAATAGATTATTATTTGAACTTGACTATTTTGATAGAAGTGTTGCAATTCATGCACTTGAGTTGGCTGCACAAAAATTACCTATCAAAGTAAAAATTGTAGAACAACCAAGAGAACAAGCAAAATAATTTAACGGACCTTAACAAGAGGAATCTCTCAGGTCGGTATAAGGTTCAGTTAAACAAGATAAAGGAAACATAAAAAATGAAATTAAGTGAAATGCGTGAAAAAACAGTAGATGAGTTACAGAATGCTATTGTTGACTGGAAAAAACAATTGTTAGAAGCCAGATTGCAATTATCTACTCACAAATTGGAAAATACAGCAACAATATCTAAAACAAAAAAACTTATCGCTCAAGCAAAAACAGTAATAACAGAAAAAGAGGTACAAAATGCCTAAAAAAGAAAAACAAGGAATTGTAGTTAGTAACAAAATGGACAAAACAGTTGTAGTAAAAGTTGCTGATTACGAACCACATCCAAAATACAAAAAAATTATGGAATCAAACAAACACTATAAAGCACATGATGAACAGAATGTTTGTAGTGAAGGCGATATCGTAAGAATCGTTGAATCCAGACCTATTTCAGGTGACAAACGCTGGACAGTTGCTGAAATAGTAGAAAAAGCTCGTTAATATGATGAGCATACAGGTTCGCTAATAAAATATTTTCGGACTTGTATTAAAGATTCCTAAGCGGATAGCAGCATTACCTTTAGAGTAATGAGAGGCAAATGAAAGTATAGAATACTAAAAGGAAAGAAAAATGATACAACAAGAAACTAGACTAGAAGTAGCAGATAACACAGGTGCAAAACAATTGTTATGTATACGTGTTATGGGCAGCTCAAATAAGAAATTTGCAGCAGTCGGAGATGAAATAGTAGCTTCTGTAAAAGATGCAACTCCGAACATGGCTGTAAAAAAAGGTGAAGTTGTACGTGCAGTTGTTGTTAGAACTAAGGCTGATATCAAACGTAATGACGGTTCAGTTATAAGATTTGATGAAAATGCTGCAGTTATTATCAACAAAGACGGCAACCCGAGAGGTACACGTGTATTCGGACCTGTTGCTCGTGAGTTAAGAGACAAAGGTTATATGAAGATCGTTTCTCTTGCACCGGAAGTAATTTAACTTTTGAAGGTTAAATTAACCTGAACTTGTTTCAGGTTCCCGATAAGGGGCAATACCATGTAATAGACCAATCATGGTCAGTCCATGAAAAGATAATAATCAGGAGAAAAAAATGACAAACAAAGATAAAAAAACTATACATGTAAAAACAAGCGACAGAGTCGTTGTTATTGCAGGTAAAGACAAAGGAAAAATCGGTAACATCAAAAAAGTTGACCTGGTTAAAGGCAGAGTTGTAGTTGAAGGTGCTAATATGGTTACCAAAGCTCAAAAACCTCAACCTGCAGCAGGTATCCAAGGCGGTTTAATCAAACTTGAAGCTCCAATTGATTCTTCAAATGTTATGATTATATGTCCGGCTTGTGAAAAAGCAACAAGAGTAGAAATGAAAGTTGTCGATGGCAAAAAAGTTCGTGTTTGCAAAAAATGCGGTGAACAGCTAGATGCTTAATGTGTAAAAGATTTACGACATTAATACCAATAGTAAAGGAAACGGAAAAATGACAGTTACAAAGAATTTAAAATCAAAATATGTTGAAGATGTAGTTCCGGCTATGAAAGAAAAGTTCGGCTACAAAAATGATCACCAGGTACCTAAACTAGTAAAAATCGTTTTAAATATGGGTGTTGGTGAAGCTTCTCACAACTCAAAAATTGCAGAATCAATTGAAGCTCAATTAACTAAAATAGCAGGACAAAAGGCAGTAGTTACAAAAGCTAAAAAATCAATTGCTTCATACAAATTAAGAGAAGGAATGCCTGTTGGAGCAATGGCAACATTGCGTGGTGAAAGAATGTATGATTTCTTACAAAAGTTGATTTGTGTTGTACTTCCGAGAATTCGTGACTTCAGAGGTATCAGCCCAAAAAGTTTTGATGGTCGAGGAAATTATACTTTAGGCTTAAAAGAACAAGCATTATTCCCTGAAATCACTTATGAAGAAGTAGATTTAGTTAAGGGTATGAACGTTTCAGTAATCACAACGGCTGAAACAGATGAAGAGGCAAGAGAGTTGTTAAGACTCTTAGGTATGCCATTCAAAGGTAGTCACAAATAATTAAGGTATAATAAAGGAGAATTTCATGGCTAAGAAAGCGATGATTAACAAAGAACTTAGACGAGAAAAACTTGCTGCTGCCGGCAAATACCCAACAGTAAGACTTCACAACAGATGCAGTATCTGCGGTAGACCTCATGGTTATCATAGAGATTTCGGGTTGTGCAGAATTTGTTTAAGAAAAATGGCTCACCAGGGTTTATTGCCCGGTGTTACAAAAGCAAGCTGGTAATTTATACAGCCTGATATGTTTTAGATATAAAAAGAGCGGTACAAGCTGCCGCTCTTTTTGTAGTATTGATGGTATAATGTAAAAGTATGTTTATTTTTTGTAATATAGTTGCATTTTGAGATTGTAAAATATTATCTTTGTTGTAATATAAATATATACAGTTCCGAACTACTGAAGCAAGTTCCACTAATATTAAGTTTAACTGGAGCAAAATTAATTCAGCAAGCGGTGTAATATAGCAGATACTGCCTATGAACTGTGGGTAAGTCTGTATTAGTAGAAAAGGAAATATAAATTATGGCAATGACAGATCCTATAGCAGATATGCTTACAAGAATCAGAAACGCTAACATGGTTTCACATCCGACAGTTGATGTACCTGCTTCTAAATTGAAAATTCAATTAGCAAAACTATTGAAAGAAGAAGGTTACATTGCTGATTATGAAGTGAAAGAAGAAGGCAAATTCAAAGTTATTTCTATCACTTTGAAATATGATTCAAAAGGCAAACCTGTTATTACAAAATTAGAAAGAATTTCTAAACCAGGTTTAAGACACTACTCAAAAGCTAAAAACTTACAGAAAGTTTTAGGCGGAATGGGTATCGCTGTAGTTTCAACTCCGAAAGGATTGTTAACTGACAGAAAAGCAAGAAAAGAAAACGTTGGCGGCGAAGTTCTTTGCTACGTTTACTAATTTGAGTAACTGTCAGATGTAATTGGTAGAAAGATCTGACGGGAATGCAGATATACCGCAAGGAGAAATTAAAATGTCAAGAATTGGTAAAAAACCTATAGAAATTCCTCAGGGTGTTGAGGTAAAAATTGAAGGTCAAGTTGTTACTGCTAAAGGTCCTTTAGGTACTGAAACAGTAACTGTTCGTCCTGAAATTGCAATTAAAATGGAAGATAACCATATCGTATTATCAAAAGTTGGTACATCTCGCGAAACAGATGCTTTATATGGTTTATCAAGAACTTTAGTTGCAAATGCTGTTCATGGCGTAAAAGACGGTTTTGAAAAGAAACTTGAAATCAACGGTGTTGGTTACAGAGCACAAATGCAAGGTACAACTTTGAATATGGCTTTGGGTTATTCTCATCCTGTTGATATTGTTCCGCCTGAAGGTATCACAATTTCTGTTGAAGCTAACACAAAAATTACCGTAAAAGGTTCTAACAAACAAAAAGTTGGTGATATCGCAGCTTTAATCAGATCTAAACGTCCGCCAGAAGTTTACAAAGGTAAAGGTATTAAATACGAAGGCGAATACATTAGACGTAAAGCAGGTAAAGCTGGTAAGAAATAATAAATAGTAACAAAGCCCGTATAAACTCTTGAAGTGGTTTTTCAAGCAGGTTTGGGTGAAACGAAAGGAAAGAAAAATGATTAAACAAAGAGCAAGAAAACCGTTAGTTCAAAAAAGACACAGAACAATCAGAGTTAAACTTTCTGGTACTGCTGAATTTCCAAGATTAGCAGTATTCAGAAGTACAAAACATATTTATGCTCAGTTAATAGATGATGAAAATCATGTAACATTAGCTGCTGCTTCTTCAAATGACAAAGAATTAAAAGCTAAGTTATCACATGGTGGTAATATTGAAGCTGCTAAAGTCGTTGGGGAAGCAATTGCTCAAAAAGCTAAAAAAGCAGGCATTGAATGTGTCGTATTTGACCGCGGCGGATTTTTATATCATGGCAGAATTGCTGCATTGGCTGATGCTGCAAGAGAAGCAGGTTTGATGTTCTAATTAAACGTGCTTTAGATATAATTTAAAAGACTGATTTGTTATTTACAAATCAGTCTTTTTTCAATTTTATGATTTTATCATAAATCCTGTTAAGGGTCTTCCTGTTACATCTTGCAGTGTTGGAGGTTCTTGAGCAAGGAAATTTCCTGCTTGAATTTTTCCGACAACAGTAATTCCGTCCGGTATTGGAAAAATATTTACTTTATCATAAAATTTCCCGTTGAAAGTTGTTATTTGCGTATTTTCACCTTCACGTTTTATTTCATTTAATAAAATACCATTTTGAGAATATGTACATTCGTATGTTCCGCCGTTTGGCAGAGTTTCAATAGTTCTGTAAGTTCCGTTAGCACGCTGCGGGAATTGTTCGAGTTTCCCGCCATGCGGCCCGTTATCCATTACAAAAGTCGGATTTTCATTCGGCCGTTTCAAGGGTTCTTTGCCTCTTTCTATAAGGTTTGTAATGCTGGTTTCTTCTTTAGCTACCCTGTTAGCATAAATATCAGCATTTTTGGGCGGAACTTTAAGGCGAATTTTATTGAGTGTGTTCAAAACATCTTCGCTTATTTCGGCTTTTTTCCCGGTTTTAAATGCAGTTCGGATTTTTTCCCCGAGTTCTTGTTTGCTGATTCCGGAATTTTCATTTACGGCAGGGGTTGTTTTTTGAGTGTTTCCGATTCTAGTTGGGTCATCATCAAATCTACCTATTTCAACCATTTTAATTCTCCTTTTGGGTAAGTACACAAAAGGGATATCGGTTTGTTTGCGCTAAACTTTAGAAAAAATTATAATATATGAATAAATGTAAAGTGCTTAGTCATTTAAGAATTGTTTCAAAGTTTCAGCAGCTCTGCGGGAGAGTAGTTCGCCTTTTAGTTTTTTATTTTTTCGTTCTTTTTGGGGAAGTTCGACAGGCGGAACAATTCCCCAGTTAGAATTTATCGGCTGAAAATTTGTATGTTCCGGGTCTGTAATATAGTGCGTTAATGCACCAAGCATTGTTTCTTTTGGCAGTTCTAACAGTGGCTCATTATTTAGTACTTTTGCCATATTTATTCCTGCTAAAAGCCCTGAGGCAATTGATTCGGTGTAGCCTTCAGTTCCTGTAATTTGTCCTGCGAAGAATAAATCTGAACGACTTCTTGTTTGAAGTGTTGGATTTAATAGTGACGGAGAATTTATAAATGTATTTCTGTGCATAACTCCATATCTTACAATATTTACATGCTCAAGTCCGGGAATTGATTGCAGCAATTCTTTTTGTGCACCCCACTTAAGATTTGTCTGAAAGCCAACCAGGTTATATAAAGTTTTGGCAGAGTTGTCCTGTCTTAATTGTACGACTGCGTAATTTTTTTCTCCTGTACGTTTATCGACAAGCCCGACAGGTTTCATCGGACCGAAACGCAGGGTGTCAATTCCACGTGAAGCCAGAACTTCAATCGGAAGACAACTTTCAAAGAATTTAGCACCTTTTTCAAATTCGTGCTGCTCAATTCTGGGGGCATTAATTAAAATATTGTAAAAATTTTCATACTGTTCTTTGTTCATAGGACAGTTAATATAAGAGGCTTCCCCTTTGTCGTATCTGCTTGCCCAGAATGCTGTATCAAAATTTATACTGTCTTTTTCTACAATCGGTGCAATTGCATCATAAAAATGCAGATATTCACTTTTTGTAAAGTTTTTAATTGCATCACAAAATTTTGAACTTGTCAGCGGACCTGAAGCTATAATTGTCGGGGTATTTGGAATTTGTGTTATTTCCTGACGGATAAGATTTATATTAGAATTTTGTTTAATTTTTTCGGTTACTGATTGAGAAAATTTATGTCTGTCTATTGCCAGAGCGTTTCCTGCAGGAACCTGGCATGCTTTTGCTATTTTAATGAGTTCTCCGCCTAAGATTTCCATTTCATGTTTTAAGAGTCCGCTTGCATTTGTAATATCATAAGAACCTAAGCTGTTTGAACATACAAATTCTGCACAATATTCCGTCGTATGTGCTCCTGTTTTTGTTTGAGGACGCATTTCATACAAGTTGACTTTGAAATCTCTTTTTGCAAGTTGTAAAGCTGCTTCTGAGCCTGCCAATCCTGCACCGATTATATTTATTTCCTTATTCATTCCTGTAGTTTAGCCAAGACATATTCTGCTGTCAAATCGGGATTTGTGTATTTATGTTACAAAATATTATCTTTGTAGTAAATTTTTCTTGATATTTATGTGTTGATTAAGTATAATAAGTACACTTGTTTTGAAATTTATTAACCTAAATGTAAAAGTTTTGAAACATTACCCGAAGAAAATGGCAATTTCAGACTTGTTGTTGTTTTTTTCATGCTGTGTAGGTGATTTTAATAATTAGTAGGGATTATGTCAGTAAAACCAATTATACCAAGTATAGACTCAAATAAAAATAATTCAAATAAGTTTAAACAAAATGTTGTACATAATACAACTGTAAATTATAGTTTATCATTACCTCAAGAACCACGTATTCCGCAGGCAAAGAGTGTATCATTTCAGGGAGGTTCTAATCCTATTGTCGGCTTGATGGATTTCATTGAAGCCGGCGGATATGCAGCATCATTCTGTATTCAGGACGGTTTAGGTTTCATTGCTCCTCGTGTTGGTAAGGGTCTTTACAGAGGCGGAAAAAAGAAAAAAGATGAAAACGGCAACGATATTCTTGATGAAAATGGCAAGCCGAAGCGTGAATTGAATTGGGCTTATGCGAGAAAAGAAGCTTTAAGAGAAATAATTACAGGTCCGAGTGCTTTCTTGATTCCTCTTGGTATGCTTGCTTTTATCAATAGAAAATTCGGATTTGGTAATAATGTAAAATTGAATTATATTGACAGTTTCAAAACACCGTTCACTGAATATGCTCAAAATAATGTTGAAGCTATAAAAGCCGGTACTGCAAATAAAGCAGAATTTTATGAAGCTGTATTTAAAGATGCAATTAATAAAAGTATCAACCCTCAGCTTCCGGATGGCGAAAAAATGAGTGCCGATGAAATTGCTAAAGTAGCCAGAGAGTATACTGATAAACAACTTCAGATAGAAGCAATTCAGGCTGACAAATCTTTAAATAAAAAAGCTAGAAATGCAAAAATCGCTGAAATTGGAACTGTTGAAGATGCATTTATGAAGCTTAAGAAAAGTAAAGTCGGCGGAACTGTTGATGAAATGGCTGTTCAGATTACCTCATCGAAAGGCGGTATAAAAAACGGCAGTATAGGTGAATTGGTTAAAGCCATGAACGATTATTTTGGTGATGCTGTTAACAATACTAAAAAAGCATTATCTAAAGATGCATCTGCTTTAATTGAAAATGTTGTTAAAAACTTTACCAATAGAAGAATGGGTTCCAGAATTCTTACTAATTTAGGTATATTTGGTGTTGTAGCTGCATTCTATACTCAGATTCCTAAATTATACAATATGGGTACAAACGGTAAAAACCCGGCTTTGGCTCATGAAGAGGAGGAAGAAGCTCAAGAACAGGCAAAAGCAGCAACTGCAGCAGCTGGCGTAGCAGCAAAACAGGCGGCAGGTTCTGACACTAAAAAAGATGTACCATTTACCGGTATGGCTAGTTTCTTAGAAAAAACCGGAGAAAAGGTATTTAACGGTAAACATACAAAATCTATATCTGATATATTTGAACTTAACGGACCGATTATGTCAGGAAATGCAATGGCTGTATTGCTTTATGCGTTCTGTATTCCTCCGAGACTTCAGAATGCTCAGGATAAATATGATTACGGCGAAATTGTTGTTCGTGATATGACAGCATTTACAGCATTGTTATTCGGAGCAAAAGCCCTTGCAAGATTGTTCTCTGACGGATTTACAAAAATTACGGGTCTTGCATTGAATAAGAAAAATATGGACGGACGTAATGTATTCCAAAAAGTTATTGATTACCTGAATCCGAATGATACAAGACACAGCGTTTTGTCAAGCAAACAGTTGAATTCTAAATATACTCATATTGAAGATTACAAGAACGGTGTCGGCGGGTTCATGGAATTTATTGAAGGCAGCGGCGGTAATGTTAAAAAAGCATTTGCTCAAGATAAAGATATTAAGGCTGCTGTAGATGAAATTTTGAAAGATTTCAACGGTAAATCATTTAATGACGCTTCTGCAAGTGAAATAAAAGAAGCATTAATAAAAGCAGATAAAGCTAAAAATGATTTAATAAAGAAATTCTACAAATTGTTTGAAGGTGATAACGGCTTATTAAGAAAAGCTAAGACTTGTAACAGTGCATTCGGCTTCTTATCTACATTAGTCTTAGTTCCGGGCTTAATTATCTGGTTAACGGACTTCTGTGAAAAAATGACAGAAAGAAATCGTGCAGAAGATAAAGCAAAAGATAGAAAAGCTAAAGCCGCTGAAGTTGAAAAAAATGCAAAGGTGGTTCAGGCTAAAAATGCAATTCCGTCAGCAGCTCCAACTATGGCAGGTTTCTTGCATTCTTAATTTAAAAAGTAAAATCGAAT
The DNA here is from genome assembly GCA_944324395.1 of Candidatus Gastranaerophilales bacterium. GTDB lineage: Bacteria > Cyanobacteriota > Vampirovibrionia > Gastranaerophilales > Gastranaerophilaceae > Zag111. The sequence continues at coordinate 60,705 of CALUWC010000012.1, read as the reverse complement.
CTAATAAACTCCAAAAAACGGCGGATTGGAAATTTTTTCTAATCCGCCGATCAATATTTAATTATTTAAATCATTTTGATTATTCAGCAGCTCCGATTACAGCATTAATATCTGCAACCATTGCGTCTGGATCATATCCATGAACCTTAGCTCCTGCTTCAAGGTTTTCAAATCTTGCTGCAGCACAGCCCAAACATCCAAGACCGTATTTGTGAAAGATTTCAATACTTTCAGGATATTTTTGGGCAATTTCCAAAATATTCATTTCTTTTGTCACTTTTTCAGCCATATTCTTATCTCCTTTTTGACTTTTTAATACTTATCATTAAATTGTTATTAAAGACATTATACATTAAAAAAAGAAGGAAGTGCATAGTATGGAATTAATAAAATTCTTTTTTAAAGATGAGGTTCCGGCAGTAGGTTTGAGTCGTTTTAAAGAAAAAAAAGAAACTTACACTTACTATAATCAGCCGAAACTGAATTTAAACAGACGTGTTTTCAAGCCTAATTACAGTAACAATTTCTTTTTATTATAAGTCTCCTTAATAAAACTTAATAAATTGCTGCAAATTTGTCAATTTTTGTTAGAAAATATACTTATATAAGTATAGGGAAAAATTGGGGACGAATTAATATGAGTACAGGATTGATAGGAAAATTATTAGGTACTGCAAGCGGTTCAGTAACTCAGGTGCAATATAAACCTCAGTTGCACTCTGTGACAACTCCGTCTTATAAAACCTCTTCATATGCATCAATCCCGTATGAAAGGGCTCCGCAGGTTTTAGATACTGTACCTACAAAAGGTTTGTTACCGGGTTATTCTACTCCGGAAAAAGTGTGGATTGCATAATTATTTAGCCAATAAGGTCTAAATGTCCGCCTTTTTCGGAATTTGATACATCGGGGTGAAATAAATTATAAGTTGAAGATTTATTCGTTTGGTTTAAATAATCAAGCGAATTTTTCTGTGCAGCGGCATTATTTTGAGTTTCAAATAATTTAACCGGCTGAACATTGTAAATATATTGGCGTTTTATTTCATCAATTGTATTAAACATAAATTTCTCTCTTATAATAATAAAGGCAGTTGTGATGACTGAATTTCAAAAAAAATAAGAATCGTTACAAAATTAACAATTCTTATTTTTAAATTAATGGATTTATTCAGAATTACTGATCGCTTTCATGATGGTCACTGTCTTTCATAAGCTTTGCGAAATCAGAAGGTTTAATGCTTTGAATAAAGTTTTTGAACTCTTCTGCTTCCTGAGCATCTTTAGCACTGTCAGTGGAAACAGAGCCGTTAGAAAGGACATTTGCGGTAACGTAAATCGGAGCATCAATTCTTATCGCAACGGCAATGGCATCAGATGGTCTTGAATCAATTTCAATTTCGTTACCGTCTTTATCTTCAAGAAAAATAGTTGCAAAATAAGTATCCTTTTCGACATCATTGATTTCGACTTTTGTAATTTTGTAGCCTGTTTTATCTATGATACTTATAATTAAATCATGTGTCATTGGACGTGTGACACTAAGATTTTCAATTTTTCGAATAATAGAACTGGCTTCTGCAGACCCGATCCATATTGGAAGTGCCCGTCTGTTTTCTTTATCGTGAAGAACAACGATAGGTGAGCCGGTTCTGGTATCAAGGGCAATACCCATAACTTTCATTTCAATCATAAAATACCTCTCTTGTATAATAAGTATATTATATCTGATAAAATTTTTTTTTAAATAAGCTTTTCAAATGAAAATCTTTATGATAGAATGAAGAATGTAATTGCCGGGAAGGTATTTACTTTGGAGAAGTGGCCGAGTGGCTTAAGGCGGCACCCTGCTAAGGTGTTGTGTGGGGTAACCTGCACCGAGGGTTCAAATCCCTCCTTCTCCGTTTTTTATTGCGGTTATTGTATTAAGGAGTTTGTGGAGTGCAATTTATTTTGACATTATCAAGTATAATCATTTTAAAGAGGTTACAATGACAGAAATTGAAGTTGTAAAAGGTGATATTACCAAGCTGAGAGTCGATGCCGTAGTTAATGCAGCAAATAAGACTCTTCTGGGCGGCGGCGGGGTTGACGGTGCTATTCATCGTGCCGCAGGTAAAGAATTGCTTGAAGAATGTAGAACTCTTAACGGTTGTGAAACCGGTCAGGCTAAGATTACTAAAGGTTACAATTTGCCTGCAAAATACGTAATACATACTGTTGGTCCGGTTTGGAAAGATGGAAATCATAATGAAAAAGAACTTCTGAAATCTTGTTATATTGCATCTTTAAATCTGGCAAAGGATAACGGACTAAAATCAATAGCTTTCCCCGCAATATCTTGCGGAATTTATGGTTTCCCGATCGAACTTGCCTCACAGATTGCCGTAAATTCTGTAAAAGATTTCATTAAATCTTACGATAAATTTGATAAAATAATTTTTATTGATATAAATGATAAAGTTATATCAACGCTTTTTGACAATTGCTGCAAGGCATTTTCAACTTTATCAGATTTATCCGGTAGAAAATATTTCAAACAATAATTGAACTTCAATTCAATTATTGTTCGTTGAGAATTTCTTTCATTGTTCTGAGTGCATTTAAGGTATTTGGAAATCCAACATAGGGCAGGCATTGAATAATTGCTGCTGTTATTGTTTCTTTTGAATTTCCGGCTTTTAAATTTCCTTTTATATGGCTTTTTAGTGTTGCTGTGTTATTTGTGGTTACAAGAATACTTATTACAAGAAGTTCTCTTGTTTTTATATCAAGTCCTTCTCTTGTATAAAAATCTCCAAAATTTACTTCTGTCAAAAATCTTGCAACCTCTTCTCCCATATTGTCCGGTAGACCTTTCATTGATTCTTTTATTTCATCTCCGTAAAGCGGTTTTTGAATTTCAAGCCCCTTTTCATAACGGTTATTTTCATTTGTTGTTGCGGTTGATTTTAGCGGAGTTTGAATTCCTCTTTCTTTAAATACTTCGTTTAAAACACCTAGTGCATTTAAAGTTTTCGGAAATCCGATAAATGGTGCACATTGATAAATTGCTTCTCTAAGTTCAATAGGAGTAACACCTGTGTTCAGAGCTGCATTTATATGAGCTTTTAATTGCGGAAGTGTTTGCTGAACAGCAAGTGATGTTACTGTAATCATTTCTCTTGTTTTAATGTCCAGCTCTCCTACGGTAAAAATTTCTCCAAAAATATATTTTTGTAATATAGCAAGCATTTCAGGATCATCGACTTCGGTATTTAAGGCTTCCCCTTTAAAAAGAGTTTTGTAATTTTCTTTACAAATATCTGTTCTTGTCATTCTTTTCTCCTTATTATTTAATGAGTTTGCAAGTGTAAAATTTGAATGCATAATTGTAACAGCTAAACTGATTGCTAGTATTTTTCTGAACATTTTTCTCCTCATATTTGATTGTAATTGTATTACTGTTATTTTAGATTATTTTACAGCCTGATAGCAGCTATCAGTCAAGTATATTCTTGACTGATAGTTACTATCAAATTATATAATAAATTTATTAAATTACGAAAGGAGAAAATTATGAACAGACGTGATTTTATAAAAAAATCAAGTCTTGCAATTATGCTGGCAGGACTTGCAGGAAAAGCGGAGGCTGTTATGGGAGAGAATAGTAATTTAAAACAGACTAAACGCATTGAACACAGAAACCTAGGCGGGCTAAATGTTTCGGCAATTGGTTTAGGCTGTCTGCCAATGGTAGGCTATTACGGGGGTAAATATAACAAAGCTGATATGATAGCCCTTATCCGCAGAGCGTTTGAAAAAGGTGTAACTTTCTTTGATACTGCAGAAGTTTATGGACCTTACACAAGCGAAACCTGGGTAGGAGAAGCACTAAAATCAGTCAGAGGACAGGTTAAAATCGCTACAAAATTCGGTTTCGGTGTAGAAGAGGGTCAACCGACAACCTTAAACAGCGAGCCTAAACATATAAGGCGTGCAGTTGAAGGTTCTCTCAAACGTTTGCAGACAGATTACATTGATTTATTGTACCAACACAGAGTTGACCCGAAAATTCCTATGGAAGAGGTTGCGGGAACGGTTAAAGAACTTATTCAGGAAGGTAAAGTTCTGCATTTCGGGCTATCTGAAGCCAGTGCAAAATCAATAAGAAAGGCTCACGCAATCTGTCCGGTTTCTGCAGTTCAAAGTGAATATTCCTTAATCTGGAGAGAACCGGAAACAAAAATATTCCCGACACTTGAAGAACTCGGTATCGGACTTGTTCCATACTGTCCTTTAGGCAGAGCATTATTAACAGGTACGATAACAAAAGACAGCAGATTTAATAAAAAAGACAGACGTGCAACACTACCGATGTTTACGCCGGAAGCCTTGGAACATAATATGGAAATAGTAAAATTTGTTAAAAAATGGGCAAGACGTAAGAATGTTACACCTGCACAATTTGCGTTAGTGTGGATGTTGTCCGAAAAACCTTGGATTGTACCGATTCCGGGTACAACTAACCCGGAACATCTAGATGACTTTTTAGGAGCAGCCGATGTTAGAATGTCAACTGAAGAATTAAAAGAATTTGAAAAAGATTATTCGAAAATTCATCTTGTTGGTCACAGAGCGGATCCGTTTACGGAAAGTCAGATTGACAAATAAAAATTTAACAGGGGGGCAAAACAATCTGCCCCTCTGTTTTTTATAAAGGAAAAATTTATTTATGTTTATTTAATAAGTTTATAAACCTGTTTTACAAATATTAACCCTTTTTAGTTTAATTTATTATACTCATTATCTGTAACAGGTTCCAGCCACTCATTTGAAGTATCAACTCCATCAAGTTCAACTGCAAGATGAGAAAACCAGGAATCAGGAGCTGCACCATGCCAGTGTTTAACATTTGCAGGAATATTTATTACATCGCCCGGTTTCATCTCAACCGGTTCTTTGCCCCACTCCTGATAGTATCCACGGCCGCCTACTGCAATTAACATCTGTCCGCCGCCTGATTTTGCTTTATGAATATGCCAGTTATTTCTGCATTTAGGTTCGAATGTAACATTATGTATTTTGACTTGTTGTGTTGAAACCGGAGCTAAATAACTTTGACCTATAAAATATTTTGCATAAGCGTTATTTGGCTCTCCAATCGGAAACATTATAGTTTTTGCATAGGCTTCTTTTTCGGTTAAGGCAGGTTCATCGTCAATCCAAACTTCTTTTGCTAAATTAAATACAGCCCAGGCTTTTGACCAGCCGGCATAAAAAGCATTATGAGTAAGTATTGCAACAATTTCAGGTTTTGTAACCCCATTCTTTTTTGCTGTTTCAAGATGATATTTCAGCGAAGAATCAACGACACCCTGTGACATTAATGAAACTACTGTGATTATACTTCTTGTTTTTAAATCAATATCTTGATTATTCCAGTTTTCGCCAAATAAAATATCATCATTAAAATGTGCAAACTCCGGTGCGAAATTCCCGAGTTGAACTCTTCCTGCTGTTTGTGTGATTCTTTTCATATTAGCTCCTTTATTTAATTCTTTGCTTGATTTTGCAACACAAGGGTTTAAAACAAAACCTGTCATCAATGCGGTTACAGTTAGTATAGTCAATAATTTGTTTTTCATATTCTTTTTTCCTATAAATTTACTTTATATATTTTTACCCAGTTCATAAGCTTTTTGCGGGTATTGGGTTGAATTTACTGCTCCTTCCATCCAAACTCCGGGTGCTATAATTTGTCCTGCATTTGACCAGCCAAGATAATTTAACATTGTTTCGTAGTGGCTGATTATAGGTTGTGCTTTTGTGGCTGAGGTATCTGCGTATGTCATAATCAGTACAGCTTTTTTCGGAATATGTATTTGTTCGTTAATTGCATAAAATCTATCTATTACTGCTTTAATTTGAGCGGAAATTCCAAAATAGTACATTGGGGTAGCAAATATAACGGTATCAGCATCAATAATATTTTCCTTTACAAATTCAAAATCATCTTTAAATACACATTGACCGTTCATTCCGCATTTGTTACAGGCAACGCAGGGGTGAACATTTTTGAATGCTGAATCAAATCTTACAACGGTATGCCCTGCTTCTTGTGCTCCTTTTATAAAGTTATCTGCCAGAGTGTTTGAATTTCCGTTTTTTCGGGGACTTCCTGTTATTACGAGTATTTTCATTTTTTTATCTCCTTTTGTAATTTTATTACTTGTACAACCTGCGGCAGCACCAAGGACAATAGCACCAGCCGCAGTAATAAGTGTATTTTTTATAAATTTACGCCTATTCATTTTTTAATCCTTTTTATAATTTTAATACCTTAGAGCAGCTATCAGTCAAGTATTTAATGCTGCTATTGTATTTCTAAAAGTATTTTCTGGATGCTTCTATGAATTTAAAATATACTCTTTGTATGGCTGTCAGTACCGCCAGTTATAAACATTTGAAATTTTTTTATTAGTTTGTCAACTAGAGGTTTTACTGTTTGTATATATTCTTTATCAAAACTTTTATATTGATAATTTCCCTCTGCTCCATTAATTCCGTTATTTTTTAAAAATGTAAAAAAATCGTTATTAAGTTTTGCGGGAGTGTATATAGGGTGTGCCCATGCCAGAATTCCGCCGGCATCTGTGATTTTTTTTGCATCAGAGATATGGTTATTTGATTTGAATCCTTTTGTTAGTGGTTCAAGGTTTTTATCAAAGGGATTAAATCCGAGTCCCACAGCTTCAAATGCAGAATATGGTTTTTTATAGCCATGAAATAAAAATTCACATCCTGAAACAAATTTGAAATTTTTATACTTATCAGGGTTTTGCGAAATTAGAGCAATAGCATTTTTTACGCTGTCTATTTTGTTATGGTCAGTTATTGCCGCTGAAAATGCAGGCAGACCATCATTACTTTTACCGGATTTAAAGATATATTCAGACCAATCTTTGCATAATTCAAGAAATTCTTTTGCAGTAAGGCATCCGTCAGATGCGATTGTATGTATATGAAAATTTGCTCTAAAATTTTCACCTGTTTCATATTGAAAAGATTGCAGTTTGTTAATAATGTTTTTTAATTCTGCAGGTGTAGCAACAGATGCTAAATCCTCTATTTTGCAGTTTATGTCGAAGGTGTCTTTTAAGCCTTTTTGTAACGCTTTTTTGTAGGATAAATCTTTCCTGTTTAAGTTTGTGCCATTGAAAGAATTTATTCTGTTGAAATCAAACATTACCTGCATATAAAAACTTTATCATTAATTGTAATTTATAGTAAACGGATTTTTACATATTTAAAGGTTAATTATTAAAGAGTTCTTATGATATAGATAATTTAAATAACTTATAAATTTAAACTGCTTAAAATATCTTTATAGATTTTTAAGCAGTTTATAACATTGAAGATATATAATCTCCTAATTATTTTTTACAGAATATTTTTAATATCATTAACAATAAGTTCTTTTGTCAGATGATATTTTTCATATAATTTATCAATTGGAATTCTGTCTGTAAATTCTTTTTCTGCTCCGTAATTCAGAACTTTCATATTGCTTGAGCCGTAATATCTTGAAATTTTTTCACCAAATCCGCCATTTATAACTCCATCTTCAAGAGTTATAACAAGACTGTGATTTTGTTTCAGATTTTCTAACAGTTCGTTATCTAAACCTGTAATGAATCGGGGATTTATTACTGTTGCGTTGATATTCAACTGCTTTTTGAGTTCTTGTTTTACTTCTTTTGCAAGCGGCAAGAAGTTACCGAGTCCAATAAGTGCAATTTTTTCACCTAGTTCTTCTACTTTGAACTTGTTAAGTATTGAATAATCAGTTGTATCTTCAATTCCGGTAGAAATAACATTGCCGTAAGGCACTCTGATTGCAACAGGATATTGCGTTTGTTCAACTGACCAATCAAGCATTTTCAAATATTCTTCTTTACAGGTTGGGGCAAGATAAACAATGTTTGGAATATTCGAAATCATAGGAATATCAAATATTCCAAGATGCGTTGCATCAGCTCCTGAAATTGCACCCCAGCAGACTAAAATTGTTGCAGGTGAGTTATTCAAAGCCAAATCCTGAGATAACTGGTCATAGGTTCTTTGAATAAATGAACTTAAAACTGCAAGAATGGGTTTTGCTCCGTTTTTGGCAAGTCCTGAAGCGTATGCTACGGCATGTTCTTCTGCAATTCCGACATCTGTATAATTTTTATCAAGTTTATTTCTGAAATCTTTTGTAAAACCGTACGCTCCCGGTGTTGAAGGACTGATAGCAATAACGGTATTATCTTTTTCATGTTTTTTCAAAATATAGTCTGTTGTTATTGTGTCATAAGTTTCAATAGGAGCAGAGTTTTCATTTTTATTCATAAATCCGGGCAGCTGCCAGTGATAAGCTTCTTTATCTTCAACGGCAGGTTCATATCCTTTCCCTTTCAGTGTATGAATATGTATAACTGTCGGTTTTTGTGTATCTTTTACTTTTTGGAGAATATCTATCATAGCTTTGATGTCGTTGCCTTCTTCAACATAATAATATTCAAATCCGAAAATTTTAAAGAAGTTATTTTCAGCTTGTCCTTTTGTATTTCTCAGTTCTGCAAGATTTTTATACAGTCCGCCTTGAGTTTCTGCTATAGACATTTCGTTATCATTTATGATAGCAATAAAGTTAGAATCTAAAACGGAAGCATTGTTAAAGCCTTCAAAGGCTTCTCCTCCGCTTAAAGACCCGTCACCTATTAAAGCTATAATATTATATTTTTCACCTTTTAAATCCCTGGCTTTAGCTAGCCCTGTGGCAAGAGATATGGAAGTTGAAGTATGCCCGATAATAAACGGGTCATGTTCACTTTCTTCAGGATTAAAGTAACCTGAAATTTCAGAATGTTCCAGCGGGTGAGTGAAGCCTTCTTTTCTTCCCGTTAGCATTTTATGCGGATATACCTGATGTGAAACATCAAAAACAAATTTATCAACAGGTGAATTAAAAACATAATGCATTGCAATTGTTGTTTCGACTATACCTAAATCAGGCCCGAGGTGTCCGCCTATGGCATTTACTCTTGTTAATATTCCTTCTCTGATTTCTCCTGCAAGAGTATTCATTTCTTCTAATGTTAACTTTTTAACATCTTGCGGGATATTTATTTTATCCAAAACTGACATTTTAAAACTCTCCTTCTTTTTCATAATAAAATTCTTTGTATATTATCACTTTACAACTTGATAGCAGCTATCAGTCAAGTGTTTTTTAATGTCCGTTACTTGCTTTTTTATTATCGTCATCATGGAAGAAATTCCACTTGAAACTCGGGTAAGCTTTGCTCATTTCGTCCCAGTCGATAAATATATCATAACCTTGCATATTTGATTTACGTTCTGTTTCCCAGGACTTAATAAAATCAATGCAGGCATGGTCTATAAAATGCAGTCTGCTTGCACAAAGTGTAAGATTTTTGTTTTTGGGAAGTTTTTCCAGAGTGTCAATTAAGGTAGGCAGCTGCAAGAATGTAATATTTCCATGCAGGTTTGTAACAATTTTATTTTCATTTTCTATATTTTCAGTATCAATATTTATTTTTAAAACTTTATACGCACTTTTTATAAATGCACATGCAAAACCGATTAAAATACCTTCAAACAGATTTGTGAAAAGTATTGCAACAAGAGTAATTGCATATATTGCAAATTCTCCTTTGCTTAAATTAAAAATATATTTAGCAGCTTCAACATCAATCAATTTATATCCTGTGTAAACAAGAATAGCAGCAAGAGCTGATATAGGAATATAGTTTAATATAGTAGGAAAGGCTGTGACAAATAGTAAAAGCCAGACTCCATGTAATATTGCTGACAAACGTGTTTGAGCATCAGCATTGATATTAGCCGCACTTCTGACAATAACACCTGTAATCGGCAGCCCGCCGAGCATCCCGGAAATTGAATTTCCTATACCTTGTGCAATAATTTCTTTGTCATAATCTGTTTTAGAACGGTCACTCATTTTATCAATAGCAGCAGAGGTTAAAAGGGTTTCGGCACTTGCGATAAATGTTATTACAAGTGCATTCAAAATCACATTGAAGTCAAACAAATGACTAAATTCTGATACTTTTATAAAATTAATACCACTCCAAAAATTAGAATTTACTTGAATATAATTGATTTCAAGGTGAAGAGAATTTGCGACAAGTGATGATATAATAATTCCTACTAAAGCTGCAGGAATTGCTTTTAATCTTTTGAAAGGCAGTACATTCCACAAAAGAATTACAGAAATTGTTAATGCACCTATCATACAAGCCTGATGATGAACTGAACCATCAAGCGGCAGAACGGAATTATATATAACACTGAACAAATCTTTTATATTTTCAATAAAATTATTTTGCGGGTTACTGTCAAGCATTATGTGAAACTGAGATAAAAAAATTGAAATGCCGATACCCGCAAGCATACCTTGAATTATTGCGGGTGAAATTGCTCGGAACCATTTTCCGAAAGCCAGCAGTCCGAAACCGATTTGTAATATTCCGACAAGGAAAATTATAAGGAAGAGTTTTTCGACCCCCATTTGCTGAATTATTTCAACAATTATCAAAATAAGACCGGCAGCAGGTCCTGAAACTTGTAATGAATTACCGGAAAATAATCCTACAACAATACCGCCTATAATCCCAGCAACTATACCGCTGTATATAGGCAGTCCGCAGGCAATTGATATCCCGATAGCAAGCGGAAGTGCTATTAGAAATACTATTATTGAGGCCAAAAAATCTTTTTTTATTATATTGAGCATTATGATATTCCTTTATTAAATGTCCACTACAATGTTAGCATATTGAGTGTGCTAAATACAATTAAGAAATGTAAAAGTATTATGGATATAATACTACCTGATATTAAGAATAGATAATATTACCTTGATGTTTATGAGTAAAACTCAGATATTAATGATTAACTTTTATAAAATATTATCCTTTATTTGTAAAATAGGTAATAATGAAAAAAACTAATGGGAGGAGAAAATAAATGAAAGATAAGACATTTTTAATGATACCGGGTCCGACACCTGTGCCTGAATCAGTTATGCTGGAGATTGCAAAACATCCAATAGGTCACAGGAGTTCTGAATTCTCCTCCGTTTTGAGCGAGGTTTATGAAAATTTGAAATATGTTTTTCAAACAAAAAATGATGTATTTTTATATACCTCAAGCGGTACCGGAGCAATGTGTGCAGCTTTAGAAAATTTGATAAATCCCGGTGATAAGGTTCTATGCTTGTCTATAGGTAATTTTGGCAACCGTTGGGCAAAAATTGCTCAGTCAAGAGGTGCAGAAGTTGAAAAAATTGAAGTAGAACCAGGAAAAGTTATTGAACCTGAAGTTTTAAGGAAAAGATTGGAAAATGATAAGAATAAAGAAATAAAAATAATTACTTTGACTCACAGCGAAACCTCAACCGGTGCAGCAAATGATGTAAAGGCACTTTGTTCAATTATAAGAGAACATGGTGCAGTATCCGTTGTTGACGGGGTTACAAGTGTATGTGCTATGCCATGCAAACCTGATGAATGGGGAATTGATGTATTGATATCAGGTTCTCAAAAAGGTTTTATGATTCCTCCCGGGCTTGCATTTTTAACTGCAAGCGAAAGAGCCTGGAAAGTTTATGAACAGTGCAAGTATCCGAGTTTCTATTTCGACTGGGGAGCTTATAAAAAATCAACACAGGCAAATTCTACTCCGTTTACACCGGCGGTTAATTTGATTGTCGGGTTAAACACTGCTTTAAAAATGATAAAGGAAGAAGGGATAGATAATGTTAATGCCCGTCACAAACGGTATGCTCTTGCTTTGCGTGCGGCAATCAGAGCTTTGAATTTAAAATTACTGGTTGAAGATGATAAAAATGCAAGTTATGCAATAACATCTATCCTTCCGCCAGAGGGGATTTCTGTTCCTGATATCAGAAAAATATTGAAACAGGATTACGATATTGTTGTTGCAAACGGGCAAAATCAGTTAAAAGATAAAATTTTTAGAATGGGTACACTTGGTTTTGTTTGCGAACGTGATTTAATAGCGGCTGTTGGAGCATTGGAAGCAGCATTGTTAAAATTGGGTCATGTGTTTACTCCGGGAAATGGTGTCACTACGTTGATTGCAGAGTTGAACAAATAGAGGTAATAATAAATGAAAGTTTTAATTACAGATAAAATAAATGAATCAGCAGGGAAAATTATTGAGCCTGCAGCCGGTGTTGATTTTCTTCCTACAATGCCGGAAGATGAATTGATTAAAATTATTCCGCAGTATGATGCTTTAATGGTAAGAAGTCAGACTAAAGTGACTGCAAAAATTATTGAAGCAGGTAAGAATTTAAAAATAATAGGCAGAGCAGGTGTTGGAGTTGATAATATTGATGTGGATTCCGCAACCCAAAGAGGAATTATTGTTGTAAATTCACCTGATGGAAATACAATAGCAGCTGCCGAGCATACAATTGCTTTGATGTTTGCTGTGGCTCGAAATATTGTTCCTGCTGCTGTTTCAACAAAGGAAGGCAGATGGGACAGAGCAAAATTTACAGGGTGTGAACTGTTCGGGAAAACTCTTGGTATTATCGGATTTGGGAAAATAGGTACACATGTTGCAGAAGTTGCTCTGGCACTGGGTATGAAAGTTGTTGTTTCTGATCCTTATGCTTCTAAAGATGTTGTTGAAAAGATGGGAGCAGAATATGTAAAATCGCTGGATAATTTCTGGGGGTTGTGTGATTTTATTACGGTTCATGTTCCAAAAAATAATGAAACAGTTAACCTTATTAACAAATCAACTATTAATAAAATGAAAAAAGGTGTTCGTCTTATAAACTGTGCCAGAGGCGGGATAATAAATGAAAATGATTTGAAAGAAGCTATTGATTCAGGTTATGTTGCGGCAGCTGCCGTGGATGTTTATGAAAATGAACCCGATATAGCCGGATGTCCGCTTATAAATTGTGAAGGTAATATTGTTTTAACCCCGCATTTAGGAGCAAGTACAAAAGAGGCACAGCTTAATGTTGCAATTGATGTTGCAAATCAAATAAAGGAAGTTTTATCAGGCGGTTCTGCTTCTTCAGCCGTTAATATTCCTTCTCTGAGACCGGATAAACTTGAACCGGTTAAGGATTATATGATGATTGCTGAAAATTCCGGAGAATTGGGTATTCAAATATCTGACGGTGTTATTAAATCTATTGAAATTACTGCCCAGGGAGATCTCGCAAATCTTGATATTCAGCCGTTAGAGGTTGCGGTTTTGAAAGGTGCATTATCATCAATTTTAGAAGGTGTTAATTATGTAAATGCTCCTATAATTGCTAAAAAACGCGGAATTGATATAACTTCAACTCGCTCCAATGTTAAATGTAATTTTGCCGGTCTGCTAACTATTAAATTTAGAACTGATATTGGTGAAAATATTGTATCCGGTGCTCTTGTTGCGAAAGATATACCTCGTATTGTTAAAATTAATGATTATGAAACGAGTATAAGACCTCAAAAACATATGCTTATTGTGCCGCATGTCAATAAACCTTCAATGATTGCTAAAGTTGCACAGGTAATAGGTGAAAATAATATAAATATTGGTTCAATGAATGTTGTTCAGAAAAATGACAGACATGAAACGGAATCAATAATGGTTATAAATGTGGATTCCGAGGTTAATAATATCGTACTTTCAGAAATTGAAAAAATAAACGGGGTTCATAATCCGAAATACATAAAATTAAATGCTCAAATTTAGGAAGGTGAAATATGAAATTAGCGGCTTTTGATTTTGATTCAACACTTATAGATGGAGAAACTCTTGAATTTCTCGCACGTGAAATGGGTATTGAACAGCATATAAAAGATATTACAGATAGTGCTATGCGTGGCGAGCTGGATTTTTTTGAAAGTTTGCAAAAACGTGTTGCATTATTGAAAGGTTTAAATGTGGAAATTGTTGATAAAATTTGTGCCAATCTCCCTGTTATGAATGGTGCATTTGAAACAATTAAGCAATTGCAGAAGCAAGGATACAAAGTAATATGTTTTTCCGGCGGGTTTAAAAATGCAACGGTTCCTTTTGCTCAAAAAGCAGGACTTGATGCCGAATTTTCTAATGTTTTGCATTCAAAAGACGGCTGTTTAACAGGTATGGTCGGCGGAGGGCTTTTGTTCAATGACAGTAAAGGCGAGCTTTTAAAAAGAATACAAAGTATTACCGGTGTATCGAAAGAAGATACAATTGCGGTAGGCGATGGTGCAAATGATTTAAGTATGTTTCAATATGCCGGCAAAAGAATTGCATTTTGTGCCAGACCGGTTCTGAAAAAGCAGGCAGATATAATTATTGATTATAAAGATTTAACATTTATTCTTGATAATATTTAAAATGCAATTTTTCCTATACTGTATTTTCCAAGCCAGAATGATTCTTTATAATTTTTATCATTTTTAATTTTATCTATAACTTTTTTAGCTGTTTTATATGAGGACATTAAAGGAATTTCTACTTCTTCATTATCATTCATTATGAATACTGGATTGTAGGAAGTAGAATTTTTTCCGAGCAGGAATTTTTTATAAGCGTGAGATTTAATTTCTGAATTTGAAAATTCTGCCAGTTCTTCTTTTGAATTATACAATGTTTGTTTTTTGTATACTGTGCAAACCTTAGTTTTACTGCTGCATTCAATTGTGGTGACAGGCAGGAGTGTTGCCGTAAAAATTATACTGAGAACAACTAATCCCCAGCTGAATGCCAGTTTATGTTTTGGATTAAATCCTGCCATATATTATTCCTTTTATTTGGATAATTTTGCTTTTAATCGAGCTTCTGCTCTTGCAATTGCAGCTTCTGCTCTTTTGGCATCAAGTCTTGCATTTGCATTACGCAACTGAGTTCTGGCACGTTCAAGGGCTTCCCTTGCTCTGGCTTCGTCAATTTCTTCTCCGGGTTCTGCCAGAGTTGTCAGAATAAGACATTCTTCGTTTTTGAATTGTAATATTCCGCCCATTGTAGTGAATGTCTTTACGTCATTATTTACAATGGCTCTGGTAACTCCGATATCAAGAGCACTCATCATCGGAATATGACCTTTTAATATACCAAATTCCCCATCAATTCCTTTGGAATATACGGCATCAACTTCCTGATCAAAAACTACTCTTTCCTGTGTAATAATTTTTAGCTTCATAAATTATTCCTCAATAGTTTTTGCTTTTTCTACTGCCTCGTCTATGGTTCCAACCATATAGAAGGCTTGTTCAGGAAGATTGTCATGCTTTCCTTCAATAATTTCTTTAAATCCTCTTATTGTATCTGCAATTTTTACATATTTCCCCGGAATTCCTGAGAATTGTTCGGCTACAAAGAACGGCTGAGATAAGAATTTCTGAATTTTTCTTGCTCTGTTAACTGTTTCTTTATCTTCTTCAGACAATTCGTCCATACCAAGAATTGCGATAATATCTTGCAAATCTTTATATTTTTGGAGAATTTCAAGAACTTTTCTTGTAACTTCGTAATGTTCTTCTCCGATAATATTTGGATCTAATGCTCTTGAACTTGATTCCAGCGGATCAACAGCCGGATAAATACCCAAAGATGCAATGTTTCTTGATAATACTGTAGATGCATCAAGGTGAGAGAATGTTGTTGCAGGAGCTGGGTCTGTCAGGTCATCTGCAGGAACATAAATAGCCTGAACCGATGTGATAGAACCGTCTTTTGTTGATGTAATTCTTTCCTGCAGTTCACCCATTTCAGTCGCAAGTGTCGGCTGATAACCTACCGCAGAAGGAACACGACCAAGCAGAGCTGAAACTTCTGAACCTGCTTGAGTAAATCTGAAAATGTTATCAATAAATAATAATACATCTTGTTTAGAAAAATCTCTAAAATATTCAGCAGCGGTAAGTGCAGATAAACCAACTCTCATTCTTGCTCCTGGCGGCTCGTTCATCTGACCGTAAATAAGACCAACTTTATCTAAAACACCGCTTTCTTTAAATTCATTCCATAAGTCATTACCTTCACGTGTTCTTTCTCCGACACCGCCGAATACTGAAACTCCGTTATGTGCCATTGCTATGTTATGAATTAATTCCTGAATTAAAACTGTTTTGCCAACACCGGCACCACCGAATAACCCGATTTTTCCGCCTTTCTGGTACGGTTGTAAAAGGTCAATTGCTTTAATTCCGGTTTCCAGAATTTCTATATCTGTGTTTTGATCAACCAGTTTGGGAGATTCTCTGTGTATTGGTAAATATGTATCTGTTTCAATAGGACCTTCATTGTCAACTGCATCGCCTACTACATTCAAAATTCTGCCCAAAATTGCTTTCCCGACAGGAATCTTGATAGGCTCATTTGTATTTACAACTTTCATGCCTCTTCTTAAACCGTCGGTTGAAGACATTGCAACAGTACGGACTTTATTTGAACCAAGCATTTGTTGAACCTCGGCTACAACTTTTGTTCCATCTTCTTGAAACATATTTAGTGCTGTATATATTTTCGGCAAATCTCCTGATGGAAATTCTACGTCAACAACAGGACCGATAATCTTTGTTATAATACCTTCTGTAGCGGTCAATGTTTCCATATTTACCCCTCTCTTTGTCTTTTTAAATCTTATTTACTTTACTATTATACATCAAGAAAAATTTTTACAAAATATCCGTAAATTTAAATATTAATAAATTTTTTCATATTACTAGCAAAAAACTTTTTTCTTGTGTATTATATGTTTTATATTCAACAAATAAATGGAAAGAATATGCAGTTGTTAATAGGAAAAGAATTAAATTCTAACGATAAAATATACAAACCGGATTTAAATTCAAAGTCAGGAAGGGAATTACTTGCGTTTTATCTACAGACAAAGTTTAGACAAATTTTTCTTTTTGATAAAAAACAGCCAATACCTATAATAAATAATATTAATCCTGATTTTATTGACAAATTTTCAAGAAGGCTGATAAACAAGCCTACAAAGCGTCTATTGGTAGGAGTAACAGGTGAATCTGCATCAGGCAAATCAACTATCTGCCATGAAATAAAAAATGTAATTGAGCAATTATCTATGCCTGTTACAATTTTAAGTACGGATAATTATTTTAATGACATTTCTGCTTTAATTAATAAATACGGCTCTTTTGATAATTTAAGAGATAACGGATATGATGTTGATGCTCCGTCAAGTTTTCAACTGGATGTTTTGCGTTCAGATTTGGAAGATTTATCTGACGGACTGGACATTAAAGCTCCTATGTACCTTCCAAATGGGACAGGAGTTTCTATGCCGAAGACTCTTGATGTCCATTCTCAGAAAATTATTGTTGTTGAGGGGATTGCAACTATGTATGATTCTGTGAAGGATGTTTTTGATATTAAAATTTATGTTGAAACAGAAAATGAACTTAGAAAGCAACGGTTTTTAAATCGTGCTGTCGAAGAAAGAAACCAAAGCGAAGAAAATGCACAAAAACATTGGAATTACATAACTGAGGCTGGAGAAAAATATGTTAAACCATTTAGAAAAGAATCTGATCTTGTTATTAATGGTAATTCCGATTTAAAATATTTTGCACAAATGTTAGAATATATCTATGAAATTACAAACAATTTTCAATAGAACATTAAAATAAATATACAAGCCCTAAGGAGTAATAATATGATTAAATTGAATACTCATCGTTTATTTCCTACAAGAAAATCCTCAAAGTCAAAGTACCCGTCAATTTCTGAAGCTTGCAGAACTCTTCAGGAGTCAGGTACTAAGACTAATTATTTTGAACCTATTACTGAACTGCCTCACAGAAATTTAAATTTTATTCAAAAGGCAGTCAGATTTGTGAAATCTTTTATAAATGCAAATAGGAGAGATTGGAAATAAAAATAAAGAGAATATTATAACTAGAAAACGGTCTGATTAAATTTAATCAGACCGTTTTCTTCTTGTTAATTATTTAACATCTTATTGGCAGCAGCCGCAGCATGAACCGCATTCGCAGCCCAGAGCTTTTTGAGCTTCTTCCATACGAACTTTGATACGTCCGTCAACGGCAATACCTTCCCCTGTTTTTTCAGAAATTAACAACGGGTTAATATCTAACTCATCGATAAAGCTGAAATCATGAACTAATTGAGATAATCTCAATAAAGTTTCCTGAATTTGATCCATTTGAGCAGGTTTAGTACCTCTTGCACCTTCTAACAGTTTGTATGCTTTTACTGATTTAATCATTTCAGCAGCATCAACATCTGTTAATGGAGCAATTCTGAATGTTACATCTTTCATAACTTCAATGAATACCCCGCCCAAACCGAACATCATCATCGGGCCGTATTGTGGATCTGTTGCGATACCGCAAACCATTTCACGGTTTCCTTTAACCATTTCTTGAATGATTACACCTTCCAATCCGTCAACTAAACCTTTTTCTGTAAGTTTAGCAATTAAGTCTTGATATTCTGCTCTTAGTTGTTCGGCAGATTGGATATTTACTCTAACACCGCCTACATCTGTTTTGTGAGATGTTGTTTTTGATGTCATTTTCATAACAACAGGATATCCGATAGAATCTGCGATTGCTACAGCTTCATCTTCGGTTGTTGCAAAACCTGATTTACATACTCTGATACCGTATGCATCTAATACATCAATACTTTCTCTTGTTGTTAATTGAGCACGACCTTCAGATAATGACTGTTTAATAATTTGTTTAGCTTTTTCTCTGTCAACATCATATACAGGAATTTTACCTTCAGGTCTTTCCATCCATAATCTTTGCTGATTTAATCTGTTCAAACCATCTGCAGCTTGTTCTGCATACATAAAGAACGGCATATTAACTTCCATATCTGAAAGTTTTGTAAAGAATTCATTTTTAGTCATAAATACACCGATAATTGGTTTTTCAGGATGTTGAGCTTTAATTTCCATCAAAGCTTTAGCAACATCAATATCTTTCAAACCTAAGAACGGAAGATAGATTGTAATAATCATATCAACATTCGGGTCAGCAATAACTGTTTTTAAAGTTTCTTTGTAGTGTTCAATTGGAGCTGAAGCAATCATATCAATAGGGTTTTTAACTGAAGCTGCAGCCGGCAAGAAACTTCTTAATTTTTCTTTTGTTTCATCAGTAATTTTAGCCATTTGCATACCGTATTCGCAAACAGCATCTGTAGCCATAATTCCAGGACCGCCTGAGTTTGTGATGATTGCTACTCTGTCGCCTTTTGGTATAGGGCAGTTTGCAAACACTTTAGCTGTTTCAAACAGATTTTGCAGAGAAAATTCTCTGATTACACCTGATTGTTTAAGTAATGCTGCAGCTGCTTTATCTGCTCCGGCTAATGAACCGGTATGAGAAGATGCTGCAGAAGCTCCTGCTGCTGATCTTCCTGATTTTAATGCTAAAATTGGTTTTTTCTTACTTACTCTTGAAGCTAACTTTCTGAAGTTAGAAGGATTTTGGATTGATTCCATATAAAGTAAGATTTGTTGAACATCATCATCATTTTCCCAGTATTCAATTGCTGTTTCTGCGTTAACATCAGCCTGGTTGCCGATTGATATGAATTGTGCAAAACCAAGGTTAAGGTCTTTTAATATGTTCAAAATACCGCCGCCTAAAGCACCTGATTGAGATACGAAACCAATGTTTCCACGTTCAGGCAAACTTTCAGCAAAACATCCGTCCATTCTGATGTCAGGGTGAGTATTTACAACACCTAAACAGTTAGGACCTACACATCTCATTCCATATTCTTTTAATTTTTCAACAAGTTGTTTTTCTAATTCAGCGCCTTCAGCTCCTGTTTCTTTGAAACCGGCTGTAATTATACAAATACCTTTAATACCTTTTTCATTACATTGATCTATTGTAGATAATACGAATTTTGCATTAACTACGATAATTGCAAGGTCAACTTCTCCTGGTACTTCCAATACTGAAGTATATGCTTGCAATCCTTGGATTATCCCTCCTTTTGGGTTGACAGGATAAATTTTTCCGTTAAATTTGTACTCTTCTAATCTCTTCATAATATCAGAACCGATAGTGTGTTCTTTTGTAGAAGCACCTATTACCGCAATGGATTTCGGTTTCATGATTTTGTCTAAAATGTTCATGTTTTGTCCTTTCCTTTTAATTTACATGATTTATATTTCATCTTTATCTTGGAATGTGTTTACAAATTTATTACCAAGTTTATTTAAAAATTTTTTTATCTTTTCTCCCGTTGAAATTGTCGGGAATGCTTTATCATATGTATTAATAGTTTCTCTGGCTACTGCAGTGTATAAATCAACTGTATCGCTTCCGTTATCCATAGTTGAAGCATCGATTATTATATTTTCCATGAATGGTTTGTTGATTTTACCCAGATGTTCAGGTTTTTTAGCAATCATGCTAATTGATTTTTCAGGGTGATTTTGTTTTATAAATAAATCAAACGGTTTGTCTTTAATCATTTCTTCCATGGCACTGTAAGCTTTTCTTACATATTTACAGGGAAGATAACTTAAATCGTTTACAATATTGATATTTCCTTGGAAATTTTGCTTATTTGGTTGTGAATTTGAGATAGTCTGAACTTGCATAATTAAAAACTCCTTATTTTTTAGTATCCGTTAACAATCCACTCTCTCACTCTTAAATTAGCACCAAGCTCTTGGGCTATTTGTCTGCATTTTTCGACATCCAGTCTTCTGCCTTTATAGCCGTCAACAATTGATGCATCTGTTTGAATGCCCTCTTCACTACAGCATTTTATGAATTTTTTTACTTCATCGTAAGCGTTGTCAAATTTTGGTTTTGATAATTCATTGTATTCTTCTGCAGATGAAGCATTCAAACTTACGGATATTTTATCAACCAAACCTTTTAATTCAAGAACGATATTTCTTTTATAAACATAGTTAGCATGACCGTTTGTGTTTATTCTAATTTTTGTTTCAGGGTAGTTTTGTTTAATATATTTTGCAACTTCTTTTAATATTTCTAACTTTAAAAGCGGCTCTCCGTAACCGCAAAAAACAATTTCAGAAGTTATCTCAAAATTTTTTAACTGTTCAATAACATCCTGGGCTGAAAAATCCTCGTTATCCAGCCACATATCTTGACCGCAAACATCATTTTTATCCTGTCTTAAACAGAATATACAGCTATTTGTACAACGGTTAGTTAAATTTATATAAGTTTTTCCTTCTAGCGAATAAACTAAAGTGTTTGACATGTCATATCCTTCTAGTAACATCAATATTATCGTACACACAAAATTTTTTTACAAGTGGGGTAAATGTGAGCCAATGCACCTAAAACGAACTGCATCAATTATAAATCCTTCCCTTTTTCTTGCAAAGAGGTTAAAAATATTATATATTAAATACTATCAAGTAATAAGGAAAGTGTGCATGTTAAAATTCAATAATATCAATAAATTCGGGGGGGGGGTAGCCTCTTAAAGTTCTTGTTTAGCGGCTATACAGCCTTTTGTTTGAAACATAAAGGCAAAGCATATACTCTGGCGGAAGTTTTAATAACAATTGGCATAATTGGGGTTATCTCTGCAATAACCATACCAAATTTGATAACTAAGTATCAAAAACAGCGTGTTGAAACCAGATTGAAGGGTTTTGTATCGATAATAAATAATGCTGTTAGATTATCAATGATAGATAACGGAGATGTGGACGGCTGGGTTCAGCCAAATAAATATTATTCGTATAAAGAATTAGAAGAATTTATGCATCAGTATTTTCTTCCTTATATGAAATATGTGGATTTACGACAAGGAAAGTCTTTTGGCAGTGGGTATGAGGGAATTTGTATAACATTATTAGATGGGAGTCTGTTTTGTTTTGCTGTAGATAATAATGGTGCAGATATAGGATATTATGTAGATGGGGACGAAAGTCATGGCGGGCCCAGAAATTATTTTCAGTTTCAATTTGCAAAATATAAAAGTGACAGTAATAGAGGTGTAAACAGTGCAAGTTATATTGAACCGTATATATATAACTGGAACGGAAAACGAGAACAATTAAAAGATGGCAATACCTGGGCTTGTAAAGTAGGTTGTACAAACTGCGGTTATTGTACAAAATTGATACAGCTAAACAGCTGGAAAATTCCTGATGATTACCCTTGGAAGTGGGATCTTCATGTGAAATAAAAATTTATTTATAAAAAATGAACTTTTTAAATTCATATTCGTTATATTGTTGCGAGGATATTAAGAGTATGGATAAAAAGAAATTAGCATTGATATGTTCTTATAGTTCCAATCCGATAGCTCCGGGTATCACAGAACCTGAATTACATTGCTGGGAAGATGGACAAGTATTTTCTGTTGATAATAAACTGGTAGCATATACTCCTGACGGAAATATATCTTCGATAGGAGGGCAGGAGGTTCAATACAGTTCTGACGGTCAAATACATTCAATCGGAGGAAAAGTTGTTAATTATTTTGCTGATGGAGAAATCCGCTCTGTTGGTAACCATACCGTTGCACAATGGTATGATGATGATGTGAAAGATTCACAAGGAGAGAATTTAAATGATAACGATGATTCTAACCCTATGTTTTTATAGATTACAGCCTAGTTTTGCCATGGTTGAATCAAGAATTTTATAGCTTTGCCGGCAATATGTTGTTCCATTGCATATTCTACTTTTTCCAACGGAAGAGTCTCGGTGATGAGCTTTTCGACTTCAATTTCGCCTGAGGCTATATATTCAAGAGCTTTTCTAAAATATTTCGGGGTGTGGTGAAATACACTCATCATTGTAATGTCGCCGTAGTGCATTTTTGTAGTGTCAAAAGTCACTGTAGAACCGGATTTGCAGCCGCCGAAAAAGTGAACTTTCCCGCCCGGTCTTACACAGTCAAAAATTTGCTCCCAGATTTCAGGAAGTCCGACGCATTCTACGGCAACGTCAACCCCTTTGTTTTCGGCTGAAAATTCTTTAAATATTTTGACAGGTGCAGGATATTTCTTCAAATCGATAATTTCATCTGCGTGTGCAAAATCTTCTGCTGCCTTTAATTTTATAGGATTTCGTCCCGCAACTATTACTCTTGCACCCATAAGTTTTGCTACTCTTGCAAACATCAAGCCGATAGGTCCAATGCCGATAATTCCTACGCTGTCACCCGGTTTAATTCCAGTTCTTTCAGCTCCATGAACAACATTTGCTAAAGGTTCACAGAATGCTGCACGCTCAAAACTTAAGCCCTGCGGCAATATTAACATATTCTTTTTAACAATTCTTGCCGGAATAGTGATATATTGAGCATAAGCACCATTTAATAAATTTAAATTTTCGCAAAGATTGTATTCTTCTTTTTTACAATAAAAACATTCTCCACATGGAGCAGAATTTGCAGCAACCACTCTATCACCGACTTTGAAGCCTTCAACATTTTTTCCGACCTTTTCAACAATTCCTGAAAATTCATGCCCGAATCCTGACGGAATTTCTTTTATCAATACAGGGTGTCCTCTTCTGAAAGTTTTTACATCTGTTCCGCAGGTTAAAGCAGCCATTACTTTAACTGTAACTTCACCTTCTTCGGGAGGTTTTGCCATAATGTTTTCCAGTCTGATATCTTTTGGTCCGTAGTATTGTATTGCTTTCATCTATTTTTAATCCATTTTTATATAAGCTTTTAATATTTTGTTATCAACTGTATCATTGATAGCCTTTTGAATGTTTTCAATTGGATAATCTGTTGACAAGCCTTTTACTTTAACTTTACCTGATTTTAAAAGCTCTAAGGAATCCTTTAAATCAGCAGGAGATGGGGAATAGCTGCCCAGAACCGTTAATTCTCTATAATAAATTTCATTATTTGCATACCCTAAGTTGTTCGGAGTGCTTGAAAATACGAGAATTTTTCCTCCGTCACGTACGAATTTCAGAGCAGTTGCAATAGCTTTATCAGAGCCGGAAGTCATAAAAACTCCATCGGCTTTAATACTTTCACACATTTCAGGAACTGAGAATGCTTCTATCCCGAGATTTTTCAACAATTCAACTCTTGAAGATATTAAATCACAGCCTATAACGTTCATTCCGAAAGCTTTCAACGCTTGAGCCATTAAAATCCCGATTGAACCTAATCCGATTACAAGAGCCGTTGATTTGTGATTTAAACTTGCTCTTTTAACAGCACGTATGCAGCAGCCGAGCGGTTCATAAAAAGAAGCTTCTTCGTTTGTAAGATTTTCGGGTTTTAGATATGCGACATTTTTAAGATGTTCTTCTGATATAAAAATGAATTCGCTAAATCCGCCTGGTTTGATATTCGTTTCTTTAAAATGTCTGCACATAGACACATTTCCGTTTTTGCAATATTCGCATTTCCCGCAAGGAATATGATGAGAAGTAACGATAACATCACCTGTTTTGAAACCCGTATCGGAATCAATATCAATAATTTGAGCAACAATTTCATGACCTAAAACAGTTCCGTTTTTTGCAAGATGCTGTTTTAATTTAACAATGTCAGACCCGCAAAGTCCGCAGCCTAAAAGTTTTACAATAGCACCTTTACGGCCGTCAAGCTGTTCATTTTCCCGTTCTTTTATAACTAAAATATTGTTTTCAATCTCTGCAGCTTTCATCTTTCCCCCTGTGGAGTTTTAAAATAAAAATTCCCTGATTAAATTGTAACACAATAAAAAACAAACGGGCATGAATTCATACAAGCAGTACACCCTGTACATTTTTTATAACCAATTAAATTTAAATAATTTTCCAGTGTGTTATTTTGATACATGCAATTTTTCTGCTTTTGTTTTTGTAGATGAAACATCAGGAGTTCTTGGTAAATATACCACTTCACATAGGTCTTTAAGAAAATCAAATTTACCTTTCCAATCATCTCCCATAACAAAGATGTCTGCTTGATATTTTTTTACGTCATCAACTTTTTGTTCCCAATTGTTTTCAGGAATTACCAGGTCTACATATCTGCATGCTTCTAAGATTAATTTTCTTTGTGCGTAGGTATAATATGATTTTTTATTCTTTAGTGCATTAAATTCATCGCTTGATAACCCTACAATCAGGTAATCTCCCAGAGATTTTGCTCTTTTTAATAAGTTTATATGACCATAGTGTAATACATCAAATGTACCATAAGTTATAACTCGTTTCATTTTATTTTAATCCTTTCATAATCTTATAAACTCGTTCTGATGCATTACTGTCACAATATTTATGAAGCAGCGGAAGCATTTTTAACCTTTGTTCTTTCCAACTGTCTGTTAGTATAGCATCTTCTATTGCTTTTAGCAATTGATTAAAATTATAAACCTTTTCTCCAGGCATCATAATTTCGTAATTATCTTCAAGGGTAAATCCTCTGTTTTTATTATATTCTTTGGCTAGTGAATTTAAGAAAATGATAGGTTTTTTAGTTATCAAATAATCAATTCCTATTGAAGAAAAATCAGTAATCATTAAGTCTGCAATTTTGAAAAATTCATAAAAGTATAACCCTCTGGTATTTAAATCTTTGTTATAGATAATTTTTATATTCGGATGATTAAATACGTTATTCTGTTCAAAACTTTTATAAATACTTTCTTCAAACGGATGTGGTTTGACCATAAATAAAATATTTTTATCTTCTAATAGTTTATAAAATTGTTCTTGAGAATAATCATCCATATAAAAGATATTATTAAATTCATGTTGGACTTCTCTGCAGTCACAATTTCTTAATGCTTCTTTATAAGTTGGTGCATATATGACGATTTTCGAGAATTTATCGGCATGTATAAAATCTTTTATTTTAGCCAGATTTTGTTGTTTAAAAATACAATCAGTTTTAGGTTGACCTGTAATATACACTTTATTGGGGTGCATTAGGAATGATGCAATCATAGATATTTTAAAAATATCAGAAGTAACAAAAAAGAATGAATTTTGATTTCTTTTATATGCTTTTAATGTTCTGTATGGAATATTTTTTTCTGTGTAACCAATTGTTTTAACAGGCATGCCATGCCAGAGCTGCAAATTGATTCGTTTCTTAGAGTTTATAAATTTCTCTAAATCAAAGAAAGTGTTTACTGTATATTTTGCGGTAAGCAGTTCAGAAAGTCCTCTTAATGATTGTATTTTATATTTTTTGACCGGAATTTCAACATCCTTTGGATTTTGGCAAAGCCAAACCATATTGTATTCATCTTTATGATTTGTATACAGATATTCAAAAAATTCTTTTGCATTATCAGAATAATCAGGATATGAACAAAATATAATTTTTTTATTATTTTTGGGTAATATTTTATCTAGTACCCTTCCAATTGTAATAATATATCTTGGTAGTTTTTGGGAGAATTTTATGTTTAATCCAAAAATAGTTAATATTTTATGCTTGGATGTATTTTTTACAGTAAAAATTTTTGGTAATATATTATTTATAAAGCTATAAATTTGATATTTCTCAAAAGAAAATTTTAATATATTGTTAAAATCTTGTATTTGTATTGATTTAAAATATTTAAATTCACAATTATCTTGTTTGGCTTTTCTATATAGTTCTTTCATTAGATTGTAAAATTCTTTTTTGAATTTATTATTAGGTTTTTTATAGAAGAATTTTGTTCCTTGATAAGCTGTAACCCAATAATATTCCATAATATCTTTTGAATAGCATTGATGTTTAATTAGAGAATTTCTACAACGACTTTTTTGTGTAACATAGTTCAATATAGTTTTTTTTATTGTATTACAGGAAGAGTTAGTTGCATCTAATCGATAAAAATATAAACCTTCCGGAATTATTGTGATTTTTGACGCTTGAGAATAGGTATCTGCCAAAAATGGATTATCTTCATAAGGTCTAATATCTTCAACCATTTTTATATTATTTTGTTGCATCCAGTCTCTTTTATATATGGCACTCCATATTGATGCAAATAGAGTTAGAATTTTGGGACAATCCTCAAGTTTAAAGCTGCTATTTTTTTTATATAATTCAATTAATAGTTTACTTAGATGCATTTTGTTGATTGAAGAATTTTCTACATAGTAGAATGCTGATTTTACAATATCCGAATTTGTTTCAATTGCTTTATTGTATAACAATTCATACATGTTAGGAGCAATCCAGTCATCAGATTCCACTATTCCGATATATTCTCCTTTTGCGATTGAAAAGCCGTAATTCAATGCAGAACCGTAGCCGCCGTTTTCTTTGTGTATTGCGACAATTCTAGTATCTTTTTGAGCATATTCGTCAATTATTGCACCGCAGTTATCTGGGGAGCCGTCATCTATGCATATTATTTCAATTTCTTTTAATGTTTGATTTATAACACTTTCTAAACATTGTCTTAAATATTTTTCGACATTATAAACGGGTACAATTATTGAAACTTTCGGCTTACTCACTTTAAACCTCCGACAAAATATATTTATACTCTTAATTCCAAACTTAATGTTATCATAATGAAATTTTCATTTTATTTTTTGATAAAAAATGTTACATATTGTCATATTAATAAAAAAAATCCCGGATATATCCGGGGCTAGATTTTTTGCAAAATCTAGAGTAATCATTATGGATTTGAGGCCAAAGGCCTCTGAATTAAGCGTTTTGAGTTTTGTTTTTGTCTTTTGCGTATTCTTCTATAGCTAGAATACCACAAATAACTAAACATATTATACCAGATATTAGCCAAAAATAAATAGCCCCATTCCAATTTGCTATTCCATTTTTACCTAACTTATCAACAATGAAGCCTGTACCGGTTGATGATAAGAATGCTCCGACATAGCCGAAAGTTCCTGTAAATCCGGTTGCTGCAGAGGCTACTTTTTTGGAACTTGATTCAACTGCACACAATCCGCCTATCATCATTTGCGGTCCGTATGTAAAGGCTCCCAGTAAGCCTATGATTACATAATCCAGTGCACTTATAGTATTAAATTTTAATGCTATAACACAAATTATTACACCGACTAAATATATCAGGTTTACAGGTGCTCTTTTCCCTTTGAACAGTTTATCAGAAACTAATCCTGCACAAACAGTTCCTGCTATTCCAACCAGCGGTAGTGATGCTATTTTATTTGTAGCTTCAGACAGGCTGTCGCCTTTTGCATTGCTTAAATACATAATCATCCAGTCTTCTGCTCCGAATCTGATTATGTATACAAATATGTATGCAATTGCAAGCATCCAGATTGTTTTATTACATAAAATATATTTTTTGAAAATTTGAACATAAGTCATGTCATCTTCTGCTTTTTGGTCATTTGCAGATTGGGTTTTAACAGGTTCATTTCTGTAAACTTCAACATCCGGCAATCCTAAAGATTGAGGTCTATCTCTTAATCTGTCATATAACCAGATAGCTGTGATTATAGCTAAGGTTCCTGGAACTAAAAATGCTGCTCTCCAGCCAAAGTGAGCTGCAATATGTCCTGCTATGATGAAACTTAGGAATGTTCCTGTTTGATGTGAGCATGACCACAGGGACCATTTTGTTCCTCTTTCAGAATTTGAGTACCAGTAAGTTAAACTTTTAGCGACAGCAGGAAAACCTGCAGATTGAAACCAGCCGCTGACACCCCATAAAAATGCCAGTGTCCATAATAAAATCATTGCTGACATTTTAGTGCTTAAACCTAAAATGTGGACTGCACTCGGAGCTAGAGCAAAAGCTATATTTGCAAGTGCTGTCATTAGCAGTGCTGTCGGCAGAAATTTTCTTACATCTGAACCGTCAGCAAGCACCCCATTTACAAATTTTCCTATTCCGTAAGTTAAATACAGCGAACTTCCCAGCAAACCGAGTTCGGTAGCAGAATAATCAAATTCTTTCATAATTCCCGGCAAAGCTACGGCTATATTTTTCTTGCATAAATAAAATATCGTATATCCGATAAAGCAGGCATAAAATATTCTTAATCTCCAGTGTTTGTACATTGATGCTACTTTTTCGGAATCCTGTATTTCTTCTTTTACAGGCGGCTCTTTATAGAAAGCCATCAATTTTTTTAACATATTGATTTTCTCCTACTTGTTATTTTTTATTATCTGAATATTTCTGGTTTCGGTTAATTCAATTCTTGCATTTTTAATCAGTTCTTTTTTTTCATCATCAAGGCTTTTTCCGTTAACAAGTCTGTCTATGAATCCTGTATTAAGTTTAACTGCTTTTTCTAATGCTCCGACTTCTTCCAATATCGGTTTAACGGTATTGAAATCATAACCGAAGGACTGTTTGGAGTTGTAAATTAAAACATCTCCTTCCTGTGAGGTAATCGGAGCTCCGCCATGATCAAAATATAATTTAAAAACAGATTTCAAATCCTGCATTTCTGATTGCAGAGTTGTAACCGTTTGTTGAATTCTTAAAAATCTTTCAAAAAGATATTCAACATTATCTAATTGCTTATTTTCCCAATCATATTTTTGGTTATATAATTTTTTTAATTTAGGGTAAGCCAGAGCAAGTCCCATAGTATCACCCATTGCTCTGTGGTGGTCTTTTAGTTCGACTTTGAATTTTTCAGTTAAAGCATTAAGTCCATGAGCCTCAAGCTCCGGATAAATTTCTTTAAACATTTGCTGGGTGTCTATTCTTTCATTGGAAATTTCATTGCCGGTTACTCGTTTTGAAGCTTCATTAATAAATGAGTAATCAAATATTGCATTATGAGCGACAATAGGATAATCTCCGATAAATTCCAGTATTTTAGGCATAATTTCGGCTTCTGTCGGAGCATCTGCCACCATTTCCTGAGTAATTCCATGGATTGCAATACTTGATTTTCTAATATGCTGTTCTGGATTTATAAGGGTTTGAAATTCGTCTTTAATCTTGCCATTTTCCAGTCTTACTGCGGCAAATTCAACCATTTTTTCTCTTGTATAATCCAATCCCGTTGTTTCTGTGTCTAAAACTATCTCAATTACTTTTTTTCTTGCCATTTTCTAGTCCTAAGTATCTTCTTTCTAGATAATAGCATAAAAATTTTTTCTATGATAAGATTGTGAAGTGTAAGTTAATAAATGGGGATAAATCATGGGTAATGTCAGTGAATTAAAAGATTCTGATTTTGAACAAGAAGTTTTGAGTTGTGCAAATCCCGTAGTTGTTGATTTTTGGGCTACCTGGTGCGGACCTTGCAGAAAATTGGGTCCTGTTATTGAAGAGATTTCAGAATCTTATGTTGGAAAAGTTAAATTTGTAAAGGTTAATGTTGAAGAATGTTTGGAAACTGCGAAAAAATATTCAATCAGCGGGCTTCCAAGTTTATTGATTTTTAAAAATGGCGAGCCGGTTGAGCGTATGACAGGTTTAATGCCAAAATCTACAATTATTTCTAATATAGAAAAACATATATAGTCATAAGGTTTCTGAATTGTAAAATTTTGTAAATATAGAAAATAATAAAGCCGTATTATCTAAAGTTTTTAGTAAAAATACCGACAAATAAGGTATATAAAATCATAAGGACAAAAGGTATTATGGCTGTAAAACCTGCACTAAAATTATCAATATCAGGAACTTATTCAACTTCTGGAGTAACTCTTCAAGAAGATTTACTTGCACTATATCCTCAGAGTGCTATTGATACAGCTCTAAAATTAAAAGCAAAATATAAAGATAAATATACGTTTTCTGATGAATACTATCTTGATTATGCAAGAAGTCTTGAACTTCAAGATCTTTGCGGTACTCACCGTGAAATATTTAAAAATATCGCTACTGTATATGAAATTCAGGATCCTGATTGGGCAGGCTATTCTTATGAAGAAATTATAGAAATGGAAAACAACGGGTATAAAATACCCGATGAGGTTTTGCAATGGGCACATGCACAACAGCAAGCTGATGTAACTTCTTATGTTGTAATTACAGAGGATGCTTCTACTGATGATTATTCCTCAACTGAAGAAGCAAAAGATGATAATTCTCTTGGTGGTATCAGACAAAAGGCTATTAAATATATTACTCAGGCTGACAATTCAATAAAAGAAACCGAACAGCAGGTACAGGAATTTCAAAAAAAGGTTCAAAAAGCTAATGAAATAAAGCGAGAACAAGAAGATTCTTTCAAAGATTCCATGAATGAAATTAATGGTTTGACATCTGAATGGAAAGCTCTTGATGATAAAAATAAGAATGGCACTTTATCTAAATCCGAGCAAAAAAGGTATACCGAACTAGGAAAACTTTTAAATGGCAAAGATGGAAAATTGATGTCAAATATCCAGCAGGACAGTGCTGAATTAGATGATTTTTTAACTTCATTAGAGTCTTTGAATTCAAAGCTAGATAACAATTTTGAAGTTAGCGAAGATGTAATTCAAGCAGGTCGGGAACTTGGTCAATTTTCAAAGAATTATAATGATAATCAATCACCTCATGTGAATACAGGTGTTGTGATGAAAGATACAGGTTTGTTAGTTGATGTTTTATTCGGTGTAATCGGAGATGAAGTTGCAAATCTGGCAATTGAAAAAGGAACTGATTTGGAAACATATTCCAATGATATTTCTTCGGAGTTGAAAAATGGTGCCAACGTTAGTTTGGCAGGATTTGCAGATGTTTATTCAACATTGGCTAAGCAAACACAGAATAATACAAAAAATACAATGGGCGAAGCTTATGATACATCTTCAGATGAAATGGAGCAGCAAAATACTCAAGGTGAAGAAGCTGTCAAATCAACAAAAGAACAGACAGGCTACAGTGTAAGTACAAACCTTTCATATTCAAATGCAATTCAAGCATCTATAACAACTATTAAAGCAACGGTTGAAATGAATTCTCAAAAATCAAAAACAACCGAGTCTGATAAAGCCGTTAAAAAGTCATTATCAAGTACAAATAAAGATATGCAAAAATTAAATCAGGAAGCTTCTGCAACCCAGCAAAAGCGTGAAGCTAATATGGCACAGGCAGAAGTATTCTTTGCTGAACTTGAGTCTATACAGCAGGGAAAAGAAACCGATAGTCAGGATATGACAGCAGAGACTCCTGTGCAATCTGAACAAAATGTTCAGCCGGCAGAAAATGAAACTTCCGATAACAGCCAAACTACAATATTATTTGAAGATGAAGAGCCTCAGGCTCAAAATACCCAATCCGAAGGTCAAGACAACAATTCGGATAAAGTGCAAGGTTTGAAGGATCAACTGGCTGAGCTGGGAGAACAGGATCAGCAAGATGTTTCAAAATTGGAGGCTGTATTATCAAAGAATATAACTTCAAATGCTAAATATCAAAAGAATGCAAAAGTACTAGACGAACGTAATGCCGAATTAGAGCAGCGTTCTAAAAATGTTCAAAAAGTTTCCGAAGATACAATGTTTGTCGGAACTGGTACATTTGCATTGGGTGTTTTTGACAATGCTATAGGTACATCAATGATGTCAACCGGTATTGCGATGATGTCAAATCCGTTTACTTATAATACAGGTATGATTTTGACTATTCTTGGAAGAAATTTACAAAATAAAGGTATAAAAGAGAATATTTCAGGAACCGGTGCTATAGTTTCAAGTACCGCAGGTCTTATTGCTTCGGCATCTGCTGATGATAATGTGTTAAACTCAAAAGCTACTTTGAAAGATTATAATGCATTAGCAAAAGAAAGTGCTCAATTGATAAAATCTGTGCAGCAGTCAATCGGCGGAAATAACGAGTCAACTTCTGCGGAAGGCACCGCTGATAATTCAACCGAAACAGGCTCTGAAGCTTCTCAAAATTCTGCAGACTCACAATCTTTGATGCAATCAGAATCTGCAATGACGGATACCCAGACTTCAGAAGGCGGATTATCGGTTGTTCTTCCGGAAGAAACAACAGGAGAAATTCCGGACGAAGCTGCTGAAATTTCTGACAATCAACAGGAACAAAATGTTGTAGTTATTGATAATTCTTCTGAAAATGACAATACCCAGCCTCAAAATAATGTTCAGGGACAAACAAATTCCTCTGAACAAGCTGAAATTGCTGAAGAAATTTCTGAAGATGAAACTCAAGCAACTGCGGCTGAGGATACTCAGGTTAACCAGTCTGAAGAAGCAGTACAATCAGAAGATACAGAAAATTCTTCAACTCAGGAAACTTCAGAAACCGAGCAATCACAAACAGCAGAACAAGAACAGGAACCGGAAGCAGAAGACAGTTCATATTCAGTATCAATAGCTTTTGGTGCTGTTAATGCAATGAATGCTGCTTCTACAACATCAAAAGCAACTCAGGATATGAAAAATTCTCAAAATGAAGTTGACGATAATAATAATTCCGTAGTTGCTCAGGTTAAGAAAAGTGCAGACCTTGTAAAATCTATAGAAAAAGAATCAAATAAGGCTCAATCTCTGCACGAAGTAAATCTTCTGCAAGCACAAAAT
The DNA here is from genome assembly GCA_944324395.1 of Candidatus Gastranaerophilales bacterium. Lineage (GTDB taxonomy): Bacteria > Cyanobacteriota > Vampirovibrionia > Gastranaerophilales > Gastranaerophilaceae > Zag111. The sequence continues at coordinate 27,250 of CALUWC010000012.1, read as the reverse complement.
CTTACTCAAGAGTATGAAACTGCTCAAATGCAGGTTCAAAATGCACAAACTGAGGATGAAGCTTCAGCTTCTCAAAATCAAATGCAAAATATAGCAACACAAATGGAAACTGCATCTTCATCAGAAGAACAAACAGCTGCAGACGTCAATAAAACTGTGGCAAATGGTATTCAGCAATTAACATTATTCAAAAGTTCTGCACAAGCACTGGGTGAAGATATTACATCTTTAGATAAGAAGATTGCAAATCAGCTTGATGTATCAAAGGATACTCTGGTTGTCGGAATCGGAACTAGTGCTCTTGGTGTGATAAATACAGCAAAAGGGGTTACTTTGATAACCTCCGGTACTACAATGATGTCCAACCCGTTTACATTTTCTGCAGGAGTTGCTCAGGTTGCAATAGGACAACTAAAATTAGGACAGGGTATTCTGGAAACGGCAACAGGTACTGCAGCTACAGTTTCCGGAGCAAATGGCTTAGCTGCAAATAGTGATGCGGATAATATTTCAAAAGAAGCAGCTTCTTCTTTGAAATCTGCAAATTCAACTTATAAAGATTCAGATAAAAGAGTTCAAGATGTGACAAATGCTATGGCTGACGATACGGAAAGTGATGCATCTTCCGAAACTTCAACTACTGACAACTCTCAGGTCGAAAATAAAGATCGGCAAGGTGAAGACGATCAAGTAATAGCATCTTCTGAGGAAGATGAAACCGCTCTGGCTGCATCAGCAACAACCAATGTTAATATAAACAATTCTAAAATGACTGATGATAAGGAAGACAAACGGCTTGCAAGATTTAATAATGATAGCATTATTGAATCTAAGAAGAAGAAGAAAAAAGTTATGGCTGTTTCATCTTCTGCAAGAGGTTAAAGAAAAAAGATGCGGACGGAATTTATTCCGTCCGCATCTGCATTATTATAGTTTTAATAAACTATTTTGATTTTTTAGATGTCGGGTAGTAATCTCTTACAACACCTTCAAATGCATCGATATAAATTTGTTTAATATCTGTCATTAAAGGATATGCAGGGTTAGCACCTGTACATTGATCGTCGAATGCCAATTCAACCATTTCGTCTAATTTATCATAGAAATCTTTTTCAGTTATACCGAAATCTTTGATTGAATTTGGAAGGTTGATTGCCTTCATCAGTTTATCAACTGCCTGGATCAGCAATTCAACTTTTTCATCATCATTCTTTCCGCCCAATCCTAATTCATCTGCAACCTGAGCATATTTGGTTTTTGCATTAGGATATTTATATTGCGGGAAGATTGCTTGTTTTTTCGGACAGTCAACAGCGTTGTATTTAATTACCTGTCTGATTAACAATGCGTTAGCAACACCATGAGGTACGTGGAACATAGCACCTAATTTGTGAGCCATAGAGTGGCATAATCCTAAGAATGCATTAGCAAATGCCATACCTGCAATAGTTGCTGCATAGTGCATTTTTTCTCTTGCTATAGGATCGTTAGCTCCTTCAGAGTATGATCTTTCCAAATATTTAAATACTAACTTGGTAGCTTCTAATGCATTAGAATTAGTGAAGTTAGTAGCCATACTTGAAACGTAAGCTTCTAATGAGTGAACTAATGCATCAATACCTGAAGCTGAAGTCAATCCTTTAGGCATACCGTCAACAAAATTAGGATCGATGATTGCCATGTTAGGAGTTAATGCATAGTCTGCAATAGCGTATTTAACATGAGTTTCATCATCAGTAATGATTGCAAACGGAGTAACTTCTGAACCTGTACCTGAAGTTGTAGGAATAGCAACCATTGTCGCTTTTTTGCCTAATTCAGGTATTCTGCAGATTCTCTTTCTGATATCCATAAATCTCATAGAGATATCTTCGAATACTGTATCAGGTTGTTCATACATTAACCACATAATCTTAGCTGCGTCCATCGGAGAACCTCCGCCTAATGAAATGATAACATCAGGTTCGTAAGGTCTTATCATTTCCATAGCTTGGTTGATTGTTGATAATGTAGGATCCGGTTTAACATCAAAGAAGATTTGATAATCAATACCGATTTCATCTAATACATTAGTGATATTATAAACAGCACCTGAATTGAATAAGAATCTGTCTGTTACAATAAATGCTCTTTTCTTTCCTTCAAGTTCACGAAGAGCTAAATCAATAGCACCGCGTTTGAAGTAGATTTTTTGAGGAACCTTAAACCATAACATGTTTTCTCTCCTTTCAGCAACAGTTTTGTAGTTCAATAAATTTTCAACACCGATGTTACCGGAAACGGCGTTTTTACCCCAAGAACCACAACCTAATGAAAGTGACGGTTCAAGTTTGAAGTTGTACAAATCACCAATACCGCCTTGAGAAGAAGGTGAGTTAATCAAAACTCTGCAAGTAGGCATTTTTTCGGCATATTTGTCAATTCTTTCCTGATGACGGGCATCTGTATAAAGGTCAGCTGAGTGTCCTGCTCCGCCTTTTGAAACAAGTTCGTAAGCCATTTCAGCAGCTTCTTCAAAATCTTTAGCTTTATACATAGTTAAGATTGGAGATAATTTTTCTCTGGAGAACGGATCTTCCCAATCTACAGAAGGTCTTTCCGCAAGCAAGATTTTTGCGTTTTCCGGAACTTTGAATCCTGCTAGTTCTGCAATTGTGTGAGCACTTTGACCTACAATCTTAGGATGAGCTGTTCCTCTTTTTGGATCGATGAAAGGAAGATCAATCATTTTCTTTTCATCAGCTTCGCTTAAAAGATAAGCTCCTCTGTATATGAATTCTTTCTTAACTTCTTCATAAACGCTGTCAACAACAACAACAGATTGTTCAGAAGCACAAATCATACCGTTATCAAATGTTTTAGACATCAATATAGAAGAAACTGCCATTTTAATATCAGCTGTTTCATCGATAACTGCTGAAGCGTTACCAGGACCTACACCTAATGCAGGGTTTCCTGAAGAGTAAGCTGCTTTAACCATACCAGGACCGCCTGTAGCTAAGATGCAAGCGATTGATTCGTGTTTCATTAATTGGTTAGATAATTCAATAGACGGAACATCAATCCAACCGATAATATCTTCGGGAGCACCAGCTTTAACTGCAGCTTCCAAAACTAATTTTGCAGCTGCAATTGTGCATTTTGTAGCTCTCGGGTGCGGTGAAAAGATTATACCGTTTCTTGTTTTTAGAGCGATTAATGATTTGAATATAGCTGTAGAAGTCGGGTTTGTTGTAGGTACAATACCTGCAATAACACCTAAAGGTTCAGCTACGATTTTAATACCGTTTGTTTTGTCTTCTTTAATAATTCCGCAAGTTTTAGCGTTTTTATGTTTGTTGTAAATGTATTCTGATGCAAAGTGGTTTTTGATAATTTTATCTTCTAAAACACCCATGCCTGTTTCTTCAACGGCCATTCTAGCAAGAGGAATACGAGCTTTGTCAGCGGCTGTGGCAGCTGCTTTGAAAATTTTGTCAACTTGTTCCTGAGAGAAAGTTGCATAAAGTTTTTGAGCTTTTTTAACTCTTTCAATCAGTAATTCTAACTGTTCTGCAGTTTCAACCATAGAAGGCTGATTAAGAGCCTTTTCCAGGTTTTCAACAGTCTTTTTGCTTTTTGTTGTCATATCTTTTCTCCTTTTTATAACATTGCATGTTACTATTAATAAGCCTGATTGTATAATTTGTGAAATTTATCACAATTACATTTTACAGCAAAGATTTAATTAAATCAAGTGTATAATTTACAATCTTTATCTTTTCTTTATTTTTGAGATTTTAGGCTGTTAACAGGTTAATTTCAGTGCTTTTGGCATGCAGTCTCAGAAGATGTTGGTTTTCGGAAACTCAGATTTATAATAAATAATAAACAAATAATTATTTTCTATATTACATAATAAAAGACGAGGACGCCATGCCCTCGTTTGAATTAAGAATAGCTGGAAGTATGAAAAAGATTTTCTATTATTAAACGTCGAAGTTACGTTTGTAGCAATTAGACACTCCGGCAGTCAATGTAGTCCGAATGGGGGATTTTAGATTATATATTTTCTAATGCTGAGGAATTAATCACAAAAGCAAAAACATCAGAAAGCTAATAATAAGTGTATTTTTTGCACTTTATCCTTAAACGCAATAAACATAAATATTTTAACCTTCTTAATAAATGTTTACAATAGGGGTTGACAAAAAAAATAATATAGTTTATAGTGAAAGTGTTAAATGAAGTGTTCAAAAAACACTTAATAACAAAGGAGGTAATTAATATGATTACAATTAGTCCGGTAAAATTTAATAATACAAGAAAATATATAAGCTTTGGAGAAGGCTCAAATTTAAATAATGTTAATTCTAAAGTTGGTTTGATGTCATTAGATAAAAATGCTAATACAAAAATCAATTTTGAAAAAGACTTACATGAAACAAAAAATGCAGATATGGTTCAATCAAACCCTATCAAAGCTCTCGGATACAATTTTGTAAAGGCTTATAATATACTATGTACGCCAAAAAGACGTACAGCCCAAACCGAATCAAATTATATTCACGTACCTTATATGGCATAGTGAATAGTTACAATTGACAAGACTTAACTCTTTTCATTTACCCCAATATAGCTAAAGCAATTATAATATTGCAAAAGTTAGAATCTCAAATTATATCCTTTCTTTATTCAAAGAAAGGATAATTTTTTGTTTAATGGTTGTTTTGATTTGTCGTAGGCAAGTTTTTCCATTTTTGCAAGGGTTCTGATTTTCTCATCATCTGCTCCCGCAGACTTCATAATGCCTGCCACTTCATCAATAAGTTTACACATATTCATTTTTCTTTATTGTCTATATCTTCTTTTTGCTTTTTACGGAATGCTGTTTTCTGTTTCTCTTGCATTAAATATTTAGAAATCCCAGTATAATTTTTCAAAATAGAAAAAATGAAAATAATTACCACTTTACAAAAGTGATTTATTCTGTTATAATTTGTCATGTAGGAAATGAGAGACATTTAACAAAGAAAGGTGGAAATAGTTATGAAATACGTATGTACAGTTTGTGGTTGGTCAACAGAAGCTGATAAAGCTCCGGAAAGATGCCCTTTGTGCGGAGCAACTACATTTAAAGAAGTTGGCGGCGGAGAAAAGGTATACGCTTGTGAACACAATGTAGGCGACGGTGTTGTTGAAGATAAAGAAGTAATGGAAGGCTTGAGAGCTAACTTTAACGGTGAATGTACCGAAGTCGGTATGTATCTTGCAATGGCAAGAGTTGCTGAAAGAGAAGGTTATCCTGAAATTGCGGAAGCATACAAAAGATATGCATGGGAAGAGGCTGAACATGCATCTAAATTTGCTGAATTGTTAGGCGAAGTTGTTACTAATTCAACAAAGAAAAATCTTGAAATGAGAGCTGATGCTGAACAGGGTGCTTGCGAAGGTAAACTGGCCATCGCTAAAAGAGCTAAAGAACTCGGTTATGATGCAATTCATGATACGGTTCACGAAATGGCAAAAGATGAAGCTCGCCATGGCAGAGGTTTTGACGGTTTATTAAAAAGATATTTCAGCTAAGTTTGTTTACTGAATTATATAAATTAAAAATGCCGGCCGGGTATCCCGACCGGCATTTTATATAGCCCGCCCGGGCAATATGCATAGTTTATTAAATATACTAAGATAGTAACAAAATAAATTATGTTTATTATATGGTTAATAGTGTTTAGTATTACTGCGGGATTTGCAGTATACTTATATTTTCAAAACAGGTATCTTAAATATTCAAAATCGGAAGATATCTATATGAAGACCCTTATACAAAATTTACCGATAGGATTATATTTTAGGGATATAAAAGGAAAAATTCTGCTTGCTAATGTTGAATTTTCAAAAATGACCGGTATTCCTGCAGACAGCATTTGCGGTAAAAACATTTTTGACATATATTCCTCTATGTATATAGAAGATATAATCAGAGAAGATGGTTTGTCGATTAAAACAGGAAATTCTGTTAATGTCGAACGTGTAATATCTTTCCCTCAATCCGAACATTGTTACAGAATTTTGAAAACTCCTATGTTCGGGCAGAATAAAGAGGTTGTAGGTTTTGTAGTATTTTTATCTAATATAGACAAAGCAAAAGAAACAGAGTCAAGTAAGCAGTCTTTTGTTGCAACTCTGACTCATGATTTAAAAACTCCTACAAATGCTCAGTTGAGTACTTTGAATATGCTTTTAAAAGGAATGTTCGGGAAACTTAATGCCGAACAGACGCAGATGATTACTCTTACAAAAGATTCATGCCAGTATATGTCGGATTTGATTGCTACAATAATGGATACTTATAACAGCGACTACGGAGAAATTGAATTAAAGCAGGAAAATTTTGATATTGAAGCTCTTCTGGAAGAAGTTTGTGAAAGTTCAAGAACTGTTGCTCAGCAGAACGGGCAAACAATTGAAATTAAAACATACGGGCATGAGTTTCATATAACTGCTGATAAACTACAGATAAAAAGAGTTATTGTAAATTTATTATCAAATGCTTTAACCTACGGCTATCCTAATTGTCCTATATATATCGCTCTTGAAACTTCTTCTGACGGGGTGGATATTCATATCGAAAATAAAAGTAAGCAAATTCCGGAAAGTGAATTAAAAACTATATTTGATAAATTTAAGAAAACAAAATTTGCACATTTTAATAAGACCGGCACAGGTTTGGGGTTGTATCTGGCAAGACAGGTGGTCAAACGGCATAATGGGAAAATATATGCCAAAAGTTACGAAAACGGAACTTGTATATTCGGCTTTACATTACCTTTAACCAACAAGAATATGAATGAAAATTCTACAAAGGCTGTTTAATACTTTTCGAGAGTACCGGTTATATATTTGCTCCGCCTTCATTTTTAATTTTATCCAGAACTTTTTTGGAACCTTCAAAACGTTTTGTATAGCCGATTGCAAAATCTGTGGCTTCTTGATCTCTTGCTATTGCTTCTTTTACGGATAATATATCTTCCATTGAAAAACTTTTTACAATTATATCAGGGTTTCCATTCAAATATTTTTTGAATTTTTGCTGAGTTTTATATTCAAATCCAGGCAGTCCGGCTTTTAAGGAACACCATCTGTAAAAATTATGCAGCATATAATATTTGTCAATTTCCCCTTCTCTCAGAATAAACATTACAGGAGTTTTAAATGATATTCCGCTTCCTGTAATTAATGATATATATAAAGCTCGCAAGCCTTCCTGTTCATATATCAAACCTTCTTCTTCTTTTATGTAAGCTAATAATTTATCTGCATTGTTGATTTTATATACAGGAGTTTTAGCAGCTTTTATATATTCCAAAAGTTCTTGCGGATTACAATTTGTTTTATCTGCAATAGCGGAAGCATTTTTCTTTACTTCTTCAACAATATTATTTGTTTGTGCATTCAAAGTTACATCAGCAGCAGAGCCTATTATATGCTTAGAAGTTTTATTTGAATAACTCGGTTTTATTACCTTGTTAATTTGTTCTCTTCGTTTTTTTTCTCTATTTGAAAGTATAAAATATTTTATTTTATTAAACAAATTTGTCATATCGAAATTATATAATCTTTCTGTTTTGATTTTTACATCTAAATATATGATTCAGGATTTTATGTTATAATTTTTACTATATGAAAAAGATACTCCTTGTATTGATATTATGTATATTTGCACAAACAGCCTCTTTTGCAATAAATGAAGGAGTAAAGAAAGTATATCTTCAAGAAGCAATAGATGCGGCATTGAAAAATAATATTGATTTACAGGCTGTTCAATTAGAAATAAATATCGCAAAAAATAATATAAAATCCGCTAACAGGCTTCAAAATCCGGAATTTAATGCTTTTTATAATTTTGGTGCTTCCGGATGGACTGAGCCAAGAACTCTCGGAGTTAGTGAAACTATTGAGATTGCCAAACGTAAAGCGAGAAAAAATCTTGCACAGTCAAATTTAAAACTTGTTGAGAAAAATGTCGGATATACAAAGTTTGATTTAAAACTTGATGTAAGGGAAGCATATATAAATCTTGTAGCAGCAAAATCAGTTCTTGCAACTTTAGAACAGCAGCAGCATCTTCAGGAAGAGCTTTTGGAAATTGCTGAAAAAAGAGTTAAAGCAAAAGAAGTTCCTGAAATTGATGTAATTCAGGCTGAAATTGCATTAAATCAAATGATAACACAGGTTAACACTGCAAAAGTTAATGTAAAAAGTGCACTGTCTGATTTTAACAAAATTATAAACGATCCAAATAATATCACCTATGATAGTATGGACAAGCTGTTTTCCGAGGAAAATAACTTTGACGAAATGCTGACACCTGCTCCTGATACAAAATTTCCGACATGTGATGAAATTATTGAAGAGGCTCTTGAAAACAGATATGATATTCAAATTGCAAAACAAGAAATAGATGTTGCAGAAAAAAATCTTACGGTAGTATCAAGACAGCGAATTCCTGATATCCAAATTCTTGGAGGATACGGATATCAAACTGCTGCACACACTGATGACGGAAGATTTAACAGCGGAGGTTATGCCGGAGCTAATATTGTTAATATCCCTCTATTTTACAACTATTCTCCTGAAATTAAAAATGCAACTTTGAAACTTCAACAGGCAGAATTAAAGTATCAATCTGTAAAAAATAAGGCGGTAAAAGATATTTCTGCAGCTTATGACAAATTTCTTACAGCAGCAGAAAATCTTAAATACTATGAATCTAAAATACTTATAAGTTCAGAAAAGCTTATTGACATCTCAAAAGATGCTTATGAATCAGGGGAATCTGATATTACAGGGCTTATAGTTATGAAACAGTCTTATAAATCAATTATAGTCGGTTATACATACGCACTGGCAGAATATTATAACAGCTGGACAAATTTTCTGAGAGAAGTTAATGATGAAAATTTTGATTTATAAAAAAAGAGAATGTTTAAGACATTCTCTTTTTTTATAATTATGAATTGCAGGTTATGTAACTTATCAATGTTCTTACACCTGCACCGGTAGCACCCTTGCAAAATTCTTTCTGCGGTTTTTCAAGAAAGGCTGTACCTGCAATATCAATATGAGCCCATTTGACATTATCTGTAACAAATTCTTTTAAGAACATTCCGGCAGCAGATGCTCCGCCATATCGAGTTCCGGTATTTTTCATATCTGCAATATCGCTGTTCATATTGTCTCTGTATTCTTTCCACATTGGTAATTGCCAGTATTTTTCTCCTGAATATGCACCGACTTTGATAATGTCTTTAACAAAATCATCATTGTTACCCATAATACCTGATGCTGCAGTTCCCAAAGCTACCATACAAGCTCCTGTTAACGTAGCAATATCAATAACTTCGTCAACTCCAAGCTCACAGGCATAGCATAAAGCATCTGCCAGAGTTATACGTCCTTCAGCATCAGTATTGTCTACTTCTATTGTTTTGCCGTTTTTGGCAGTTAAAATATCACCGGGTTTATAAGAACTTCCTGACGGCATATTCTCGCAAGCAGCAATTATCCCATGAACTTCAATTTCAGGTTTTAATTTTGCCATCGCTTTCATTACTGCTATAACGCAGGCTGCACCTGACATATCATCTCTCATAGTAAGCATTGATGACGGAGGTTTAATATCCAGTCCGCCGCTGTCGAAACATAATCCTTTTCCGATAATTGCAATACGTTTTTTAGGATTGCCGGAAGAGTATTTCATATGGATAAATTTAGGCGGTTCAACACTTCCTTTTGCAATAGCAAAATAGGCATTCATTCCAAGTTCTTTAATTTTGTCTTCATCATAAACCTTTGTTTCAATCCCTTCTAAGCCTTGTGCAATTTCAGCTAATTTTGTAGGGGTTGCAAATGCGGCAGGTTCATTTGCAAGGTTTCTTGCCAATTTCATAGAATCCGCAATAACTTTTGCAACTTCAATAGATTCTTTATCAACATTTGAAATATAAACTTCTGAAATCCTATGTTCTTTTTTAGTTTTATATTTATCAAAATGATAATTGGCAATTGAAGTTCCTATAACGGCACTTACTCCAAATGTGTAATCCGTTTCAATATCAAAAGCAATTGTTTTTGCTTTTAACTCAGCACATTTTTTAACGGCTTTGGCAACAGTTTCTCGAATAACATTGTTATCCATGTCCTGCTCTTCTCCTAAGCCCAGTGCTAAAATATATGTTGACGGATACTCTTTCTGAGTATGAATAACAAACATTTCTCCCTTTTTACCGGTAAAAGATTCCGGAGCAAAACGGTTTATTAAAGGATTTGATGTTTGTTTTCCTTCGAATTTGTTGATAATCAACACATCACAAGGTATATCTTTTGTATTTTCAACAACTTTAATTTCCATAATAACTCTCCTTTTCGAGTTTATTATATCACTAATTTTTATTTATAAAATAGACTCAACAGTTGAAAAACAAAAGCGGCATTATTTTTTTTGTTCGGACATCATCGATTTAATGGCATAAGAACGCAAATCATAAGCTTGAGTGTTGTTTGGATCCATTTTTATAATAATATTCAAATCATCAATTGCAGCCAGATATAAACCTCTTTTACAGTATATAATTGCCCTTGTTAAATATTTTTCACTGTCTTTATTATCAAGTTTTATTGCATTGTTTAAATCTTGTTCGGCTTTTTGGAGATCCCCGCCGGATTTGCTCAATAATGCTCCTCTTTCCGCATAATATTCTGCATTTTCAGAATCTAATTCAATTGCCTTGGTATAATCATCTATAGCAGAAAGATAATGCTCAAGCTTAGATTCTGCTATAGCTCTTTCATAATATGCAGAATCATTGTGCGGGTCATTTTCAAGTTCTTTTGTAAAATCTAAAATTGCATCTTCATATTTTTTCAAACCTAATTTAGCGATACCTCTATTATAATATGCTTTTTTAAAGTTTTTATTAAGTTCAATTACTTTTGAATAATCAGTAACAGCTCCGCTGTAGTCTTTCAGATAAAATTTAGCAACTCCTCTGTTGTTGTATGCATCTATATTTTGCGGATTTAATTCAATAACTTTTGAGTAATCCTCAATTGCCCCTTTGTAATCCCCTTTGTTGCGTTTAGCAACTCCTCTGTTATAATAAGCAAGTTCATTTTTTGAATCGAGTTCAATCACTTTTGAAAAATCTGCAATTGCATTATCATACTGTTTCAACAATACTTTTGTTGAGCCTCTGTTGAGATAAGCATTTATATTGTCGGGGTTTAGTTCAATTTCCCTGGTATAATCTTCCAGAACTTCTTCATAAGCATTCAAATTAGCTTTTGCAATACCTCGATTATAATAGATATTTTCTCTTGTAGGGTCAAGTTCTAAAGCTTTGGTATAATCTATTACTGCATTTTTATAATCACCCGATAAAAATCTTGCGTTGCCCCTTTTGGCATACGAATCCGCATTCTCAGGATTTAACCCTATAGCTTTTGTATAATATTCAATAGCAAGGTCATATTGTTTTGAATTGAAGCTTGCTTGTGCGGTATTTATGTAGGATGCTTCTTTTTTTTGTTTTCTGGTCATTCTGGCAGCGTAAGCCGGCTGGAATAAAGTAACATTACTAACCAATAACCCGAATAATATAACACTTGTAAGTACTTTCTTTTTCATAAGCAAAATCCAAAAAGTAATGATTGAACATTACGAATATGTAAAGAATATTACAAACAAAATAAAAAGTCAAAATTCGGGACTTATGTAGCAAATTCCACTAAAAATTTTTAAAACAGTGTCATACTGAGTGTTAGCGAAGTATCTCAATAAAAAGATTCTTCGGACTAAAGTCCTCAGAATGACGGGTTTTTATAGTATCAGTGGAATTTGCTACATAAATCCCCAAAATTCAGAGGTAAATGTATCTTAATTATACTTCCACTCAGTTTTTTCATCCGGAAAGGATAAAGAAATTTATAATATAAAATAACAAATTTTAAAATCATAACTCTGAACAGAATTCTGAGTTATAAAATACAGATGTAAAAAGCGTAAATTCATATAGAAGCATGATTTTAAATCTTTCAATATACTCTATTATTTGAGCAAGTAATATAACAATGAGGGAAGTATGATAAATCTCAATTTAAATGATAGTAACAATCCGTTGTCAAAAGTGATACTTGTTGTTATAATTATAGGATTTGCAATTGTTGCAGCACTCGGGAGTAATGAACAATCCATAAAATGTGTACCAAATGCGGGCTGTGTTGTGACGACAAAAGCTAACAGATTTGTTGGCCCAAAAACTGTAACCTTTGATCAGAGTGAGATAAGCCGAATTGAAATATCAAGCTATAAACACAGAAGACACAGAAGCAGACACCGTTCATCAAGAACTAGAACTTATTATTATCCGGTAATTGTGTTGAATGATAATACCAGAATTCCGCTGTATTCGTTTAAATCCGGAAATGAATCATATGCGAAAAATCTTGCAGATGATATTAAACAAAATAGAGAAGTTGATATTCATAATAAATAAACTATAGTGAATTGCTTATTTTTTAATTACAACAATATCTCCGCGTTTAACTTCTTTAGCCAGTTTTCGGATAACATCATTATCCATTCGCATGCAGCCTAAAGATGCATATTTACCGAGGCTTGACGGATTGTTATTCCCATGTATAAATTCACCCGTTTGACTTCTTTGACCGGTTTTGGGATCTACTTTTTCAAGACAAATAATGTTAGGGCCGTAATCATTGGGTTTTCTTCTTCGTCTTGTTGATGACGGAGCATTGCGGTAAGGGTATGTTTCAATATGTGTTACAATTCTAATTCCGGTATCTGTCGGATATCTGGGTTTCCCGCTGGCAATTAGATAGGCACAATCTGCCTGCCCGTTAGGATTATATGTATATAAAATATTTTTTGATAAATCTACGACTATTCTTGCTGTATCTTTGATTCCTGCAATTTCTACTTCTGCATTCGGTGCATTAAACAAAATCTGTTTATTTCTGGTGCCTTTAGGTACAACAGAGTCTATGTAAGTCTCAAAAGTGTCTTTTTGAGGTGTTCGTTCAAGATTTTGGGCATTTGAAACTGCTGGAGTAAATATAAGAGGTAAACTTACAAGTCCAAAAATTCCTAAATATCTTTTTGCATTATTTAATTCATTTGAAATTTTCATACTATATTATAAAACTCTAAACGGAAAATTTTTGCCAGTATAAATTTTTATTTTTTATTTTTTTTTGATGAACTATTATTTTTTACTTCTTTTTCGTCGCAGCCTAAAACTTTATTTAAATGTTCAATAAGTTCTTGAGAATGATATTTCATAGCATGTTCTGATTTATGATGAATATCCACCAGATGATAATGCAATGCCATTTCAACCTGAATCAATGCCATATTATAATTATAAAGACTGTCTATATATTCTTCCAAGGCTCTGATATAATCTATTCTTGCGGTTTGCAATGCAACGTAATTAAGTTCATCTGATTTGTATTGTGTTTCAACAAGCTGTAAATTTTTTATTGACTGCTCAACTTCCATTCGAGCTGCAGGAATTTGATTTTCGGCTTTTTGAACGTTATTAAATGCTCTTTTGACTTCAAAATATAAATCTTTTTTAAATAAAACAATTTCATTATCTGCAAGTTTCAATTGAGCATCTGCACCTTTGATACTGTGTTTCAATTCCATTAGATTAACATTTGAAGATAAATTTACTCCGACATGAAAACCGTTATTTGTTGTCTGGGTTGAATTTACAAAATCATATCCTGCATTGGCAGTTAATTCAGGGAAATATGTTCTTTTGACATATAACAAAGATTGTTCCATAGCCTGTTTTGTAGCGACAAGAACACTCAAATCCGGACTGTTTTCATAAGCTATTTCAACTGCTTCATCCATTGGAAAAGAGAAAATTTCAGGTTTAAAAACTGCGGTAGATTCATAAGTTTGACCATAAGAATATTCATTTTCATACGAAAAAGTATGAGTGTTTTTTATTGTAAAATCAGGCTGGTTGTCAAGATACATTGAATTATTTAAATCAATTCTTGAATTTTTATAATTATTTTCCGCTTCAATATATTTGACTTTTGCTTCACTCAGATTTAATTTTGCAGTAGTCAAGTCTGTATCTTTTTTACTTTTTGCAAGATTTACAAAACGTTCGTTTATTTTAATATTATCTTTCGCAATTTTTAATAAAGCTTTACTCTTTAGTAATTGATAGTATTTGTGCTTTACATCAAAAAGAGTTGAACATAAGCTGTCCATAAATTCATATTCGGCTCCGATTTTATAAAATTCTTCCATTTTTATGTAAGCTGTGGTTTTTCCAAAATCCCAGATTAGTTTGTTAATTGCAATACCTACAGATGGTAAATCTCTATAATGGGAATTGTAATAAATGTTATCGGAATTATTTTCATTATAAAACCCTGCACCGGCACTTATTACAGGAAAATATTGCGATTTTGCAATGCCTACATTGCTTTTTGCAATATCAAGATTGTATTTTTGCCTTTTTATTTTCGGACTGTTTTTAAAGGCAAGAGAAACACAGTCAATAATTGACAATTCCATTCCGTCTTTTATTTCTACCGGATTGAATAAATCGTCATCTTCAATTGCAAAAGCCGTATTTATTCCGGCAAATAATATAAATATTATAAAAAAATAACAAAATAGCCTGCGTAAACTCATATATTAATTATACAATATTTGTCAATAGTAATGTTTTAAATCAAAAAAACTATAGTCGGAATTATTTTTAATTATTTTAAAAATATTGTAAGTTTAATATTATAGTAAAGCATTACAGAAGGAGAAAGCAATAATGTTAACCGAACAAGAAAGTAAAGTATTGAGATTGTTGTGTCAGGGCTATACCAACCCTGAAATTGCAAAAGAGTTAGTAATTAGTGTTCATACCGTTAAAGCTCATGTTACGCATATATTGCGAAAACTTAATGTTTCAAACCGAACTATAGCTGCATATCTTGCAGGCAAAAATTCGTTAATAGATGAATAAATAAATTGATAATATATCTTCTCAAATAAATAATAAAGATGTTAACATCAATGTCAACACCTGAGATATTCTGTTTAAAATTTTGATATATTATTGGTGAAAAAATCGGGATGACAGGATTTGAACCTGCGACCCCCTCGTCCCGAACGAGGTGCGCTACCAAGCTGCGCTACATCCCGGGGTGGTAAATGATGCTGCTGACAGAAACAATCATTACCTTAATTTATATTTATATTGTACCGCAAAAATTTTATTTTGAACATTCACATAATATTTTTTTTATTTCTGTTCGTTTTAATTTCCTTGTTGTTGTTCTCGGAAGGTTTTCCTGCCGCACTATAATATTTATGGGTCTTTTATATGGTGCAAGTCTGTTTGATAGATATTTTACTTCATTTTTTATTGCGACTTCAAGTTCTTTTCTGTTATTTTTAAACTGCTGACAATAATTTTCAGAGGGTACGATTACTGCGGCAATTTCTTCGCAGCCATCTTTTTCTCCAAAGCTTCTTTTTAATCCCATGACACATACTTCTGCAAAATTAGGACTCTGTTCTAATACGGATTCTATTTCTTCAGGAAATACCTTTTTCCCGCCTGAGAGTACAATCATATTTTTTATTCTGCCTGTAATATAAATTAGTTTTGTTTTAGAATCAATATGTGCAATGTCGCCTGTATGCAGCCAGCCGTCGTTGTCAATAACTTCTAATGTAAGGTCATCTCGTTTGTAGTAGCCTTTCATTACAGACGGTCCGCGAAGGAGAAGTTCTCCTGTTTGTGTATCTGTTTTAGCTTCAAATGATCTTAATGCCGGACCTACTGACTTTATATCCTGAATTTTCCCTCTATTGACTGCTACAACCGGACTGGTTTCCGATAATCCGTAGCCTTGATAAATTCTTATTCCGATACGATTAAAAAATTCTCCGACAGTGCTATCAAGCGGAGCTCCTCCAGAAATGCAGCCGTAAAATTCTCCTCCGAATTTATTATGAATTTGTTTGAATAGTATTTTTCTATATTTCATTGGTAAAAATCGTGCAATTTCAAAACTAAACTTAAATAAAATTTGGGTAATTGCAGATTTTTTATTTATTTCGCTTTCGATTGAAGTTTTTAGCAGTTTTAAAAATGCAGGAACTGTTATCATGAATTTTATTTTTTTCTCGGTCATGACATCAAGAATATCTTTAGGTTTCAGGCTCTGGGTGTAATATATTGAAAATCCATGATTTAAAAAAGTAAAGAAGCCGACCGTAAGTTCAAATAAATGATTCATTGGCAGAATTGACAGCATTCTCATATCTCCTGAGGGTAAAATTTCCTTTAATGCTATTTGTAAATCATACATTTGAGACAGCATATTCTTAAATGTTATTTCCACCCCTTTAGGATTTCCTGTAGTTCCTGATGTATAAATTAGGAAAGCTGTTGCATTCAGCGGTCTTCTTCTCCATTTTGCTTCATAATTTTCTGGTATTGAGTAAAGACTCTGTATATTTGAGTTTTCAGCAGAAGAGGATTCCATTAATATAATATGTTTTATTGCCGGAACTTTTGTCTGCAATTCTTTTGCTTTATCTATATTTGCACCGGATACGAGTAATACTGTCGGTTCGCAGTTTGATAATATTGATTCAAGTTCATAAATTGTTAATTTGTTATCAAGCGGTACTGTTGTTAATCCTGCAAGAACCGCTCCAAAAACGCATGCTCCGTATTCCGGTTTTGATTCTGACAGAATAGCCAGTTTTTCTCCTCTTGGAATTTGTAAATCATTAATTAAATGGCATGCCAGTCGTCTGGATAAAAGTCCTAAACCTTTGTATGTAAATTCATTCCAGCCCCATTTACTTTTCATTCCCAATGAAATTTTTTCATTGTTAAGAATGGTAATCTTTTCCAGTAAAGAAAACACATTTTCATACTTCATATAAACTAACTCCTAAATATAATAGTATTTTACTAGATTTTTTGATTTATGTAAATAAATTTTTGTAATAAAAGTATAACAAATTTTTTTATTTTTATATTTTATATTAAAATTGTAAAATAAAATGTTTTTTAGCAGTCCTAAAAAATATAAATTTTAATAAAGGATTCAGACAGGGATGTTGGTCAACAGTATAAAATTATATAATTTCAAATATCCGTCATTTAACAGGAGGCTTACTCCTGAAGAAGAAAGAGATTACAAACAGAATGCAATTATTCCTGCATTAAAGTATCTTGGGACTCAGGAAGTTGCTATGATAATTCATGGAACATCTTTTCCGGAAGTCAATATGGATATAGGTGTCGGTTCTCCATACGGGAAAGCTGCCGCCCAATTGATGCCTTTTGAAATTTTGCATGGATTTAATTCTAATCAACTTGGTCCTGTCGGGGTAATTAGAGATCCTCAGCATATTTCACCGTATAAATCTACGGTATCTACCAGAAACTATTTATTTATAGATTTTAACGAACTTTCTACAGATGAATATGCTAATATTCTGCCTAAAGATGTAATGGAATCCGTATTTGCAAAAAAATTCCCTTCTGATAATAATTACTCATATTCAAATTTCCCTGAAGCTTTTGCAAACTATGATTATTGTATAAAAATTGCATCGAAAAATTTCAGAAAAAAATTAAAAGAAGGAGATCCGGCCGCTGTAAGATTGAATGAGGAATATAATAAATTTAAAGACGAAAAAGGTGACGTAGTATACAAAGATGCTTTATTTAATATATTGTCTGATTTGTATAATACTCAAGACTTTACAAAATGGGACGAAATGGATAAGAACTTAATCCGTCGTCTCGGACAAAAAGAACCTGCAGCAAGATCAAGATACCAAAGATTAGTTTTCAGAGCCAGAGATGATTATGAATCATATATTTTTGCACAATTTTTACTGGACAAACAGATAAATAAAAATACTGAACTGAGAAAATCTTTAGGATTTAAATATATAAGTGATTTACTTGTTGGGTTCTCCCCGTCAGATGAGTGGGCCAATCAGGATATATTCCTGAAAAATTACAGAATGGGCTGTCCTCATGGCGGAGAATACGGGCCGCAATTATGGGATGTTCCTGTATTAAACCCGAAGATGTTGTTTAATCCTGACGGAACATTGGGCCCTGCCGGACGTTATTTGAAAAAGAAAATCAATTCTTCTTTAGATGATTTTGATAATGTAAGAATTGATCATGCATTAGGTTTAATTGACCCTTATGTGTATGACAAAAATTCTGTTGAAATTGTCAAGGGAAAAGTTGATATGAATAAATTCAGGGCTAATAATATTTCGAAGATTCCTGATATCGACCCTGACGGACAGTATCGGCTAATTTTGGAAAAAATTATTCTTCCTGCTCTTGAAGAACATGGTTTGACAAAAGATGATCCTGTCTGGGAAGATTTATGTGCTGCAACTCCTTTATTCAACAGTATATACCACGATAAATATAAACTTCCCGGGTTAACGCAGCTTGAATGGATGAGGGGCGAACATTATCAAAATACTGATAATTGGGGGCTTGTCGGTTCTCATGATTCACTTCCTGCAAATGAAATGATTAAAAAGCAAGATTGGATAAGATCTGATAATGCTTGGAATATTTTTTATCTTGCAGGTTTGTTGAATGCTAATCCTGCCAGATCAAGCGAAAGAGATGAATTTTGCCGTACGATTGAAAATAATGACAGAGAAAGAGTTAAAGCAAAATTTGCGGAACTGTTTTTGACGTGTAAAAAAGTTCAGATTTCATTTGCCGACTTCTTTGGTATAGACAAAACTTATAACAAAGGCGGCAGTGAAAATGATACAAACTGGAAGCTTCGTTTAAATAAGAATTACGAAGATACGTATTATAAAAATCTGGCAAGTGACAATCCGACTGCGATAAATATGCCGGAAATTTTAAAAATGGCGGTTCAAGCAAAAGCTGATATGGTGTATGTTAAAACTGCACAGGCAAACAATATACTTCCAAGTAAAATGCAGGCTCAAAATCCTCCTGAAGTTCAGCATATTTTAAATAAACTTGATAAATACGAAAAGATTTTGCAGCAATAAGGTTAAGCTTTTTTATCCAGTTTTTTAATATATTTGTCGATATGAGGTTTTTTCGGGTTTTCTCCGAGATATTTTGGAATATTAGTTCTAAGTTCTCTATAGTCGTTTGTTTTATTTATAAGATCCAAAAATTTATCAATGTGTTTTCCTGATAAGACTTCAAGAATAGTTTTATCTTCTTGTTTTTGATAATTTACACAAAGGTATTTATCATTTTGTCTAAAAAGGTCTCTTAGCTTTTTAATTTTATGCGGTTTGTCTTTGAATTTCAAATATGCTTGAAATGAGGGTTGTGTATAATTAATTTCTTTAGTTTGCATATAAATCTCCGTTATTTTCTTAATTCTGCAAATGCCTTGTTTTGAGAAAATCCGATAACAATTCCGCTTTTATTGTAAATATATCCGGCTTCAATGGCTTCTATCTGTTTTTCGACAGGAATATTATTATGTATAATAGAAAGCTTTGAACTTCTTATAAATTCAAATGCATTCATTGAAAAATCTTCATTTCCTTTAGAGTCTTCAATAATCAAAGCTTGCATAAGTCTTTTTGTGTCTTCAACATTGCGATTAGCAAGTTTGTTATAGCAGAATAAACCGGCATTTAAAAGATTGTAATCCACATATTCATGACGGTGTTTTTTTAATTTTGCACTATTACAAATTTCAACGATTGCTTCGGGTGAAATTTTGTTACTATTTTCCGTTTTATCTAAAATATAATTATACAAACTTCCGGAGAAACGCATACCTTCTTCCCCTTCTAGCATACAGGCTTTGAGCATATCATCGGGAAGAACAATTTCAGATTCATTTGGCAATTCCGTAATATCATCTGCATCTGAGCACGCTGTGATTCTGTTTATTTTACGCAGGATAGGGGTTATGTTATTATCTTTTGCATAGTCGTAATCAATTATGTATGGTGAGTAAACCTCGTAAGGAAGATCATCATAACTGTACTGTCGATAACTTTCTGTAACATAATCTTTATCAGAATCAAATAATTCTTCATCTCTGAATGTATTTTTTCTGCCGGAATTGTTATATCTTGAAGAAAATGTTGTAAAATAATGGATTTTAGATATTTGCATATTAACCTCTTTAGTTTTAGTTTTTTATAAAAACCCTAAAAATATTTTTTGCTAGTTTGTTAATGTATTTTTATTGTTTTGTTTTTCAACAAACTTATCAATTTTTTCAGCCATATATGTAGAAAATATAGGTAAAATGCCATAATAAACGGCAGCAAAAATTATTGCAGGACGCAAAATATTTATTCCTTCTATGTATTTATTGAGTTTTGGGTCTGTTGCATGAATTTGTTTAAATTTATCTATAAATTTACCTGTTTTATTTTTAATAATGTTATCTATCCCGTATCCGCCGATAATTGTTATGCCTGTTGCAATAAGGTTGTTGTATATCAAAGCTTTTTTACGGTTTTCTTTTATATCTTTGCTTTTTGATGTTTGATATGCAAAAGAACTCGTTAATAAAATGTCTGTTCCGGCTGTTATATGTTTTGCAATATCTTTGTCTTTTGTTTCATATTTTTTTGCAAAATTCTGAATTTTTTCATTATTTACAATTTTGCTGATGCCCTTTGCTATTTTGTTGGACATAGTGCCTGTAAAATTTATACTATTTTGTTTATTAGAAGCTGCTTGCTGCTGATTTTGTATATTTTCACCGGAACTCTTTTTATTCCTGAAAAACATCTTATCCATTAAAACGGGAATTAGTGCAATCGTCAATATTGATTTCGGAATGGCTGTAATAAATCCTGCACTTAATTTGATAATTTGAGTGATAAGGTTATAGCTTCTTGATTTTGCAAGACCTTCGGTATTATTTGACAAATTATGTATGGTTTTGCTATTTAAAAATCTTTTTGGGTTTTGGTTTATTTTTTTTACGGCAGTTTCAATTGGCAGAGCAATAGCTTCCACCATACCAAATTTTATAAGTCCTGAACAGATAGAATTTGCTGCTGCGTATTGTTTATTTTCTTTTTCCGTATCAGGGGTTGAGAATATTGCCAGCGGACGTACTGTTAAAGACATCAATAAAGATGTTGATGCCGTAAATGTCGTTCCATGATCGGAAATTTTTTCCAAACCTTTCAGCAGGGTTTTATTCTTTAGAATCCTTGTTGTATAATTTTGGCTTATTTTTTGTATAGACATTTTATTTATACCTATTATAAGTAGACATCACACAAGCTCAAAAGTAAAATATTTTTGATAAATCTTAAAATATTTCAATAAAGTGTTTTTAAGGTATAATTTCGGTAATGAAAATATTGGAATTCATAAAAAAAGAATTGTCCGGCTGGGGCAGAATTGAAAGAATATTTTTTCCTGTTTGTATTCTGATAATTGTTTTGACTTCTTTAATATTAAAGGATAATAAAGCTGCTCTTGTTTCTGCAATTTGCGGGATAAGCTATTCCATACTTGCCGGCAAGGGAAAACTTTCATGTTATTTTTTCGGGCTTTGCGGGACTTTTTGTTACAGTTATATTTCATTTAAAAATGCCTTGTACGGAAATTTAGCACTGTATATTTTATATTATTTCCCGATGCAGATTTTAGGAATTTTCAAATGGAAAAAACATCTTAAAAATGAATCCGGAGAGATTATTAAAACAAAATTATCGACTAAAGAAAGATTGATATATTTTTCTTCAGCAATACTTTTGTCGGGGGCAGGTTATATTATTCTACGATATTTTGGAGATTTAAGCCCCGCAATTGATGCAATAACTTCCGTATTTTCAGTTCTTGGACTTTTACTGACCGTAAAAAGATGTGTTGAACAATGGTATGTCTGGTTTGTAGTGAACGGACTGTCAACGGTTATGTGGATAGAAGCATATTTAAACGGATCAAATTGTTTTGCAACAATTTTGATGTGGGCTGTTTATTGGATTTTATCTGTATATTTTTTATACACATGGAATAAAGAAATAAAATCTATTTAACCTGTGTTTTTTGTTCTTTTTTGGAAGAAGTGGATACAGTTTTTGTTTTTGCTGAAGTTTTTGATTGTGATTTTGCCACAAAGTCTTTCATTGCCGGTTTGTGTTTGCCTATGTGTAGAGATTGTTTGAATGTAGTTTGAGTTTTTCCGTCATCAGAGTGTTTAAAGAATTTCTTTTCCATTTTTTCTGCAAGAGGAGTTGCTATTAAAGGAACCAAAATTCTTTCTGTTATTACTCCTGAGCCAACGAGAGCTAATATTGTAGCAAAACTTTTCTTTGCAATTCCGATATTTTTAAATTGTGCATCTTTAAATATTGCATTCCATAGTCTGTTTTGAATTTTAGGGCTGGCAATTGCAAAGCCTACAACAATTTGAGCAATAGAGGTTACAATTCCTGAGGCCATATCCATTGCAGCGACAAACGGTCTGCGTTTTTCCGGAATTTTTTTGTTCTCCATTGTTGTTTTGTAACGTACGGAATATGCAAATACGTCTTTCATAACAGAGCAGACAACGATTGTTTTTGCAGCAAAAGCATCATCATTTATGACTCTTTTTAAATGATTGTTAAAAATTTTTGACTGTGTAATAGATGAAATCATATTAACCATTTTTGTCATCATCCTTAACTAACATGTCTGCTACTTTTGGAAATATTCTGTTGGATAGTGCCAGAATAGGTACATAAAGTGCAATAGTTAAAACAGTGCCTACTCTGTCTTTGAATATGTCAAGACAGTCCTTGCTTAATTCTTCAAGGGCTTTAGTTTTATCGTTATTAACACTTTCTAAAATCTGTTTTGGAAATTCTCCTGATTTTTTTATATCTTCAACCAATTTGAATTTAATTTTTCCTTTTGCTGCAAGTTTATCGATACCTTTAAACAGTAAGCCTAATGCAGCAATTTGTGCGGCGATTGTTACGACAGCTTCAACCGGTTGTTTAATTGCAGCCCATTTTTTATTTTCTTTTGACTCATCAGAAAACGGGTTGTACAAAATCATCAACGGTGCTATTGCAAATTTCCCGCCGGCATTAATATAATTAGCAATCTTTTCCCCGCCCTGGGAGGAGAATTTTTCAAGTGAATTTGCCATACGCTGGCTGAATTTTACCGGTGTTACTTTCATGACTCTTTATATTTAATATTTTGTATTTCCAATTTTAGTAAACTACAAGAATAATATTTTTTGATATTTTCTTTATAATTTGTTACAAAAACTTATTGCTAAAATTTAAATTTGGTAGAAAAATTAAACTGGGATCTTGATGGTGTTGCGTCTTCATAATGTATTTGACCTGCTCCGAGATTAAAATCCACTCTGTCATCTTTAAAAGGTTTAAGAGTGAAAATTATTTCATTCTTATTGCTTCTATCTGAAATGTTACGGGAATACGCACTTTGAAACGACATTTTGTCGTTTATTTTATATTCCGGAGAAAATGTGAATATTCCTCTGAATTGCTGGCCAAAGGTTGTTAGTTCGTTATTTTTGTAGGATGTATTCAGGGTAAATTTGTTCTTTTTATATTTTGAAAATAATGTTCTGCTCTGATTATATGAGTCAGGAGTGAAAGTGTTGTCATACTTTGCACCAAAAGTCATATTTTTAAAATTCTTTTCTTTTGAATAAGAGGTTGATTTTTTTGAATAAATATCCCGGTTTTGGTATTTATCAAGATTTTGGGGTGAAATATTGAAATCTTTATTTTCATTTATATCCGGAGATTTGCTGTTGATATTTTCAGAATGAGAATTAATTTTTAATTTATTTTTTTTAGTGTCTTTAAAATCTAAAAGGACAGCATCAGGATTATTATAGATATCATTTTCTTCATCAATATCTTCATAATATTCATCTTTAGGTTGTTCAATTTCAGGCAAAATATCTTTATCTGAAATTTTGTTTTTTGCTTGAGCTAAAGATTTTCCGCATAGCAACAGCGTGATTAAAAATATCAGCATTATTTTTTTCATAATACAATTATACACCTACAAACCTAAATATTCTAAATATGGAACTTATGTAGCACAAATTCCATCAAAAATTTTCAAAACAGTGTTATACTGAGCGTTAGCGAAGTATCTCAATAAAAAGATTCTTCGGGCTAAAATGCTCAGAATGGCGGGCTTTTATAGTATCAGTGGAATTTGCTACATAATTCCCCTAAATATAATCTTGAAATTTAAAATTTAAGTAATATATTAGAAATAGAAAATATTTTGTTATCATGATAACAAATCGGGAAAATTAGCGAGATATGGAAGATATAAAAAATACCCCTAAAGTGAATCCGTATATAGTTGCGATGTCAGTATTGCTGCCTTCATTTTTATCCTTGGCGGCATCATCAGCTACAAATGTTTGTCAGCCGAATATTGCAGGATATTACGGAGCAACTCAGTATGAAGCTAATACCGTAATCACATGTTATATCATTTCAGGCGGTATAATGCTCCCTGTTACGGGATATCTGGTTGAAGCTATAGGGAAAAAACTTCTTATGTATTACAGTATCTGGTTGTTTTGCATAGGGTGTTTATTGTGTATTTTAGCTCCGGATTTACATTCGCTGATTGCTGCACGTATTGTTCAGGGTATAGGAAGCGGCTGTATATTACCTTTGTGTCAGGCAATTTTGCTGGAAGTGTTTCCAAAAGAACAGCGTGGTGTAGCGATGAGTTTATTTGGAGTTGCGGCTATGTTTTCTCCATTAGCAGGTCCGTTTTTGGGCGGATATTTAACCGATTACTTTTCATGGCAGTGGGTGTTTATCATAAATATTCCGCTGTGTATGCTGTCGTTTTTATTGGTAAAAATATTTGTTCCAGGTGATAAACCCGAAAAAAAAGGAAAAATTCGAAAATTTGATATTGTAGGGTACATTTCAATTGTAATTGCAATGGCTTGTATGCAGATTGTTCTTGATAAAGGACAGCAGTATAACTGGTTTGATACTCCATGGATTTGCTATTTAACAGGAATTTGTATTTTCTCATTTGTATTTTTTTATGTATGGGAATTGGAATATAAAAATCCGGTTATAGATATAAGGGTATTTAAGGATAGAAACTTCCTTTTCGGTACAATATGCAGTTCATTTATAAATGTTATGATTTATTCTACATTATTGCTCGTTCCGATGTTTGTTCAAAGTTTGTTGGGTTACAGTCCTTCTATGTCAGGATTGACAATGTTTCCAAGAGCAATTATTTGTTTTATAGGACTGTTAGTTGTTGGTGAAATTTCAAAATATGTAAGGGCTCGTACTTTGGCAATTGTCGGCTTAACGATAATGGGTGTATCAATACTTATGCTGACAAGAATGAATTTAACTTCATCAATGGATAGTATTGTTCTTCCAAACTTGCTTTTATGTATTGGTGTTCCGACAGCATTTGTACCTATTACTGCAATGTCGTTCACCACCCTTCCTGCTGCAAAAAATGCGGATGCAGCAGCTTTGCATGCCCTGTTTAAGAACGTTGTAACTGCTGTTGCAACGGCAGCTTCTTCTACTTTTATAGCAAGAGTTTCTCAGGTGCATCAAAATTATCTTGTTGAAAATTTATCTTATCAAAGCAGTATGTATCAATATAAATTGATGAAGCTTACGAGTAAATTTCTTATACATTATCCGGAAGTAGTTGCTGCTAAAAAAGCTAACGGAATGTTATATAAAGAACTCTTGCAACAGGCTCGTTTAGCTTCTTTTTATGATGTTTTTGCTGTACTTGCAATGATGTGTATAATTATTATTCCCGTTTTATTTCTTCTGAAAATTAAAAAATTTAAAAAAGCAAAATAAAAATGTAATGTTAAAATATTTTAATCAATTATTTAAAATAGAGCAAAAAGTTGTGTCCAAATTTATTAATATTAATATGTGTTAAAAATAGAAGGTTTAAAAATTTATGAAAATTCAGTCTGTAAGTAATTACATTACAGCTCCGCAATTTACGGCAAATACGGAGTCTGGGAAACCTGATAAAAAGGTTATACCTGAAAACATCGAAGAAAAAAACAAAGGATATTCTGGTAAACAACTTTCAGGTGCTGTTGTTGCCGCTGCATTATCAGCCGCAGTTCTTGGTGGAGCAGTGATGCATGGAAAAGGACAAAAGGTTATTCGCCAACTTACATCTGAAAATAGTGAATTACAAAGAAGTACAAGTATACTTCAAGAGTCAATTGATGATGGAGTTAGACAAATTGAAAAACTTTCGACAGCAAATAAATCCTTGGTAAATGATAATAATAGTTTGAAGAAAATAAATAAAGAATTGCAGGATGAAATTCAGAAAGCAAAAGATAAACTTCAAGATTTATTTGAGGGTGATATTGCTCCTAAAAATGTAAGAGATGCTATTTATAACAAATATAAAACTGAAATCAATAAAGGAAAACTCTCTTATGATGTAGAAACACCTCCGATTTCAGGAAGAACCATGCCAACAGTATATGAAGATGCAATTGAGCTTCCGACAGTTTCCGGTACAACGAACAGAATTGGTATGCGAGCTCTTGATATCCCGGAAGTTTCTGCTGATGGACGTTTTGAATATAAATTGCCAACATCAGCTGAAATGCAAATTACTCATATGCAAAGTAAAGACTTTAAGCCGGTAAAAAATCAATTAACTAATATTACTGAAAGTTATGCTGATTCTGTTCAGTGGAACAATGATAAAATTGCACGTGATGTAATGCAAAATTTCTACGATGGACATGGTCAAACTCTAGATGGCATACAAATGACATTTGAACCTGTAGCAAACGGTAAATATAAAGTAAGAATAAAAGGCGATAGTACATATACAGTTGATAAAGCTGTTTATATCGGAGAATCTACAAAACGTGATAACGCCAAAGCTGCAGGTAACTATGGTGAAGGTTTGAAAATGTCAGTTCTGAAACTATTGAAAGACTGCGGTGCTGATGAAGTCAAAATAGGTTCCGATAACTGGAAATTGACATATAACTTACAGAAAGGTGACTTGTCAGATAAACGTGTACTTGCTTATTCTCTAGATAAAGTTGATAAATTCAACGGCAACTATATTGAATTTGAAACATCAGATAAAAATTTATTAGAAACATTCAGAAAAACAATAAATCGTTTCTATCATTC
>CALUWC010000011.1 GCA_944324395.1 Candidatus Gastranaerophilales bacterium | reverse complement strand
AGATGATGCTGCCCCGCCGATTAAACCGACACCTGCCATAATACTCATACATTTTGCTACACTTGCCATTATGTTGAACCTCCTAAAACATCTTTTTCATTTATATTAAAACTCAATATAAAAATTTTTGCTAAAATGTTACAAATTTATATAATTAATACAATAAGACAGCTTGCTTTTTTTGTTTAATAATCGTATTATATAAGGGTTAAGTTTTCTTAATTAAAGTTTTATTTTTGATTTGATTAGGGTACAATAGAAACATGGCAACTGAAGAAAAATTATATTCGGATATCCCGCCGACAAAATTGAGAAATAAAGAGGAGAAATTTAAACCGGCAAAAACCAATAAATTCTGGCTTATTGTGGCTAGTTTGTTTTTCTTTAATATGCTTCAAAACAGATTTTATGCATTCAGATATAACGGGGTAGAGAATTATACTCAGAGAGATGACAAGTATCCTACAATTTTATTTGCACCTCATTGCAACTGGTGGGACGGAATTGTTTTGTATAATATTGCACACAGAATCTGCCATAAAGAAATTCGATTGATGGTGGAAGAATTAAACAGATTCCCTCTGTTAAGAAGAGGCGGGGCATATTCCGTAAACAAAAAATCCGCTCAATCTGCAATGAAAGCTTTACAATATTCTGTTGATTTATTGAGTGATTTAAGAAACCTTTTATTCATATTTCCGCAAGGAATAATCAGACCGCCTCATTATCGTCCGTATAAGTTCCAAACGGGTTTAACTTATATTGCTCAAAATGCGGCCAAAAAATACGGTAAAGTTAATTTAATACCTATTTCAATTGATTACTGTTTCTTAAGGGATAACAGACCTGAAGTTATTTTAGATTTTGGAAAATGTATTGAGTTGACTGATCCGAATATTGACAGAAAAGATTATACTAAATTCTTGGAAGCAAAATTAACCGAAACTTCTGATGAACAATTTAAAAATATTTCTCAGGGAAATATTGATAATTATAAAATTTTATTCAAACAGCATTTAAAATGGTACAGACGTATTGAGCAGCGTTTAAAAAGCATTGATTTACCTGATGTTTCAGGTGTATAATATTAACGTATGTAAAATTTAATGCTGCATATTAGCAAATTTTTCTTTTATGAAGGTTATCTACATAATAAAAGGAGAATTTGATGTATATAACACCAATTTCAACAAATTATACTGCTCAAAAATTTTATAACAATTCAAATATTTCCGCTCAAAATAAAATTACTCAGCCGGCTTTTAAAGGAGCCTTGAATGATGCTCAAATGGAGCGTGTTTTAAAACTTCTGGCTCAAAAGAATAATGAAGTATTTGAAAAATTTTCACCTGTAACATTAAATCAGGTAAAGGAAGGACTTATAAATAAGTACAAAAGTCAGGGAATACGTTCTGTAGCTCTTCAAATTGTTTCTAATGAAGATTTACCGAAACTTCTCGGGAAAAATATTTCAAAATATAATACAAGTGATAAATTTGGTTTATGTGTTGCTGTAGGAGATAAATACGGTCCTATTGAAAATATGAATAATATCTACGAAGCAAAAACATTTTTAGTTAGAGAAAGTGATATAAAACCAAATAATATGCTCAATTAAAAAATGATATAAAAAACTGATATTATAAAATCCTTCAGTATTACTTGCTGAGGGATTTTATTTAGTAATTATTTTCCCAGAAGAACAACCGCATTTGCTTCGATTGCAAGCTTTTGTCCTACTGCATCGAGTTTTTCTTTTGTTTTTGCTTTTATTGAAATATCTTCATGCGATATGTTCAAAATTCTACATAAAATATCTTTCATTTTAGGAATATACGGCATCATTTTGGGAACTTGTGCAATGATATTACTATCGATATTTATAATTTTAAAACCTTTACTTTTTATCAAATTATAAACATGCTTTAGCAGAACTGTGCTGTCAATATCTTTGTATTTCGGGTCAGTATCAGGGAATAGTGTTCCGATATCATCAAGTGCTAAAGCTCCTAACATTGCATCAATAATTGCATGAATCAATACATCGGCATCTGAATGCCCTAATAATCCTTTTTCGTGGGTAATTTTTACTCCGCCTATAATTAAATCTCTTCCTTCTATAAGTTTATGAATATCATAGCCAATACCGATTCTTTGCATTATAACCAGCCTTTCTTCAATAAAATTATAGCATATTATAAGAAAAATATGATATAATTTCCTTAAAAAAGGAATAACAATGAATTTTTATATTTTTAACACCGTTCAGGTGACAAGGAAATCCGCACCGACAGAAGCTTCTATTCTTGCGGAACAATATCAGGATTTAGGTCTGCCGTTTTATTATTACAATCCGAAATTGTCAATGCTTTTGATAGCACTTGGCATAATAATACTTTTGTCACAATTCGGGTTTTTAATTTTTGGTTTTATATTCCCCTGGAAAAGAAAAAAATACAGATGCACAAAATGTGGAAGGATATTTCGCAGAGCAAATAATCCTAATATCTGTAAAATTTGCGGCGGTGAAGTTGTTCCGGACGAAGATGTTTCAAGATGAAACTAATATGAATAATTAAATTAAATTAACTTTTGTAAAGAAAGCTTTTTAAATAACTTTGCTTAAGGTATGCTGTGTTTGAATATGTAGAAGGAGATTAATTTATGCCAAAATTTAATTTAATGTCATATATATTACCGCCTGAAGATAAAATGTTTTTTACATATTTTCAGGACAGTGCAGAAATTTGTCAGAAAACAGCAAGACTTTATGATGAAATAATGCATAATCAATTTGCGGAAGAATATAAAGAAAAAGCTTTGAAATATAAGAAAAAAGGTAAGCTTTCATATCGGGCAATTCTCAAGCAGCTGAACAAAAGTTTTATAACACCGATTGAGAGAGAAGATATTCAAATTATTGCCGTTCAATTAAATAAAATTAATAAAAAGATTGCAAAAGCCTGTTTAAATCTTGAGGTGTATAGAGTTGATAAATACACTGATGAGATGAAAGAACAGGCTTTAACTTTAGTTCAGGCAACCGAAAAACTCGGCGAAATGATTAAAAAATTTAAAAAAGTTTCTAATGTAGAAGAAATAACTAAATTAAACATAGAAATGAAAGAAATTGAATCTCATGGCGACGAAATCCACAGACGGGCTATGAAAAATTTATTTTCAGGAAAATATGATGCTCTTGAGGTTATCAAACTGAGAGATATTTACAAAGAAATAGAAAATGCTTTTGATGCTTGTTTCTTTGTAACGGATACTATATTGAATGTCGTATTAAAACAATCTTAGGAGTATTATGTCAGTTTTATTATTTATTTTAATAGCAGTTGTTGTGATTGCTCTTGTATTTGAATTCATAAATGGTTTTCATGATTGTGCAAATGCAATAGCTACTGTTGTATCAACAAAGGTTTTATCCCCGAAACAAGCTGTTTTGTTCGGGGCAGCATTAGAATTTGTCGGAGCATTAACAGGTACACATGTTGCAAAGACTATAGGTTCGGGTATTGTAAACAGCGAAATGGTTACGCTTACGGTAATTTTTTGTGCTTTATTATCTGCTGTTTTATGGAATTTATTTACATGGTGGAAAGGACTTCCTTCAAGTTCATCTCATGCTTTAATCGGCGGATTGTTAGGTGCAACTATTGTCAAAGCAGGTTTTGAAGCGGTGCATTTAAATACCTTGCTGGATAAGGTTATTATTCCGATGTTTACATCTCCGGTTCTGGGTTTTTGTGCAGGATTTACCCTGATGTTAATTCTGGCATGGATAATTGTAATTACCAGAGCACATCCTTATTCGGTTAACAAAAGTTTTAGAAAATTACAGTTGATATCATCAGGATTGATGGCATTAAGCCATGGTTCTAATGATGCCCAGAAAACAATGGGAATAATCACTTTAGCACTTTTAGCAGGCGGAGTTTTGCATAAAGGTCCGACAGGTGAATTTGATATACCGATTTATGTTATTCTGGCATGTGCAATAACTATGGCTGCCGGAACAATGAATGGCGGTTGGAAAATTATCAAAACTATGGGACATAAAATTATAAAATTGAAACCCATTCACGGGTTTGCAGCTGAAACATCTGCTGCAGCTTTAATTTTGACAGCTTCACATTTTGGTATTCCTTTGAGTACAACGCATGTAATTTCTACCTCAATTATGGGTGTCGGCTCAACATTGCATGCTCATGCCGTCAAATGGAGAATTGTTGGAAATATTGTAATCGCCTGGGTTTTAACAATTCCTGCCTGTATGATTTTATCTTCAATAATTTATTATCTAATTTATAAGATAGTTTAATTAGCTGGCAAAAATAAAATTTTTCGGGTTTTATTCACACTATGAATATTCAGCCCGTAAACAAGCAGGATAATAGCAGAGTTACTTTTAAAAACAATTCTGTTTTTAATACGGTTAGTAATATAGAATCAAATATTTTATTGAATAAGGGAATTACGGATCTTGGCGGATTTGTAATTCCTCAGGCTGTTATGTCAAATAATAAAGATGAATCTATAGAAAGAGTTTTTAAATCTCTTTTGTATTTTGGCATTACTTTTGTTTCGCCGCTGTTTTTACTGCCGTTGATAAATAAAGGGGCATTATCGCATTTTAAAATAGTAAATAATTTTAAAAATGACGAGAAGAAAATTCTTCAGGTTTCTAAAAAATATTTAACAAAAGACGGGAAATATCTGCAAGAAGGGATTAAACTCAAGCAAAAGAATTATTCGGTGATGAAAATAAATTTAATTCAATAATAGATAAATATTCAGATTTAGAAAAACTAAGAAAAGATTTAATAAATTCTCATACTGCTGTTCTTTTTTCGGATTTTTTATTGACTAACCTTATGGTTGCTTCAATTCCATGGCTTGGAAATATGTTAACAAAATACAGGACAAATCGTTCCGGATATTCCGGAACATATCAGCTGGCTGATGAAGAATTTACAAGAATTTCAGCGGAAAAACATGCAAAAACAAAAACCTTAAGGCAGGCTGCAACATTTGCACTTGCTGTTCTGCCTGCAATGACAATTCCGTTTATGTTGAAAAAGGGTATGTTAAATGGTGCAGCTAGTAAAAATAATTTGTTAAAATGGTTCAATAATAATGCCGACAAATTTGATTATAAAGATTCAATATATATGAGCAGACTCACTGCTCTTGCTATGTGGATTACAAGCGATTATTTTCCTTATCAGCTTGCCTGTCGCGACAAGTATGAATATCGGGACACTTTAATTCGCGGAACAAGTATTGGTTTAGTTTTTTGGGGCGGAGATTTACTTTTAAAACGGGCATTTTCAAAATTGTCGGATAAAATATTTAAAACTAATTTAATGAATAAATCTAAAAACAGACCGTATGCTTTAAGAGAATTAAAAAATTATCAAAATATTAACGAATTGAAAAACCTTTCATTAAAAACAATTAAAAGAACTCAAAATGCAGGAGTAGGATTGTATGTATTGAATTTAGGAATAATTATGGCAACTTTAGGCTTTGGGCTTCCTGCAGCGTTAAATAGATTTTTACGGAGGAAAGTTGATGAAGATAAAATGCATATCAACAGTAATAACTGTTTCCAATTAGAATTTCCTGATGTATATAAAAATTTTAAATTTAAATAGCAAATTTTATTTTCAGAGGTTTTAAATAATCAGTCAGGTTAGAAATAAAAAAGAAAGAAAAGGTAGAAATTATGAATTTAAGTGTAAACTCTGTATCCCCGAATCCTAATACCCCGAACTTTGGAATGGCAGTTAAACTGGACGAAAATGCTCATCGTGTAATCAAAAAACAAGTTGCAAAAATGTCAGCATCAACTGCGGATAAATTCTGGAATGACTTAGATGCTGCTGTTGAACGACAAAAAAATAATCCTGTAAATATACTAATCAGAAAATGCAACCATAGACGGGCTCTGGCAGCTGAAGTTGTTGATGATAGTGAAAATGCTTTAGATAATAAAGTTTTTGCACAGGGCTTATTCAATCCGGGCGGTTTGAAATTTGTTAATAAAGCCGAAGAATATGCTAATAATGTAAATAAGTTAAATAATAAATTATCCAGATATGAAAAAGCAATTGATACTGATTATGACCCTCGTGCAGCTGAACTTGATATAGAAGCATAAAATTTAGAATATTATAAAATATAAAAAGCGGCGGAATAGTATTACTATCCCTCCGCTTTAATTTAATATAATTTGTAAAAAAAATTTAATAATTTTGAGCTTTCAAGAAGAAGAAACTTTGCGGGTGTTTACATACAGGGCATAATTGCGGAGCTGTTTCTCCGATATGTACGTGACCGCAGTTTGCACATTCCCACATATTTTCTCCGACACGTTTAAATACTTCGCCTTTTTCGATATTTGCAAGAAGTTTTCTGTATCTTTCTTCATGATGTTTTTCGATTTTTCCGACCATTTCGAATAAAATTGCCAGTTCTTCAAAACCTTCTTCTTTAGCTTCTCTGGCAAAAGTTGCATACATATCCGTCCATTCATAATTTTCACCGTCTGCAGCATCTTTTAAATTTTGGATTGTTTCCGGAACTTTTCCGCCGTTTAAGTATTTAAACCAGAGTTTTGCATGTTCTTTTTCATTATTTGCGGTTTCTTCAAAAATCTTGCTGATTTGAACAAATCCGTCTTTTTTTGCCTGAGAGGCATAATAAGTATATTTGTTGCGAGCTTGCGATTCTCCTGCAAATGCTGTTTGCAGATTTTTTTCGGTTTTTGAACCTTTTAATTCCATATAAACTTCCTTTCTTCTTTTTCGAAACTCCGTATGACTGTATTATTCAACTCTAGTTCTTTTTACGCAAAATGTCAATCTATATAAAAAAATGTTTTACAAGAGAAATTTACTGTTTAAAATAAAGTTGGAGAATAAAATGACTACCCCGTTTCAAAAAAATTTTAAAAAATTATGTATGTATCTTGGAAAAAACAACAAAGCACTATATGGTGCCTTAACCATTGCTCTGTCAAAGGGAATTTTACGTCCTACTTTCACAATGATGGATAAAAAACAGGATAAAGATTCAAGAATTTATACTGCATTTAGAGAAGGTTTAACAGGCGGGGTTGCTTTTGTTTCTTATCTGGCTACTGATGCAGTAGTTGAAAAACTGGCATCTAAATTAGCAAAGAAAACAAATCATCTAAATGAACTCCCTAAAATGAAATCCACATTGTCGTTAATTACGGTTAGTCTTACTGCTTTATTTATAATCCCTGCAATATGCAATGCTGCAACAAAACCGTTATTAGATGTATTTACCGGTAAAAACAAAAAACAACTTCCTAAAGCGGGGTCGGCGTATGTTACTCCGCAGGGTGCAAAAAATGTTAATTTTGGAAATTATAAAAATATAAATGTTTATCATTTTAATAATTTTTATAATAATTCCGGTATGAAAATAGGAGGTGTGTAATGCTTGATAAAGTAGCAAATCTCCTTTTAAATCCGCAATTTGTAAATTTTGCAAACAATACAAAATATACAGTTACAACTGAATCTTTCTTTAAAGCTACAGGACGCCCTGCGGCGATTATGATGGATAAGAAGGTTGATTTAGATACAAGGAAATATGCTGCAACAAAAGAAGGTTTGTATCAAACATTGTGTGTTCTTATTTATTTGACAATGATTCCGCTGGTTTTTCAAAAATACGGGTTTAAATTTGCTCAGAAAATTCTTAAAGGCGACAAAGATTTTCCTGCATTCAAAGATGCAAATGAATTTTTAAATTATGCAAGATTATCCAAAATGGATAAAGAACACAGGCAAAATCATAAATTATTATCAAAAATTTCTGATTCTTTAAAAGCTAATGATGATGATAAATTAACTCTGAAAGAACATTTATTAAATGATGATAAACCTCCTGTATTTCCGCTTCCAAAGGGAGTAATAGAATTAAGCAATCTTGTCGGAACAGTAATCGGTCTTGCCTGGATAGCATCTGAATTAAGCAATCACATATTACACCCTCTGATGTATGCACTTGGATTTAAATCCAAACCGGCAGTTCAACAAAAAGATAACGCAAAAACTGTTGAAAAAATGGGAAATTCTGAAAAACTAGACATGAAAGTTTAGTTTATTGCCCTGAAATTTTACTAAAAATTTCTGCGATTTTTAAAATATCAAAATGCATCTTGTGAAATGCAAATTTTATGTTTGCTAAACTTTTATTTTTATCAGGTAAATAATTCTGTTTAAACGGCATAAAATATAAATCCATTGGCAGTCCGCCGTCGACATTAGGATAAATATAATTTATATCAAGGAGTTTTGCTCCAAGTTTTTTGTAGAAGTTTATCCGTCGGAAAGTATTTATATCTTTCGGATTTTCCTTTTCAACTTCAAGATAACAGCCGGCATATTTATTCAAACTTTTTAAATATTCAAAAGCTTTTGAGCCGTAACCAAGAGAGTGAAATTCTTTAAAAATTGCAAAATAATCAATTAAAATTGTTTTATCCGGCAGTTCTAAAAATGTAAAATATCCGCAGATTTTATTTTCATCATTAAATATATTAAATATCTTATATTCAGGAAGTGTTAAAATCTTTGCCCAAACAGCTTTTTCTTTCATTTCAGAACGAGGGAATTGTTTTTGCAACTCCAAATAAAAAGAATCTATATCAAATTTTGAATTTTCAGCTAATTTCATTATTCTTTATCAATCCGGTTTTTATCAATTTCACCTGGAATAAGAGCAATAATTGCCGGCTGAATAAAAATAAAGAAAATCCCCAGAGCAAAGAAAGTCAGCATAGAAACCTGAATATCCTTTATCAACTGGCATGCCGCCAGAGCTTCAATATCAAATGTTAAAATAAATCCTAAAATAACTGCTACAGGCAGATTTTTGCAAATATCCAAAACTCTTTTTTTATAGTTGAATGCTATAAGAATTTTTATTATCAGCAAAGGCCACATATAATATAGCGACGGCAAATTATTTTTATATACGTAAATTATTAAAAGTAAACCACAGGCAATATATAAAACTGTCAGCAAAATATAATATATAATAAAGAAACTTTGATCTATTGAACCTTTCGGGCTTAAAATATTTTTATTCACAATATTACTCCTTAATGCTGATATTATAACATTATCTGTAAAATAACAAAATATTTAACAAAATGTAAAATAAGACTTTATGCCAAACAAAAACGGAACAGCTTATTAAACTGTTCCGTTTTCAAATCATGCATTATCAATTAAAATTAGCTTAATCTAACAGTAACTGATTTTGGTTTTTGAGTGTAAGAGATTTTGTCTTCTCTTGATAACCAGCCTAAACCCATGTAAGTGAAATTATCATCTAAATCCATGTCTTTTCTTAATTTGTTGATAGTAACTTCACCTTTGTCTGATAGGTAATTGTAGATTTTACCTGCAGATTCAATAATTTGAGCTTGCATTTCTTTTTGTTCTTTTTTGCTTGATGTAAACATGTTCGTAACCTCCTTTAAAATCACAAAATTATAATACTACTTTTTTAAAAATAATGGAATATCATATTTTTAAAAGTTTGAAAAATTAAGATATATCAAGGGTTTCAATGCTTAATATTTCTAAACTTTTCTAAATTATATACATAAAATTGCAAAAATAATTCATTAAAATAGAGTATTTTTTATCATTTTTTTTAAAATTTGATGATTTTTAGCTGAAATTTAGTAAAAAAAGAAAAAATTTTAGGATAATTTTTTCAAAAATAAAAATGGAAATACCGATAACAATTGAACTCGAAATATTTTTAACAATTAAAATTTTGTGATAATTTTAATTTTCAAAAAATATTATAAAAAACCAATCCAAAGATTGAATTTTTAATTACGATTTAAAATAATAATATCACTGCTGCTTGACATTTGAGCTTGTAAATCCTTGATATATTTGAACAATTCTTCTTTTTCATAAAAAACTTCCGAAAAAATTATTTTTCTATCATTTTGATTTGTTTTAAAAATCAGCAAATATTCTGTATATCCTTTTGCTACTCTGTTTCCTCTAACTTTTTGTTTAATATAACTAATATCATCAATATCTGAATATTTAACAAGTTTTTTGCTTGATTTAATGTTTAACAAATTTGTTTTTTCAACAAAACATAAATTTTCGGACTTTGAACAGTGAAGGGTTTCCTGTTTGTAATTAGTCAACCCC
The DNA here is from genome assembly GCA_944324395.1 of Candidatus Gastranaerophilales bacterium. Taxonomy (GTDB): domain Bacteria; phylum Cyanobacteriota; class Vampirovibrionia; order Gastranaerophilales; family Gastranaerophilaceae; genus Zag111. Next base: position 70,348 of record CALUWC010000011.1, on the reverse strand, counting down.
CCGACAATTGCTGTAATTGCAAAAAATATTACTATAATTATTCCTATGGTATAACTACGAATTGTTTCTGCTGTCATTTTAATTCCAATATGTTCGAAATTATTGTATAATAAATATGGAGAAAATATGAAAAAAAATATTATAATTTTTGATTTAGACGGAACATTGTTAAATACACTTGAGGATTTGGCTGACAGCACTAATATTGCACTTTTACATTTCAATTATCCGCAAAGATCAATAGATGAAATCAGAAATTTTGTAGGTAATGGGGTTGCAAAACTAATTGAGCGTGCAATTCCGGGTGGAGCTAGTAATCCTGATTATAAAAATTGTCTTGAATATTTTAAAAAAACTTATTCAAAAAATATGTATAACAAAACCGCACCATATAACGGAATTATCGACATGCTTAACACACTTCGTTCGAACGGTTTTAAAATTGCGGTTGTATCAAATAAATTTGATATTGCGGTAAAAGAATTATGCAAACGATACTTCCCCGGTTTGATAGATTTTGCCGCCGGAGAAAATGAAGCGGAAGGTATTCGAAAAAAACCGGCTCCTGATACCGTTTTGAAAGTATTAAAAGTTTTTAATGCAGATAAATCCATTGCAGTTTATGTCGGAGATTCTGAAGTGGATATCATGACGGCACAAAATTCCGGCATTCCATGTATTAGTGTCAGTTGGGGTTTTAAGAATAAACCATTTTTAGTTGAACATGGTGCAGAGTTTATTGCGGATACCCCTGAAGATATAATTTATTATCTGCAAAACAAATAATATATTTTCTTGTAAAGATATAAAAACAAATAAATCAATCATATTGATTTATTGCAAAATTTCTACTATAATCTTAGTACTAATTTTAACGAGGTATACATAACACTATGATTATAATAATGGAAAGGGACGCAACAGCTGCGAATATTCAGGCTGTTACGGAATTATTAAAAGAGCATGGATTTAAGGTCATTGTGCATGAAGGTGATGTGCATACCGTAATTGATGCTTTAGGTGATAAAACAACACTCTCGCCCGGCAGAATTGATGCAATGGAGGGTGTCAAAAAGATTAAGTTTATAAGAGAACCGTTTAGGTTAGCTTCTCGTGACAGGCAATCCGAAGATACTGTTATTGAATTTGAAAACGGAGTAAAGATAGGAGGTGCAAATCGTCCGGTTTCGATAGTCGGACCTTGTTCTGTAGAAGATAATTATGACGGTTTATTAGAAGTTGCTCTTGCAGCCAAAGAGCTTGGGTGTCAGTTTTTAAGAGGCGGAGCATTCAAGCCGAGAACTTCTCCGTATGATTTTGATGGGCTTGGAGAAAAGGCATTAAAATATCTGGCAAGAGCAAAAGAGGAAACAGGGCTGCTGGTTGTAACAGAATTGATGGATTCTGCTGATTTGGATATGGTTTGTGAATATGCTGATGTTATTCAAATCGGAGCAAGAAATATGCAGAATTTTAAACTGTTAAAATCAGTTGGACATTGTAACAAACCTGTTATTCTCAAAAGGGGCCCGGCAAGCACAATTAGAGAATTTCTACTTGCTGCCGAACATATAATGTATAACGGTAATGAAAAAGTTATCTTGTGCGAACGTGGTTTAAAAAGTTTTGACAGTGCATTTACGAGGAATTTGCTTGACATTTCTGCAATTCCCGTAATCAAAAAATATTCTCATCTTCCGATAATTGTAGACCCGAGTCATGGAACAGGTCAAAGATATTTAATAGAACCTATGGCAAAGGCAGGCTTAGTTGTCGGGGCAGATGGTGTAATGGTAGAAGTCCATCATAATCCGTCTCAGGCTTTGAGCGATGGAAAGCAAAGCCTTTCAATTCCTCAATTTAAAGAGGTGTTCACCAGATTAAATGCACTTATTGATACGCTGCATTTAGAAAAAAGTACGTCAATCTCTTGTGTAGAGTAAAGTACTGGTGTTATCTAACTTACACGTTTGTAAAGAAATATTAATAATTTCCTAAAAATTTATCAATTGTTAGCAAAAAAATAACTTTATAAACTTGTAAGGTTAAAAGTAGAAAGGAAAATTATTTATGTCAGGAATTTATGGTGTAGGAAATTCTTATTATAATCCTTACTCCGCAGCAACATTTACATCAAGACAAGAATATCGCGGACCGGAGGATTTCAGACCGGGATTATATGATCCTGAACAGCGTGAAAAAGCAGCTAAACGCAAAAGAAATGCTATATTGGTTGCTGCAACTGCTGTTGGTATAGCTGCTGTATGGTTCTTTACTAAAGGTAAAGGCAAAGGTTTAATCAATAAATTAAAAGGATTATTCAAAGGCACAGCAGATGATGCTGCAAAAGGTGCCAAAAAAGCAGCAGAAGAAACCGTAGAAACTGTTAATCAAACAGTTAATAAGCCTAAAAAACCAAGAGTAAAATCTAAAAAGAAAGTTGTTGCTGAACAGGTTGATATTCCACAGGGCAAACCCCAGAAGATGACAGATGGTGGCGGTAAAGATGCCATTCGTAAAGCAAGACATAATAAAAAGCAAATTATTCAAGAAAAAATCAGACAAGAACGTGCTGAGAAAATAACTCTGCAAGATTTGGATGAAAATTCCAGACAGTTAAGAACTCCTGCAACTCAAGCAGAACATCAATGGATTGAAAAGAATTATAAACCGGCAACAAATACTCTAGGTGATTTCATGGATGCTCAAGGTTTGGAAAGAACTCATGACAAAAGTGGAAAAGTAGTTATATCTAAAAAAGCAGAAGCTCCGAAAGCTAAGCCTGCCAAAACTGAAGCTCCAAAGGTTGAAACTCCAAATGCTGCTAAGCCTCAGGTTCCGGCTGCTACTCCACAGAACATTTCAGATGTAGAAACTAAAATTGCTAATTTAAAAGGACGAATTGAAAACCATTCAAAATTCAAAGGTTTTAGTAATGGTCCTCAAATGCAAAAAATGCAAGCTGAATTGAAAAACTTGGAAGCACAATTAGCTGAAATGCAAAAATCAGTAAAAGCTGCAGCATAAACCAGCGTCCTGTAAAATAAAGTTCCTGAATTATATAAACATCGATTGGCGATTTAATTTAATTTCATTTATCTGTTCAAGATAATCAGAATTAGTTAAATCGCCGATTGATTTGTACAGTTTTAAGATACTCATCTGAATATTATCAGCATTCATATTTATCATATCATTTGCCATCTCGGGATTGGACATTGCAAGACGGGTCATATCTCGAAATCCTGATGATGCTATTTCAAGTGCTAATTTATTTTCCTGTGCAGTTTTAAATAGTGCCTGCGATATAAGCATAGGCATATGTGATATCAATGCAACTGCTTCATCATGTTTTTCAGGTGTTGTAATGACAGGTTTTGCCCCGAGCTGCGTAATTATTTCAACAAGTTCTTCATTCTTTCCAAAAACAGGAGTCAGAACCCACTTTGCATTCTTGAATAATCCTTCCATAGAATTTTCAAACCCTTTGTTTTCAGTTCCTGCCATCGGGTGGGAAGGTATAAATTTATACGGACGTTTTTTCCGGCAGACAAATGATTTTAATGAGCAAACATCTGTTACTATGGTGTCAGATGATATTATTTCTTCGAGTTTATCAAGAACTTCAAGAGTTTTATTCATTGCCGTACATACAAAAATTAGATTGCAGGTTTTTAAAATATCATAATCTTTGTAAATATTTTCCCCGTTTTGAGAATTTGATACGGCAATAACTTCATAATCAAGTTTTTTTAAGTCTTTAAATATTGAACCGCCGATTAAACCTAAACCGATAATTCCGATTTTCATAAATCTCTCCTTTATTGGATACATTTTATCATATTGAATAAAATGTTTCAAAAAAATACATCTAATACTTATTTTTCTACTTACATATTTTTGGTCATTGTGTTACACTTATTGTATGGAAAGAAGTGAATTTATTAAAGCTAAACGTATTGTAATAAAGCTTGGGACAAATGTTTTAAGACATGATGACGGATATGTTTCTTTGCCGAGAATTTATGCATTTATTGAAAGTATAGCAACTCTTGTCAAATCAGGTAAAGAAGTTATTATAATTACGTCAGGTGCCGTAAGTTTCGGTAAAAAAAGGCTCGGACTTGAAAATACTCAAGGAACAGCCATAAAGCAAGCATGTGCCGCAATCGGGCAGGGGAAATTGATGTCCATTTATGAAAACGGATTTGATGCATACGGTTTGACTGCAGCTCAAATTCTGTTAACCGAAGATGACTTCTCTGTTCGTGAAAGATACCTGAGCTTGAGAACAACTTTAAATAAACTTTTGGAACTTGGTGTTATTCCTGTTATAAACCAAAATGATACGGTATCAACTTTGAATGTTGCTTTGCGATATGTCAAGGAAGATATGCAGGTTTGTTTTTCCGATAATGACAAATTATCAGCACTTGTTGCAAGTGAATTGGATGCAGACTTGTTGATTATTTTGTCGGATATTGACGGTTTGTATGATGATAACCCGAAAGTAAATCCCGATGCAAAACTTATTAAATCTGTTCCGGAAGTTAATGAAGAAATTATGGCAATGGCATCAGGAGTTTCTGACGGCGGGAGAGGCGGAATGGAAACCAAACTTATGGCTGCAAGACTTGTTACAAGATTTGGCGGTAAAGTTTTAATTGCAAACGGTAAAATTCCTTATGTAATCAAAAGAATTTTTGCAGGTGAAGATTTGGGAACAATGTTCCTTCCTCAAAAAGAAAATATGCCTGATAAAAAACGCTGGATAGGTTACGCTACAAATATTGTCGGCAAAATTATTGTTAATGACGGTGCTAAAGCTGCACTTATTACAGGCGAAAAAAGTCTTTTGCCGATTGGTGTTGTAAGTGTTAAAAACAGTTTCAAAAAAGGTGATGTAATATCTATTCTTGATGAAAACAAACATGAATTTGCCAGAGGTATTGTCAATTATGATTCTGATTCATGCAGAAAAGTTATCGGGTCGCATTCTGATAATATAGTTGATATTCTGGGTTTTAAAAATTATGATGCAATAATTACAAGAGATAATATAACTATTTTATAGGCGGTAAAAATTGGAAAATAATTTTATTGATATTGCAAAAAACGCAAAACAAGCTTCATTAAAAATTGCAGAACTGGATACAGATATAAAAAATTCTGCATTAAATAAAATTGCTCAGGCATTTGAAATAAACAAACAGGAAATATTTGATGCGAACAATCAGGATTTAGTTCAAGCAGAAGAGCTTGTAAATAACGGCGAACTTTCAAAAGCAACATTCAACCGTCTTAAACTTGATGAAAACAAAATGCGTGATATGATTCAGGGGATTAAAGATATTGCTAATCTTGAAGATCCTATCGGAAAAAATCTTTTTGTCAGAGAGCTTGATAAAGATCTTACATTGTACAAAGTTTCCTGTCCTATCGGGGTTTTGGGAATAATTTTTGAAGCAAGACCTGATGTAATATCACAAATTTCAGCACTTGCAATAAAATCTTCTAATGCTGTTATATTAAAAGGCGGAAAAGAATCAAAAAATACAAACCGCAAAATATTGGAAATTATAAACAGTGCATTGGATGAAATTAAAGAATTTCCGAAAAATGTTATTCAGCAGGTATTTACAAGAGATGATGTTGCTCAAATGTTGAAGTGTGATGAGTTTATCAATTTAATTATTCCACGTGGGGGAAATAGTTTGGTAAAATTTATTAAAGAAAATACCAAAATTCCTGTTTTGGGACATGCAAGCGGAATTTGTCATATTTTTATCGATGAATCGGCTGATATTGATATGGCATCAAAAATTGTTATTGATGCAAAAACTCAATACCCTAGTGCTTGTAATGCTGTTGAAACACTTTTAATTCATAAAGATTTTCCAAAAACTGATGAATTATTGGCATCTCTCCAATTATCAGAAATAAAACTTATAAATAACCCTGAAAGCTGGGATATTGAATACGGGGATAAGATTTTATCTTACAAATTTGTTAATTCACTAAATGAAGCAATTGAACATATAAACCAATACGGTTCAGGACATACCGATAGTATTATTACAAATGATATTCATAATGCCGAAAAATTTATGAATAATGTGGATTCTGCAGGTGTTTATTTTAACTGTTCAACACGTTTTGCAGATGGATTCAGATACGGTTTCGGAGCTGAGGTCGGGATTTCAACGAACAAAACTCATGCAAGAGGTCCTGTCGGTCTTGAAGGTTTGACCATTTATAAATACAAGCTCATCGGTAACGGACAAATTGTTGATGATTATGCTAAAGGAATAAAACAATTTCATCATAAAGATTTATCTTAATGATTTTAAGTTGACGTATCGACATAATTCTTCGGTTTTATATAGCGTAATTTTACATGCAGGTAATCATTATCAGTATCTTTAACTTTTTTTACGTCGACACATTCAAATTTTGAACTTCTTGGAAATACGATTTCGTTTTTAATCCCTAAGCCTGTTCTTGATACCTGTGATTGTTCCGGAATTTCTATTTCATAGAGTATTCCCTTATTATTAGTTAAATAACCTTTGGCATAAGACATATCTGATGTTGCATAGGCATATTCTTTCATATCAACAATGTCGCCTTTTTTAATACCGAGACGTTTTTGATATAGTTTATATTCACTAAAAAATTCAGGCTTTTCACCAATGCACCTGAATGCAGTGATTTTTTCTGTTGTTGGTTTTAGTGATTTAAATTCAAAATCAGTCGTGGTAATCATTTCTCGTGGTGTCATATTTTCAACGAATTTCATATCCATATGCTGCGGATACGGACTGTTGATAAAATGATGATTTATTCCGTTAAGATATCCATGCAAAGAAACAGATTCTTTTCTTGTTGCCCGTATAACTCTTTCTGCTGCAGCATCTTTCCAGTATTGATGACAGAAAAGCTCTTTAGCAGCTTTTGAACCTGTTTGCTCAGTTATATTAGCAGCAGCTTTGGCGGCTGTACGTATTGTACTTTTGGTTATCTGACCGATAAGACTCATAATTTTATTTCCCCTATATAATATAAAAACAATTTTCAGGTGAAAATTGTTCTTATATTAAGATTATTTAATTTTATACATATCTAACTTTTATATTGAACCATGGCAGTTATGACCACAGCCATTTGCACCGCAAGTATGGGCTTCTCCATGGTGTTGATGTTCATGGTGGGAACATTTTACATCAGGGTTAAAACTCAAATTGTTAGATAACAAAGCTTCAACGGCTTCATCAGCATTACCTGAAACTCCGCCGTATAGTTTTATATTAATTTGTTCCAGTGCATTTTTTGCCCCGCCGCCGATACCGCCGCAAATAACAGTATCAACATGGTTGTCGTTCAAAAATTGTGCAATTGCACCATGACCTGCACCATTTGTTGATACAATTTCTGATGTAATAATTTTTCCGTCTTTTACTTCGTACATTTTAAACTGTTCGCTGTGTCCAAAATGTTGGAAAATCTCACCGTTATCATAAGTTACTGCAATTTTCATGAATTTCTCCTTATTTTACTTGTGCTAAAATTTTGTTTTTATATTCTATAAGACATTTGGCCAGCTGATCCGGACAGCTGGTAGATTTTGGTCCGCAGGTAATCCCCTGTAATCGTTCGATAACTTCATCAATATCCATTCCTTTGATAAGGTTTTTTATACCTTTAAGGTTTCCGTTGCAGCCTCCGAAAAACTCTGCATTTTTAATCTTATTATCATCAACAGTAACCTGCATCATCTGGCAGCAGGTACCATGTGTCTGATATTGTATTACATCTTCTGACATTTTAATTTCTCCTTACAATTCTATTGTATCACGCACTTAAAGTTTGCAACTGAATATTCTTTCGTTCCGGATGTAAAGTTTTATTACACTGTGCTAAGGTATATAGCAAATATATAAAAAGAATATACTTAAATTATATATGAAGTAAAATTACGAGGTAATATAATGGTTGAATTTAATTCAGAAAAATACACCGTAAAAAGTGGAGATTGTGCTTGGAATGTGGCTAAAAAAACATTGAAAGCCAGAGGGTTAAAGGTTACCAATGCTGAAATTACTAAAGAAATGCAGCGTCTTGCAAAATTAAACGGTTGTGATTCAGTGGAAGATTTCAATACAAAATATTTTTCCAGAGCCGGGTCGGAATTTATTTATGATAAAAAAGAGGCGGCAGCTCCTAAAAGGAAAATACCGGTTGCTCCTGCAGATACTTTGAATAGGGATACAGCAGCTGTTCAGGATAATACAAGAGTCGCACGTAATTCTATCCAGGTTGATACAACAAAAAGTATTAAAAAACCTCTAAAAGTAAAAAATCCTAAAAAATATCAGAAGAAATCTATTCCAAAATTAACTGCTAAAGAACAAGAAGTTTTGCATATAAATGCAATGAAAAATGATACTGATAAAATTATAGAATACAATAAAAAGAATTATCAAGGTAAATATTATGCAATTATTGATAAGAAAGCGTGTAAATTACGTATTTACAACAAAAGTGGTAAAGTTATCAAGAGTTATACCGTAGGTGTTGGTAAAAAAGTTGGTGACAATCTCGGTTCATATTATATGGAACGAGCACAAAAAACAAAAGATGCTTGGAAAGCTGAACAGGGTCGATATACTACTCCAGGTGAATTTACATTAGATGAAGTCCATAAAACAAGTTCTGCATACACAGGTAAAGACGGGAAGCCTAAAATTATGCATTTAAAAGGTGATAACAGAGGTGTCCGTAGTGGTTCGCAGGCAATACACATGCTATATAAACCGGACTATAACAGAAGAAAAGCTGCAATTGATTCTCCGGGATTGGCTGATAACAGAATGTCTTATGGCTGTGTTAATTTAACAGAAGAGGATTATAATGATATGTATCAGTATATTGGCGAGGGAGATAAAGTATACATTTTACCAGAAGAAGAAGGTAATAAACTCCAGTTAGAAAAACAAAAAGATGGTACATATAAATTTGAACAATTGTATCACAGAGATCAACAACGTGGAATATCTAAAGAAGTTGCTTCCAGAGTGAATTATGATGTCAAACCTAAAAAAAATCCTGTATATATTGCTAACCAAAAGAAAAAACAAGAAGCAGAACAGCAGAGGTTATTAGCAGAACAGCAAAAACAAAAAGAATTCTCTGTTTTTAAACCATGGACTTGGTTTAGTTAAAATATCTTAAATTTATTATATAATTTTGGCAAAAAAAATCTTTTTTGTATTTAATAAATGCAAGAAAGGTTTTTTTATGAAATTGAATAATTTACTCCCTACATTATTACTTGCTGCAACTCCTGTATTTACGACATGCAGCAAAAAAGCTTCTCATTACACTCCGCAGCTTATAAATGATCCTAAATTACAAACAATATTGGCGGATACTTTCAGTACAAAAATGTCTGATATGGCAAAAGTTGTTGAGTTTAATAAGCTTTTAAAACAATATGGCAAATCAAATGGAAATTATATTGTTATTGATAAAAAACATTGCAAAGCAATGGTAATAAATCCGGATGGTGATATTTTGCAGACTCATGAAGTTGCTCTTGGCAAACATATAGGAGATAAAAGAGGAGGAGGTTACGGTGTTAAAGGTGCCAAGCTTGCTGCTTATACTCCTCCTGGTGAATTTACAATTTGCAAAGTAGGTTCAAATAAAGGCTCCAGTAATGAAAGATTATATGACCAAAGAGTTTTGGTGCTTGCCGGTGACCATACTCAAAAAGCTTATCAAAGATCTCAGGTGCTTGCACTTCACAGAGTTCCGAGATCGCCTATGGGCAAATTGAGAGAAAACGTATTAAAAAATAAATCTATAAAAGATAATAGAGTTTCTTTTGGTTGTGTAAACTTTTTAGTTGATTCTTTTGATAAAATGAAATCTATGATTAAAGGAGTATCTACTAAAGTGTACATATTGCCTGAAGAAAAAGGGAATTCCCTCTATCTGGAAAAACAGTCAAACGGAACTTTTAAATTTTTCCAAAAAAAATACCGCTATGAAAGTCAGGAAAAGTATTAAGAAATTAAATGATAAAATTTCTTAATATTTTAAAGTAAACCTAGCAAAAAAATATTTTATATGATTTATTAGAATATCATATTTAGTGGGGAATTTTCATGAAAATATATGCTATAAATCCTTTTACCCCTCATTTTGCAGGTAAAAGAGAAGATAGAAAATCAGTTGCTCAATTAAAAACAGATAATGTTTACGATTTGAATATTATCAATCAACGCAGGATTTCTAATGCAATTGAAAATTTATCAAACGTTCCGGGTGAAGACAATGTTAATTTTCTAATTGATGTATCTGAAAATCTTAAATACGGTACAAATATTGATTTGGGCAAACAATCCTATAATGATTGGCAGGTTAAATTGAACAATGCTGCTAAAAAATCTCTTGCTTTATCTGATGAAGAAACTCAAAAACGTTTAACTCCCCGTTTAAATGCCTTATTATCTTCTAAAAAAGAATTGAATGATGATGAAATTGAAATATTAAATTTAAGAAAATCAATTTTGTCAAAAGTAGATAAAAAACAATTAGAAGCTATGAAATACAAAAATATTCAAAATATTAGCAGCAATTTGGATTATTTTATTATTTCATCAGAAGTTCCATTATCTCAAAAATTGTATATAATGAAACGTCTGGATTATTTCATGAGTCCGGAATATGAAATTAACCCGCAATTGAAAAACAGAAAAACTCAAGCTCTGGCAGAAATTGTAAATGATATAGTTGTTAAAACTCCTGAATCAAAAATTCCAAATATAAAAGCTGTCAATCAGAAAGATCATAGTATGTGTGCTGCAATTTCTAAATGCAGGAAAGCTCTGGCATACGAAGATAAAGCTAATTATGTTGATATGATTTTATCAGAACTTGATTCAAGCGAATATATGCAGGTTTATGATATTACAAAACTGGGTTCTCATACAAAAATCCCTGTAGCAAAAGCTGAAATTGACTATGATTACGCATTATCTCTCGGTTACAGAATTATTGATACCTCAGTTCTAAATTGGATGAATATTGCCAATACTGCAGGTGCGGCAAATGAATTTGTCGGAGTGTATAAGGCTTTTGACAAAAATAATTTTGATGTTTTTCAAGATTCTCATTTGACTATGGATCTTGATGATAAATCTCTTGCTGACAGTCAGGATTGGTATCGAACTTTGGCAAAAGCAGAATCTGTTATTAAAGAGTATAAAAGAAATACAATTAAACAAAATTATAAAAAAGCAGAAAAATACAATAGAAAAGAGCAGAATTTTAAACTTGAAAAAAAACTCAATACACTTTTAAAAAATAAGATAAATAATCTTGCACCGGAAATGTCTCCGGAAAAAGCTCAGAAAATCAGCTATGACCTTTTAAGGCTCAAAGTTTCAAATTCCGATAATGCTAAAAAAGTTAATGATTACAAAAAAGATTTTGTTTATCTTCCAAATGAACCTGAACAAATTAAAAATGAAAAAATTAAAGCTTTCCTTGCCATAGCATTAGCAGATGAAAAAGATGTAAAACTTGATGATGACAGTATAAAAAGCATCAATGCTTTAGTTGATGAAATTCATATCCTTGCAAAAAACAGAGCTCATGCTTCTTCTTATTTTGTACGTCAAATAGCAAAAGCGGAAGATTTATACAAGGCGGCTGCAGCATATAGAGTCCAGCATATTTATCAGACATTTATTCCGGAACAGCTTAACGATATGCGAAATGATTTAAATATTCCGGATGATGAAACTTTAATAGATAAAAATATGGATTATTTGATTTCAAAATTGGAAAATAATACTATTAATCCTAAATTAAAAGAGATTTTAGCTAAAAATTTTGACTCAGATAATGACAATGAAGCTTTGATTGAGTCTTTAAAAGGAAATAAAGAAACTCTTGATTATATGATGACGTCTTTAATGGATGATTTATATGCCTGCTGTCTTTCTGTTGACCAGAAAACTGCTCTGGTAAATGAATTGACTGCCATCAAAAATGCCATTGTAGAGGATAATGACAAATTAACATTATTGAAAATTTCAGATACTTTGCATATTAAAGATAATAAAAAAGCAGTACTAGACACACTTGATAAATATATCAGCACATTAAAGTCCGATAATTGCACCCATCAGCAGTACATTGAAATTTTCAACAAAACAGGACATAAATCTAATATGCTGATGTTTAAAGAAACATTTGAACGTTTGGGACGAATTTTATTTGATAGTGAAAATCCCAATCTTGCAATAATTCAAGGATTTAATTTGAAAAACGGGCTGCCGAAAGATGCTCCAAAAGAACAAACTGTTGAAGTATATAACAAAATCTGGCAAACTTTTAGTCAAATTTCAGGATTAGTAGTCGGATATCAGTATGCACTCGAAATTCCTGCCGGTGATGGAGATAAAATGTTAAATACCGTTAATCCAAAACGGCTTGTTATCAAAAAACTTGAAAATATAGGAGATATAATTCCGGAAAAAGATTTGGCTCTTTTGCAGAACAGATTTACGCGTATTGAAGATGCTTTAATTACTCCGGAAGGAGAATCCGTCCGATATAGAAATCTTCCAAAAGAGCTGCTAATGCTTACTCCCAGAGAAAACGAAATTCTTGAGCATATCGAATCAAAAATAAACGGCTGGTATGCTTTTGTGTCACGAGCATTAAAGTATCAATATGCAGAGTTAAAAGAACCGTTGAGTGAATTAAACAGGCAAAAAGGTTTAAAAACCGGAGAGTTTTGGGTGAATCCTGAAGGACACGGAGGTTTGTATAATGCACAGGAGGTTCGGATTATTGAGTATATGACGGATCGTCCGTATTATATTGAAAACAATGGAAAATATGCTGTTAAGAAAATTAAACAATCCCCGTATTCCGGTACTTCTTCAACTTCTGTAGATAATTTGTCTCAGGCATGGCATGCTCAATACATAGCTGATATCAAGCCGATTGAAGTTACCGAAAACGGTAAAAAAGTACAAAAAGACGTAATTTTTCATGATAATACCTGGGGACCGCAGGAACACAGAAATACATGGGTAGATGATAATAATTTATTAAGAACTGATTATTCATCAAGATATGGCGGCGAGTTAGGTTATATTACGGATGATAATTATCTGGCCGGTAAATTTGTTGACAATATGATAGGTGCTGTCGGGCATGTACAACCTGAAGTTATAAATAATAAAAATTACAAAAAATTACATGGGGCATCAGGAGAGTATATGTTTCCTATGTTTAGTGATATTATTACTCCCGGAAAATATCCGAATGCCGGCAAATATGTAAGAATGATAAGAGATAATACATTGATAAGTCCTTATGCACATATCGATCAGCTTGAAAAATATGCCAAAAATATGACTCAGTCAGAAATTAAGTCTGTAATAGGTAAAGCGGAAACAATTTCTGATAATTTGAGTATAGAATATAACAATATCGAAAAACGTGTATTTGGCAGAAAACCATTTACTAAAGGTATTGAAACAAGAGCTGATTATGACAAACTTCCGGATAATGATAAATTAAAACTCTTATTTGAAAAAATGGCTTTAATAAGATCGTACAAAGGAATTCCAAACCAGAGAATTTTCTATACACAAACTTCAATGGAAGACTTGGATAAAATAAGAAAACAAATAAAAACAGAGGCTCGCAAAAACTTTGATTATGTTTTTGCAAAAAATCCTGATATTGCAAAATACGGGGCAGAAAGTGTACGAACAGAACTAAATGCTCTATTAGATGCTCTTGCAAAAGTGAATAATATAAAAATCAATAATAATCAAAAAAATGCTATAGTTAATTCGTTAAAAAATATTAATAAAAATGAATTTAACGGAAGTTTAGAAAAAACAATTGATTTAATGGCAGACAGTTTTGAAAAAACACTGGCTAAGAATACTCCGCAATTTTCATACAAAGATAGAAAAATAAAAGAAATGGCTAATAATGTGCGTAATTTATTACGTACAAATATGGGATTCACGTTAGCCGATTTGAGCAGTTCTTCATTTGATGATGACAATATGAAAAATATTGTCACCTGGATTGATGAAACATTTGATCCTTCAACAGATGAAGAACTTGTTCAAATTTTTAACAATCTTAGAAATATGACGGCTAAAGAATTTAATTCTAAGTACAATTCAAAAATTACAAACGAAGCAATTGGTATAAAGCCGGTTACCGGTTATGATGTACTCTTGCAATTTAAAGGAATGGACAGGCGTACTCATAATATGCTTTATAACATAATGTTTAACGAAAAATTAGGTTTAAAACTTAATATGAGTAAAATTATTCCGGTATATGAATATAATAAAGCAAGCAGAAAGTTAAGAAGTGCCAGATATGCAAATAACAAACGTACATTTGATGATATTTACTTCGATTATTACTACACTTTAAGAACTATAACTATTGGTAAACAATATGATGCTATAAAACAAAATGTTTTTGAGAAAACCAGAATGTTCCCTGCATACCCGAAGTATGACCCTGAAGTAAAAGAAAATACATCTGAGGTATTGCAAAAATTCTATAAAGATATTGATGAGCAGGTAGAAGCAATAATAAGTTATAAAATTCAGGATAAAACAATAAAAATTATCAAGAATTTGAAAAAATATACTGATAATCTTCCGTCTGATTCGTTAAGTGATAAACAATATAACAAACTTCAAAAAGACTTTAGTGCATTACTGGAAATGATTGATGAAGATGAATCAATTCCAAAAACCGTAGAAGCTGCACACAAAGCACTTGAACTTGACAGAAATGCACCGCTTGATGAATATAAGGCTTTAATTGCACAAATATATGATGAAATGGATATGTTTTTAACAACAATTGATAAAAAAACAGTGAAACAATCTGTTAAAGAATCTATCCAGACAATTGAAACTTCCAAAAAAGACATATTAAGTTATGTTGATTCTAAATATCAATCAAAAGCGGCAGCATTATTAAACAAATGGATTAGTGCAAAAGCAAAAGAAAATCCTGATTGCGATAAATATTATGATGAATTTTGTGAGATGTATAAAAAGCATACTCTGCCCAGGACACCTGAAAAGTTATTAAACAAATATTTATTGCTTCTGGCAAAACCTGACAATGGTGAGCAGAATTTAAACCAATCAAAAGATGAAGTAACCGAAAACTTAAAAGCATCATTGGCAACAGATGTAAGAGGTTTGTTATATCAGGCAAGTTTACTTGAAATGCAATATATTTTAATGGATTGTGCAAGCGAATCCAATTTAAATATTGTTCGTGATGAGTTTAAAAAATCGAAATTACAGCTTCGTAACGGTTCTGTTGTAACTTTGGATTCTGATATTGCAATCAATTTAATGCTTGCTCCGCTATTGGCAGATGATGATATGGAATCTGCTGTTATGTTTCTTGAACAGTTAGGACTGGCAGAACAGGTTGTAGAAATGGCTACAAAAAACAATTCTTTTGATAAAGCAAAAGGTTATATCAAACGTATAAATAGTATTTTTAACTCTGTATCAAAGCAAACAAATATTGTTAAAGATGAAATTGATAAAATCGGCAATATTGATAATGACCCGGATTATCAGGCAAAATTAGATATAATGCATGATAACATTGTTCGCAAGTTTAAAAATACAAACTACAGGGTTACAATAAAAATTATGGATCAGGCTTTTAAAGATTTGAATCAAGATATAAAAGAACACCCAAAAAGTTCAAAAACCGGGCTTTTAATCTTACATATGGACGAAGCTAAAACAGCATCTATTGCAGCTGCAACTTATCAGGTTCAAACTATAAATGAAAAACTAAAAAGGATTCAAAAAGTCAGAGATTTAATCGTTAAGCTTACCCTTCCGGAAAATTCTCCTGCAAATAAAGCTCGAGAAGAGTATCTGAAAGGCTTTCATGAAGTTGAAGAAACAATAAGCCGGCAGCGTTATGATAACTTGAATTTAACAACATTAGCAGTTTAAAGTTGTTAAAATAAAAAGTATTATTTATGTTAAGTAAAAAGAGTAAGTTTTTAAAACTTACTCTTTTTTCATATTATTTATTCGTTAAATTTCAGAATTATTCTTTTTTCAGAAAATCAGGAACATCTAAGTTCAAGTCAGGCATTTTAGGAAATTCCAATCCTGAAGAAGAAGTTGATGTTGTACTTTCTGAAGAAGAAGCTGATGCGGTTGAAGGTTTCCCTTGAAAATATTCAGCCGCAGACATTCTGGGTATTGCAGGAGTTTGAGGTTTTTCAGAAAATCCTGTCGCAATAACCGTAATTTGAATTTCATTTTGGAATGCTTCATTGATAGCTGTACCAATAATAACATCTGCATCATCTCTTACAACATTATTTATAACGGCAGTTGCGTCGTTGATTTCATATAATGTCATATTTGAACTTCCTGTGATATTTACGATGATACCTGAAGCACCGTCAATTGAAGATTCAAGTAATTGAGAATTTATTGCCATTTCCGCAGCTTTCACTGCTCTGCCTTCACCCTGAGCTCTTCCGATACCCATCAGTGCTGTTCCTGAATCTTTAACAACTTTTCTTACATCGGCAAAGTCGATATTTATCATACCTGGTATTGTAATGATATCTGATATACCTTGAATACCTCTATATAATACTTCATCGGTAACACAAAAAGCTTCTCTTAAGCCCATCTGACGTTCAACAACCTGAAGAAGTTTATCATTAGGTACAACAAGTATTGCATCAACATATTTTCTCAATTTATCAATACCATTTTCAGCCTGAGCCATTCTTTTTTTACCTTCCCAGGCAAAAGGCTTTGTAACAAAAGCTATAGTTAAAATTCCAAGGTCTTTTGCAATCTGTGCAACTACAGGAGCTGCTCCGGTTCCTGTTCCTCCGCCCATACCGGCTGTGATAAATACCATATCGGTACCTTCCAGGGCTTTTGTTATTTCATCTTTGGCTTCCATTGCGGCTTTTTCACCAGTTATAGGATCTCCGCCTGCACCGAGACCTTTTGTTGTTGCTGCTCCAAGCTGAAGTTTATGTTCAACTTTGCTGAATGTTAAAACCTGCAAATCGGTATTCATCAACCAGAATTCCACACCTGCAAGCTTTGCGTTAACCATTCTATTAACAGCATTTCCGCCGCCTCCGCCTACACCAACTACTTTAATGCGGGTCGGATTTATATGAGATCTTTCGTTACCGGAGTAACTTGATACATTATTTTCCATTATACCTCCTATTTATTACTTTATATTATATACTAAAAAATCTACAATTCACGTATTTGAATATTTTGTAATAATTTATAGAATTTTTATAATCAAATATTTTGGCAATAGGCAAAATTTTATATTTACGGGTTTTAATGAGCCTATGAATTTACAGATTACTCCAAAAACTGAATATCCTATTTTTCAAAAAATTCATACAAGAAATCCCATCAGATGTGATAATTATACCGGATTTGCTCCTAAAGATGAATGTTCATTTGGCAGCAGTAATTTCGATTTTCAATATAAACCTGGATCAGGAATATTAGAATCTATAAAATTTAACAAACCAATGGAGGTTTCGAAAGCATTCTTAGAAATGTCTGCCATAAATGATGAAAATATTATTTATAATATGATAAGAAAAACTCATACTATGCAGCAATTAGAAGAATTGGGCAGGGTTCTTGCGTCTAAAGCTATAGGTGACACAAAAGTTGTATCATTACTTGGTTTTGGAGCTTTTGCATTCGCATTTGAAACAACAGACGGAGAGATATTAAAAATAACCGAAACTAATCATTTTCCTAACGGCAGGAACCCCGCAGCATTTGATTTGCCGATTAAAAAATCCGGCAGATTTTCAAAATATCCTTCGTATTATTACTATATTGAAGAAAAGGTTTCACAAGATAATATAACCCAGCAGGAATTAAGAGTTTTTATAAATGATATAAAATCTCTCGGGTACAGAATGAAAGATTATCTGGTACATTATGATGAAACTTTTGGAGTTGATATAAAAACAGAACAATTTGGAAGAGCAAAAGACGGCAAAATATATTTGATAGACCCGGGCTGTGCCATTGAAACCGATGAAGTATATAACAGCAGCAAAAAATATAACCTAAAAGCCATATTTAAAAGACTTCTCAAAAAATAAAACCAAATTTCTAAATCCAAGCTTGACAAATTCTTTCGTTATTGCTACAATAATAGCAGAAAAATAGGAGTGTGTAGGGGAATGCTGAATACGTTATCAAAACAAGAAGTGATTAACAGAAATTATAATCATATTTATGCACATGAACTGGCTCACAAGAATGCCGGTGGTGCTTTTGCCGGTGCTATATCAATTGAACATAATTCAGAAGGAATTCCTGTATCCGGTCATGTTCCTATACAAATGCCTGTTCTGGATAAACAAAATCCGCAAAAAACAATTGATCATGCTAATACTGTTATTAGTGCAGCTTTAGCTCCATCGGATCCGTCAGCTCAAGATTACAAAGTTGCTAATCAAGCTTCTCAAATTAAAATGCAAGCTCAAGCATTGAAAAATAGTAATCAAGGTAAAAAATTGGATATTCAAGCTTAAAAATTATTGAATATATTCCTATTGCAAAGTTATAAAGCATAACTTTAAAAATGAACATCGGACGGGCAATGTGACAGTCTTGAGTCGTTTGCAATAAACGGGACTGCATACGAGAAAGCTGATTGCTTCTGTATTACGCCCTCTGCTCACTCCTCGCTCAAACTCAAAATAGAGTTCTCCTCTCTGTTGCCATATTACAAGATTACAGAACTTAACTCTTCAAAATAAACAGCGGGCAACGAGACTCGAACTCGCGATCTTCTCCTTGGGAAGGAGACATTCTACCACTGAACTATGCCCGCATAATTTTGTATCTGCCTAAACTATAACACAAAAGTGCTTGTTTAAACATGCTTTATTATATGTTATAATTGATTAGAGGATTTTTATGTATAGAAACTGTTTTGAACAAAATGATAAATTAAAAAAACAAATAGATAGTTTTAGACCATTATCATCTGATGCTTTAGCACAGATAAAAGAATATTACAAAATTGGTTTAACATATTCCTCAAATGCTCTTGAAGGTAATACTCTTGACTTAGCTGAAACAAAAGTTGTGATAGAAGACGGTCTGACTATTGGCGGTAAACCTATAAAAGACCACTTTGAAGCAATAGGACACGCAAAAGCTTTTGATGAAGTAATAAACCTTGCTAAAAAAGATTATTTTACTCAGGATAATATAAAATATTTACACAAACTTTTTTATTCAAATATAGATTCCGAGAACGCCGGTCAATATAGAACCTCGCAGGTTATAATTACAGGTTCTGACGTGGAATTCCCTGAACCTGATATTCTAAATCAGAAAATGCAGGAATTTATCAATAAATTACCTGAATTAAAAAAAACATTTCATCCGGTGAAATATGCTTCAATGATTCATATAATTTTTGTAAATATTCATCCGTTTATAGATGGTAACGGCAGGGTTGCCAGATTGTTGATGAATTTGGCTCTATTACAAAGCGGTTATAATATAGTATCAATTCCGCCCGTTGTAAGAAGTGATTATATAAGAGCTTTACAAGAATCTAATAAAAATAATTTTACACCTTTTATAAACTTTATTTCTGAAATGACACTGGAAGCCCAAAAAGAATATTTAAAAATTATTCAAAGATTTGCATAAGCAAAATTATAGATTTTATATTACAATCTCCAGTTTAAACCGCCCTGACAGATAATACCTGTTCTGCCAACATTTCTTACTGTAGCCTGTGCGTACATCATCAATCTGTCGGAGAATGTTTTGCTCATACCAAATCCATATTGCAAGTATCCATGTGACATTTTAATACTCGGTAAATCAACATATCCTGCCTGACCGTCTATTCCTGCAAAGAAATTCCACGCATAAGCTATTGTTGCGTAAGCTTTCCAGGTTTCTCTCTGGTATATGAAATTAACTCCCGGTGCTACATTAAATCCGTTCAAGAAGCCTGAACTCATACCCATTTGTCCGTAATCAGTATGCCAATTTTGCTGTCCGAACATATTATATGCTAATGTTAATGACGGCTGAATTACAAAATGATTGCCTAAATTCCAGTCGTAAGCTGTTTTACTTGCAACACCGACAAAGTAATTAAATGCATCTTCAGATGTTCCTGCGATATTCATTTCAGTTCCGTAAACTCCGGCATAAATCATTGCAGTTTCCATAAACTGTTTTTTCATCCAGCTGCTCATAAAGCCTAACTGACCGCCGTTTTCCCAGATTCCAACTCCGTTAAATGTCTGATGTCCGCCGTTATATGCAATGTAAGCTGTAGGAATATATGTCCAGCCGTTTCTTAATTCTTTCATTCCGAAGTCTGCACCGACAATGAAGCCCCAAGAATTATTCCGAACTTTATCAAGTCCGTTATTCATCTTTAAGGTTTCAAAGTTACCGAATACTTCTGTCCACAACCCGCCGTCTTTCAAGGTTCTTTCATAACTTGCTGTACCATCTAAGATTGCTGTTTTATTTTTGAATAATTGGTCGTAGCTTGCTCCATATCTTCTTATTTGTGCACGATTAAACAAGGTATCATTTATTACAAGCTGGTTCATATAAGATGCAGCTGTTGCTACCTGTCCTCTGAATACCTGCGGATTAAATCTGGTCAAATCAAGAGAATAACTTCCGTCATTTGCTCCTGATGCATTTAATCTGTAATAACCTATAGGAGTAAATATTTCCTTGTCTGTTGCAGTAAATGTAACTTCGCTGTCTATATTATCAGATTTAAATATTTTACCTAAGCGAATATGTTTTTCGATTGGTGCTTCATATCCGAAAACATCTCCCGCAATATTCCAATCAGAAATACGGATAGTTCCTGTTTCACCTGCGGTTGCAACTTTGATTGAATCTGCGGAAATTGTGTCAGAATTTGCATTTCCATTACTTCTTGCATACAAATCTATTGCAAAATCAGCTTGTCCGTCGCCTAAAGCTCCGTTGTTAATTGTCAGACTGTTTATTGAATTATTTGTTCGGACATTATTTGCCATATTGATTAAACCTGATGTATCAATATTTATCTGGTTTCCATCAGAATATTTTATTAAACCTTTTTGTGCAAGATAATTTAATACAGAACTGTCATCAATTGCGATATTCCCGCCTGTAATTGATGCTCCTCCGTCTTTTGTAACAGTAAGTGCAGAATTGTTTGTTAAGTTGACATTGCCGCCTGAAATTTTACTTTTTTCATCAGCTAACGCTAATGATGCTCCTGTCATTGATAAATTCCCGCCAGTTTGGATATAGTGACCGTTTGAATCAGTAACTTTTGTCAAATCTTCTGAAATATATAAATTACCTTTATCAAGTCCGATACTTCCATCCCATTTGTCGTTGCGGTTTAAAGAAACATTTGCATCTTCTCCGCTAATGCCGAGTTTTGAACCTGCTTCTACAGTAACCGTTGAATCTGCATCAATAGTTCCGCCTTTTGTTGTAAATATACTTTTACCTTTTAGTCCAAAGGTACTGCCTGAAATATTCAACCTTGAAGAATGGCTTTTGCCGTTATTGATTTCAAGATTTGACTGGTCGCTGACATTTATTTCTCCGCCAGTAATTGAACTTTGAGAATCTTGAACAGACAAAGATGAATTACCTGAAATATTGGTAGTTCCTCCGCTCTGGCTGAAAGAACCATCTTCGGTTGTTGTTTTGTGTATTCTGTTTGTAAGATTTAAAATTCCGTTTGTTACTTTTGCGTGTCCGTCAAATTTGTCATTATCGCCGTCTAAAGTAACATTTGCATTACTTCCGTTTACTTCAAGAGTTCCGCCTTTATCAACCGTCACAGTTGAAGCAGCATCTACAGTACCGCCGGTAACAGAATGTTTACTGCCCCTGCGGATTGAGAATTTTCCGCCGGTTGAATTTACTTCGGAGGCATTATCAGAAGAATTGTTTATTTCAAGTTCACCGGTATTTGCAATATTAACCGTACCGCCTGTAATTTTACTGTCTGCGGTATTTAATGAAAGTTTTGCATCATTTATATTTGTTGTGCCGCCGGTTTGATTAAATGTTGCAGTTGATGTTGTAGCTTTGTTGAGATTTCCTGAAAGATTCAGGGTTCCTTTGGAAACGTTAACTTTTCCGTTCCATTTGTCGTTTACTCCATCAAGTTCAGCGGTTCCTCCTTTGATATTCAACGTACCATTTTGATGAATATTAACTGCTGCATTTGAAGCAATATTACCCTGCTCAATATCAAGTTCTCCGTTTGTATCTTCGCTTCCAATATTGAGATTACCTCCGGAGATAGAATCGCTGCTGTTATTCAATGTTGAACCTGTTCCGGTAACAGTAGTTGTACCGCCGGTTTGAGTCAAAATACCTGATTGATTTTTGTTCATTCCGTTAAGGTGTAAATTCCCGCCTGTTACATTTACATTACCTTCAAATTTATCTGTAGTACCGTCAAGTGTAACATGTCCGCCGGTTATGTTCAGATTGCTGCCGGCTGCTATATTAGTTGATGCCTGTTGCCCTATGGTACCGCTTGAAACAGTTACTGCAGAATTTTCAGATGCTGTTCCTATATTAAATGTTCCGTCTGAAATTAAATCTTCAGAATTATTCAAGTCAAAAGTATCGCCTGTAACAGTAGTATTTCCTCCGGTTTGAATAAATTTACCTGAAGTATTTTTTTCTATCCCTATTAGTGCAAGGTTTCCAGAGCCTACATTAACTGTCCCATTCCAGCTGTCCCCGCTGTCAAGATTAACATTTCCCCCGGCAACATTTAATGAAGCATTTGAATGTATTGTCGTAATAGCTTCAGAATTTATTGTACCTTTAGAAACCGTTACTGAAGTTGGTTTTGTTCCGTTTCCGATATTTAAATTCCCGCCTGAAATTGTATCTGCACTATTATTTAAATCAAAAGTATTTCCTGTAATTGTTGTTGTACCTGCGTTTTGTGAAAATACCCCGCCTTCATGTTTTTGTGTATTGTCAAGATTAACATTTCCGCCTGTCACGTGCATTCCGGCATTTTCGTTTATTGTAATATTTGTATTGGCACCAATTGTACCCTGAGAAATACTGATATCTGATTTTATTGTTCCGTCGCCTATTTGCAGGTTCCCGCCTGAAATGTTGTCGGATGCGTTATTCAAATCAAAGCCTTCGCCTGTAACAAGAGTATTCCCGCCGGTTTGGGTTAAAATACCTGTTTTATTATTTACATTTGAAACATTTAATGTTCCTTCAGTAACATTTATACTTCCATCCCATTTATCAATATTATCCATTGACATATTTCCGCCGGTAACATTGATACTGGAATTAGCATTGAGTGTAACGTTTGCACCACTATGTATAGATCCTTTTGATACGGTTACGGTTGATTCTCCGTTTTCTCCTATTACAAGATTTCCACCTGAAATGCTGTCATCTTTGTTATTTAATTCAAAATTCCCGTCGATTGAAGTTTTTCCGCCTGTTTGATTAAACTTGCCTGAAGAATGTTTATTCGTATTTGAAAGATTAAGATTTCCTTCTGTTACACTAACATCACCCTGCCAGGAATCATTTTCATCAAGATTGACAGTACCGCCTGTTATATTAAGAGTCCCGTTACGATTTATATTTACGGTTGCATTGGACTCAATATTACCTTGAGTTACACTCATATCGGATTCACTTGTTTTGTCACCTATATGAAGAGTACCGCCTGAAATAATATCGGCAGAATTATCCATATCAAATCCTGAACCGACAACTATTGTGGTTCCGTCAGATTGATTAAATACTCCGTCAAAATTTTTATGAACATTATCAAGGGTAAGTTTTCCGTCAGTTACATTGACATTCCCTGTCCAATTTGTAGATGTACCGAGTTCAACATTACCTCCGTTTACGTTCAAAGTTGCATTCTTTGTAATATCAACAGTAACATCTTTTGATATGGCACCTTGTGAAACGTCCATTGTAGAAGAAGATATTCCATCTCCAACATTTACTTTACCGCCTGTAATACGATCGTTGGCATTGTTTAAATCAAATCCGCTGCCTGTGACTGTTGTAATACCGCCTTCCTGCTTTAATGTACCTGTTTTATTTATTCCATTAACAGCAAGATTTCCGTCTGACATGTGGATAGTTCCACCCCAGGTGTCATCTGAATCCATTGTTACATTTCCGCCTGAGATATCAATTGTTCCTTTATTATTTAATGTAACGGTTGATTCTGATGTAATAGTCCCTTTAGATACATTAAGTTTTGTAGAGGTTGTACCGTTGCCTACATTTAAGATACCGCCGTCAATATAATCATTTTCATTGTTAAGGTCAAATTTGTTTCCTGTTACATTTATTGTTCCGTCTGTTTGAGTTAATGTTCCGGTCTTTGTCGCATTATTAATATTTATTGTGCCGCTGCCGTTAAGTCCGACTTTTCCTTCCCAGGTGTCTTCACTGTCAAATGTTACGTTGCCTTTTGTAACATTTACTTCGCCATTAGAAGAAACATTTATAACGGCATTTTCATCAATTGTTCCTCTGCTGACAGTTAGTTTTCCTGAATTGGAAGCCGAACCGACATTAACAGTACCTGATGTTATAGTATCAGCAGTATTATTCATATCAAATCCTGAGCCGGAAATATTTACGGTACCGCCTGTTTGAGAGTATGTACCGTTTGGATTCTTTGACATGTTATTAAGGTTTAATGTTCCTTTTGACATAGTAACAGTGCCGTCCCAGTTATCAGTGGCACTGTCTAAGGTTACATTCCCGCCTCTGATATTTATGCTGCTTGAATCGGTCAAATCAACATTGGCACCTTCATAAATAATACCATCGGACACATTGAGATTACCTGCGGAATTTCCGTCCCCGATATTTAAATCGCCGCCGGAAATTGTATCAGATGAGTTATTCATGTTAAAATCGCCGGTAATTGTTGTTGAACCAGAAGTCTGGGTAAATTTTCCTGATGAATTTTTATTTATTCCAACTAGTGCTAAACTTCCACCTGAAACATTTGTTGTTCCGCTCCAGGTATCAGTGTTATCTAAAGCTACGTTCCCGCCTGAAATATTAAGTGTTCCGTTTTGTGCAATATTTGTATTTGCACCTTGTTCTATTCTTCCTGCAGAAACGTCTAATTGTCCGGAAGTAGTACCGTTGCCGATATTTAAATTGCCGCTTGAAATGGAATCAGATGAATTATTTAAACTAAAGCCTGTTCCGGAAACGGTTGTAGTACCATTAGTTTGAGTAAATGTAGATGCGGCAAGTTTATTTGCACTGTCAAGTGTCAGAGTTCCGCCGGAAACAGATATATGACCGTTTATTGTATCGGTAGCACTGTCTAAAACTGCAGAACCGCCTGTAACAGCAAAGGTTGTATCATTTGCAAGATTTAAATTGACAGATTGAGCAATCTGGCTTGTTGGACCAATAGTGAATGCTCCGCCTGTAAGGTTTATATTACCGGCTAATGCTGAGATTGCACCATTTATACTATCTGTAGTGTAACCTGAAATACTTAAAGAACCGCCTGCCATTTCCAAAGTAACGGATTCGGAACTGCTATCCCAGGTGTATTCGCTGGAGCCTGATGAACCGTCATAAATCGTCAAAATTCCCGTAGTACCATCAGCAGTACCGCGGGTTGTATTTATTGTTTCCGAGAATGAACAGTCACTTGTACTGCCAACTACGGCAATACATGCAGCTATCACCCAAAATCTCTTCATTTTATTGTTCATCTGACTTCTAGTTTATTATTTTAAGATACGTATCCCGATAACATTGTAATATGTATCTTAAAAATTTCAAAAATATTATTATTTTGTAACAATTACATAATAACTCTGTTTCTGAAATTTTCTTGTTGAACAATACTGATTAATTTATTTAAAAATGCTTTATATCTTGCTCTTACAGCTTCCCCTGACAAAACAATATCAGCTTCATTTTTACATGGACGAATATAAATTTCAGCTTTTTGAGAAGCATTTTTGTAAACTCCATCAGCAGAATCTCCCAAATCTCTTTCTGCTGCTCTTACATAAAATCTTTTTTTCTGAACTTCTTTTTCAATATCAACATAAATTTTGAAATCAAATACATCTTTGATTTTTTCCGTAAGCGTAAACAATCCTTCCGAAATAATAATTTTGGAAGGATTTGTCAATGTATAATTATCATATCTTTTTGCTGTTCCTGACATGTCATATTTAGGCAGATAAACAGATTTACCTGATAACAATTCCTGAATATGTTTGTTCATCAATTCCAATTCTAATGCCTGCGGAACATCAAGGTCATAGTGTTTTGCAAATTCTGCAAAAGATCCGGCAGCTTTTACCATTTCTGAACGATCGTAATAATAATCATCAGTATTGACCCTTGTAATTGCATTTTCTATTTCAAATTCTGTAGTAAATGATTTAATCGTGTCAATAATATCAAGAGTAATTGTTGATTTACCGCTCGCAGTTTCTCCTGCAATTCCAATTGATGCAGAGCGGCTTATATGTCCTGATAAAAATCTTGCAAGTTTAGATAGAATTTCAGGTTTATAGCTTACTAAAATCGACCCTTCGGATTGTAATTCTTCTTCAAAAATTCTTTTTAATCGTTCTTCTACTGCGTCTACTCTATTAAACGGAACGGAAACATACATTTTTCTTGTTTTTTGCTCTGTTGTTTCCTTTGTTTTTTGCATTATATAATCTGCCATTAGTTACCTTTTATAATTTTATATTACTACATGCATAGTCTTTTTTCATGACTATACCAGAATTAAATTCAAAAAAAAATATTTTTTGTCAAAATATTAACTTTAGTAAATATATTTTAACATTTGAAAAAGATGTTTAATCATATAAACCGATATATTATCCGGCTTTTGTGTTATAATCTGTTCTGTACAATATATTAAGCAGGGAGTTTCAAAACAATGAACATAAATAAAAATTATCAAAATATTTCAGATAGTTACTTATTTTCCACTATTGCAAAAAAAGTAAATGAATTTGCTTCAAATAATCCTGATAAGAAAATTATAAGACTCGGTATCGGTGATGTAACGTTACCATTATGTAAAGTTGTTGTTGAAGCTTTGAAAAAAGCCTCTGAAGAAATGGGGATTAAGGAAACATTCCATGGTTATGGCCCGGAACAAGGGTATGATTTTTTAAAAACAAAAATTCAATCTTATTACAAAATGCACAATGTTGATTTGAAATTAGATGAAATATTTATCTCAGACGGAGCGAAATCAGATTTGGGAAATATTTTAGACTTGTTTGATGTTGATAATACGGTTTTGGTGCCTGATCCTGTTTACCCTGTTTATGTTGATACAAATACAATGGCAGGCAGAAAAATTATTTATATTGATGCAAACGCATCAAATAATTTTCTTCCGCTGCCTGATAAATCCGTAAAAGCAGATATAATTTACTTATGTTCTCCAAATAATCCGACAGGTGCTGTTTATAACAAAGAACAGTTGAAATTATGGGTTGATTATGCAAACGAAAATAAATCAATAATTTTGTTTGATTCAGCCTATGAATGTTTTATTACAGATGAAAATCTGCCAAGAAGTATTTATGAAATAGAAGGTGCCAAAACCTGTGCAATTGAATTCTGTTCACTATCTAAAATGGCGGGATTTACCGGTACAAGATGCGGTTATACCGTTGTGCCTGAAGATATTGTGTTTGATGGTGTAATACTTAATAAAATGTGGCTAAGACGCCAGACTACAAAATTTAACGGGGTTCCGTATATTGTTCAAAAAGGTGCGGAAGCTGTATTTACTCCCGAAGGTCAAAAAGAAATTCAGGAAAATTTAAACTATTACAAGGAAAATGCCAAAATTATTTCTGATACATTAACAAAGCATAATATTTGGCACATCGGCGGAAAACATTCTCCGTATATCTGGTTAAAGTGTCCGAACAATATGACTTCCTGGGAATTTTTCGATTATCTGCTTAACAATATGCAAATTGTAGGAACTCCTGGTTCGGGTTTTGGTAAAAATGGAGAAGGATATTTCCGTTTAACATCTTTTGGAAGCAGAGAAAATACTATTGAAGCTATGAAAAGATTTGATAGTTTTTTAAAATAAAAAATATTTGTAAAATATGAAACAAGGCGGGCAGACTTTAGTCTGCCCGCCTTATTAATAATTATTTGCTTTCTTTTTTTACAACTTTTTTATCACTTTTGGTAATAATCAATTTTTCATTTTCCATTGTATATCTAACCATATCTTCTTCAGGATTTACGTCCAAAAAACCTAATATAGTTGAATTGATAGTCAAAGCCCAGCCGTTGCCGTTTCTCATTAATTTTCTGTCTACTGTCATTTTATTCCTTACATAGAACTTGGCAGTATAATAGTAATTATATATATTTATTTCTAGATTTACAAAATATGGTTAAATGTAAGTATAAATTTATTATTTATCCGGGTAATATCTAAACAAATCATTTGGCGTACAGTCAAGGGCAAAACATAATTTATCCAGAGTTGCGAAATCAATGCTGGAGGTTTTATCATGATACAAATTATATACGGTATTGTAGGAAATGCCTGCCAATCTTGCAGTTTCGGCAATTGATGATCTTCTCATGCCTATTACAAGTGAAACGTTGTTTTTTATCATAATATTATTTTATAAATATCCTATGTATAAGTTGACATTACTATTTATACAGAGTAATATATTCGTATAATGAAATAAATTAGAAATATATCTTAACAAATTATATAAAATGAAAACTTTACTACTGAACAATGAATTGATAAATAAATTGCTTAAAGACAGATATTTAGAACTTAATTCGGAAGAATATGTCCAAATTTTAGATAATCAAATAATTTTAAACAGTGGCGGGGAGTTATATAATACAGATTCATTAAATATCAATTTTCAAAGAAGAGAATATAAAAACAACAGTAAAATAAAAATGCTGCAAAATTTAGTATGTAATCATCTTAATCTTAATCCTGATGATGTAATTTGTACAGCAGACGGGGATATGGAAACGGAATTTTTAGTAAGATTTCTTCCCGATATTGAAATCCCTATAACAATATGTAATGAAAGTTGTGCCTGTTTAAATACAAATGAAATGTATTCCGGCAGTTCTTCTAAACCTGTAATTTCTGATGACCAAATCGGAATATATAGAAAACTTATGGATTCCCAATACTATTTCAGATGGATTCCCGAAGAAAATTCTTTTAAATAAACTTAAAATTTCGGCAATTAATTTTATTTTCTTTTTTAACATATAATAAAAGAAAAAAGGAGAAATTATGCCTGTCGATTTTAATCCTAATATTTCGTTTACATTTAATAAATCCTTTCAGCCGCAGATAATCAATCAGCAATATTTTGCAAGCAATCAGCCTAAAAAAGATATTTTTATAAAAAGTGTTCAGGTTGATAATAGTAAAATTAATCCGCTTTATGATGAAATTAAAATAGAAAAAAAAGATTTTGGAATAATAAAAAAGACAGGTGAAAAAGCTCAGCTTTACACAATCACTAATAAAAACGGTGCAAGTGTTGATATTTCAACATACGGTGCCGCAATTACATCAATAAAAGTTCCGGATAAAAACGGGAAACTTAAAGATGTAACTCAGGGTTATGACAGTGTTACACCTTATGAAGAATCTCCTGTAGGTCATGCCGGCGGAACAATTGGTCCATGTGCAAATAAAATTGATAACGGAAAATTCACAATTGACGGGGTTGAATATAATCTTGAACGCAACAAGGATAACGGAAAAACTCATTCTCATGGCGGAACTCAGGGGTTTGACACTAAAAACTGGAAAGCAAATGTTTTAAAAGACGGTATTGAATTTTCTTATATCAAAAAAGATATGGAAAACGGTTATCCCGGAAATGTGGAGGCTCGTGTAATTTATAAGTTCGATAATGATAACAATTTACATATCCAATACAGGGCAAAAACCGATAAAAAAACTCTTGTAAATATGACAAATCATACATATTTCAACCTTGACGGAAGTGAAAATACTCAGGAAAATTCTATTTATGAACATATTGTTACCCTGCCGAATTCTTCTTCATACACAACTAACAATAACATAGCTGTTCCAACCGGTGAAATTGCAAAAGTAGAAGGAACGCCGTTTGATTTCAGAACTGCAAAAAAAATTGCTGCCGATATAGATAAAGAATTTGATCAGCTGCTAATAGGTTCCGGTTTTGATCAGAATTTTTGTATTGATAACTATGACGGTAAATCTTTGATAGAAATTGCAAATGTAAAATCACCAAAAACAGGAATTGTACTGAAAGTATCCACAAATCTGCCGGGATTTCAATTCTATACAGCGAACCATCTTGGTAAAACTTCCCAGCCAAACGGCAAAACAGGCTCCAGATATGAAAAACGTTCGGCTTTTTGTATAGAACCGCAGTTTTATCCAAATGCAATAAACATTGAGTCCTTTAAGGATAAAGGTATTTTAAAACCTGATGAAGAATATAATCGTGAAATTATATATTCATTTTCAACCGAAAAGTAAATTATTTTTGTTGTATTTCTCTTATGACTTTGCATGGATTTCCAAACGCAACGACATCTGACGGAATATCTTTTGTTACGACGGATCCTGCTCCGATAACAGCTCTATCTCCTATTGAAACTCCGGGCAATACAGTTACATTTCCGCCAATCCATACTTCTTTTCCAATGGTAATAGGCTCGGCCCATTCTACTCCTTTTATCCTATCACTTGCATTTATCGGGTGAACAGCCGTATAAAATCCGCAATTTGGTCCAATATAGGTTTCAGCACCTATTTTAATTTTTGCACAATCCAAAAATACGCTGTTATGATTTATATATACAAATCCGTCAAATTCAATATTATATCCGTAATCACAGAAAAAATTCGGTTCAATTACACTGTTATTGCCGGCATTGCCCAAAAGTTCCGCCAGTAATTCCTGTTTTTCTTCTATCTGTTGCGGTAAAAAAGAATTGTATTTCATACAGAGTTCTTTTGCCCTAAATCTGTCTTGTTCCAATTCTTCGCAAAACGGCATATAAACATCTCCGCTTATCATTTTTTCTCTTTCATTCATACGAATTTCTCCATTATGCTTTACAATTTACTATATTATAAATAATTGCATTATGTCAAAAAATACTATATAATATGCACATAAGAGGAATTATTATATGTATAAAAAGATTTTACTGGGTGTAGTAGTATTAAGTTTAAGTATATGTACATTACATAATTTTGCTCAAGCGGCTTCAATACCTCCGCGACAAACCGCTAATAAAGTTAATACAACTTTTCCGCACTGGAGAAAATCTCCAATTAGTGTTTATATTCCAAAAGATGATAACGCAGCTGCAATGCAGAGAGCTTTTTTGAGATGGCAGAGAGAAAGTTCCGGTAAAGCTGCTTTTAAATTTGTGGAAGATGAGAAAAATGCGGACGTAAATGTTACTTTTGCAGAAAAAGTTGATGGTTCTGACGGACCAATCGGTGCTTATAATCTTACAATATCCGGTATGGAAATTCAAAAAGCCGAAATTATTCTGGCTACGAAAAGCCCTAACATAAAAAAATATTCCAGAAATTACATATTTACCGTAATGCTGCATGAAATAGGGCATATTTTAGGTATGTCAGATAATCAGAGAAAACCTTCAAGCATTATGTATATGCCTGTCAGCGAGGAACAAGATATTATGAAAATAGATATAAGAAAACTCTATACTATCAATGGCTGGTCATACAATAACAGAAATTTTAATAACTAGATTTTAATAGTATGTTACAGGATCTTTCCAGTCGTATATTCTATATAGTTCAGCAAGATCATATTTAGTAATTTCACGCTTTGCATCAATATACGGATACATAATATTATGCGGATTTGTAGAATGTTTGACAATACCTATTGCATGCCCTATTTCATGCAGCATTGAGGTGTAAACATCATCTCTCGATAAGGGTATTCCTTTTGTTGTTTTTGCGGGAATAATAACTGTTGCATGCTGCATATTGTTATTGTGTTTTAAAAATTTACAATCAGTAAGTCCGATTGCCTGTTCAAAATTTGTTGCTAATCTGTCAACAAAAACAACATCAATATCAGCTTCTGCTTTTGAATCAACATAATAAAAAACTACTTTATTTTTAGTAAGTTTTGACCATTCGGCAAAAGCCCTTTTCATCATACCGGAACGTTCAAGCCCGGGTTGTATATAAACTTTCAAATGCTGTGGGTTTGCCCATTTTTTCTGAACTTCAGCTGCATTTACGCAGTTGAAAGCCATTATAAAAATTAAACAAAATAGTAAGAATATTTTTTTCATGAATTTTACCATCCGTACCTGTCTGATAATCTTTTTAAATCTGCTTTTGAAATTTCTTGAATTACATTTGCATTCGGATACATTACACTTTCAGGATCATCAGTATGATTTAACCCTAGAGCATGCCCTATTTCATGCAGCATAGTGGTATAAACTTCATCTCTGCTTAATGTTCTGCCGTCTTGAGTTAAATCAGCAATCCAGATATTGGCTTTTAATAATTTTTTACTTCTTGGAGGAGCATAAATCTGAGTCAGACCTATTGCTCTATCAAGTTCCTCCTGATTTCGGGTATCTATTTTTTTTACAAATTCTACTCTTATTTTAGCAACTGCCCGGGAAGATACAAACGTAAACCCCAAATTGTGGTTTGTTACTCTTTCCCATTCTTCAAATGCATGCCGCATCATAACTGAATTCTTGTGACCCGGCTGAATATAAGTCTTTATATTTTTAGGGAATTGCCAGTTTCCTTCGGGAATTGCATGTACAACCACGCAGCCGCATAAAAGAAAAACCGCAGTGCAAAATATTATAGATAAAATTTTCTTCATAATAAATTTCTCTCTTATTTATCTAATACACACAAATTATTTATTCGGACAAACAACAAAATAAATTTAGGAAATTTTAATTCATCTTTTCAAAACTTTACAATTCGCTATTGAAAAACTTTTCGAATATGGACTATAATAGGCAGGTAGGGGATAGCAGACATGGGAAACGATATTACTTTAGCGGAAAATAAGCAGCCTGCACGCAAAAAATATATTCTCAAAAAGCGGGATACCGTTAAAACTGATTACAAAGTTAATTACGAGGGGGATTTAAATCCCGCACAATTGTCTGCCGTAATTTCAAAAGAAGGCCCTATCCTTGTTATTGCAGGAGCCGGTACAGGAAAAACTAAAACCTTGACCTATAGAGTTGCAAGACTTATCGAAGATGGTACAAACCCTGAAAATATTCTGCTCTTAACCTTCACTAAAAAAGCTGCTGTAGAAATGCTCAATCGTGCAGCACTGGTGCTTGACAGCAGATGTGAAAAAATTGCCGGCGGAACATTTCACTCTTTTGCAAATATAATTTTAAGAAAATATTCTAAACTCTTGAAACTCAAAAACAATTTTACAATCCTTGATAAGTCAGACTGCGAAGATATTATCAGTCATATAACCGGACAGTTATATCCTAAAAAAGAAAAACGTTTTCCTAAGAAAAGTACAATTCATGAAATCTATTCAAAAAGTATAAATAAAGTTACACCGACAAAAATTATAATTGAAGAAGAATTCCCGCAATTTGCACATTGTGCGGATAAAATTATTGAAATTCACAAAGCCTATGTTGCATATAAGCGAGAAAATTCTGTTTTAGATTATGATGATCTTCTTTTGTATATAAAATTATTGCTGGAAAACAATGAACAGTTGAGAAGAAGATTGTCTAACCAGTACAAATATATTATGGTTGATGAATATCAGGATACAAATACTCTACAGGCTGATATAATAAAGCTTTTAGCCTCCGAACATAACAATATAATGGTTGTAGGAGATGATGCACAGAGTATTTATGCATTCAGGGGTGCAAATTATAGAAATATTTTGGATTTCCCGAAAATTTTTGAAGGGACAAAGATAATTAAACTTGAACAAAATTATCGCAGTACTCAAAATATTTTGAACTTAACGAACGCTATTATTTCAAAAGCCAAAGAACGGTATACAAAAACATTGTTTTCAAATATTAAATCTCCGCAGATGCCTGCTCTTATCTGTGCAAAAGATACCCAGATGGAAGCTGATTTTATTTGTCAGAGGATTTTGGAATTGTTGGACGAAGATATTAGCCTTTCAGATATTTGTGTTTTAACAAGAAATGCCAGAATGTCATATTCTCTTGAAATTGAACTTTCAAAAAGGGCTATTCCTTATCAAAAATTCGGCGGGCCAAAATTCATGGAAACTGCACATATAAAAGATATTGTCGCTCATCTTAGAGTAATAATTAACCCTGATGATATTATTAGTTTAAACAGAATTTTACTATTATTAAAGGGTGTTGGTTCGGCTACCGCCAACAACATCATTCCAGTAATTAAAGGAAATTTCAATCCGGATATTAAATTGCTGCCGGGAAATAAAACTGCCAGTGTTATTCCGTTGTTAAAAACTTTGGAAAAATTGCGGAGTAATCTTGCAGTTCGCAAACCTGCCGATATTGTGGAAGATGTTATAGAATATTACAGGCCTGTTTTAAAAGATAAATATGATGATTTTTCAAAACGGGAAAAAGATTTGGAGCATTTTCAATATCTTTCCACCCAGTATTCAAATCTTGAGGATTTTATAAGTGATCTTGCTCTGGAGCCGCCTGAAGCAAGCGTGGAAGGAATGTATAAAAACAACAGTGATGATGAAGCATTAACAATTTCTACTATCCATTCGGCAAAAGGGCTTGAATGGGACAGTGTTTTTATAATTGGTGCTGTTGACGGCAGATTTCCGAGTGTTTATTCATTTAATTCCGAAGAGGAAATGGATGAAGAATTAAGACTCATGTATGTAGCCGCAACAAGAGCCAAAAACAATTTATATATAACATATCCTGTTGATATGTATGATTATTCAATGAATATGGTATTATCAAAACCATCTAGATTTTTAGATAATATTCCTGATGATATAATGGAAGTTTGGGACATAACCGAGGAGTAAAATTCAATGCTGATAAAAATATATACTGACGGAGCTTGCAGCGGCAATCCGGGGAAAGGCGGATACGGAACGATTCTTATGGCGGAAGATGACAATGGAGTTGTCCATAGAAAAGATATTACGCAGGGTTTCAAACTTACAACAAATAATCGAATGGAGTTATTAGCAGCGATTGTTGGTCTGGAAGCTTTAAAAAAACCATGTGATGTCGAATTAACTTCTGATTCCAAGTATCTTGTAGATGCGTTCAATCAAAATTGGATAGACGGCTGGATAAAGCGAGGCTGGAAAGGAGCTAATAAACAGCCTGTAAAAAATCAGGATTTGTGGAAGCGTCTTTTGAAAGCTATGGAGCCCCATAATGTAAAATTTATCTGGATAAAAGGACATAACGGACACGAATTTAATGAACAATGCGACAGAATGGCTGTTCAATCAGCAAACAGCGACAATTTATTGGATGATACCGGATTTAGTGAATAGAAATTGTTATTGTAAATATATATTTCAATGTATTTTTGCATAATTGCGTATGTGTATGGTTTAAGTTAGCATAATTTATATTGGATTCACAAAATAAATGACGGCTTGAGAAATGAAAATAGCTAATGTAAAAAATATTCCAGCTTTCAGAGCTGAAACAACTGAAACAAAAGCTGAATCAAAGAATAAACAAGAAAAAAAATATGTTGATCCGCTTGCAACTTGGCCACTAAGAGGTTTGGGATATACAAACGATATAGGTGTTGCGATAAATGAAATTGCTCCGACTACTGCAAAACTATTTTGGGTTCCTGCATTAATGTATTTTGGTGCGGATGTTTATGACAAATACAAAAACAAAGGTAATAAATATGATCCAAATGCCCAGAGAGCTTTTTCTCAAGCAGTTTTTCAAGCATTTGCCAGTATACTTTTACCGGCAGTATTCGGTCACATAGGACAGAGCGGATTTTCATTTATTGACAAATTCAGAGGCGAAAAACTCTCAACTAACGCAAAAGAACAAACTCTCAGGTTTCTTAAGAATTACTCATCTGAACACGATATTTTTAATGCAAATAATCGAGATACTGTTATAAAAGATTTTGAAGAAAGTTTTAATATTTTCTATCAGGATAAGGTAAACCATTATAAAAAACAAAATATCTTTTCAAAAATTTATGATACAACCCTTGCCAATTGTAAAAAAGGAGCAATAGCAAATTCTAAGGAACAAAGAATAAAAGATTTTGCAAAAAAACAGTTTCTTGAACTTTTGAATAATTGTTCGGACTCAGAAGCACTAAAACAATCTGTAGACAAAAAAGTATTCAAATTGAAAGTATGGAAATCTGCAGGCTCATTTACTGCACTATTACTAACAGTCAAGCTTATTGATGATTTTGTCGAAAAAATTATTATTAAAAAGGTTGTGGAGCCTCAATTGAGTAAAATTCCTCTTAATAGCAAAAAAAGTATATCTGATTTTGGAAATACAAAATCTGTTCAATCTAAGCAATAGGTAAACTTGTTTTTATCATTGTTTTTATTTCTTCAACTGCGGGTTCAATTGAAGTTGCCCAATCATTTATACCTTTATTTACAAACGGTTTAACAGAAGTCAGCCAAACAACGTTATCCCCGGAAAGGTCAAACCATCTGAATTCATAATGCCAGTTGTATAAACCTAATGTTTTTAGTCCTAACGCTCCTGCAAGATTTAAAATACAATTATCAGATGTTAAAACAACATCTAAATTTGCCATTGCTGCAGCTGTATCCGCAAAATTTTTGAAATCTTTTGCAATATTGATTACTTTATTATTTTTGAAGCAATCAAATCTGCTGTCCTCAACACCTTTAGTCAGAGAGTATATCTCGACATTTTTTAGCCCGTCAAGAGGTAAGAAATTAGTAATATCAATATTTCTTGTTAAATTTCCTGAAATACTTCCGGAAAACGAAATTCCGATTTTGAATTTATTATTATTGAAATATTTTTCTTTAAAGCTTTTAACAAGTTCTTCATCAGGTTTTATATAACCTTCTCCGACAGAAATATTATCTTTATTTAATTTCAAAGCTATAGGAATTGACATTGAAGGAATGTGATAATCAAATTTAAGCTTATTTAAATTTGCAGCACTATTTGCTATAACTTCTACTCCAAAATCGTTATTTTTTAACAGGTCAAAAATAGGATCCTGCACAACAAAAATAACGTGTTTTGCCAAGCTAACTAATCTCGGCATATAACCCCACATCAGGAAAGTATCTCCGAACCCTTGTTCATGATGTACAAGCAGAGTTGAATTTGAAATATTTTTTATACCATCCCATTTAGGTTTTGAAATTTTTGGATATTGGGTCCTGTTGTGTTCTTTATCAAATCTAGAATCAAAATATTTGTGCCATTCTTCAAAATCGCCCGACCTTAAGCAAAATGCCGCATAATCATACTTATCATCATTTGTCATATTATCAAGCTCAAGCAGTTTATCCCAATGTTTTCTGCCTATGAATAAAGAATTTGCTTTTGATGCCATAATCGTGGCATTTTTATGAAATAATCTAACATAAGGTTCCAGTTGAGCGGCTTTTTCAAAATTTTCCAAAGACTTTATAATATCAGAATATTTAGCACTTTTATTTGTATACAACAAATTATAATAACAGCCAAGCTGGTTATATTCATTAGCTGTAATACTATCCTGACAGTTTAAATATTTTTCATAATATTCAATTGCTTTTTCAACATCGTTTCTTTTTGAGTATATTTCACTTAGAAGTTTGTATGATTCTGTATCGTTATCACCAATGGTTTTCAAATATTCAACAAGTTCCATTTCCAAATCATACTGTCCTAATGAATCAAGACATTTTATATAATCTCTAAGATTATCGATATTTTCCTGATCATATTTGAAAATGGCAGTATAACAAATTGCTGCATTTGAATAATCGTTATTATCAATGTAATCCTGAGCCAATCTTATCATCTTGCTCAAAAATACGTCCTGTGAATATGTAATTTCATGTAATATACGGGTATTTAAATCATTCTTTGCTTTAATCATTTTCAGGCTGTTCTGATAAGATTCAAAATAACTTATTGCTTCAACAAGTTTTTCCTGTTCAAGTAAAGAAACCCAAATTGTTCTATTCAGTTTTAATAATAAAAAATTATCCATAACACAACCTTGTAAAAAGTATAACATATTTTTTCAAATTTGGTGTCATTAAATTAATTGATTTTTCATTTAATGAATATGTTTAATATTTTGACAACCGGTAAAAGGTTTTTATAATATAGAATAAAGAAAATAAAGGAGAAAAATCATGAGTTTACCGGATAATATACCTGAGGCAGCAAGAATTGAAGTGGAAAAGCTTCTAAAAGGGAATAAAAATTTTATAAACGGTACCCCGACAGCTAAGAATATGTGTTTATCAACTTTACAGTCGCTGGCTTCTCATCAAGCCCCGTATGCTTGCATTCTTACTTGCTCTGATTCAAGAGTTGTTCCGGAAATTATTTTTGACTGCGGAATAGGCGAGCTTTTTGTAGTACGTGTTGCCGGCATGACCGTTGGTCCAAATATCATAGAAAGTATAGAGTATGCTGTTGCAAAGCTGCATGTGCCTTTAGTTTTGCTTTTAGGACATGATGATTGCGGAGTTATGACTTATGCAAATTCAAATTATCCGGAAATGCCTGAGCATTTTCAATCTTTGATGAAATGTGTTTACCCTGTATTTGACAAATACGGTCGTATAACCTGCAATAATGATGTTGCACAAAAACATACCGTCTGGGTAAAAGATTATATTATGGAGCATTCTGAAATTGTCCGCTCAGCTGTAGAAAATGGTGAATTATACTTAGCAAAATGTCATTTTAATCATAATACAGGAGAGGTTTTCTTTATAGACC
Source organism: Candidatus Gastranaerophilales bacterium (assembly GCA_944324395.1). Taxonomy (GTDB): domain Bacteria; phylum Cyanobacteriota; class Vampirovibrionia; order Gastranaerophilales; family Gastranaerophilaceae; genus Zag111. Next base: position 31,181 of record CALUWC010000011.1, on the reverse strand, counting down.
ATGATTTGAAAAGGCTTACTTAATAAAATCCATGAGCCTGTTTAATAATTGTGATTTTGTATGAAATCCTACGAATTCCGCTATTTTTTCACCGTTTTTTAATAAAATAAATGTCGGATAACCTTTAATTCCGTATTTTGCCGCAATTTCAGGGCATTCATCACCGTCAACAATTCCTATCCACATATCGGAATCTTTTAATTCTTCCAGTTCTATACGCTGATTTTTACAATACATACACCATGTTGTATAAAATTCAATCAGTTTCAATCCTGATTTAGTTTCATTATCAAAATTATCGGAATTTAATTCAATTATCATATTTCCTCCTATATGTGTTTTAAATTATTTTACCTTATTTTTTATAATTCAACATCAAGCATACGTATAATTTAGGTAATATATCTTAATATTATTATTAGAAAATAACAAAAATGATGTTGTTTAGTGTTTATTAATAATAGTGGTTAGAAAGTAGTAGAAAATGTTAGATCCTGTAAGTTTATCAAATAAAAATATAAGCACTGGCAATATTTACCTGAACAATAATCCTGAACAAATTGTAAAGGTCAGCGGCAATACATCCTTTACCGGTGTAAGAAATAAGAAAATCGGTTTTAAAGAAGGTGCAGGAATCTTTTTTAACGGAATGGCAAAACAGTGTGTTGAAATTCTTAACTCAATTATTGAACACCCTGTCAAAACAATTGCTATAGTAGGCGGAACAACGCTTGGACTTTTAGCACTTCCGTTTATAGGAATTCCAACAGCCGTTGCAGGCGGAGCTTTAGCAATTGGATTTGCAGGATATGCTATAGGTAAAGGAACTTACCATGCTGTACAATTTGCAAATAATAACAAACGTGGAACATATCATCTGGCAAGAAAAAATCTTGAACAAATCGGAGAAGATACGATAGACATAGCTCTTTCTGTACCATTTACGCCAAAAGCGGCTGTGAGAATGCAAAACTTTATGAAATACGGCAAAGTTGGTATTAACCATACTTTGATTGATACATTAAAATCTGAAAAATCATTTATTGACAAATTTAGAGCCTTAAAGAATTTTGATAAAAATATGACAAGAAGTCTTAACTATCAAAGCAATGTAGATAAGGAGATTTCTAAATTAACTTCTGCAACAGAAGCAGAAAAAGCTGCTCTGAAAAAGGAAATGTTAGACTATAATGTTCCAAAAGAAAAAATTTCTGAAGTTGTACTTGAAAAATGGGCACAAAAACGCGGAATTGAAACAAAACCTGAGATTTTTTATGCAACATTAGGCGATAAGACAGGCGGAGTTGCTATAATAAAAGATTGTTCAATGGTTCTTAACGATTTTAAACATAAAATCCCGGAATCAATGTTTAGTAAATATAAACAAATAGGTGCTAAGTTTGTAAACGGTGAATATGAAATATCATATAAGAATCTGCAAACCGGAGAAATAGTAAAAGATACTATTAAAAAAGATATATTAGATAAATACAATGCCTTGTTTGGGCAATATGCGAAATTGTCGCCTGAATCAAAGCAAATTCTGGTAACTCTTCATGAAAGAGAACATATTGACCAGTATGCGAGAATTTTTTCATTGAAAGGATTTAATTGGAAACCTGTATCAGACAAGGGGAAATTATTGTATCAAAAAATGATAAATGACATGCCTGTTGTCCAAGCCGGTTCTGCAGAAGCTCAGCATATTGAAGCTTTGGCAAATGCTCAAAATATAAGCACTCCGGTTTCTTATATTAAAAATCTTCGAGAAATAGAAGCCAGAAATGCGGAATGGAATATGCTCGGCAATTCTGATTTTTATAAATTGGATAATGTATTTGCCAAAACAGGCAAAATGAATCCGCCGGCTTTAAAAGAAACAATTTTGTTAAATGCTCTGCGGCCTGAATCTGCGTCAAGTTAAGCTAATGCTAATATCTGAGCGGGATTTTTGATCTGTAAACTTCTTTATCCTGATATCCGAAGTTAGATAACATTCTGTTTGTACTTGTATAGAATATATTTTCATCAAAGGTTGGTCCGATATTTATTGAAGTAACCGAATCTTTTGAAAAATGATATTCCAAATATGGAACAAACAAACCATTTTTTTCTACAACTTTTGTCGGTTTTGAAGTTTCAACCCCAAATACATTTACAATAACAATTCTGTATTCGTGTTCATTTTCAAATTGCGGATTTTTGAAAAATAAACTTACAATACTTAAAACGTCAATCAATTCAAATAGAACATCAAATAATTTAACTTTATTATTTTTCTTTGCTTTCAATGCTCTCTCAAAAAGCATATTCCATTTTTTGAAAATAGCATGAATAATTTTTATCTGCTTTTGTTTGTCATAAATTACGCTGCCGTATATCGGAAGATAATCATTTTTGCTCATCTCAGCAACAAGTTTTTTCTTATCAAATCCTATATTATAGCCTGTGTAATTTTTGCCTTTTGCATAGTTATTCCAGAGAGTAAGATTATCGCTTTCTGTTGAAAATGACGTTGTAAAATATTCCAGCTTGTTTACAAAATCATTGTTTCCGTCAACTATGTGCTTATATTTATTGCTAAAATGATTACGAATTTTTTCGAATAAATCTGGATTTAACCCTTCATCTTTAAACTCATCTATAAGATGAACAATAAGTCTGTAAGAATAAGCTATTTCTTCTTTGTCGTTGAGATATAATGCATTGGAAAACCTTAAAGTACCACCTGATAATATGTTTAAGAGTTTTTCAGGTTTTGTATAGTGATAAATTGTATAATTTGTATCATTGTCAAGAATTTTCTTAATTTTAGGGATTTTTTCCAGCAAAATATCATAATACGACATCAGAAAACCTCGCAGCTTATATATCTATTATAACACTTTTTCAATTGATTATCCAGATTTTAAATTACTTTTTTGTACTTTCCAGACGTTTTTTAATTTGCTGAACCTCTTCAGGAGTCAAATAATTATAAAATTTAGCAAATTCTTCCATAATCTCCCAGCCGGAATAATTACCGGTTTCCACTTTTTTAATCCAATTGTTAACTTCCTTTGTCATCATAATCTTAACCCCTGTTTGATATTATTTATTACGTTTTTTAAATTCGACATCATATCCGAGAATATCTGCAATTTGTATAATTTCCCGGTATTTAATTGTTTCATTTTTTAATTTTTGCGAAAGTGAACTTGCTGCAATTCTTTTATTTTCTGTTTTGTATAAAATACCTGCAACATCTGTCATTGTCCAAGCCTCTTTTGCGATTAGCGATTTTACATCATCTTTTATAGTCATACATAAATGATAATATATTTATTGACAATTGTATATTTATGTAAAGTATTTTTATATTTTTCTAAAAAAGTTTATATATTTATAAACAAAAAATAAAAAATATAGAAGCAACAAAAGAACTAAGTGAATATATACAGAAAAAACTTTTTTCTGCAAACATAAAGTAACCATAATTTATTTATTGTAGTGCATTTTTAATTCTTCAAGGCTGTCTCCGCCGTATTTTAGGAGTATTTCATCTGCCAGAATCCAGGCAATACGAGCTTCGGCAATAACAGAACAAGCTTCAACCGCACAAACATCAGATCTTTCAAAATGAGCTTCTGTTTCCTCAAGTGTTTTAGCATCAACAGTTTTCAGCGGTGTTTTCATTGTCGGAATAGGTTTCATAACTGCAGAGATAACGAGATCTTCTCCATTTGTCATTCCGCCTTCAATTCCGCCGGCATTGTTAGTTTTGTGACCAATTTCACCGTTTTTTATAAATATTTCGTCATGATAGGTGCTTCCCTGATAACCAAGCGGGTTTGTACCGATTTCAACAACTTTAACAGCCGGAATGCTCATAACTGCCTGAGCAAGCCGTCCGTCAATCCCTCTATCCCAATGAACAAAAGAACCAAGCCCGACAGGAAGGTTTTTATAAAGAACAACAAATTTCCCGCCTGTAGAATCGCCTTTACTACGCATTATGTCTATTTCTTCGTTAAAATTAGCAGGACAGCACGCTGAACCTATCTGGGTAACTTTTGAAACACCTGTGATATTGAGTTCTTTCAGAAGAGATTTTGCAATTGCTCCGACAGCAACATCTGCCGCAGTTTTTCTGGCACTGGAACGCTCAAGAATATTTCGCAAATCTTTCTGGTTATATTTTATACTGCCTGCATAATCGGCATGTCCGGGACGAAATGTTGAAAATGCTTTGTCATCAGTTATATCTTCCGGAGCAGTACTCATAACTTTTCGCCAGCTTTCAAAATCACGATTTTTTATGACCAGCGTTATAGGTGAACCTAATGTTTTTCCAAATCTGACACCTGATGTAATTTCAACAGTATCGTTTTCGATTTTCATGCGTTCTCCCCGCCCATAGCCTTTTTGTCTGCGTTGAAGCTCGCTGTTTATAAATTCTATATCTATTGAAACACCTGACGGCATTCCTTCAATTATTGCTGTTAAACATTTTCCATGGCTTTCGCCTGCTGTTAAAAATCTGAATTTATTCATTATTCACCTTTATCTTTATGTTTTAAAAATATTTGAACTCTTGTCTGCATCATTTCTTCTTTTATTTTGAAGCCGGAGTCAGTTTCCTGTACAATTTGATACATTTTAAGCCAGTAATTTTCTTTTGACGGCTGACGTTCTGCACTTATTTTTATACCGTCAGGAGTTTCCTGAGCAATAATATTTCTGTATTTGTTTTTGTACTTTTTAAGTTTAGCAGTTTTTTGTCCTATTTTCAATTCTTTAAAGTATCTTTTTGCCGGGACAACAACTTCAACAGTTTCACCTGTCGGAGTTACAACTTCTCTTATTATTTTTGCTTCCGGAGAATACATATCTAACAAATTTTCATCATAATTGTTTGCATAAAATGTATATTTGTTAAAAAAATCAATGGCTTCTTTTGGGGTTTTAGCACATGCATTTGAATGTATTAGTGCAACTATTGCTATTGATAATATTACCTTTTGTATCATAATTTTTCCTTTTTTATTAGATAATTAAAAAATTCATTATTTTCTTCAATACCTGATACGGTAGAAATATTTAATTATTTTGTATACAATAGTTTTATTATGAAAAGAATTTTAATAGTTGATGATGTTCCGGGGTGGATACGATTTCATAAAAATAACATTGAATATTTGAATATTCAGGATTTGGAAATTGATACGGCAGACTGTGCTAAGAAGGCATTAGATAAAATTGAAGCTTCTATAGATAGCCCGTACAGTACAATATTTACAGATTTGCAAATGGAAAGTGATTTCCTTCCAAAATTTGCAGGTGAGTGGCTTATCGAGCAGATTAGAACATACAAATATTATAATAATTCCAAAATTGTTATAATATCAGCTTCTCCGTCAATTCAAAGAATTGCTGAAAGGAATAACGTTTTGTATCTGCCGAAAATTACAGCAAGAAATTCTGATGCAGAAATCTACAGACAGTTTATATAGTAAGTTTTTTATAATATTCGGGAGTAAATCCTTTGAGATTGCCGAGTAGCTTTACAGCATCAAGGTTTCCGCCGGCTCTCCCTATTCCGTTTAGGGTAACATCAATAGAATATGCCCCGAGTTTAACAGCTTGAATAGTATTTTCGTATGCAAGATCTCTGTTATTATGGGCATGGAAACTTATTTTTTCATATCCTGCATTTTTTAATTTGTTATAATAAATTTCGACATCTGCAGGTTCTAATGTTCCATAACTGTCTGCCATATAAAGTGTTTCGATTATATCTTTATAAGCCCATTTTTGGAGGATTTTGTATTCTTCATCAGAAACATTTGAAATATCCATAAGCTGAATAATAACTTTATAATTATTATTGTATAAGTTTTGAGTGATTTCTAAAGTTTGTTCAATTTTATCAGGATGGCAGGCAATTCTTACAAAATCAATATAATCTTCTTTTCCGTTTGGAAAATCCTGCGGGTTATACCTTTTGGTATCTGTCATAACACCTATTTTTAGGTTCTTTTTGAAGCTATAAAATTTTTGCAGCAAATCTTTTTTACATCTGTAAAATTTACCTTTGCCTTCAATATCATAAAAATTTCGATATCCGATTTCATAATAAGATACGCCGGATTTTTCAAGACAGTCTATCAAATTCAAAACAAATTTATCGCTGAAATTCCAATTTTTAATGTGACCGCCGTCCCTTGTTGTACAGTCTAAAATTTTAACCATATTCAAATTTTATCATAAGAATAACCGGTTGTTTCATACGATATACCATGTTGGATAATTTATTTTCAAATTACACTGTTTAACATGATTTTAAACGGAGAGGAGCTTATATTTATGAAGAGTAATATTTATCAATCAGAAGTTGTTGAAATGAAAGCTTTAAATAATTTATTTATAGAAATGACCGCAAAGAATTGTAATCAACATTGCAAACACTGCTTTTTAGAGTTTCCAAAATATAAGAAGGAGGCGGATTTTATATCAATTGACATTATAAAACAGGCATTGAATGATACAACACAAGATAATATTGAATGTATTTATCTTACAGGTGCTGAACCAATGACGCACCCTGATTTTAATGCGATTTTGCGTCTTTGCTTAAAACGCTCAAATGTCTGTATCTATACTAACGGTTCATTTATTAATGAAAAAAAAGCAAGATTTTTAAAAAAGGTTGAGGACGAATCGGACAATGAAATTATTTTTAAAATAAGTATTGATCATTATGATGAAATTAAAAATGACGATATCAGATACAGAGGAGCGTACAGACAGGCTGTTTTTGCAATAAAACACCTCTTAAAATATAATTTTAATCCGATTATTACAGTTACAAATTATTATAATTTGTCCATGGAAGAAATTTTACGTGGTTTTAAAGCAATTTTTAGCAAGAATAATTTTGAACTTGATGAAACTAATTTACAAATTAATCCATGGTATGATAAATCAAGTAAATTTGAGGAAGATACTATCAAAACCCGGAATAAACTCGATTGTGAATATGGTCGAATTTTAACATCAACAGGAATTTATACCTGTCCGTTTTTATCTAATGATTACCGGGGCAGATGCGGAAGTTCCTTTGCGGATTACAACAAAAAAAGCTCGCTGGAAACGAGCTTCTGTAATACTTGTATTAAATCTCAAAACCAAATGTTTTCAATTGATTTTCAAAAATTTGAATAACTATTTTTGAGCATATAATTTTACTTTGAAGTTAATAAGAAGAATTCTCTTATTCTTTTTGTACGGTACGATTTCAGCAGATTGTATATCAAGGAAATGTTCGTGCTTATACAACTCTTTTAAGAAATTATCATAATTTGAATAATTTGCAATCATTTCCATATTCAATCTTGCAACGTTATACTTATCGCCGGCACCTTTAACAAAATTATCGTCAGACGGATCATAATCATATTTTATCGCTCTGACTTTAATTTTGTTGGCTCTGATTAACTGTAAAATTTCAGCAAATTCACCTGCAATTACAGCCTCTGTATCCATGCCGGATAAAATAGGCTTGTAGAACGGTTTACCGCTTTTCTTGCTTTCCTGTTCTTTAGCTTTTAATTCTTCTTCTTTCTTTCTGTAGTTATTAAGTTTTGTCTGTTTTTCTTGAATTGTGGCATTTTTTGTTGCAATACTTTGTACTGCAGCTTGGTATCCCTGATAGTTTGTTGAAATTTTAGGGCATACATAGACAATACCTGCAATTACTAAAACTATTAAAGCTATTGGTATAATAAATTGTTTTAATTTTTCACTATCCATTTATATTATCCTTTAAATATTATTTTGTTTCTTGATTTGCAGTATTTGATTTATCTGCAGCTTTTTCTGTATTATCAGCAGTATTATTTGCATTAGCGTTAGCGTTAGTATTATTATTTGAAGATTTTTTGTCAGAGCCGCCGCTTGTCAGTTGATTCATAAATACTTGCAGCTGCGAATCTGTCATATTTGTAATTTCAAATATATACGGTGCTGTATCTATTGTTGATGCTGTACTGTTTATAACTTTGTCCAGAGATTCATTTTTTAAATCAAGTTTGCTTAATCTCAACTTTGATTCTACTAATGAATCTTTGAGGTTTTTGAAGAATACATAAACATCTTCTACAGAATCAGCACAGCCTTTAATATTAATTTTTCCGTCATCACCTGTCATAAAATATGTTAAATAAAGGTTTTGCGGAATAGATTCGCCTAATGCAGCATAAGCCATAATCTTGGTTCTGTTATTTTTTAATACAATTTCAATTTCCGCAAGCGGATCAAAAGAATTATCTTCTTTTTTAGTTTCGTATTTTTTCAGCTGTTCGTCTAACTGTGTAATCTGAGCATCCAGAGCCTGGCTTTCAGCTTGTTTTTTTACAAGCATATTACCTGTGATATAATATGCAAGACCAATTGGAGCCATTATAATCAGCCCTAAAATTATAACTAAAACACTTGCTTTATTAGGAGTAAGTTCAAGAACTTTTCCGCCTAAATTTATTTCAATAACAGCTGTTTCAACTTTAGTTTTTCCGCCTTCTGCCAGGAAGTTTACATCAACAGGCATTACTCCGGGCGGCTGAATACCGCCTATTGCATGCAAAGAAACCTTAATTTGATCTTCTGAAATGATATTTAAACTCATTTCCATTAAAGGTTCTTTTCTGAACTGGTTATCTTCAACAGGTATTGTCTTTCCGCTGAATTGTAAACGACCTGCTAAAATTTCAGCAGAAACGAGATCTGTTTCTGATAATACTACTAATGCACTTGAAGGTGTACTCATTAGTGCAATTTGAGCAGCATTTTCAATAGCGGCATAAATTTCTTCACCTTCGTATGATTTAATCGGCAGCGGTTCTTCATAGTATTCAAGGATTTTTTTGCCTTGAAGCCCAATCATCTGAAATCCGCTGTTATTGATAATCATTAAGCTCCAGGAATATCCGTCCTGCATTTGTTCTGCGGCTATGCCTGTTACATACAAAGCTTTCAAATCAGCAAATAAAGAGCAATCAACGCTTACGAGAGTTGCCCCCATAGCTGTAATAATATCTTTTATTTGATTAATTGATTCTTTCTGTACTGCGGTATAAAATACATTCCTTGAATCAGAATTGCTTGAAGCCAGAGCATCAAACCAGAATGGCATCGGCTCTTTACGTTTGAAGATATATGTTTGCTCCAAATCACCGATAACAACGTTTGTGATGGCTGTATCATCTAAAAGTAAAGGCAGACCTTCTTTTGCCCCAAACCATACCGTAGGCACACTCAAATGAATTTTTGCTTTAGCAGGGTTGATATTTCGCATTTGAAATAAAGTTTCAAGACCTGCTTTAAAGTCATCATAATTTGAGATTTCTCTTTGTGCTTCATTATAGTCTATTGGAGTTTGTGCATAGGACTTAATGTTTCCATGCTTATCAACGGCAATCATTTCAAGTCCGCAAGCCGGTGATACCGAAACGTATACTTCTGCTCCTCCACCCAATCCTAATAAATTTTGTAATGACATATTTACCTTTTATTCTTCTTACTATATTCTTATTTTTATTATACAATATATTTTATAAATGAAAAAATCTTAACATAAATTTACACCGAACGGAGGATAAATTCTTAAATGAATTATATAGAAGAAGTACAAAAAATAAAAAGAGAGAAAAACGCAATAGTTTTGGCTCACAGTTATCAAAATATTGAGATTGACAGTGTTGCAGATTATGTTGGCGATTCACTGTTTTTAAGCCAGAAAGCGAAAGAAACAAATGCAGATATTATTGTTTTTGCTGGAGTTTATTTTATGGCACAGACTGCAAAAATATTGAATCCTGATAAGAAAGTAATTCTTCCAAATATCAAAAAAGCCGGCTGTGAAATGGCAGATATGATTGATTTACAACAATTAAGAGAATTTAAGAATAAATATCCTGATATTCCTGTCATTTGTTACATAAATTCAACAGCGGAAGTTAAATCTGAATGTGATATATGCTGTACAAGCTCAAATGCTGTTGAAATTGTTGCAAGTTTGAAGGCACCTAAAGTTTTATTTGTTCCTGATAAAAATTTAGGGAGATGGGTTGAAAAACAGCTTGGAAATGTTGAGGTTATTACGTATGACGGATATTGTCCTATACATAATAATTTTGCACCTGCAGGAATAAAAGAAACCAGATTTAAGCATAGTGATGCAATAGTTCTTGCACACCCCGAGTGCCGCGAAGAATTTCTTGACGAAGCTGACTTTGTCGGAAGTACAACGGGTATAATGAATTATGTTAAAAACAGTAATGATAATAAATTTATTATTGCAACTGAACAGGGTGTTGTTGACAGATTAAAAAGAGATTATCCGTCTAAGCAATTTTATAATATTTATGATAAGCCGTCACTTTGTCAAAGTATGAAGTTAAATACAATTACGGATATATATAATGCGTTAAAAGACGAAACTCCGGAAATAAAAGTAGATGATGATACAGCTCAAAAAGCGATTAAATGTATCAATAGAATGCTTGAGGTATCAAAATAAAATGGAAAATTCTGATATAATTTACGGAAAAAATTCTATAACCGAGGCTTTAATTGCCGGAACCAGAGAAATAAATAAAATTATAATTTCTAAAAATATTCATTCAGATTCTAAAATTAATAAAATTAAAGAATTGGCACAGGAACGCGGTGTAATATTTCAATTTGTCGCAAAAGAAAAGTTTCAACCTTATGCAGAGTTTAATCACCAAGGAGTCATCGCTTTTGTTTCTCCGATAAAATATGAGGATTTGGATGATTTTCTTTCAAAAAGTCATGAGAATTCTTCGCTTGTAATTTTAGACGGTATTGAGGATTCGCATAATCTTGGAGCAATTATAAGAACTTGTGTTTGTGCAGGAGTTGACGGAATAATTATTCCGTCTCGGCGGAATGTTCAGGTTAATTCTGTAGTGGAAAAAACAAGTGCAGGTGCAATAAATCATATTCCTATAATAAAAGTCAATAGTCTTGTCAGTGCAGTTCAAAAATTAAAAGACAACAACTGGTGGGTAATTGCAACTGATGCATCAGCAAAAGATAATTATTATGATATCAAATATAATGATATGAATTTTGCCATAATTATGGGAGCTGAACATGCGGGAGTTTCTAAAACTCTTATTAAGGCATCTGATTTTGTGGTAAAAATTCCTATGCAGAATCAGTTTAATTCTTTGAATGTATCAAACGCATTGAGTGCAATAATATTTGAAACTCTGCGTCAAAAGCTTACCGGGAAATCATAAATAGTACAATCAGAGGACGACCTGAATCATTATTTTTGATTATATTGTTATATGATTGGAGCATATTGTGAAGAAAGAATTTGAACATTTTGGTATATTAACAGGCGAAGATATTTCTGATGAACATGTGGATTTTAATAAACTTCAGGAACTTGAACTTGAGGATGATGAAGACGGGGAAGATGTATTAAAATCCGTTGAGGATCCAAAAGTTCAGGAAAGTCTTGTTTCTGTGAATTCAGATGACAGTGTTAAAATATATTTGAGACAAATCGGGAAAATTCCGTTATTATCGTCAGAGGAAGAGCTTGAACTTGCAAAGAAAATCCAAGAAAATCATGATGAATTTGCTAAAAATGTATTGGTTAATGCAAATTTACGTCTTGTAGTGAGTATTGCGAAGAAATATATAGGCAGAGGATTATCTTTTCTTGATTTAATTCAGGAAGGTAATGTTGGTTTAATTAAAGCTGCAAGTCGTTTTGATTATAAGAAAGGTTACAAATTTTCTACTTATGCCACCTGGTGGATTCAGCAGTCAATCACTCGAGCTATAGCAGATAAAGCACGTATTATAAGACTTCCTATCCACATGATAGATTCTATCGGAAAAATCAGACGTGCTACAATTGATTTAACAACAGAATTGGGACACCCGCCGACAAAACAGGAAATCGCATACAGGTTGGGATTGCCTGTGTCAAAGTTAACTTCTATTATAAAATCTGCCCAGTCTACTGTCAGCATGGATACTCCGGCAACATCAGACGAGGATTCTTCTAAAATTGCTGATTTTATTGTGGATAATTCTACTATCACACCTGACGGTAAGGTTTCTCATGATAATTTGTTAGAAGATATAAGAAGAATTTTAAACCAGCTGAGCCAGAAAGAAAGAGATGTTTTAATATTGCGTTATGGTTTAGATAATAACGGGATGAAAAAAACATTAGATGAAATTGGTTCGCAATACGGAGTTTCCAGAGAAAGAATCCGTCAGATTGAAAACAGAGCAATTTCAAAATTGAAAAAGTTATGCAAAAATGAAAATTTGCATGATGATTTAATGAATTATTTTGCATCATAATTCAAACATTAAGAAGGAATTTTAACACAGAACTCTGTTTTTACATTTTCTTCACTTGTAACAGCAATTTCTCCGCCATGTGCAATAGCAATTTGTTGAGATAAATATAACCCGAGTCCGGTTCCGACTTTACGGAGTTTCTTGGCTGCTGAATAGTATTTATTAAAAATCATTTTTATTTCATCTTTAGGGATTCCCTGCCCGTAGTCAATAACCGAAATTGTTGTAAAACCAGGAATTTTACCTATTGCAACTTCAATAGGTTTCTGGGTATTGCTGTGATCTATGGCATTTGATATAAGATTTTTGACTACTCTTTGTATTTGCATAGGGTCTGCAAATAATTCAGGATTATCATTGGCCGGTATAAAATTGATACCAATTTTTATTTCATTTGCAATCGGTTCCATCTCATTTACGATTTCTTGAATAAAAGGGTTCAGGTTAATTGTTTCTTTGACAAGTTTTATACCTTGATCTTTGAGTTTGTATGTCTCAAGCAAAATTTGAACAAGTTCCAACAGGCTTTTGTTAGAGGTTTTCATACTATCAAGAGCGAATTTTTGTTTTTCGGAGATTTCTCCGAATTTATTTGCCAGAAATAAATCAATCATATTTGATGCTGCAACGATTGGAACTTTCAGGTCATGTGTTAATGTCGCGACAAAATCTTCTTTTAAAGTTTCAATTTCTTTTTCAGTTGTAATATCTTTGATAATCAGGACAAATCTCTTTTTCTCAAGAGAAGAAAGCGGCTGGGAGCTGACTATAAAGCTATTTGCCGGAGTATGCTTGATAAATACTTCTACGTTATTAAGTTCAGCAATCTGAAAATTGTCATCATTAACAGGTTGAATGAAATCAAAAACATTTTTTCCGATGATATCTTTTCCTTTAACTCCAAACCATTTTAAAATTTTCGGAGTTGCTCTTAAAATATCAAACTTTTCATTGATAATTAAAATTCCGTCGGATAAAGAATTAATAACAGATTCTAATAATTTGTTCTGACGCATCAATTCTGCTTGATATTCAATAATCATTTTTTCTCTGTCATTAAGAGTTTCCACCATTCTGTTAATACTATCTGTTACGTTTTGATAAGTCGGGTGCTCAATTTTTTCAATTTTTGTTGACAGATTTCCGTATCTTATAGAATCAACGGTGGTTGTTACTTTGCCCAGATAATCGTTAATTTTTGACCAGCGTTTGTTTGTTTTTCTCGTTATAAAAAACAAACATATAAAAACTATGATTACGCAGATATTAATTATATAAAAATATGAAAACATTTATTACTTTTTTAACACTCTCTATCCTAATTTTTGTCACTTTATGTTATAATTATACCAAATAGTGTGGAGTTTGTTAAGACGTAAGGAAAAATACAATAAGATGTCCGGAATAAAGCTGCCAGATACAATAAAAATGATTATTACAGATTTTGACGGGGTTGTTACGGATAATTGCGTTTATATAAATGAAGATTATACAATGACCAGAAAGCTGAATTTCAAAGATGTTATGGGTTTTTCCATATTAAAGAAAAACGGGTTTAATATTGCGATTATTTCCGGCGAAACTAATTCTGCTATTGAAATACTAGCAAAAAAATTTGATATTAAAGAAGTTCATCAGAAAATCAGAATTAAAATCGATATTTTAAAATCAATTATTGAAAAATATAATTTATCGCAGGAAGAATACGTCTATATCGGAGATGATATAAACGATTTGGAATGTTTAAATTATGCAAAATATAAAATAACAGTTCCTCATGCGGTTAAAAAAGTAAAAGCTGTAAAAGATATTCAAATTACAGAAAATTATGCCGGCAGCGGAGCTTTTAGAGAGGTAGCAGATTGTCTGATTGGATAAAAAATGTTGTAAATAAGATTAAAGATTTAAGCAGATCGGTAGATTCTTACCAAAAAGCATCTATAATTCAGTCTCTTCCGACAGTTGCGTATGTTAATAAAGCCAAAAAACTCATTGAAAATAGAAAACTTGATGATGCTGAAAATATTTTGAAAGAAGCTCTTGATATTTCTAATCAGGATTCGAGAGTTTACAAATATCTTGGAAAAATATATGAATTAAGAAGGAAATTTGAAGATGCTGTTAAATATTATTCAACATCAGCACAAATTAATCCGCAGGATAAAGAGATTTGGCTGCGGCTTGGTATGTGTCAATTAAATTCCAAACTTTATACAGAAGCATTAAATTCTTTTGAAAAAGCAGCCAAAATAACACCTCTGAACACAGATGTTCAAACCGGCTGGGGTATGGCACTTATGAAATTAAAAAAATATGCACTTGCCAGAGATAAATTTTTAGCTGCGGTAAAAATAAGTAAATATAATTTTAGTGCAATTTTGTTGTCTGCAATTATGGAAATTAAATTATGTGATTATGATTCTGCGGAAACAAAATTGGAATTTTTGGCAAAAGTTGCCCCGAATGAGAGCAGCACTTATGAATATGCCAATTTGAAATTACTAAAAGCAGATTATGATGCCGCAGAAAAATATGCAAAAAAATCCATAGAATATAATAAAAAAATGCAGCCTGCATACATAGTTCTTGGAGAAGTTTATTCAAGACGAAAAGATTTCGAAAATACAGAAAAAGTATTTCAATCTGCTATTGATAATGATTTAGAAAATGAAGTTTTGCATTATGAATGGGGCAGAGCTTATATAAGAATGTTTGAGTTTGATAAAGCCGGAGAACATTTAAATATTGCACTATCTAAAGATAATGAATATTTAAATGCAAAAATTGCTTTAGCATTACTCAATTCTTATAAAGGTGATTTCAAATTAGTTGATGAATTAAAAGAAAAATACGGTAATGATGTGTATATACAGGAAGCCATAGCACTGGAAAAAATGTCGGAAGACAGAATTGAAGATGCTGTTGAAATTTTTAAAAAGGCATTAAGGACAGATAAATCTCAAACATACAATTATCTTCATCTTGCAAGAGCATATCAAATCCTTGATAATAAAGATAAAGTCAGAGAAAATTTTGAAAAATTTACAATAGAAAATCCGGGGTATGCAGACGGTTTTTTAGAATATGCAAAATGGCTTATAAAAATTTCAGATATTGCAGATGCTCAAAGAAAACTTCGAAAGGCCGAAAAAATTTCCAAAAATAATTCCGAAGTTTTAAATTTATTATTTTTCACATCATATACACTTGCAAAGGAAAACATTTGTGAATATAATATAAGGGAAGCTATTTTGCTGGCACAAAAAGCAGAAGAAGCTGGCAGCTTTGAACATCAGACGCAAAAGCTGGAATTGGAGAATATACTGAAAAATCTACAGGGTAGTAATTAAATTGAGAAAGATAATAGTACAAAAATTTGGCGGAACATCTGTTGCTGATACAGATAAGATAAAAAATGTTGCCAGAACTGTTATAAAAGAAAAAGAAAACGGCAATGATGTTGTCGTTGTTGTTTCTGCAATGGGGCATACTACGGATCATCTTGTAAAAATGGCCAAGGAATTAAACCCTAATCCTTCTGCAAGAGAAATGGATATGCTGTTATCAACCGGTGAATGTGTTTCTATTGCATTATTGACAATGGCAATTCAGGCTCAAGGTTATAAAGCGGTAAGTTTTAACGCTACCCAAATTGGAATTTTAACTGAAAATGTTCATTCAAAAGCAAGAATTATTGATATAAAAACAGAAAAATTAAAAAAGAATCTTGATGAAGGAAATATTATCGTTGTTGCCGGATTTCAGGGAGTTACGGAGGACGGAGAAATCACAACATTAGGCAGAGGCGGATCCGATACATCTGCTGTAGCTTTAGCCGCTTCGTTGAATGCTGAAAGATGCGATATTTATACTGATGTTGAAGGAGTTTACACAACAGATCCGAGGGTTGTTCCGAATGCATCAAGATTGGATTCAATTTCGTATGAAGAAATGCTTGAACTTGCACATGCCGGTGCTAATGTACTTCATCCGAGAAGTGTTGAAACTGCGAAACAATATGCAGTGCCTTTGAGGGTTCGCAGCAGTTTTAAGCTTGAAAATATGGGAACTTTAATATTAGGAGTTGAAAAAATGGAAATAAATAAACCTGTTGCAGGGGTAGCTGCAGATTCTTCACAAGTTAGAGTGGTTGTATGTGATGTTCCTGATACCCCCGGTGAAGCTGCAACTTTGTTTGGATGTCTTGCAGATGAAAATATTTCTGTAGATATGATTATTCAATCGTATGCCAGAAAAGCTTCCAATACTAATGATATTGCTTTTACCATCAACAAAGAAGATTTGCCTAAAGCTGTTGAGGTTCTTGAAGATGTTAAGAAAAAACTTGGTGCAGCTGATGTAAAAATTGATGATAACATTGCCAAAATATCAATTATAGGTGCAGGTATGATTGACCGTCCGGGTATTGCTTCTACTATGTTCAAAACGCTTGCAAATAACGGCATAAATATTAGAATGATTTCTACCAGTGAAATCAAAATCAGTTGTTTAATAAACAAAGATGATGCTCAAAAAGCTGTAAAAGCACTTCACGAAGTATTTAATCTCGGTTGTGATGAAGTTGCTGAAGTTAAAGGAACTTTGCCTGACGTATAAAATTGGGATTGCGGCTTTTAGAAGAATTTTTAACATCTGTTTTTTATTAATTAGCAAAAAATTTTTTTTTCGTTTTTATATATCTGTGGATAGGTCCTATATGGTAAATTCAATACAAGATAAAATTGCATCTAATCCTTATATAAGTTATAACAAAACTTATATGCAGTCTCCTGCATTGACAGTTCAAACTCCTAAGACTTTACCTTCTGATATTCACAAGAAAAATGCTGCAGATTGGAAAGATATTCTGGCTCCGTTAGGTTTAGTTACCGGTGGAGGAATTTTGCTGTATTACGGCATAAAAACTCCCGGAAAAGTTAAATTGTTTAAAAATAATATAAGAGCAAGGTTATTCAAGATGGAAGCTGAATTGAACAATTATAACCAATTTGTTAATCAGACCGTAAATGAATCTTTTGAAGGTGTTGCAAAATCTATCCGGGAATATAAAGACAAGCGATTTATTTCTCCGTCAAGTTTTATTTTGAATATAAAAATGTTGCATGAACCTAAACAAGTTTCAAGAGCAAGCGATTTGGCTTTTGAGGCTATTGCCCGCAGTGATTTGGAATATTCAAGACCGGGGGCTTCCGATGCCGGTAATTTTGCAGTGCAGATTGATAATGCTCTCAGAGGTGCATCAAACAATATTGAATACAAAAAAGAACAAACTAAATTATATATAAATGATTTGGTTAATATTCCCAAATTTAAAGATGGTAAACATTCTGATTTAATTGAAGACTCAGAAGATCAATTGATTGCCGCAGTTACATCTATATCCCAGCAGATGGACAAAACAAAAGATACAAAACTTCATGCTGTTATTAAAGACCAATTCCGCAAGGTTGCAGATGTAATTACAACTTCCAGAAAGCTCCGGACAGAAACTAAAGAAATTGCAATTGATACAACGTTCAGCCGTATTAGTGATTTATTGGAGCTTGAGGATTTCACACCTGCTTATTCAAAAATTCCTACACTCGAAAATTATGAAAAATTAACAGAAGAACAGTTGAAAGCTGCAGGTCTGCCAAAGGCAATACAAACTCTTGAAACAAATAATATTTATTTGCATGCTGTTAAAACTAAAGATTTTAATAGTTTAACAGAAGAAGATTTGTATGAAATTTTCTATAAATCATCTTATAACAACAATTTAAAAGACCTTGGGTTTTTAATTGACAGACTGAGAGTAAAACAGGAAATTGCAAAAGCAGTAGGAGAAACGGCAAATGCAGATTCACTCAATGTTGTTATTGCAAAACTCGAGTATTTATTAAATCGTTTGCATACATACGGCTCAGAAGAACTTATTAAAAAAGCACAAAGAGATTTCCATAATATGAACGTGGAACAGCGTAAAGCCGCTTTATATTATGTATCTACAGTATCAAGAAGATTAGGATTTGATACTGTGCGGGATATGGATAAATATTTTGCAAAAAATAATGAGCTTTATAATTCGCTTAATATAAGAGAGTATATGGATATATTTGAAAAAAGTCCGGAATTATATTTTATTTAGTGTTTAAATATACGGGTTAAAGAATTTATTCAAATAAAATGTAATAAAATAAATTTTCATGATAGAATTATACTATATATTTATTTAGAGAGGTTATACTTACTAAAAGGAGAAAATGGACTATGGACAAAAAACGTGTATGGCTTTTTAAAGAAGGCAATGCCACAATGCGTAACCTGCTCGGCGGAAAAGGTGCGAACCTTGCAGAAATGACAAATTTAGGTTTACCTGTTCCTCCGGGGCTTACTATCACAACTGAAACCTGCATGGATTATATCAACCATGGCAACAAAATGCCTGAAGGTTTGATGGATGAAGTTAGAGCTGCTTTAAAAACAGTTGAAGAACAAGCAGGTAAAAAGTTTGGTGATACAACAAATCCGCTTTTAGTTTCTGTAAGATCAGGTGCAAGAATTTCAATGCCGGGTATGATGGAAACTATTTTGAACTTAGGGTTGAATGATGAAACAGTTGAAGCAATGATTAAATTAACAAATAATCCTCGCTTCTGCTATGATTCATATCGCAGATTTTTAACAATGTTTGGTTCTGTAGCATGGGAAATGGACAGACAAAAATATTTTGAATCAGAAGTTGAAAAAGTTAAAGAAAGAGAAGGAGTCAAATCTGATACTGAAGTTTCAGCAGAAGGCTGGAAATCATTGATTCCTATTTATAAAAATGTAATTAAAGAAGTTACCGGAAAAGATTTTCCGCAGGATCCTTTTGTACAGCTTCAAGAAGCTATTGAAGCCGTATTCAGATCTTGGAATATTCCGCGTGCTGTTGCATATAGAAATATGAACAAAATCGACCACAATTATGGTACTGCTGTTAATGTTCAAACAATGGTATTCGGTAATATGGGTGATGATTGTGCCACAGGTGTTTCATTTACTCGTAACCCGGCAACAGGCGAAAATAAATTCTATGGTGAATATTTAACAAATGCTCAGGGTGAAGACGTTGTTGCAGGTATCAGAACTCCGAAACCTATTGCTATGTTAGAAACAGAAATGCCTGAATTATATAAACAATACGTTGATATAGCTAAAAAACTTGAAGTTGGCTATAAAGATGTTCAGGATATGGAATTTACTATTGAAAAAGGTAAATTATATATTCTTCAAACAAGAAACGGTAAAAGAACTGCAGCTGCAGCTGTAAAAATTGCCGTAGATATGTGTGAAGAAGGTATTATTACTAAAGAAAGAGCAATTGAATTGGTTGATCCATATACAGTAAATCAAATTTTATTGCCATGTTTTGATGCTAAAGCATTAGAAGAAGCTCATAAGATTGCACAAGGTGTAAATGCATCTCCGGGAGCTGCTGTTGGTAAGATTGTATTCGATACGGAAGAAGCCGCACAACGTGGTGCAGCCGGTGAAAAAGTTATTCTTGTTCGTGTTGAAACATGTCCGGATGATATTCATGGTATGGCAGTATCTCAAGGTGTATTAACACTCAGAGGCGGTGCAACTTCCCACGCTGCTGTTGTCGCAAAAGGTATGGGTAAACCTTGCGTTTCAGGTTGTGAAGATATGAAAATCGACCTTGCAAACGGAACATTAACAGGCTGCGACGGTACTGTTTACCATAAAGATGATATTATTTCTCTTGATGGCGGCAAAGGTATCGTTATGGAAGGTGCAGTAAAACTTGTAGAAGCAAGAATTGATGACAACTGGAATAAATTCTTCTCATGGGTTGACGAAATCAGAACATTAAAAGTTGAAGCTAATGCTGATACTCCGAAAGATATTGCAAACGCTAATAAATTCGGTGCTGAAGGTGTAGGTTTATGCCGTACCGAACACATGTTTATGGATCCTGACAGACTTCCTTGGGTTCAAAAAATGATTATTGCCGGTACTCCTGAAGCAAGAAAAGAAGCTTTGGATCATTTGTTGCCAATGCAGTACTCTGATTTTTATGCAATGTTTAAGGCTATCGGTGATAAACCAATGACGGTAAGACTTCTTGATCCGCCATTACATGAATTTTTACCGGATAAAGAGTCTTTAATTGCTGAAGTTGCAGCATTAAAAGCTTTGGGTAAAGATGCAAAAGAAAAAGAAGATCTTTTACATGTTGTTGAAGGTTTATCAGAATCTAATCCAATGATGGGTCTAAGAGGCTGCCGTTTAGGCTTAACTTATCCTGAAATTAACGAAATGCAAGTAAGAGCAATATTTGAGGCTGCTTGTGATGTTAAAAAAGAGGGAATTGCTGTTAAACCTTGGGTAATGGTTCCGTTAGTAGGTCATGTTAATGAATTAAAAGTTGCTAAAGAAACATTAGTTCGTGTAGCTCAAGATGTTATGAAAGAAAAAGGTGTCGATGTTGAATATAAATTTGGTACAATGATTGAAATTCCTCGTGCAGCATTAACTGCAGATGAAATCGCAGAATATGCCGAATTCTTCTCATTTGGTACAAATGATTTGACACAAATGACTTTCGGTTATTCAAGAGATGACGCAGAAGGTAAATTCCTTGGCCGCTATGTTGAGCAAAAAATCTTACCGGCTAATCCGTTTGAAACATTAGACCAAAAAGGTGTAGGTCAATTGGTTGAAATGTCTATGACAAAAGGCAAAGCAGTAAATCCTTCATTAGTCGGCGGTGTTTGCGGCGAACATGGCGGGGATCCGGATTCTGTTAAGTTCTGCCACAGAATTGGTTTGAATTATGTATCCTGCTCACCGTTCAGAATTCCGCAGGCAAAACTTGCTGCTGCACAAGCAGTTGTCGAAGGTAAAAAATAAATATTAAGCTTTTAATATTTATATAAAAGAAAAGACTTTTCAAAATATTTTGAAAAGTCTTTTCTTTTCCAAAGTTTAAATGCTGATATTTTACAATATTTCGTTTAATGTAGAAGTTCTTTAAGTTTTCCGCTTTTGTACATAGCTTCCAAATCAGTATAACCGCCGACATAATTGTCGTTTATTATAATTTGCGGAACAGTTTGAATTTGTTTGTTGTATTTTTCAGATAGTTCTTTACACATGTCATCAAATGCATTATCGACATTATATTCAGAATACTCAAGCTTCAGCATTTGTAAGAGTTTTTTAGCTTTAATGCAATAAGGACATGTTGCAGATGTGTAAATTTTAACTTCATTCATTGAAAACTCCTTTTTATATTTGTGCAAAATTTATTTTGTTTGTATTTTAATACAAATATGATTCAAAAAATATCATTGCATAATTATTTTATAAAAAACATTTATTTTAATGGAAATTCTAATGTTGGGATTTCACAACTTTCAGAGCATAAAACTGATGTAAAAGATAATTTTACATATAAAACCTCAACAAATAATATAAAACTATCAGATGCGATAAAAGGTTCTCTAGAGATTAGCGGTATAAATTATGGCGAAGAATATAAATTAAAAAGAGCTAGCAGCTACTCTAATATAGAACTAACCGGTGTTATTGGAAATAAACCTGTTAATGTAATTTTAAAATACGATAATATTTTGAAAACTTCCGGGAAGATAACAGGGTTTGTCGGAGATAAAAAAATTGAAATTGAAGATAAAGCTAAATTTGAGGGCAGAAGCTTGAAAGGTCAATTTGGTGCAGACTGTATAGATATTTGGCAAAGACATTTCCGTAATGACGAGCTTATTACAGGCAAGGGAGTAAATATGCAGCTTATGTATTACAGCAATTCAAATCCTAAATATGTTGGGGAATATAACTTGGATAAAGATTTCCTTCCAATATTGGCAGGATTATATAGATTTATGTAAGAAAATAAAGCATATATTATTTGAAGTATTCTTTTTAGAAAATAAAAAAATTTAAGATATTAAAAGAACCCTCTTTACAAAAAAAAATTAGCATGTAAAATAGAAATTGCGGAGAATAAACCGCAGACCAAACACCCCAAAAAAGTGCATGGTCAAAGGGGGATTAGCTCAGCTGGTAGAGCACCTGCTTTGCACGCAGGGGGTCAGGAGTTCGAATCTCCTATCCTCCACATTTATTAAAATTAGCACCTAAGAGCATTGGCTCAACGGTGCTTTTTAGCTATCATGTATCAGGGATTTTGAGTATAAATTGACACCGAGTTTGAGAAAAAGTGACAGGGGAGTTTGAGAAAAATAAAAAATCTCTTTAATCGTTGAATAATCATTATTTTTAAGTTAAATTATATTATACAATTCACAATTAAGGATATGTTGATGGGAGTTAATTTTGAAAATACTTCTGATGCTAATGGATTTAATATCTTTGAAAAATTAACTACAGACGAATTTTCTGTTGGTGGACAGAAAAATAAGTTGAATCTTTATATCCTGAAAATTCATGACAAACTTTTTTCATATGATAAGTTATATGATTATGTTTTAGATAATATTTGTCAGTATGTTTTTAATCGTAGAAAAAATCTAGAAGTTCAAAATGATATAAAAAAAGCTAAACGATTAATTCTTGAAGCAATAGATCATTTAAGAGAAGTCAATTCTGATAAAGATTCTGGGGCTGGAGGAGAATTAGGAGAAATATTATTATATCTGTTTTTAGAACAAGACTTAAAAGCTCCAAAATTATTTAGCAAAATTGAATTAAAAACTTCTACTAATGAATATATAAAAGGTGCTGATGGAATTCATTTCAAGTTTAGAAAAGACAAAAATGGTAAAAAAATATTGCAATTAGTAATTGGTGAAGCAAAAATTAAAAATGAATTGGATAATGCAATCGGAGAAGCATTTATATCTATTAATACTTATATTACAAATAACGCACAGGATTTAAGACTTCTTGATACACATATTATGAATCAACTGGTTGAGGATGAAGAGGCTTTAATCCTAAAACAATACTTGTTGGGAGATGGGGAAGAAGAAAAAGAAACAATTTTCGGTATTTTTATTGGATATAACATAGATTATGATGGCTCGAATGATAGTAACGATCTATATAAAGAGAATGTGAAACAAGCAAACCTAAAACAAGTTCTAGGATACAAAGAAAAAATAATAAATGAGATAAAAAAATATAATATTAGAAATTACCAGTTTAATTTCTATTTTTTACCATTTCACAATGCGCAAAGGGATAGAAAAATTATTATAAAACAATTGACTGAAAAAGAATCCGTATTTACTTGGAGAGATATAAGAAATGGCTAAACAATTTTCTGAATTCTTATTCGAAGATATTTTCCAAGAGCAAAGTTTTCAAGAATTATTTGGTGAATTACTTGCAAACTATATAGCCACATTATTAAATAAATTTTCGGATGAATATACACCAAAATATAATAAACTTCTAAGATATGCCGATATATTGTCTTTATCTAAAAAAGAAGAACATCAAAATATTGCACAGCAAATTGTAATTATTCTTTCGCTGATTTATCCAAAAGAAATTCCCATAAAAATATTTAAAGAAAATGTTTATAAAAATGTTTCAAACTTTGCTTCAATTGATTTATTAAAAGAAAGAAACTTATTAGCTAATATAGATTACAGTTTTTTAGCAAACTTGGTATATAGCACACATAAAATTCAGAATAATATTCCAGATTCCAACAAATCCTTTTTTGATCCACAAATGTCAGTATTTGAAGCACTTGAAAAAAATCAATATTATAGTTTTTCAGCTCCAACATCTATGGGAAAAACATTTGTAATAACTAAATTTATACTAAATAAATTGAAAAACAATACACAAAATAATTTTGTAATATTAGTACCAACTCGTGCTTTAATTTCTGAAATAGCAAATAAAATGATTAAAGAATTTAAAAATTTTATTGGTACTGGAAAGCATAGAATAATAACAACGTTAGCATCTGTCCAAAATAATGAAAATTTTATTGCGATTTTAACACCAGAGAGATTGTATTATTCAATGCTTGAACATCCAGAACTTAGATTTCAATATTTATTTATTGATGAGGCACATAAAATTTCGAGTAAAGACAAACGTAGCATAATATATTATAAAATTTTAGATATGCTAAAAGAAAATAGCAGTGTACGAATATACTTTTCTTCTCCTGTTATTCCTAATCCAGATATATATTTAGAACTTACAAATTATTTTAGCGATAGTTTATCTTCTGGATGTTCTTTTAAATTTTCACCTGTTGTTCAAAATAAAATATATGTTGATATTGTTAATAAAAATATTTCTATCTATAATTCAATTATAAATAAATTCCAAAAATGTGATTCACTTAAAATAAATTATTCTAATAGAATAGATGTATTACTGAATTTAGGAAAAGAGAAATGCAATTTAGTTTATGTTTCTTCTACAGCAAAAGCTATAAGTCAGGCTATAGAACTAAAAGAATTTATAGAAAATAACTATAAATTAAATTTCTCTGATAAAGTAAAAAATGAATTAGAAAAAGTTGCCAAAGATATTGAGAATAAAATACATAAAGATTATTACTTAGCATCTCTTGTCAGATGCGGCATTGCTTATCATATAGGCGCTTTACCATCTAATATTAGGGTGAAAATAGAAAATCTTTTGAAATTAGGTTATATCAAATACTGTTTTTGCACAAGTACTCTCTTGGAAGGAGTAAATGTTCCTGTTGATAATCTTTTTATATTTGATCATAAAAAAGGACGTTCTGATTTATCGGTTATTGATGCATTTAACTTGATAGGACGGGCAGGAAGGGTTTCGCTAAATGAGTTTGGAAATGTATTTGTTGTTATAGAAAATGAAAAAATTAAAAACTATTTTAATGATGTTCTTTTACAACGATTACCCAATCAAACATTACTACCAAATAAAGCGATAGCAAAAAAGACAAAGAAATATATCGTAGAATGTCTTCTTAAGGGCAAAACAAATTTATTAGAAGATAACGAAAAATATAAAGATAAAAAACTAACTGAAGCGACATATGAATATGCAGTTAAATGTTTAAATATGCTATTGCATGATATATGCACAAATAATAAAAGTTATATTATAAAAGATTTTGAAAATGCAAAGGTATTATCCCCGCAGAACATAATTGATATAAAAAACATATTTAAAAATTACAATCAGGAAGATAATGATATCAATATTTCTGTTAAACAAAAAGATTCTTTGTTCAATGCAATAAAATATACAAATATTAATTACCCATCCAATTTTGAATATATTAGTTGTTTAGAATTTTTAAATAATCTATCCAATATATTTCAATGGTCAGTTTATGAAAAAGAAACTTTAGGAAAAGGAAATCGGTTAAACTTTTATGCAGTAATACTATTACAATGGATGCAAGGCAATGGATTGCACGAAATCATTAGGAAAGCTCTTTTGTATAATTTAGAACACAAATGCTTAATTCGAGATTCTCAACATAGTGAACCAGTTCATTTTAATAATTCAATTGAACATAAAAATATTGTAATAAATGACATTATGAAAAATATTGATAATATAATCAATTATAAATTTTCCATGTATTTTTTGAGATTTTCTGAAACTTATCTAAGATATCATAAACAATCACCAATAAATGACTGGTATGAATATGTTGAATATGGAACCTCAAATAAATTGGTAATTATGCTTCAGAAATATGGATTTTCAAGAGAAGACGCCATTATTCTTAGTAAACCAAGCTATAAACAATATATAATTATAGATACAAATTCAATATATATAAAAAATGGTATTTTGAACAAGGTTTCTTTTGAATTAAAAGAAATATTAGAAACCGTTAAAATAAATTATCCGGAGATTTTTATTAAGTAATTTTTATCTAACAGATTTTCTTATATTATATAAATTTAATAAAGAGGTTTTTATATTTGTTTCTTGATTAGAAATATTAAAAGCATTTAATACTGTTCTGTCAAATAAAATCCGATCTTCTGACTCTATTTCTTGTAATAATGGCTTAACATTTCTACGTAACAGAGGTTTAAAAGATTCAATAATAGATTCTTTTTGAGTTTGATTTAGTAAGTTATAATTCAATATTTTTAAAGAGTCTTGCAATTTTGAAGCACTTAGGTCTAATACTCCTTCTCCACGCCCAAATCCGAGCATTTCAATGAAAAATATTCCTAATAAACTATTCAATAAAGCATGTGTTATTTCAATATCAACACCATCATTGTTTTTTGTAAATCTTATAAGTCTTTGATTTACAAAAGTTGGATTATTAAATTTTGCAATAAAAAGTCTTTCGTCAGGATTTATACTTGTAACTAAATCAGCTGTTGAAGTTGGACTCATTTCATACCATTGTAAGGCATTAGAGCTCAAAACTTCTGGCAAAAGTCTGCCTGTGCCATTTCGTTCATTTTCAAAACGCATAATCCAAGAATAAGCTCCTGGATAATTATTTTTTATATTTTCTATATTTTCATCACAACAAAAAGCCACTCCATCAGGTTCAGCAATTAAACTTTCTACAGAGCGTATTGTTTTTAAAAATGGTTTTAAAAATTTATTTTCAATATTATTAGGAATTGAAGGATAGAATAAAGGATCCCAGCCTCTTCTTTCTCCACGATTAATAGAAAATAATTCATTAGCAGCAATCACTTTATTTGAAATATTAACTAACCAGCTTAAATCAGTAAATAGACCTGACCATTGAACTCCAAGGCTTTCCAAATCTTTAATATTATTTGTATTATATACGACTTTTCTTACAATTGCATTATCACGTGCACTATTATTCCTTATAAAAGATATATTTTCATCTAAATCCAATTCATCTATTTTTTGTTTTAAAGTAGTAAAACAAATTTGCTCTTGAGAAATATCAGATTCTATTTCAGCTAAGGATTTTTTCCTAAGTATAAGCATATTTGTTATTACTTTTGCATTGTCAAACCATCTGCCGTTACCAGATGTTACAACATTTTCTATATTAAAAAATTTTCTTAAACTAAGTCTGAATTTTGTTCCAGATTCTGTTCCCAACCAAGCATTAGAAATTATTATTCCTAGTTTTCCATTTTCATTAAGCAATGACCACAATTTAAACGGTATGTAATAAGCTAAATCTGCCCTTTGGTCTAATTTATAATCATTGCCAATATTATTTCCAATAAAATTATTAATTAATCTTATTGTCTCGTTATATTCAGGTATATCTTGTCCTTTTACAAAAGGCAAATTTGAAACTATATAATCAAATACAGGAAGAGATTTGTGAACTTCATTGCCATTATTTGGATCAAAAAATAAAATATCTTTTCCAATACTTAAATTAGCAACATCATCTTGAAAAACATTGATAATTTCTGATTTTTCGTTTGGATCGAATAAAGAAATTGTTGCTAACTGCAATGGAAATGCAATTTTATCACTTGCCCAAATTTTATTTTGAATAGAGTTTTTATCAACACTATATTCTTGTTTTAACTTAAGAGCTTCTTTTGCAATAGTACCGGTCCCACAACAAGGATCCAAAATTCTTAAATTTTTATTTTCAATTGTTAAGTTAACTAGAAGACGAGCTAAATTTACAGGCGTTGTGTACTGTCCATATAATTTTCTATGTTTAATTGATATAAGTCTTTCAAAAATTTCATGCCAATCGGCAAAATCAATATCTTGAAGATGTGAATCAATCAAAAAAGCATTAAGATTTTTTAAATCTCTCCAAATCAAATCTGGCATGATATTATTTGCCATTTGCTTTTTAAAAACATTATAAAAATCACAGTTATGTGAAATCTCTTCAATTATTTGAAGAGCTTCATCTGTATTTATTTCTTTGACAATATTTTCAATCACTCTCGCCTGATTAAAATAGCGTTTCAACAAATTTGCAAAAATAAATTTATTTATCCAAGATAAAATATTTATTTCAGCTAATATTTCCAGTTTGTTACTATCTTTTGGATATTCATGTTCAATAGTTTTCCACCATAGATTAATCTCATCTTGGAATTGAGAATTTTCTATAATACAAGTAGAGTATTTATCAACTAGAAGATATTTATTTTTTAAAATAAAATTAATAATATCATCAGATGTCAATGAGTCTGATATCTTTGATGTACAAACAGTTCCATTTATAATAAATTCGTTTAAATCTATTACGATGTTTTTTAATAGTTCTACCCAAAGTTTTCTATTATTTTGCACATCTGCTCTGGTTTCTAATACTTGTGATAATTCCCATTCTTTTTCTATTTTTAAATTTTCATCTTCAATGACATAAAGCTTAGCATAATTAACATTCCACAGGAGAAAACTGTTTAATTTTAATAATTTTGCCTTAGTAAATGCATTTTTGATAAATTCTTCATCATTAATATCTGTATCTGGCATTTTTAATTCCCAGCCTAACAATATTTTGGCTGATTGCGAATCTCCAAACAGCAGAACATCGGGAAACATTGTATTATGTGCAGATTTTAAACTATTTTCCCCACCAGCACGTTTTATTACAAACTCCTTGTCCGCAATAAATTCATTAATGCAGGAAATCAAATCAATTCCCCAACTTCTTTCATTTATATTAACTACTGACATAACGCAAATTCTTTATTCTTTTTATTATCCATTATTACATTGTTTTTAAAATAGCTGTATGGATATAAACCCATACTATCATAAGCTGCAATAATACGTTCATGGGCAAGCCTAATATAATCAATCTTTTTCTGTTTAAATAATTCAGTATTAATATTTCGTTCAATACCTATAAAATTTCTTTTTTCTAATATTGCGGAGATTAAAAAACTTCCACTACCAAAAGCATTGTCAAGAACTATATCTCCTTCATTAGTATATGTCTTAATTAAGTATCGCCCTAAAGCAACAGGTTTTTGTGTAGGATGAAAAACTTCTCCTTCACTTTCTGCAGTTTTAAAATAAATAATATCTGTGGGATAGCGCATCCCATCACTTTTTACATGTACAGGATTAAAGTCTCCATAACTTCCAGTTAATTGCGATTTTCGTACACCTTTGTCATAAGGTTCACCTTGTATCATTTGTGGATGATATGATGGTTGATTTTTATAAAAGATACAAATATCTTCATATTTTCTTAAAGGTTGTTTTTTGGCATTTAGGAAATTTGTAGATTTAGATTTTTCCCAAATAATTTTATATTTAAAATATTGTTCATTACTTAACATTAACTTTGCTGTAAATATACCTTGAGAAGTTAATGCAATAACACCATTATCTTTTATTATCCTATTATATTCTGACCATAGTTTATTTAATGGAATAAC
Organism: Candidatus Gastranaerophilales bacterium; assembly: GCA_944324395.1. Lineage (GTDB taxonomy): Bacteria > Cyanobacteriota > Vampirovibrionia > Gastranaerophilales > Gastranaerophilaceae > Zag111. The sequence goes on along the minus strand of CALUWC010000011.1, from coordinate 1,443 downwards.
ACTATCCCACTTGTTTTGTGTAGTTCCATATGGCAAATCACATAAAATCATGTCAACTGATTTATCTGGAATTTGTGGAAGTATATTTAAACAATCATCTTCAAAAATTCTATTTACAAAATTATCTATTTCTAACTTTCCCATAATGTAAATAATATAATAAAAATGAATATTAGGGTAGTTAATTAATATATCTTTAAAATTCGATTTAAACTCTATTTAAATGCTATTTGTAATTTATTATATACTCTTTTGAAGTATGTTCTATATGCATTTCATATATAGGGATGTTATTTTTATTGGCAAAATCCTTGAAAAACTCTCTATTTCCAGCTGGCATATTTGCTCCTAAATATATTCCAGTTGGTTTTCTTATTATTGCAGGCATATTATTGCATAAGGATATAATTCTCCATTCCTTTTCATACTCCCAGTCTACAGATTTATGTAATAATATTTTATAAATTGCTAATTCATCATCTTTAGGTATAAATATATCTGATGAGAAGTTGCATAAATACTTTTGAGCCCAATATGCAGAAATAAAATCCTTTGCATTAAATCTTTCATTTGAATAGATAACCGGAAATAGCAATTCATAATGTTCATTATTACATTTTGTAGAACAAAAAGTACAAGGGGAATTATAGTCTTGAAAATTATATTCAAGAACAAAACCTTTATGGGAATCAGCATAATGAGCCCACATTGTAGGAGATGTAGGTATTTCTGAAAAACAGGCAATGTTTGGATAAGTTTTTAAGAAATTAACTGCATCTAAAATTCCATATTTCATTTGAGCTTCAATTTTAGGCATTGCAATTCTAATACTATTTTTATAGTTATATGCAGGTTCATTTAATAATGCTTTTAGTAATTTCTTGTTTGTTTTAGATAATTTGTTTAAAATTATTGGATTTAATTCTAACCATTTTGAAAAATTTCTTCTACATCTTGGATCTTTAATTTCATTTAAAATAACTGCTGTATTAACATATATAAGACTATCAAAGGGATCATTAAAATAACAAGGTTTAGAAGTGGTTATCAAGTTTTTATATAAAGCATCTATTGAATTACTATCAAATTTTCGATATCTATACAATTTTTCAGGTTTTAAATTGTGAACATTTTCTGAAAAAACTTTTATTTTGTTATCTTTAACATCTTTATCTTCATAATTTCTTATAAAAGTATTATCAAGAATTTCTTTGAATTTATCTCTTACATTTTCTATTTTTGCCATAAAACAATTATAATACATTTTTTCAGTATTGTTTCTTTTTCGACACAATTTATTGATATTAAATCCTTTCAGAGCGATAGATGTTAAAAAGAAAGGATTTACAATATGGATTTAGCATTTGGTACAAAGATTTTAAACCATAAGACAGGTGAAATCGGATTATTAATTAAAACTTGGAAAAACAAGTTTGCCGATGC
>CALUWC010000010.1 GCA_944324395.1 Candidatus Gastranaerophilales bacterium | reverse complement strand
TCAGGAATATGGTCCATTTTTAAAATCGCATTACGCAGAGCCGATGCGATATTTTGCGTACATTCTTCAAGCATAATATCGTACCCGACAAGTCCGCCGGATTTCCAATCTAAAAAACCAAGCAAAGTTGCTCGGCAGGGTTTTCCTGTGAACGGGTTTATGACTTGGAAGTTGAGCGTATGCCCGTCTGCCACAAGCACTTGCCCTGCTTTTAAAAGTGCTGCGTTTCTTACAATAAACGGACTTACTTTATCTTTTAATGCTTTTTCGCCGTCTCTTGCAAGTGTCCATTTGTCAAAATTGTTATCCCGAAACCATTCTGCGTACCTGCGAAAAGTAATATCTTTCGGTAAAATCTCCTGACCGCGTTCTTTTAATATATGTTTGGTTAAAGAAATTGCTTTACCAATTGAAAACGCACTAGGCGACAGCAGAATTTGTATAAATATTTTAATCTGCTCCTCGTTTAGAGTGGTTCTGTATTCTTTTCTTGTTGAATATTTATATTGTCCAACGAGTGCTGTCCAATCCTTGTTATAGTCTAATAATGCCCGCCAACGATATAGTGAGCCAATTGAGACTTTACCTAAAATCTTAAAAATCTCTTCCTGAAACATCCCTGTATTATATAATTGCAAAAATTCTTTATCGGGGATGTTGCCACCTGTTTTCAACTTGTCCCTTTTATATTCTTTCCTAAAATCAAGCCAAGCATAAATCAGGTCGTACTTTGCGAGTGCAATTTTCCTTTGATTTTCGGATATCAGTTTTTCTTGTTTGATATTGAGGTTTGATAGTTCAATAACCTCGTTCTCACAAGTTTTATAATCATCATAATATTCCTGAAAATATTTGAGCTGAAGTTCTTCTTCAAGCGTTGATAATTTAATTTTGTATGTTTTACCGCCTCTAATATTTTCAACTTTGTATTCATATTTATTCTGATTAAGAGCAAGCCGAACAGCTCGACGAGTAATGTTTTTCAATTTTGCGAGTGTTTCAACATCAATCCAAATATTGTTATTATTAATGTCTGCCATACCATATCCTTATTTATTATTACAGCTACTGTATGTTAGACTGGTTTCTCTCAAATTGGAAGTGTTTCAGGGGGAAATGTATTGTTTTATGTCTGAATATTATTTTTTATATATAATTATTATTGTTATGAATAAAATAACTATAGATATTCAACTATTATTAAATAATGCTTGTGTTGTCAAAGAAAATATACCGAATGCTAATGAGCCAATAGGTTTTTCATTTCAAGATCAGGGCATAGTTGTTGTTCCACAAGAAATTTTGTACAATTACTATTGCTATTTTATGGAAAAATATAATAACAAAATAAGACAATTTAGTCCTAAATTTGTTACAGAAACAATTAAAAAATTTTTATTAGATAATTTTAATAAATCTAAAATTATTAATGAAAGCGATTTATTAAAAATATTTGAGGATATAAATATGACTAAATACAATGTTTTAATAAATTTATATAATATTGGATTAGAAGAGGGTATTAAGCAAATTATATTACCATCCTTTGAATTGCATAACCCTCAAAATTTTCTTAATATGCACCCTCATCCATTATTACTTCCTAGATTAAATGAACAAAATAATATAAATCCTGATAATGCAAGACAGTTAATTTTAATCTTAAAAGATGTAGAATTATATATTAATGATAGCAATGCTATTGAATCTATAATTGAGGAAAAAAGCTCAGAAATTATAAAATTTATTAGTGTTGCTCTTGGCGATAGAAATTTTGCACAATCTTTAACAACAAATTTTAGTCATAATAGTATGCAATACCATTTATTAGATAATGAATATAATATAATAAACTCTTCTATTTCAGCATCAAGAAGTTCCTTTTTAGGAAATCAAATTACATTATTGTCAAATTTTACGAATGAACATCAAAATTTATTTGAATTATTAGTAGACCATAATAACGAATTAAAACAAAAAATATATAAAGCAGCATTATGGTTAGGAAAATCTATACAGACAAAAGATTTAGAAGATAGCTTTTTACAAGTTGCAATATCATTGGAATGCCTATTATCCAGACAAGAGAAAGGCTATTTCATACAACCTTCAATAACCACAAATTTAGCAGAAACGCTTTCATTTATTATTACTAAAGAGAAAGAAAAACGTATCAAAACATATAAAAAATTGAAGCAGTTTTACGGAATGCGTTCTTCAATTGTTCACAGCGGAGGCTCCTCGTCCAAAATAAAATCTAATGACTATATTGAATTTTTTAATTTCGTAAAATTAGGAATATACTCTATGCTTAATATCATAAAACAAGACGGTTTTGATAAAATAAATGAATTATATAATTTAGTTGAAGATAAAAAATTTGCTTAAAGCATTTTATTGTTTTTTATCATAATGCTCACTAATGATGGGAAATGTGTTGTTTTGTGTCTGATTATATCTGAATCTTAAGCAGAAAATTTTATAAAATACCTAAAAAACTACTTTAAAACCCAATTTGAATACAGTTTGAAATTAGAATTTAGCAAAAATCTACCATTTTCTCTCAATTCTGCTTCCTGCTTTAAGGGGTAAAATTAATCCGTTATTTTTTACACTTAGTTTTAGAAAACTCCTTTATAAGTTTTGGAATTTATTTCGATAAAATATTTATAAAATAAAGTCAGGGAAGCGATTTCCCACTAAATTGAATTGGATTATTGCTTAACACTCCGTAGTCGCTCATTTTATTTTGCTTTGCAAAATTACATTCGCTATACTCCGTGTTACTTCGACGTTTCGTTCGCTTTCGCTCACTTCAGCCTACGCAAAATCCAACTTCCGACTTAGGGGTAAATATCATAGAATTATGCAAAATAATTAAAATTCTAAAAGGCGCAATTTACGGGACTCTTCCGAGTTTAGTATAATTTTTGAATAGCAAATTGTAAAAAATGTCCGCTTTTTGTACATGGCTGTAATTCAAATATAATAGGGAAACTCGGCAATTTTATAAAATTTTATGGAAAAATACCGGACATTTTAGTCCTAATAACCGGACATTTCGGACTTTTCAAAACCCCGACTCTCAGACTTGGGGAAGCGGGTACAACTCAAACACCAAGCCAAACACGGCTATTAAACATCTCAAAAACAGATTTCAAAAGTGTCCGAAAAACCATAATCCTATCAGTGCTTAAGTTTCAGGCAATTTATTTAATTTTTGTTGGATTTTGAGAGACAAAAAGAGTAGCAAAAGACCAATTTGAGTAATCACAGTCAATTTAAAAAATACCGCTAATATTCAAACATACTGCCTAATTAAGGCTATTATTCGACAACTCAAATGTCTCATTAAACCTTAATAACTACGTTTTCACCGTCATATAAAAAGTTCGAACACAGAATTTTTAATAATTCCCGTTTTTTGGCATTATTTAACCGAGAATAAGTCGTGGCGGACATTTTCAGGAGTTCGAACAGATTTTCACTATATTTAATAAGTTCAACGCTTGTTTTTTATAAATTAATAGGTCAATAAGAATAGGGGAACAGGGGCTGGAATGTAAACGGCATTTGAGATAGAGGCAAGTTCTTTAAATAACTTTATTTTGCCGAAAATAATTAAACCATGTATTCTTTTACACAATTATTTTTCATCAAACCAACTGTTAACCGCTACTAAGCTTATTTTCTCAATAGAGTTCTTATACCTCAGAAAGATTTCTGATAATTTTTGTGACGTAATTACTCTATGTACAAATGCAGTTGTAACAGCATAGGTTCTATTTTTTGCATTGAGTTTTGAGAAAATATTTTCTAATGTTTTCTTAACTGTACTGTTTGTGACAGATAATATATCTGCTATTTCAATATTTTTAAAACCCATTGCTACAAGAGATAAATATTCAATTTCACGTGCAGTTAAAATTGACGCTTCAGGTGCAGCGTTTTGTATTTCTCCTTTCATACCGATATAATATATACAAACATACCCGAATGGATATTAGGCAGATGACTAATATTTGAAAAATTAAATAAATATTTTTGTTTTAATTTTAATAAATTATCAGGTTTATTAATATGTCCAATTGACGTTTTATTTTGTTTACAACAAACTGGACATTAAAATACAAATACACTGGACAAAAACTATAACAAATAAATACAATTAAAAAAGAGGGTATTTAAACCCTCTTAAATGGTAGCAAGGGAGAGACTCGAACTCTCGACCTCTCGGGTATGAGCCGAACGCTCTAGCCAGCTGAGCTACCTTGCCATAACCCTTCTTTCTATTGATTTTCTGCTGTATTTCTACCGCATATACTAATTCTTGCATGAAGAAAAAATTTTTTCAAGTATTTTTTGCTATATAATAATTATTATGATTAAAGATTTAACAGATGATGAGCCGCTAAAGGTTATAATTTTATTTTCTATTCCGCTTTTAATAGGTAATATTTTTCAGCAATTATACAATATTGCTGATATTGTAATTGTCGGCAGAACTTTGGGGGTTAATGCTTTGGCTGCTGTTGGTGCAGTTGCACCGTTATTTGCATTGATTCTTTTTGCTGTTATAGGAATGAATAACGGATTTGCAGTTATTACAGGGCAACGTTTTGGTGCTCAGGATTATGCAGGAGTTAGAAGATCTGTTACTATATCAACTATTTTGAGTACTGCATTTACTGCATTTTTCACTGTTATTTTTTCTTTTTTGATGAAACCTGTTCTATTTATGATGAATGTTCCTCCTGAAATCATGCATAATGCGTTCTGGTATATTCAAATATGTATTTGGGGACTTGTGACGGTAAATTTTTATAATCTTCTTGCAAGTATAGTGAGAGCACTGGGCGATAGCAAAACTCCTTTGTATTTTTTGATTTTTGCTTCTGTTTTGAATGTATTCCTTGCACTTCTTTTTATTTTAAAATTTCATTGGGGAGTTCCCGGATCTGCGGTTGCCGTTGTTTTATCTCAAGGTTTTTCGGCATTATTATGTATTTTTTACATTAAATTTAAATTTCCGATTTTGCATACGAAAAAAGAAGAATGGATTTTTGATTTTATACATAACAAAGATGATAAACAATTTGCAAAGGAACATTTAGCCGTTGGAATTCCGATGGCTGTGCAATTTTCGGTGCTAGGTATCGGAATTTTAATTATTCAAAGTGTTTGTAATTCGTTCGGGGCAAATGTTATTGCGGCTTTCACTGCCGCATTAAGAATTGAGCAGATTGCAACAATGCCTATGATTTCATTTGGAATAGCATTAGCAGCTTTTGTTGCTCAAAATTTTGGTGCCGAAAAAATTAAAAGAATTAAGCAGGGAGTTAAAAGAGGTTCTGTAATAAATATTGTCCTGAGTATAGTTATGGCATTTGTTATGAGATACTGGGGAAGTCATATTGTTCAAATATTCATTGGCGATGTTAATCCTCAAGTTATCAAAATTGCACATGATTATTTGTGGATAAGTACATTATTTTATTTCTTCTTAGGTCAGATATTTATATACAGAAATGCATTGCAGGGCATGGGAAGACCTTTGATTCCATTAACTTCGTCTTGTGCAGAACTTATGGTAAGGGCATATTCAGCAGGATATCTGGCAGTAAAATATAGTTATTTTGGAATTTTTTATTCCGGGCCAATCGCCTGGATATCAGCATCTATTATAGTTGCTTTAGGTTATTTAATAAATATAAGAAAAATTGATAAAAAATTTAGGACTCAAGTATCGTAAATATTGTATAATATTTTTTATTCGTGATAAGTTATTTTTATGTTTATATTTTATATTGAATATATTATTTTACGGAGGCAATAGGTTAATGGATTTATATGATGCAATATCAAAAAGGAGGGTTGTCAGGGAGTTTAAAGATAAAATTGTACCTGATGAAGTTATAGAAAAAATTATAAATGCAGGTATACAAGCTCCGACTCATGATCATTTGAGAAATTGGGAATTTGTTGTTCTACAAAGTACTGCAGATAAGGAAAATGCCCTTCAATTTGTAAAGCAGGGGATTGAGCCTACATTAGAAATTTTAAGGAAAACTCTTGTCAACGGTACACCCCAGCAAAAAATGTATGCTTATGCTATGCCAAGACAATACTCAATGTTAATAAATGCTTCGCATGTTATTTTACCGTTTTTTAAATCTAATTCAGGTGTTTTAAAACCATCTTCTGTCAGCTCTTTAAACCCTATTTCTTCTATATGGTGTGTAATTGAAAATATATTTTTAGCTTCGACTGCCGAAGGTTTAGGGTGTTCTATGAGAATTCCAGTTGGGGAAGAGGGTTCAAATGTTGCAAAAGCTGTAGAAGCACCTGTCGATTATTTACTTCCTTGTTATATTGGAATCGGATATCCGGCAGATAATACAACTGTTATTGAGCAGGTAGAATGTGTTACAAAACAAAAAATACATATCGGAAAATGGTAAATTGATTATAAATTAAAAAACGGTATATTTTATTATCTCGTTTTTGTTGTGCGACGATTATTTTTGAATTATTATATAATAATTCTATAGATAAAAGGAGCGGGGAATGCAGGAAATTAGATGTCCAAAATGCGGCGAGGTGTTTCAAGTTGATGAATCAGGTTATGCTGCTATTCTGAAGCAGGTAAGGGATAAAGAGTTTGAAAAAGAAATTACTCTTCGGGAAAATCAGTTTGAAGCAGAAAAGAATACTGCTGTTAAGCTTGCTAAAGCTGAAACAGAAGGGCAATTTAGTGATATTTTGAATAAAAAAGATTTGCAGATAGCTGATTTGTTATCAAAACTTGATGCTGAAAATAATTCTAAAAAACTTGCCGTAACTGAAATTGCTGCAGAAAAGGATAAAGAAATCCAACAGCTCAAAGTTACAATAGAAACTTGTGAAAAAGATAAAGAACTTGCTGTAAATAAGATTATTAATGAAAAAGATAAAATTTTGGCAGAAAAAGAAAATCAAATTATTAAATTAAGCGGGCAAATTGAAACAAGCGAAAAAGAAAGTCAGTTAAAAGAGCAATCTTTAAAAGAACAGTATGAAGAAAAATTGAAATTCAAAGACGAAGAAATCGCACATTACAAGGATTTTAAAGCGAAACTGTCAACAAAAATGGTTGGAGAAACTCTTGAACAGCATTGCGAAATTGAGTTTAATAGATTAAGAGCAACAGGATTTCAAAGAGCGTATTTTGAAAAAGATAATGATGCAAAATCCGGAAGCAAAGGCGATTATATATTCAAAGAATCCGATGAAAACGGTGTGGAGTTTATTTCTATTATGTTTGAAATGAAAAATGAAATGGACGAAACTGCTACCAAAAAGAAAAACGAGGATTTTTTGAAAGAACTGGATAAAGACCGCAGAGAAAAAAATTGTGAATATGCAGTTCTGGTGTCGCTTCTGGAACCTGACAACGAATTGTATAATTCAGGTATAGTAGATGTTTCGCATAGATTCCCTAAAATGTATGTAATTCGTCCTCAGTTTTTTATTCCGATGATTACATTATTAAGAAATGCTGCATTACATTCTCTGCAGTATAAACAGGAACTTGCAGTTATAAAAAACCAGAATATTGATATTTCAAATTTTGAAGCGGAAATGAACGAGTTTAAAGAAAAATTTTCACGAAATTACGAACTCGCGAGCCGTAAATTCAGAACTGCTATTGAGGAAATTGATAAAACCATTGACCATTTACAAAAAACAAAAGAGGCACTGTTATCTTCAGAGAATAATTTGCGGCTGGCAAACAATAAAGCTGAAGATTTAAGTATTAAACGTTTGACGAGAAATAACCCGACTATGGCAGAAAAATTTGCACAATTGAAGAGTGAAAACATTTTGGATTAAACCTTGTGGTTATTAAAACTTAAGTTTCTTTTATATAAACTGTTTCAAAGCGGTATGCTTCGAAAGTTTTTGAAAAATAGTTTGGATTTAGTCCTGCTTTTATTTTTAGTGTGTTCAGAAATTCTTTTTTATCAGGCAGCTGTTCCCAAACAGATGGCAAATAAACAGCTTGATAGTTGCCATCTTTTATAATGATTCCGTCAATATTTGGACGCAACTGATTTAACAGGTCATTTTCGTCCGTAAATTTTATTTGTTTGGGTTCTGACAGAATTGATACTGCAATTTTAAGCTGTTCAACTTCTTCCTTTTGGACGGGATTAAATCTGGGGTCATTAAATGCAGAATTTTTTGCATTCATAACAATATCGAGTATAAGTGATCGGTGAGCAATTATGGAACCTATGCAGCCTCTGAGATTGTTATTTTTTTCCAGAGTGACAAAACTTGCTCCGATTTGATTAAATACCTGCGGATATTTTATTTGAACGTCATTTTTTTCAAATTGGGCTTTTATTGAATATTTGCATATATCAATTATTGATTTTGAATAATATTTCTTTAAAAATTCATTGGTTTGCCCTTCATATAAAAACCAGCAGCCGTAGCCTACAACATTAGTTTTATCTTCTGTTACTGCACTTGAATTGTTCATATCAATCCGGATAAGTGAATAGTTTTTGGAATTTGCAAAAGTTACAAGTCCTGCTATTCCCAAAGCTCCACATGCCTGTTCAAATTTAAAATTATTAAGATTACCTGATTCAATCATTTGAGCAGTTGTAATATCAAGTTGTTTTGCTTTTTCATCTGTTAAAAAATGACTTAAATCTGATGAAATTACAAATCCGTTATTTGGATCAGGATAATAAGTTTCAATAATTTGTTTGATTGTTGTGTAATCAGTTTTTCCGACAAGTACAGGTATAATTTTTACATTTTCAAAAACGTATTGAATTATCGGAACCTGAATTTCTATGGAATGTTCAGGTTCAAATGCCTGATCTATAAATTGGGCAGCAAATTTCTCTTTTAATTCCTGATTGATTGTCTGGTTAATTTCAATTTGTCCCAGCGGGGTTAACCAGTATTCAAAACTTGAAAGTGCAACTCCGTCAAAGCCCACTCTGTGTGCCGGAGCAAAGATAAAAATATTTTTTATATTTTTGTCTAGCTGGCTTATACCTTCATAAGCCAATCTGCCTGAGTAAATAAGGCCGGCATGCGGAACAATAACAGCCCGGGTTGGATATTCATAGCTGTTTCTGCTTTCTTTTTTAAAAGATTCTATTTGTTTTTTTAGCTCTGTTGCATTGTTTGTGTAAAAAGTTCCTGCAACGGAAGGCTGTTTTATTTTATCCATAAAAGTATTATAATACATTTTATGAAATATCAAAATATTTTAAAAAATGGTAAAGTTCAATGTGCAATATGTCCTCGTAATTGTGTTCTGGCAGATAACCAAGAAGGTTTTTGTCATGTAAGAAAAAATATTAATGGTGAAATTGTTTTAACAACGTACGGTTATAATACCGGATTAGCGATTGATCCTATTGAGAAAAAGCCGCTCTATCAGTTTTATCCTAAAACACCTGTATTATCTTTCGGTACTCTTGGGTGTAATATGGGGTGTCAATTCTGTCAAAACTGGCATATTACAAAAACTAATGCAGATGTCGAAACTTTAAACAAGACTTCACCTGAAGATATAGTGAGGGTTGCAAAATATTATAATTGTAAAAGTGTGGCATTCACTTATAATGATCCGATTATATTTTTTGAATATGCAATTGATACGGCAAAATTGTGCCGTAAAAACGAAATTAAAACTGTTGCAGTTACATCAGGATACATAAATTCTGAACCGGCAAAAGATTTTTTCAAGTATATGGATGCTGCAAATATTGATTTGAAAGCTTTTAGCCAAAATTTCTATAAAAAGAATTGTCTTGCTCATATTGAACCGGTTTTGGAAACTATTAAATATGTAAAAAATGAAACTGATTGCTGGCTCGAATTGACAACTCTTCTTATCCCTGATGAAAATGATTCTGATTATGAGATAAAAGCGGAATGCGAGTGGATTTTTGAAAATTTAGGAGCAGATGTACCGCTTCATTTTAGTGCTTTTTCTCCGAAATATAAATTTAATAACAGAAAACAAACTGATTTTTCTACACTTTTAAATGCTTATAAAATTGCAAAGAATACGGGGTTAAAATATGTTTATACCGGTAATATAACCAATCAGGAAACCTCAACTACATATTGTAAAAACTGCGGAAAACCTGTGATTGTCAGAAACGGCTATGAAATGCTCGGATATAATTTAAAAGATGGCGAGTGTATTTTCTGCGGCACTGATTGCGACGGAAGATTTTAAATTTTTATTTGAGAGTAACTTCCAACTGTGTAATATTTATGATAGAATATTTTTATGGAGGGTTGGTGTTATGTATACAATCAAAGAAGTTGCTGAAAAGCTGGATATTTCAGAACATACATTGAGGTTTTGGGCAAAGAGCGGAATGTTTCCGTTTGTAAAAAGAAATGAAAATAATATTCGTATGTTTTCAGAAGATGATTTAGGCTGGGTTAAAATTGTTAAATGTTTGCGATCTGTCGGGACGGATAATAAATCAATTAAAAAATATATTGATTTATGCATAATAGGAGATTCTACCATTCCTGAGCGGCATGAAATTATTCAGGAAACCAGAAGAAAAGCTCAGCAAAAAATGTCTGAACTCAAGCAGCAGTTAGATTTATTGGATTTTAAAGAAAAATTTTACCAGAATCTTATTAAAAATAATTTAAAAGATTCCTGGAATCCTATGAATAAAATGATTTCCGAAGAAAAAGCCGTATAAAATTTTTATGTAATTTCAAATCGGCAGCTCTGCTTAATATTTCTTATTTATTTATTGTATTGGGCATTTTACACGTTTATAATGTTCTGGGTATGAAAATTTGATATGTCAATTACCCGTTTGGCTAAAATTTGAGAGATATTAAATTGGCTGATAAATTTGGAATTAATGAAAATAGCTGTAAGGATTATTCTGTAGATATTGTTTATTTATGGTGTGACTCTTCCGATAAAATCTGGCAGGAAAAGAAGAATTCCGAGTTGAAAAAATACGGAAAAGCTCTGGATTCTGATTCAACGTCGGAATGCCGTTTTGTTGAAAACGATGAGTTGAAATATTCTCTGCGGTCTTTGGAAAAATATGCCCCCTGGATTAACAATATATTTATCGTAACTGATAACCAAATTCCTAAATGGCTTGATATTTCTAATTCTAAAATTCATATTATAAATCATAGCGAAATTTTATCTGATGATTGTCTTCCTTCATTTAACTCGGTGGCACTGGAAACTGCTTTGCAGAAAATTCCGGGGTTATCCGAATATTTTTTATTTGCAAATGATGATATGTTTTTCGGGAATTATGTTGATAAAAGTTTTTTCTTTAATGAAAGCGGACAGCCTGTTTTCAGATTTTCAAAACGCAGGATTATAAATAAAAAGTATAAGCATCTTTACGGTTATTCGATATCTCAGGCTTACAATATGGTAAAAGATAAGTTTGGAAAATCTTTTCCTTATTTCCCGCATCATAATATTGATGCTTATAAAAAATCCGATATTGAAAAATGTTATGAAGAATTTCAGCAGGGTTTTGAGGTTACAGCACGACAAAAATTCAGGGAAGCAGATTGTGTTCAAAGATCAATATTCGGATATTATTCTATAGCAAATCATTGCGGAGAAGCAAAAATTGTTAATAATTTGCATTCTTTTATAAAGAATTTCTTTATTAAAAAGGCTCCTGATTCAATAATGATTGAATTGAAAAAAGAAAAATTGGCACTGATTGAGAAATATAAACCGTATTTATTTTGTTTAAATGACAGTTTAAACACTAAAGATGAGGATAGATTAAAAATGAAAGAATTTTTAGAAAATAAATTTCCCGAGAAATCTTCTTTTGAAAAAAAAGAGGAAAAATCTGCGGAAATTTGTGTATGTTATCACAAAGAATTTGATATTATAAAAAATGAAGTTTTAAAACCGGTTCAGGTAGGAGCTGCATTATCCGATGTTGATTTAGGAATATCAAAAGATAATACAGGTGATAATATTTCAGATAAAAATCCATATTATTGTGAATTAACAGCATTGTATTGGCTGTGGAAAAATTCTGATGCTGATTATAAGGGTCTTATGCATTATAGAAGATTGCTTGATTTGAGTTGCGGAAACGTCAGGTGGTATAACAAATTCCCTGATAATATAGCTGATATTTTATCTTTAAACAAAGCTAAGATTAATTCTATTTTATCTGGTTATGATATAATTCTTCCTATGAAACGTATTATTCCGCAGAGTTCATCTATTTATAATTATTATAAAAAAAGACATTATATTTCTGATTTGGATAGAGTTTTGGAAATTATAAAAGAAAAAACTCCGCAGATTTATGATACGGCTGTTCATGTATTAAAAGAAACAAAAGATATTTATTTATATAATATTTTTATATCATCTAAAGAATTTTTAGATGAATATGCATCGTGGTTGTTTGATATATTAGGAACACTGGAAGCGGAAATTCAACCCGAGGTTGAAAAAAGAGATGTTTTTCAACAGAGAGTGTACGGATTTTTGGCAGAGCGTTTGCTGACTGTTTATATTGAGTATAAAAAAACTTTAGGTTTTAAAGTAAAAGAAGTTCCGACTGTATATTGCGAAACAAATAAGAAAAGATATGATGTTTTTCAATTCAGAACAAAACTTTATAAAATTATTACAAAATTTGGAATTAGGAAAAAACACTGGAGGGAACAGTATGGAGTATAATAATGTGAATCTTGTTGTAGGTGCAGGATTTTCAGGTGCTGTTATTGCAAATTTGATTGCAACTGAACTTAATGAAGATGTTCTTGTAATAGATAAAAAAGATCATATTGCAGGTAACTGTTATGATTACCGCGATAAAAACGGTATTATGATTCACAAATACGGTTCGCATATTTTCCATACAAAATCAGAAAAAGTTTGGAAATATTTGAAACAGTTTACTGATTTTAATACGTATATGCATAAGGTTGTCGGAATTTTAGATGGTATTGAAACTCATATTCCGTTTAATTTTAATACTTTGTATGATGTTTTTCCGCAGACACTGGCACAAAGGTTAGAACAAAAATTACTGGATATTTTTGAAATTAATTCAAAAGTTCCAATTTTAGAGTTTCAAAAACAAGATGACGATGATTTAAAATTTTTGGCAAATTATGTTTATGAAAAAATCTTTTTACATTATACAACAAAACAGTGGGGTGTTTCTCCTGAAGAAGTTGACGGTGCTGTTACTGCCAGGGTTCCGGTTTATTTAAGTAAAGATAACAGATATTTTCAGGATAAGTATCAAGGTATTCCGCTTGACGGATATACAAAAGTTGTTGAAAGAATTTTGAATCATAAAAATATTAAAGTTAAATTGAATACGGATTATAAAGACTTGAAAGATAAGAATTTCAAACGTATATTTTATACAGGTCCTATTGACGAATTTTATAATTACAAATTCGGGCAATTGCCATATCGAAGTGTTTATTTTAAATTTGAAACATATGACAAGGAATATTATCAATCTAATGCCTGTGTAAATTATCCTTGTAATTATGATTTTACAAGAATACATGAGTATAAATACTATCTTGATGATAAATCAGATAAAACAGTAATAGCAAAAGAATATTCGGAATTTTTCGAATTAGGCAGAAACGAAAGATATTATCCTATTCCAAATGATGAGAATACTAAATTGTATGAAAAATATTTGGAAGAAGCGAAAAAATCAGAAAATGTATATTTCCTTGGCAGATTAGGAGATTACAAATATTATGATATGGATAAAGCTATTTTAAGAGCAATAGAATTATTTGAGGAGATTAAATAATGATATTAGTAACAGGCGGAGCAGGATATATAGGAAGTCACAACGTAATTGCATTACTAGATGCAGGATATGATGTTGTGATTTTTGATAATTTGGAACTCGGACATATTGAAACTGTTGAAACTTTGAAAAATATAAATTCAAACGGCCGAGTTGTAGATTTTGTCAAAGGTGATTTACAAAATTTGGTAGATATAAAATCTGTTTTTGAAAAACATAAAATTGATGCTGTTGTTCATTTTGCTGCATATTCTCAGGTTGCTGAATCTGTTAAAAATCCTCAAAAATATTATTTTAATAATGTTTATGGTACGTTAAATCTTTTATGTGCCATGCTTGAGAATAATGTTAAACGTATTGTATTTTCTTCAACTGCCGCAACATACGGAGAACCCGTTTATGTTCCTATTGATGAAAAGCATCCTCAAATGCCTATCAATACATACGGTAAAACAAAATTGATGATAGAAAACATTATGGATGATTATGACAAGGCATACGGCTTAAGAAGTGTGCGTTTGAGATATTTTAATGTTGCAGGTGCGGATTCTCAAAACAGAGTTGGAGAATGGCATGAACCGGAGACTCATTTGATACCTAATATTTTAAAATCAACTTTTAGCGGTGGAAAAACATTTCAAATGTTTGGTACAGATTATCCGACAAAAGACGGTACTTGCGTGAGAGATTATATAAATGTTGAAGACCTTGCAAAAGCGCATGTTTTGGCATTAAAATATTTAGAAAACGGAGGCAGAACAAACTTTTTTAATCTTGGAACAAATGAAGGCAATAGTGTAAAAGAAGTGTTTTCATCTTGTGAAAAAGTTACTGAAAAAGAAATTTCGGTTGAAATAAAACCTCGCAGAGAAGGAGATCCGGCAACTTTGATTGCGGATAATAAAAAGGCTAAAGAAGATCTTGGCTGGTCTCCTGAGAGAAGTTTAGAAGAAAGTATTTTAACTGCGTATAATTGGGAAGATAAATTAACAAAATCTATAAAAATAGGATGTATAAAATAATGATTGCTAAAGAAAAATTAGATAGTATTTTGAAAATGTTTGATAAAGATGGAGTAATGAAGAATTATGCAAAAGTACTCCCATATTTTAAAAAGTACTGGTTTAGGACTCTTTTGGCTCTTGGACTTGCAATACCAATAGGTTCATTGGATGCTGTTATTGCATTATCTTTAAAACCATATATGGATATTGTAATGGTTGATAAAACTGTGCATTCACCTTGGTATATTCCTATTTTGATTGTTGCGTTTACATCTACTCAAGGTTTTTTAAATTATTTATCTACTTATATGAATGCCTGGGTCGGTGGTCGTGTTACAAACGACTTAAAAAAGACATTGTATGACAAACTTATGCATAAAGATGCTACATTTTTTGATACAAGAACTTCAGGTGATATTTTACGTTGGTTTAATAATGATGCCAATACATCTTGTAATAGTTTGTTGAATAATTTAAAAACCGGTATTTCAAGAGTTTTTTCATCAATTTCTCTTGTTGCAGTTTTGCTATATAACTCTTGGCAGTTAGCAATTATTGCAATAATTGTTTTAATTTGTGCTGTTATTCCTCTTACAAAAATGAGAGCATTAATTAAATCAATAACTGATAAATCAGAATCAGCAGGTGGACGAATAATTACTGCTTATAATGAAGCTTTTGCAGGTAATAAAGTTATTACGGCATATAATTTGTATGATTATCAACGTAAAAATTTTAATAAAGATTTAGATAATGTCTTTGGTTTAAGTATGAAAATTACTCAAAAAACCGGCTGGTTATCTCCTATGATGCATATTATGGTGTCAATAGGGATTGCTGCTGTTATCGGCTTAGGCAGTTATATGATTGTTAAGGGAACTATCACCAGCGGTAACTTTGTATCATTTATTACAGCATTAATTATGCTTTATACTCCGATAAAATTACTTGGTAATAATGCGAAAAATATGCAGAATGCCCTTTTAGCGTTAGAACGTGTAATTAAACAACTTGATGCTGTTCCAAGGATTAAAGATAAACCGAACGCAAAAATTCTTAAAGGTTTAAATGATTCTATAGAATTTAAAGATGTTAAATTTGAATATAAGAAAAATAAACCGGTATTAAAAGGTGTTTCATTTAAGGTTCAAAAAGGTGAAACTTTTGCATTGGTTGGTAATTCTGGGGGCGGTAAAAGTACGATTGTCAATTTAATACCGAGATTTTACGATATTAAATCAGGTAATATTTTAATTGATGGGATTGATGTCAGAGATTACACTCTTGAATCGCTTAGGGATAATATTTCTATAGTATTTCAGGATAATTTTTTATTTTCCGGAACAATCAGAGATAATATCATGCTTGGAAACTTGAATGCTACTGAGGCTGAACTTCATGAGGCTATAAAAGATTCTTATCTTGAAGATTTTATAAAATCTCTTGAAAAAGGACTTGATACAAATATTGGAGAGCGTGGAGTTTTGTTGTCCGGCGGTCAGAAGCAAAGAATCGGAATTGCCAGAGCTTTTTTGAAAAATGCACCTATTTTGATTTTAGATGAAGCAACCAGTGCATTGGATAACGAAGCTGAAAAAATAGTTCAGCAGGCAATAGAAAACCTGATGAAGGATAGAACAGTATTTGTTATTGCACATAGGCTTACGACTGTTCAAAATGCCGATAGAATTGCGGTTATAAAAGACGGAAAACTTGTTGAGCTTGGTAATCATAATGAATTGATACATATACAAGACGGTGTTTACAGACATCTGTATGAGTCTCAATTTGCCAAGGTGGAAGCTTTAGTATAAATTTTGTGTTGCGAATTTATTGCTAAAGTGGTATAAAATACCTAACGGAGAATAGATATATGAAAGTTGATTCCGATTTTATCAGACAAATCTTATTAGCAATGGAAGATGAAGATGATTATTTAATTAGTTCTCACCATCTTATGCAAAAACTTAATATAAAAGGACATGATTTAGAGCGTAAATTCATGGGTCATATTTTAATTCTTGCGGATAAGGATTTGATTGAATCTTTCTCTTCAAAATATCCGTTCGGTTTTGTCTATTGTGTCGGCGGGGAATACAGTATCATAGATGTCGGCTATCGTTTAACTGCGAGAGGATATGAACTTATTGATATTTTGAAAAATGAAAAGTTATTTAACAAGGTTAAAGACTATACTCTTTCAAACGCTTTTGATATTGCAAAACAAATATTGTTAAACAAGGTTAAATAACCAATTGACAAGAAAAATATATTATTTTATTATAAATGCAAAGGAAATTTAGACTATGCAAAATAACACTATGATGATGCAAATGATGATGATGCAAAACCTGATGTCAGGCGGTCGTTGTTATGCGTGTCGAATGTGTTAATTTAAGATAAGCAAAAACAAAAATTTTAAACCGCCTGATTAGGGCGGTTTTTTAGTGTGTAAAGTTTAGAAGCAAAAAGGATAATTAAATAATGATTACAAGTATAAATTCAATAGATAATACAAAAATAAATTATATAAATAATAAAACAAAAGTAAATTTTAAAGGGACTCAGGGCGGAGGATTAAGATTTTTAGATGCATTTATAAAATCTCAGGAGAATTTATCTTCCACCAGATTTATACAGGATACGGCAACAAATTGGCTGCCCAAAGCTCTGTTATCAAGGAGTAAAGCTGATTTTTGGGAGTTTACTTTTTTGGAATTTCTGGAATCAGGTTTATTTTATTATGCTGCTCCGTTTTTTGGAGAACATTTATATAGAAATGGTTTATTTAAGGCTATTCAACCTAAAAATTTAAAAGAAGATATTACAAAGAATCTTTCGCAAAGTTTAGATACTATTAAAAAATCAAAGTTGGATAAAACTTTAAAAAACAGGCTTATAACGGCAAAATCAGGCATGGTTGTTGCTTGTCTTGCTATTCCCGTTTTGGAATATGCACTGAGTTTTGCAAAAAATTTATTTACCTTGAAAGTTTTTAAAGTGAGTGATTTCAATAATATTGCGAATTTAAATAAAGACAAAAAAGAAGATATAAATCAGCAAAAGAGAGTTGAAACTCATGCAAAAAAAGAACTTGTAAAAGCAGGGATTTTATCTGCAGCCGGTGTTGGTGCAGGTGCATTGCTGGCTGCGGCAGGGCACAGATCGGATAAAATTGTAAAATTATCTGAATATATTCTTGAACCGGGTGAAAAATTAGCGAAATTATTCAAAAAAACAGGTATGAATTCTCCAAAATTTGAAAAATTCCTAAAAGATTATTTAAAGCTTGATTTTGAAAGTTCGAACGGTAAATTATCCTTAAGTAAAGGGCAGCTTGCTGTAATATGTACAACAGGGCTTTTTGGTTATTCAAATGCTGCAAAAGATAGAGGCAAGCTTGATTTTTATGAAGTGTGGACAAGGGTTCCGCTTGTTGTATTATATACCATTTTCGGTTCGTCAATATTTGATGAAGGATTTAAAAATATTCTTGCAAAAAAAGGAAAGTTTCCTGAATTAATTAAAAAAGATAAAAATGGCATAATAAATATTCCGTCAAGAAGTGAACTGCCGAAAATTGCTGAATATCTTTCAAAGAAAAATAATACTTCCGTCGATAAAGAATTAGCTTCTCTGATTAAACAAAAAGCTATTATTACGGGTGTTCCTTATGCTTTCGGTCTGGCCGTTATGGGGTTTACCTTGAGTGCGGTTACAAGAATTTGGACAAAATACAGATACAAACATCAAACGGCTAATACCCGGGATAGCGGCAAATAAGTTTGGGATTTGCATAGTGTAATTCTTATCAGAGTGGAAGATACCCATATAAATGTGATAAAGACTATTCAAAATCTAAATTTTTAATATTCGCAATGTCTTTTTCGCTGCCCCAATCATTTTCATATAACCCAAGTTTTACAAATTTATGAAAAGATGAATACTGCCAGTCAAATACATTATTCACAAATCCACGTTTAACAGGATTGTAGTGAATATAATCAATTTGATTGTTTAATTCCTCTTCATTTCTAATTGTATGTTCCCAGTATCGCCTTTGAAAAATTCCTTTTTCCCGTTTATTTTCATATCCGATTTTCAAATTGTTAGCCGGGTATACCTGCCCAACATTTTTTGAAAAGTAATGTTTTATAGAGGATATTATTTTAGGATAATTATTAATATTTTCGGGATGTAAAATTAAATGAATATGTTCAGGTAAAACACAAATTGCAATAATTTCAAATTTATATAGTTTTTGAACATTTCTAAATGCAGTTCTTAGTATTTCAATATTATCAATGAATACAGGCTTTCTTTCATAAGATGTTATTATTAT
Organism: Candidatus Gastranaerophilales bacterium; assembly: GCA_944324395.1. Lineage (GTDB taxonomy): Bacteria > Cyanobacteriota > Vampirovibrionia > Gastranaerophilales > Gastranaerophilaceae > Zag111. The sequence continues at coordinate 70,805 of CALUWC010000010.1, read as the reverse complement.
GTGGACATATCCGTTTTGAACAAATACTCTGCGGTAATTCATAGTATGATATTAACACAAAATTTATTTTGTTGGGCAAGTATGCCCAACCGACAAAACCAAACAGAAAACTTTGAAATGTATCCATATTTGAGAGAGCAATTATTAAAATCTCGTATTGGTGAAACTACAAATTATAAAAATGAAGTTGATAGAGTATATGACCATTTATATAATACTCACAATGGCAATCTTTATGATTATTTAATAGAAAAAATTACTGATAATAAAGGAAATATTATTAAAAATTATAAAATGATGAAGAAACAAAAATAAACCATTAAATAAGTGCAGTTCGCTCACTTACCTAATGGCTTATTAATATTATTTACGATTTCTGCGGGTTTGTCAATCCCTTGTTCGATGATGATAAATTGTATATATACTCTTGCATGGAGGGTCGGTTGGGCATACTTGCCCAACAATGAAGTGAAATGTAAGGGTTTTCAGTCCAACAGCGAATAGTAGCCCGACAAAATTTTATAATTTTGCAGATCTATTTTGATAAAATATTATTCACCCAATCAATCTAGATTTTAGAAATAAATTCTGCAAGCTTAGCTGCAATAATTTTGTGGGATTCTTTTGTATAATGTATTCCGTCAATTTGTGACGGGCTTGTGAATTTATTAAAGTCAAAATAATAATAATTGTTTGCTTTTGCAAATTCTTCAAAAGCTGGAAATGTATTTTGAATTTTTTTGATTGAATCTTTGTTAAAAATTACTGCAAAACCGCTGTGTAATAAATTCTGTGTAATTTTCACAGGCGGAATAATAATTATTTTTGTCCGGGGATTTATGTTTTTTATTGCAGAAGTGAGATTTTGCAGACCTTTTTGTGTTGTTTCATTATCAATCGGATAAAATATTTGTGCGTCATTTGTTCCGAGATTAAGAATACAGATATCAATATCTTTGTGATTTTGCAGATATATTGATAGGTATTCTCCGCCGCTTTGTTTCAACCCTTCCGGATTTTTGAAAAATCCTGTGCGGTTGTTCATTCCTTCTTCAATTACTTCGTATTTTTCTTTGAGTAAATCCGATAAGATTCCGCTCCAGCGTGTAGTTTTATCATATCGGCCTCCGTTTTTTGGATTAAAGCCAAAGGTGTTTGAATCTCCGTAGCATAAAATCTTTTTCATAAATTTTATTATATAATATTTTTTATTTGAGGACAAATATAATGAAAAAATACGGTTATGATATGCCTGTCGGGAAAATTTGGATAGGTGAAGATAACGGAAAAATTGTGTATATAAAGTTTTCTGATACTAATGGTGAAAATATTGAAACCCCGCTTATTCATAAAACTTATTTGCAATTAAAAGAATATTTTGAGGGTAAAAGGAAGTTTTTTGATATTCCTCTTCAAATTCAGGGTACTCCTTTTCAAATAAAAGTTTGGGAGGCTTTAAGGAGAATATCTTACGGTCAGGTTGTTTCATATAAAGATATTGCCTGCGAAATGGGAAATCCTAAAGCTGCACGTGCTGTCGGTATGGCAAACAATAAAAATAAAATTATAATACTTGTACCCTGTCACAGGGTAATAGGTTCAAACGGGAGTTTGACGGGTTATGCAGAAGGGTTGGATGTGAAAAAATATTTGCTTGAACTTGAAGCAAGGTATTCCAAATAAATTAAAAATCCTCTGTATTTTATTTACAGAGGATTTTTATAGAAACTTTTTATATTATTAATAATAAGTTACTCCGTTGATTGTTACAGGACGCTGATTTTGCTTAGTTTTTGCATTTTGTCGTCTGTCTTTCATCTTTTGTATGAAATTTTTTGAATCAGATAAACTTTTGTCAGTTGAACTGGTTTTATTTGAAACAGATGAATCAGCATTTTCTATAACTTTGTTATCATTTGTATTTGTAGTTGGAAGATTAACATTTATATTATAATTATGTTTGTTTTCAAATTGTTTATAATATGCATCTTCGAGTTTTCTCTGGCGGATAATACGCATTCTTTTTGCACTGGTGTGAGGTGCATATATTGCATTTGAACCAAATTCAGGTTTGGATTTGTTTATAACAGATCCTGCATTGTTGTATTCCACAAACTGAGTTCCTGCAAAAACTGTATTGCAGCTCAACAAAATAATACATGCAAAAATGTAGATTTGTTTCATTTTCATCTCCTAAAATTTTTATTTACATGCATTTATTGTACCATAGTAAGTTACTCCGTTACAAGAAATTGTTTGTTTTTTCATCATAACGTTGTAGTTTTTGTCTAATCTTGATACAGATAATTTGGGTTTGGGCTGCATATCAACGACTTTGGCACGATGGTAAGCCTGTCTTAATTTTAACCTGTAATCTGTTCTTCTATGCTGTTCGGTGTTGCTTCGAGGGACTCTTTTTCTGGCACAGCATCTTGACGGTTTTGCAAAATGATCTCTCTTAAATTTATTTCTTTTTACAATGACCTGACGAGTTCCGTTGCCTGATATATCGGGATAATCAACCAGATAATATTGGCCGTCTGCCAGTGCCGGCAATCCGGTTTGTGTAAATATAATTATTAAAATGCTGACCAGAACCTTTTTCATATTTTTTCCTGTTTTTAATTAATTGTAATAAGTAACTCCGCCTACTGTACGAGTTTTAGGAGTTTTGATAGTATAATTTTTGTCAAATCTTGACATTGGCACAGAAGCCGGTGCTGCGGCCATAGAAGCTCCGTTTGTGAGCATCGGCATATTATTGTTGCAGCATCTTCCTCTGTTATTTATAGAATTTATAATAGCATTCTCAAGTTTTCTTTGTCTGTTTATTTGGCTGATTCTTCTTGCAGTATGCGGAGCATAAATGGCATTTCTGCCGAATTTTTGATGAATTCCTGCACCATATCTGTAACCGGTGACTCTTCCGGCATTGTTATATCGGGCAACTATTGTTGCTGCAAATGTACTGTCACATGTTAACAACAATGCAAATAATACTGTTAAAAATTTTTTCATAACACACATCCTTCTACCTTTTCCTATTTATACAACGATTATAAATAGAAATTGTGCTAAATTTTTTAGATAAATTTACATTTCTTTACGTATCAATTTAATATTGCAATTCCACTGTTCAGATACAGTGCAAAAATAACCTGTAACAGATAAGGAATTAAGAGGATTCCTGCAGTTTTTGACAATTTAAAGAAATATATTATTGTAAAAATTAAAACTATGAGCAGAAATATTACATCTAGCAGTGCAAACCTGATAGATTTCATTTCAAAAAATACATAACTCCAGGTAAAGTTTAATATAAGCTGAAATAAAAATAAATTAACTGCAATATATTTATTTTGGGAATGTTGTTTCGATAAAATGATAAAAAATGCAATGGTCATTAAAGTATATAAAATACCCCATGCAATCGGGAAATAAGCTGCTGGCGGTGTAAATGGCGGTTTATTTAATGTATTATACCAGGATAAGTTCATACAATTATGATTGTATGTAGTGATAAAAAAATACATTAGATATTTGTTTATATCTTAAACTAATTTTAAAACCGCACTATGTCTTTTTGTTGTTGCGTTTTCATTTCTGTAAGAAAAAAATAAGTCATTGTTGTGAACAGTGCAGTAAGGACATACATCTATTTTTGTAATTCCTGTTTCTTCAAGTTGACGCTTATTGATATTTTTTAAGTCTACATAAATATTTCCTTGCCGGATTTCGGAAAGTCCGTCAAAGTTTACAACTGTTTTAGATAATTCCCTAAAAACTTCTTCTCCTACGTTGTAACAGCAATAACCTATGGCAGGACCTATTAAAGCTGTTATATTTTCAGGTTTTGAATTAAAATTTATTATCATTTTTTCAACGGTTTTCGGTGCAATTTTTTGAGCTGTTCCACGCCAGCCGGCATGTGCAATTGCTCCGATATTTTGATTTTCATCATATAAAATTATCGGAGTGCAGTCTGCAAAATTTAAAAATATTGCAATATTTTTATCTGTCAAAATTAAAGCATCACAATCTGGATAGTCATGCTGTGAAATCTTTGCTATTTCTATATTTGCACTGTGTGTTTGAGTTGGCGAAATAAGATTTTCAGGCTGGATTTTTAGATAATCTGTAATCAAAATTTTGTCATCTTTAATTTTGTTTTCAATTTCATATTTATTATCAGGATTATTATTTTCCAGAATTTTGTCACAAATACAGATATCTCTGGTTGTGAAAAATGTTTGAACATTTTTTATTAAATCAGATTTTAAAATTCTTTTGCCGTTAATTTTTTCAAAATAAAACATATTATAATTTTAATATTGAAAAACTAAAAATTCTATTTGTAACGAAATAAGATGTCAGGCTTTGATGGTTTTAAGCTTATATTTTTACTAAATCATTAATGATATGCCCTTTAAAAACTTCTGAAATATTATTTAAATCAACAATATCAACTTCGTAGGGTAATGTTGAATTTTCAAATTCATTTTTAATTTTTAACATAATATTTTCATTCAAGTTGTTACAATTCAGAGCAATATCTATATCAGAATATTTTTTTGCACATCCTTTAGTTCGAGAGCCAAAAAGGTATATAGAACAATCAGGCAAGTATTTTGTTATTATCTCTTTAATAAAATTTATATGAAAGTTTGGTTATATAAGGGTTTGGGCGATATCGCCCAAACCCTTTATTTATGCAATGTTCAGTTTTTATTGGTTTTAAATGACTACCCCAAAATGCTTGCTAAATCAAACTTTCAGCCCAATAATTATTTGTTAAATTACTACTGTAAATTTTTGTTAAGAAAAATAAAAATTTTTTTCAAAAAGCATGCCTTATTAGCTTGACTGTGCATATTGATGTAATATGATGGAGTAACATGCAAAAGTAAAGTTGGGCGAAGTGTGCCTAAACCAAAATTCATAACCGGAAGTTTGATTACGAGTGGGTTTCACCAACTTTCACAGAACATTAAAAATTGCAGACATTTACCAATTAGGTAGAGGGTTTACAGCCTTAAGTTAGAAAAAGAAAATTTTTTATAGTACGTACACCATTATTAAATGAGGTGAATTGATGTCTAAGACAAAATATGCAAAAAGAGTAACACCAATGGGTATTCCTCATACTCGTTTGGATGATTTACCGGACCTTATTGAAGTGCAAAAAAAATCGTTTGAATGGTTCTTAAAGGAAGGTTTGAAAGAAGAATTGCTTTCATTTTCTCCTATTAAAGACTATACAGGCAGATTAGAATTACACTTCTTGCCAAATTATACTTTTGACAATGCAAAGTATACAGTAGAAGAAGCAAGAATTCATGACGCTACTTATGCAAAACAATTGCGTGTCATGATTAGACTTGTAAACCGCGACAGCGGTGAAATTAAAGAACAGGAAGTTTACATCGGTGATATTCCTACAATGACAGACAAAGGTACTTTCATTGTAAACGGAGCAGAACGTGTTATTGTATCACAGATTGTTCGTTCTCCCGGTGTTTACTTTAAATGTGATCCGTCACCTACAGGAAAACGTTTATATAATGCAACTATGATTCCTAACAGAGGTGCCTGGTTGAAAATTGAAACAGATTCTAACGATATTATTCACGTTAAAATCGACAAAAATAGAAAAATTTTAGCTACAACTTTATTAAAAGCTATGGGTATTACTGTTTCTGAAATGGAATCAAAATTCACTCACTTTGAATTTTTGAAAAAGACTCTTGAAAAAGACCCTACAGAAACAACAGATGAAGCTTTAATTGAATTGTACAAAAAATTAAGACCGGGAGATCCTGCTTCTCCTCAAGGCGGACGTCAAATCTTAGAATCAAGATTCTTTGATGAAAAGAAATATGATATCGGTCGTGTAGGTCGTTATAAATTAAACAAAAAATTAAATTTAAATATTCCGAATAACCAGAGAACATTAACTGTTGAAGATATTGTTTCAACAATTGAATATCTAATCAATTTAACTTATGATGAAGGTCAATTGGACGATATTGACCACCTGGGCAACAGAAGAATCCGTTCAGTTGGTGAATTGTTACAAAACCAATTCAGAGTAGGTTTATCAAGAATTGAAAGAATTGTTAAAGAAAGAATGACTCTTCAGGATTCTGAAACTTTAACACCGTTGAATTTGTTGAACACTAAACCTTTAGTTGCTTCATTAAAAGAGTTCTTTGGTTCTTCACAGTTATCTCAGTTTATGGATCAGACAAACCCGTTGGCTGAATTGACTCACAAACGTCGTATTTCAGCATTAGGGCCTGGCGGTTTACAAAGAGAAAGAGCAGGATTTGCTGTTCGTGATATTCACCCTTCTCACTACGGACGTATTTGTCCTATTGAAACTCCGGAAGGTCCGAACGCAGGTTTGATTGGTTCACTTGCTACACACGCTAAAGTTAACGATTACGGATTTGTTGAATCTCCGTTCTTCGTTGTAAAAGACGGTGTAGTTACTGATGAAGTTGTTTATATGACAGCTGATGCCGACGAAAATTATCGTTGTGCTCCTGCTGATGTTAAATTGACTAAAGACAGAAGATTTGTAGAAAAAGTTGTTCCTGCAAGATATCGTTCTGAATTCATTATGTGTGAGGCTTCAAAAATCGACTATGTCGGTGTTTGTCCTATTCAGATTATCTCAGTTGCAACATCAATGATTCCGTTTATTGAACACGATGATGCTAACCGTGCATTGATGGGTTCTAACATGCAGCGTCAGGCAGTACCTTTATTGATTACCCAAAGACCAAGAGTAGGTACAGGTCTTGAATCTCGTGTAGCAAAAGACTCTGGTATGGTTATCGTTGCCGATGTAGACGGTACAGTTGAAAGAGTTGTAGGTGAAGAAATTGTAGTAAGAGATACTCATGGCAAACAGCATATTTACACATTGATGAAATATGTAAGAAGTAACCAGGATACTTGTATTAACCAAAGACCTATCGTTCATGAAGGAGATAAGGTTAAAGCAGGTGATGTAATTGCTGATGGTGCTTCAACTTGCGGCGGCGAACTTTCTTTAGGTAAAAATATCTTAGTTGCGTATATGCCTTGGGAAGGTTACAACTTCGAAGATGCTATTCTTTTATCAGAACGTTGTGTTCATGATGATATATTTACTTCATTGCACATCGAAAAATTAGAAATAGAAGCTCGTCAAACAAAACTCGGACCGGAAGAAATTACACGTGAAATCCCGAATGTGTCTGAAGATGCTTTAAGACACTTGGATGAACGCGGTATTGTCAGAATCGGTGCAAGAGTTTATGCTGATGATATTCTGGTTGGTAAAGTTACGCCGAAAGGTGAATCAGAACATCCGCCGGAAGAAAAATTGTTAAGAGCAATCTTTGCTGAAAAAGCAAGAGATGTAAAAGATAATTCATTAAGAGTACCTCATGGCGAAGGCGGAAGAGTTCTCGACGTCAAGGTATTTGACAGAGAAAAAGGCGATGAATTACCGCCTGGTGCTAATACTGTTATCAGAGTTTACATTGCACAAAAACGTAAAGTTTCTGTAGGTGATAAACTTTCAGGACGTCATGGTAACAAAGGTATCGTATCACGTATTCTTCCAAAAGAAGATATGCCTTTCTTGCCTGATGGTACTCCTGTTGATATCGTATTGAATCCTCTGGGTGTTCCGTCACGTATGAACGTAGGTCAGACTTATGAATTATTGTTAGGTTTGGCTTCATACTTAACAGGAGATTATTATGAAGCTCCTGCATTTGATGAAATGTACGGTGATAACCAATCAGAAATCGCAACAAAAGCTGAACTTTTACGTGGTATAAAAGAATCAGGATGCGATTGGGTTGGCGAAGACGGTAAAGTAATGTTGATTGACGGCAGAACAGGTGAACCGTTTGACAGACCTGTTGCTGTTGGTTTGACATACTTCTTGAAACTTGTTCACTTAGTTGATGACAAGATTCACGCAAGAAGTACCGGTCCTTACTCACTTGTAACTCAACAGCCATTGGGCGGTAAAGCTCAATTCGGCGGTCAGAGATTCGGGGAAATGGAAGTTTGGGCATTGGAAGCTTACGGTGCAGCTTATACTCTGCAAGAAATGTTAACTATCAAATCAGATGATGTTAACGGAAGAAACAGAGCATACGAAGCAATCGTTAAGGGTGACAATATCCCTAGACCTGGTATTCCTGAATCATTCAAGGTACTTGTAAGAGAATTGCAAAGTATCGGTTTAGATATAACAGTAGCGAAGAAAGACGGTCAGGAAGTAGACTTGATGACAGATATGGACGATCTTAGAAAGGCCGCTCCAAAACGTACTCTGTCAGACGTTGATTCAGAGTTGTTGAATATCAACTTCTTTGAAACTCCAACTACTTTCGGTGATCTATAATTATAAGGAGAATTAAAATTGTCTACAAGTATTGATTATTTTGATTATATACGAATAAGTATAGCGTCTCCGGAAAGAATACTTCAATGGTCACACGGCGAAGTTACTAAACCGGAAACAATAAACTACCGTACATTAAAACCTGAAAGAGACGGTTTATTCTGCGAAAGAATTTTCGGACCGACAAAGGACTGGGAATGTTATTGCGGAAAATATAAAAGAGTAAGACACAAAGGTATCATCTGTGAACGCTGCGGTGTTGAAGTTACAGATTCAAAAGTTCGTCGTCACAGAATGGGACATATCAAATTAGCGGCACCGGTTTCTCATATCTGGTTCCTTAAAGGTATCCCGTCATACCTTGGCTTACTTTTAGATATGACATTGAAAGATCTTGAACAGGTCATTTATTTCAACAGCTATGTTGTAATTGATGGCGGTGATAGTGATTTCAAAAAACTTCAATTATTAACTGAAGAAGAATATGAAGATTATATGACTGAAAACGAAGAATCAACTTTAAAAGTTGGTATCGGAGCTGAAGCTATAAAAGAACTTCTTTCAGAAATTGATGTTAAAGGATTGGCAGAAGAAATCAGAACAGAATTAGCCGGTAATGTTACTTCTGTTCAGAAAAAATCTAAGTTAATTAAGAGATTAAGACTGTTAGACAGCTTAATTTCTTCAGAAACTGATCCAACCTGGATGATTATGGATGTACTTCCTGTTACACCTCCGGATTTGAGACCTATGGTTCAATTAGACGGCGGACGTTTTGCAACATCAGATTTGAATGATTTGTACAGACGTGTAATTAACAGAAATAACCGTTTACAAAGACTTTTGGAAATGGGTGCTCCTGAAATCATTGTTAGAAACGAAAAAAGAATGCTTCAAGAAGCAGTTGATGCATTGATTGATAACGGTCGCAGAGGCAGAACCGTTGTTGGTCCTAATAACAGAGCATTGAAGTCATTATCTAATATTATTGAAGGTAAACAAGGCCGATTCAGACAGAACTTACTTGGTAAACGTGTTGACTATTCCGGTCGTTCAGTTATCGTTGTAGGTCCTTCATTACAATTAAATCAGTGTGGTTTGCCGAAAGAAATGGCAATTGAATTGTTCAAGCCATTTGTTGTTAATAAACTTATCGAAAGAGGATATGTTCAAAATATCAAATCTGCTAAGAAGAAGATTGAACGTTCAGAACATATTGTCTGGGATATATTAGAAGAGGTAATTGACGGACACCCTGTATTATTGAACAGAGCTCCAACCCTTCACAGATTAGGTATTCAGGCATTTGAACCTAAACTTGTTGAAGGTCGTGCTATTCAATTGCACCCGTTGGCTTGTACAGCATTCAACGCTGACTTCGACGGTGACCAGATGGCTGTTCACGTACCTCTGTCTATTGAGGCTCAGGCTGAAGCAAGAATGTTGATGCTGGCTACTAACAACCTGTTGGCTCCTGCTAACGGTAAACCTATTGTTACACCATCTCAGGATATGGTATTGGGTATGTATTACCTGACTACTATTAAAGATCCTAGTCAAGAAGTTAAAGGTTACTTCTACAATTTCCAAGATGCAATCTCTGCACTTGAAGTCGGAGTTATTAAACTTCACGATAAAATTGTTGTGAGAGATGATAAAGGTGAAAGAATAGAAACCACTGTTGGTAGAATTATCTTCAACGAAGAGGTTAGAAAAGCTCTTGTATAAGGGTAGAACGGGTTTTATATATTGTTATAAATAATATAGAAATTCCCGAATATAAATCAGAATGTTAATTAACTAATTGAAGGAAAATTAGAATGGAAAGAACATATACAAATACAAAGAAAACACCTGATTTCATTAACAAACAAATGGACAAAGGTTCATTGAAAAAATTATTGGGTCAAATGTATTTGGAATACGGCGGGGCAAAAGCAGCAGCATTGGCTAACGCTTTGAAAAACTTAGGTTATAAGTATGCTACTATTTCAGGTACAACCATTTCAATTGCCGACTTATCAGTTCCGTCTGTTAAGAAAGAATTATTGGAATCAGCTGAAAAAGAAATCGAAAAATCAACAAACAGATACTTAAAAGGTGAAATTACAGAGGTTGAAAGATATACAAAAGTTATTGATACCTGGTCTGAAACAACTGCTAAATTGACTGAACAGGTTGTAGAAAACTTTGACAAATTAAACCCTGTATATATGATGGCATTCTCAGGTGCTCGTGGTAACTTATCACAGGTATCACAGCTGGTAGGTATGAGAGGTTTGATGGCTGATGCACAGGGTCAAATCATTGACTTGCCTATTAAATCTAACTTTAAAGAAGGTTTGTCAGTTACTGAATACATTATTTCATCATACGGTGCACGTAAAGGTCTTGTAGATACTGCGTTGAAAACAGCTGACTCAGGATATTTAACAAGACGTTTGGTTGACGTTGCTCAAGATGTTATAATCAGAGCAGATGACTGCCATACTGAAAAATATATCAACATGAAACCTATTATGGACGGAGATGTTGTTATTGTTCCTCTAATAGACAGATTGCTAGGCAGAACAGTTGCAGAAGATATTGTTGATGCTGACGGTAATGTTCTTGTTGCTAAAGGTACAACAATGAATCGTGACGATATCAAGAAAATTTCAAGTCTTGATTTACATGAGTTGAAAGTTCGTTCAGGTTTAACCTGCGGATTGGAATACGGTGTATGTCAAAAATGTTACGGCTGGGCTATGACAACCCAGAAATTAGTTGATATCGGTGAAGCAATAGGTATTATCGCAGCACAATCAATTGGTGAGCCGGGTACTCAGTTGACAATGAGAACCTTCCACACAGGCGGTGCTGTTGGTGTTAAAGAAGCTAAAAAAGAAATTATTGCAAGAGAAGCCGGTACTGTAGTTTCTAAGATTAAAGCAAGAGAACTCAGAACACGTCACGGTGATATTGTACAGGTTTCTATGTATGAAGCAGATATTGAAGTTAAAGGTGAAAAAAGAACTACTAAATATCATATTCCTGCAGGTGCAACTTTATTTATCACAGATGGCATGCAGGTTGACAAAGGCTTCAAAATGGCTGAACATGCTCCGACTTCACAAGGTGACAGTTCTCGTTTGACTGAAAAAGCTACAAAAGATATTACAACTGATATTTCAGGTGAAGTTGTATTTGAAGACTTCAAAGCTGATGAAAAGAAAGACAGACAGGGTAATATCTCAAGAACAACCAACAAACAAGGTATTATCTGGGTATTAGGCGGAGATGTTTATACATTACCTGGCGGCTCAAAAGTTCTTGTTAAAGACGGTCAAAAAGTTTCTGCAGGTGAGAAATTGGCAGAAACACTGACAATTTCAGAGCATGGCGGCGAAGTTAGAGTCGGTGAAGATTTAGTTATTGAAGAAGATAAATTTGACGGTAAGAAGATTAAGAAAATTGTTCATGGTAAAGAATTGACAATTGTTATCGCTTCATTACAGCCAGAAAATGCATCTTTTGAACATACTAAAAAAGAACAGCTCTGGACCGTTGACAAAACCGGTGAGAAATATATTGTTAAGGCTCCTGTTGATACAACAGTAGAAAACGGTATGATTATTGCCGAATTGATTGACGATGAATGTTCTGTTTCATCTTCAGGTGAAATTAGATATGTAGATGTTGAAGTTGATGAAAATCAAATAATTACAAAACCTGGTAAGGTTGTATTTATTCCTGAAGAAATTCATCAAATTAATAAAGACAGCACGTTGAAAATGGTAGAAAACGGTACTGCTGTTACTGCAGGTACTGAAGTTGTAAAAGACGTGTATTGCCATATTGATGGTGTTGTTGAATTTAAAGAATACAATGATGTTATCCATGAAATCACAATCAGACCTGGTGAAGTTCATACATTGTCTAGTATTTCAGAATTGAAAGTTGATGAAGGCGAAGTTGTTAAAAAAGGTACTTTAATAGCTGAAGGTATCAAAGCAAAAGAAACTTCAATAGTTACAATTATGGATTCTTCAGTAGATGATCTTCCGCTGGATGATTTAGATGAAGAATTGGATTCTGCATTGTCTTTAGATGATGATTCTATTGCTAACCAGCCTGTTCAAATTCTTGTAAGACCGGTTCAGGTATTAGAAGTTACGCAAAAAGATGTTTCAATCAAATTCAATACAACTGATGAATTGATTGATATCATTCCTGTAACTCAATTGCAATACAAAGACGGAGCAAGAGTTAGAAATGTTGACGGTGCTACAATTACAAGAACAAGCTTAGTTCTTCAAATGCAAGGTTACTTATCACACTTAAAAGGTATGGTAGAACTCGATTCTAAAGGTGCTTTAAGAATTGTAGTATTAGAAAACTTGATTGTACGTCGTGAATTGGAAGGTTCTTCAAAAGCATCATCATTACAAACAGAATTATTGGTTAAAGATGGTGAAACTATCGAACCTAAGACTCCTGTTGCTAAGACTCAGGTATTAGCAATGAATGATGCAGTTGCTTCTATCAAGTCTGACGAAGAAGACGTAAGAAGACTTCTTTTAATCTCTGACAGTTCAGAAACTAAAGTTGCAATAAAAGGCAAAGCTGTTATAAAGAAAGGCGAATTTATTAAAACTGATAAAGTTCTTGCCGAAAGCGGTGAAATATCTCCTGTTTCAGGTGTTGTTACAGCTGTTAATAAAGGCGAAATTTCTATCAGAAACGGTCGTCCTTACTTAATCAGCCCTGGTACAATGCTTCAAATTGATTCAGGTGCTCTTGTATTAAGAGGCGATTTGCTTGCAACATTAGTATTTGAAAGAGAAAAGACAGGCGATATCGTTCAAGGTCTTCCGAAGGTAGAAGAGTTGCTTGAAGGCAGAAAACCTAAAGATTGTGCTATTTTAGCAGAATACGACGGTACTGCAAAAATTGAAATTGATGATGACGGATTGCCAAGATTGTTCTTAGTTGATAATGACGGCTCATCTGTTGAAATCAAATATGCAATTGATACTAATGTGATTGTTTCAAACGGACAAAAAATTACAAAAGGTCAGCCTTTAACATCCGGTCCTATGAATCCTCATGACGTTATGAGATTATGCGGGCCTGAGGCAGCTCAGCAATATTTGGTTGACGAAGTTCAGCGTGTATATCGTTCTCAAGGTGTAGAAATTGCTGATAAGCACATTGAAATTATTGTTCGTCAAATGACTAAGAAAGTTAAGGTTATTGATGCAGGCGAAACTAACCTGCTGCCTGGTGAATTGATTGAAATGCAGACATTTGAAAATGTAAATAAAGCAGCTGAAGCAGAAGGTAAGACTCCTGCAACTTGTGAATATATGCTGCTGGGTATTACAAAAGCTTCATTGAATACTGAAAGTTTCATTTCTGCAGCATCATTCCAGGAAACAACAAGAATCTTGACAGAAGCAGCAGTCGAAGGTAAAAAAGACATGTTAAGAGGTTTGAAAGAAAACGTTATTATCGGTCGTTTGATACCTGCAGGTACAGGTTTCCATCATCTTATAAATGCTGATGAGGAACGTGACAGAGAAGAAAGAAAACGTGCTGTTGCTCAAAGAAATCAAGCAAGAAAACCTTCCGCAATTTTGGAAGAAATTGAGGGAATGTTCGGTGCTCCTGATTTCAATATTGATGATGAAGAACACTAATTTAATAAATTAGAATAAAAATCAATGAGGAACGCTCCTGAATTTCAGGAGCGTTCCTGTTATTAAAATATAAATAATATTTACATGTTCTTGTAGAAATATTAAAAAATAGTCCGGGATATAGGGTAGAAACAGAACGAGGAGAAAGTGGCAGGATTATAGAGTCTTATTATAATGAAGACGGGAAAAATCTTATAGTTTCTGTTCAAAAAGATAACTCAGGGAATATTATTTCTGTTGATCAAATGAACATTCAATCTTCTGACGGTAAACAACAAAAATATTTTTATCTTGAGCAAAATGGCGACGGTATTATAAATCGTGGTGAAGGCAAAACACGTTTAGATATTGAATTGAGCTAAATTATTATATCTATATTAAACTTTTTTCAAATTTTTTATAAGCGTGTTTGTAATTTCATAACCTGTCATGTTTTCAAAGTGAGTAAACATTGGGGCAGGATTAGCTTCAATAAATACGTATTCTCCGCTATTGCTCAATCGTATATCAATACCTGAGTATTTTAATCCAAGAAGTTTTAATATTTTCAGACAATCTTTTTGAATATTTTCCGGCAATGGGTGTTTGTTAATTTTTGCTTTGTCATCTGCTCTGAAATCTATACTGTTTGCAAGTATTTCACCTGAAAAAATTTCTCCTGTTTCAAATGCATAAACTCTAATATCAATGCCGTCAATGCATTCCTGAAGCTGGCATGGACAATTTATCAGTGTATCTTTGCGTAAAAAATCTTCCTCTTTTAATTTTTGAGTATAAGCTCCGCCTCTAACAGGTTTGTAGATAATGTTTTTGTTATTTTCAAGGTAGAATTTTTCAAGGGCATCCTGGTCATTAGTAACGATAGTTTTAGGAATTCTTATTCCGTTATTTTGCATAATTTTACTTTGCAGCCCTTTTTTTCGATGTAATTCAACAGATTGCAGCGAGTTCCAGCTGATATCCTCAAGCGAACACAGGAAGCTTTCAAGGGCGGATGTCTTTTCTCTGTATACTATGTCAGACGTTCCATAAATTACCCCGTAGTACCATCTCCAGTATATTCCTGTGACATCTTTCAGGTAAATTTTCTCATCATCAAGTATAATATAATCATTTTCACCTTCCGGCGACCAGTTTAATACAGGATATTTCCTTGTATCAAAATATTTTGCCGGGGTATTTTGTTCATGTAACTTTTCCAGTATGTATTTTGAATGAAAATCTTCGTCACTTCCTATAATAAGAATCATTTTCAGCCTCCTTTTATATAGTAAAGGATTTTTTTTTATATTTCCAATTGTAACGATTTAAAAATTTTTTCTAAAGATTTTTTATTTGTCTGCCGTAAGAATTGTTTGTGTGTATAATTTTGAAAGGAGCAAAGATGACAACATTTAGAGTAGATGGCGGATCCGGTGATGATTATAATAAGGATTTGTTGACTAGAAAAGCAAAAGAAGAGTTAAATGCTCAAGGTGTGAAAAAACCTACTTCCGAGCAAATAAATGCTGAAATAGACAAACTTGCTAAGAAAACTGAATCTAAAAAAGATTTAAATAATGCAAAAGATTTAAAAGTGAAAGGATTTTACGTTGAAAAGAATCCTGATGAGAATACTTTTGTAAACTTCAATGATGGGGCAAGAAACCAGAAACTTAATATATCTTACCCGGATAAAGAACAAGGTATTGATCCTAAGATAGGTATATCTTATTTAAGTGAAGAACAAGGCGAACCTCCAATGACTATTGGAAAATTAATAGATCCAAAAATAGGTCAGGAATTTTGGGAGAAAGTTCAAAACGGTGAAATAAAACTTCCTGAAATGGATGAAGAAGCACAGAAACAAATTCGGGAAAATATAGAGAAAATGAAAAACGGAGGAGTAGAACTTCCAAAACTAATGCAGGAAGCTTTGGAAAAAATGGCTGAACGTCGGGAGAAAAAGCAAGCTGATTTGTCGCCTATGGTTGGTCCGAGGGAAATATCTGTACCTCTAGAGGAGGAAGGTACTTATGGCCCGGGGCAAATATCTGTAGCTCTGGAGGAGGAAGGTACTTATGGTCCGGGAAAACTATCTGTTCCTAAAGAGGAAGAAGGTGATTTCAGGATATATCGGCATGACTTACCGGTACATCTGGATCCGGAAACATTGAAAATGCTTCAAGACTACAGTGAAAAAATAAAAAATGGAGAAATAGAATTTCCAAAACCTCCAATCGGAGCCGGTACATATGCTTTAGGCGAGAACGGAGATGCAGCAACAACAATGGCACTTGGTGAAGAAGGTGGCGGTTCGGTAAAAGTCGATGATGAAATGTCAAAAAAAATTCAAGAGGCAGTAGAACAGTTGAAAAATAAAACAGGTGCTGACGTAAAAATTGATGACGATACTTGGAAAACACTTCAAGAAGTTTTAGAGAAAATAAAAAATGGAGAAATAAAGCTTCCGAAGAGTCCAATTGAGCCAGGTACATATAGCTTGGGTGAAACCGGTGATGCAGCACCAACAACAATGGCACTTGGTGAAGAGGGTGGTGAAAATATTACCACAATGGCTTTGAATGAAGAAGGCGGCTCAGCTGTTACAACGGCAATTGGTGAAAGCGGTGATGGCATAACAACCAAAGCTACAAATGAAGAGGGTGGTACAGCTTTTACAGCGGCAATTGGTGAAGACGGTGGCTTTGAGACAATAACAACTTATGCTATGGGCGAAGAAGGCGGAGATTCTGTCATATTATCTGATGATGTTAAAGAGAAATTCCGTAAACTAATTGAAGATTTAAAAAATAAAAATGATAAGCCTATTTTGGATGAAAAAGCCACAAAAAATATACTGGAATTATTGGAAAAAATAAGAAACGGTGAAATTAAACTGCCTAATAACGAGGTTGATGCAGGCACTTACGGATTAAATGAAAATGGTGATGTTCCTGTTACCACAATGTCTATCGGAGAAGAAGGCGGCGGGCAAATCACTACAATGGCACTTGGAGAAGAAGGCGGAGATTCTGAACCTAAGCTTCTGTAACAGATGAATATAATTTAAACATATAACAAGGCAAAACTATTATAGTTTTGCCTTGTATTTGCTGCATTAAATGCTTATAATAATATTTTATAGTTTCTTACAATGATATTGTAAAATAGCATTTTCCATTTTTGTTAGAGGCTTCAAGTCATTTATAATCATTGTAAATTCTTTTATAAATTGTTCTGCATTATTAGAAGCAAGTTCTTCCAAATTTATAGCAGACATTTTGCTGGTTACACTTTTACCATAAGAACTGTTAGCTTTTGCTACGGTCATAGGAACATGACAGTCATAACCGTTTCCGATATCATCTTGCAGATAAATATGGCATCCCCCGTTTACTTTTCCGTAAATTTTATACATATCACTTTTATATGGAATGCAGGTTGCCAGATTGTTATAATATGGTATATATTTTTTTATTTGAGCCTGCTGTTTTTTGAATTCTTGTAGTTTAGCGGCAGAATCATCACTGTAAGCAAAAGTTCTTACACAAATACAGCTGCATAAAGTTATTACTGAAATTCCAACGACCCAAAACATTTTTTTCATCTTAACCTACCTTTAATGTTATATATTCATGGCTTTGAGAATATCTGTCAAATTTGAAGAAGTTTTTTTAACTTCGTCATTTGAATATTTTATGGCATTATCAGGGTCTTTTAAGCCGTTTCCTGTTAGGATACAAACTATTTTGGAACCTTCTTTGATTAGATTTTTTACTTTTATAAGTCCTGCTACAGAAGCTGCTGATGCAGGTTCTGCCAGAATACCTTCTGAAGAGGCTATGAGTTTATAGGCTTTTACAATTTCTTCATCCGTAACAAAATTAATCATGCCGTTGCTTTCATCTCTGGCTGCTTCAGCATATTTCCAGCTTGCAGGATTTCCTATACGGATAGCTGTTGCGATTGTTTCAGGATTCATAATTCTTTCGCCTTTAACGATTGCGGCAGCTCCTTCTGCTTCAAAGCCCATCATTTTCGGAAGTGCAGGAATTTTTCCTAATTTGTTCCATTCCTTATAGCCTTTCCAGTATGCGGTAATATTACCGGCATTGCCAACAGGTATAAAATGGTAATCAGGAGCCTGACCTAATGCTTCACAGATTTCAAAAGCTCCTGTTTTTTGACCTTCAATTCTGTAAGGGTTTACGGAATTAACCAATGTTATCGGGTATTTTTCAGCGATTTCTCTTACCACTTCAAGGGCTCTGTCAAAATTTCCCTGAATAGCAATAATTTCAGCTCCGTACATCATAGCTTGAGATAGTTTGCCTAGTGCAATATAACCGTCAGGAATTAAAACATAAGTTTTCAAGCCTGCTTTAGCTCCGTAGGCTGCAGCTGAAGCAGAAGTATTACCTGTTGAAGCACAAATTATAGCACCCGAACCGGATTCTTTCGCTTTTGTGACAGCCATTGTCATTCCACGGTCTTTAAAGCTGCCTGTCGGGTTACAGCCTTCAAATTTCAAATATATTTCAGCATCAACCCCGATTTTTTTTGCTAAGTTTTCAGCTTTAATTAAAGGAGTATTACCTTCATTTAAGGTAACGACAGGTGTTGAATCCGTTACGGGTAAATATTCTCTGTATTTATTGATTAGTCCTTGATAGTACATAATATCCTCTTTTCCTTTTTATTCATTGATTTTACCATATAATCAATAAATTGTGAATATATTTATAAAGGAACTTATGTAGCAAATCCTACCAGAAATTTTTAAAAACGGTGTCATACTGAGTGTTAACGAAGTATCTCAATAAAAAGATTCTTCGGACTTTAGTCCTCAGAGTGACGGGCTTTTATAGTATCAGTGAAATTTGCTACATAAGTTCCTTTATAATTCAATAATATCCGTAGGTTCGGAAAATTTTTCATCAGAAGAAACAACTGTTAGCATGTATTTATTTTCTATAATTTTACTATATTTTGTTTTTGCTTTTTGCTGAAGTTTTATTGTTGCTTCGTTTTCTGTCCAGAATTTGTAAAAATCCTCTTGAGTTTCAAACTTTTGTTCATAGTATTTTGATAGTTCATTAAGATTTCTTGGTTTCATTTCTTCTATATCAAGTCCGCATTCAAATTTATCAAAAGCTGTAGCTATTATTTTGCTGCTGTGGCTTATACTGAATTTTATATTTCCATATTTAAATTTTGGTTTTTTATTTTGAATTTCTATTGTTGTATCCGGAAGGTTGTAGATTTTTTCTCCGGCAGTTTTTACAATATACCTGCCAAGAGTGTACTGTATAAATCTCTTTAGTGATTTAAATTTTTTATTATCAGCATATTGATGCAGAAATTCAATATCGTGTGTTTTTAAAAATTTTTCGGAATTTATATAATATATTTCCATAAAAGTATATTACTATAAAACTTTATGTTACTCAAAAAAATCATAAAAATGGAAAAACTGGAAAGGATATTTATGTGTAAGTTTTTCTAAAAATTCCAGGTATTCTTTTTGCATTTGCTGGATTGTTTCTTTTTTATTTCCGTTGTATTTAAATTTTTTTAGATATATTCTGTATTTTTCACCTTCTTTAAGTGTGCAGATAAAATATATCGGACTTTCCATAAGATATGCAAATTTAAATGTGCCTGAAGGAATTCGGATTTTTTTACCTAAAAAGACAGCATTAGTGTTTATGCTGTTTTGCGAGATCCTATCTCCTGCCATTACAACGACTTCACCTTTCGAAATTTTTTCTTTTATTTCGATTGAAGTGTTTACAGTGATATTCTCAACAGGATAAATGTCAACAGGACTTTGAATTTCTATTTGTTTTATAAAATGGTTGAATATTTTGCATTGATCTGCAGACAGGAAAATATTCAAATGTTTGCAAATATTTGTCCGCAAAAATGCTCTCATCATTTCTATATTGCCAAGATGCGAACCTATAACAAATATTCCTCTTTTTAAATCCTCAATAAACATATCTTTATCTTTTTCATTATCAAAAATCATATTTTTCGGCTCATATTTTCCTGAAAAAACCTCCATTTTATCAAGCAAAGTGTCAGAAAATGCCAGAAAATGTCTAAACTGGTTTAATATTCCTGAGTTCAACCCGGCAATTTCAAGGTATTTTTTAGAGTATTTACGTGGTTCTGAGGCACCTAAAAAAGCAAAAAAGGTTATAAAAAATACGAGTAATCTTACAAATTTTTTGCCAAAAACTTTATATAAATTCCAGATAATTAGAAGTCTTGTTGCACCTGCTGCTTGTTCTCTCATTTGATACCACTGCATATTAACCGTTCTCCTTTTTGTAGTCAAACAGAAGACTTGCAAGATATGATACTGTCAACCCTGCAGATAATATAAAGCCGAGAGAACTGATGAGTTTGAAACTTGTAAATGCCAGTAGTAAAAATGAAAAAATACTTGTTAAACAGGATAGTAAAACTGCATCGGAAGCTGATTGTATTCCGCTTGCCCTGAATACGGAATAATCAAGTCCGAAACCTACTATGAGAAATATTGCAAGTATATGGAACAGGTTAATTTCTTGTCCGGTTAATGATACCAGTGCGATTGAAAATACAGCGGCAATGATTGATGGGGATGTTATTTTTAATGCTGTTTTAGGTTTATAGATGCAGGATAAAAGAGCAAAAAGAATTATAAAAATTGGCAGAAGCATTTTCACACAGTTGATTCTGCAGTTTCTTATTTTTGTTGTAATACTTTGGGTTACGTCTATATATTCGGCACCGTTTTTCGTTATGATTTCCGGATTTTTTATATCATAAAGAACTATAAGTGAAGTGTTTTTATCCGGCATGAATTCGGAAAATTCAGGTAAATCTTTATATTCTAAATATTTGTTAGTTTGTTTTGAATTTAATAATTTCTGTTTTTCTTTTGGTGATAAAAACTGTGCATATTTATTCAATTCTTTTTGGTATAAGACTTTTCTCAGATTAAAATTTTCCTGCTGGCGTTTAATTGATGGTATATATTTACTTATTGCCTGATAATCCTGAGGCATCAGATTTTTGGTAATATTTTCTTCTTTTTGCAAGATTTCTTGCATGTTTTCTCCCTTAATAAGGGCAAATGTTGTCTTTTTGTTTCCTCCGGTAACTTCAGCAAACAGTTTTTCTGCCTTCATAAGTTTTTTAGACGGAACATATAAGTTTCTTATATCATCATTAAATTTTAGACAGAAAATTCCGCATACTGATACCAGAATAATGACTACTGAAAATATTTTTTTGAATTTTGGAGTAAGATTAAAATTGATTTTGCCGGATTGACCGGAAAATTTGAACAGCGGGTAAAATAAAACTACCATTGAATAAACCGTAAATAATCCGGTCATTGTAAATACTGATATTTGTTTCAAAAGTTCTACACCTGAAAAAAGAAGTATTGCAAAGGCACTTACTGTTGTCAGCATACTAACGGTGAGGCTTTTAAATATTTTTTCAATATCTTTTTCTATAAAGTAGTGCAAAGAATAATCAATACAGATACCGATTAATGTTGTTGAAAAAACAAATGTTAAAACATGTATTGAAGGGAAAAATATTGCACATAGCAGATATCCTGCCAGAATTCCTCCGCCAAGACTTATTGCTATGGGTATTAGAAGTTTTAAATTCCTGAAATAAAAATAGCAGATTGCAAGTATAAATAGTGAGGATAATGCACAAATAATATTAATTTCTATCATTGATTTTGAGCTTGCATAGTAAGAATGGATAGGTGTCCCTGTAAGATAAATTTTTACGTCACTGTTTGACATTTCGGATTGCAAACGTGTCAGTTCTTTAATTTTTTTGTTTACAATATCAGGCGATAATGCAATATTATTGTTCACTTCCAGAGATAAAAATTTATAATGTTTTCCGTTATATTCAAGAGTGTCCGAATTATCGTTTCCTAAAGATTTCAAATAATCTCCGAACAGGACAAACGGATCTTCATTCAATGGCAGAAGCATAATTCCGAAAGGGTCAAGCAGCCTGTTGTATGCTTGTGTTGTAACTGCGTCATATTGTTTATTTTCCAATTCTTTTGCAGTTGATGCGGATAACAGATTTTGATTATATATTTGCAGGGTTGAAAGAATTTTTGAGAAATCAAAATCTTTAATCATAAAAGATTTTTTATCAATTGAATTTAAGAATTTGTCAGCAGCCTGTGAAGCTGATTGAACAGAAGATGATTCTATCAACACATTTATTTTTGAAGAGTATCTTCCGCTAAGGGTTACTACTATTTCATCGGAATAGCTGTTTGAATATACTGCTCTTAGTAAATTTGTTTCTGTTTTAACAGGGTGGAGAAAAACCCATATTCCTGCTATGACAAAAAGTAAAATGTATAAAATTCTTAAAATATTTTTCATACTATCTGCATTCTGTAAAATTTATTTTGGTACTTCCGTTTTTTAGTGTATTAATTTCAATAGTATCTATATAATTGTTTCCATGAATAACTATTGAATCCATAACATTATGAATTTTTGACTCTTTTTTTGGTTGAAGTGCAAGTTCCCAATTCTTTTGATTTTTCAAATGATAAACATTAAAATTTTTATTTATATAAGAGTAATCTTTTTTTGAAATTGCAATGATTATATCACTTATTCGTTTGCTCTGGTCTGAGGTGTATGCAGTTGTTGATTTAACCGGATACTGGGTATCAAATATTACCCCGTTATTTATATTGAATTTAAAATTTCCCCCAGATTTAATGCAGGCTTGTGAATTAGGAATAGTTTTTGTTTGTGTAAACTTACAGGTAACATTTGTGTTTTGAGGTATTTTGACATTTGCAATATTTGCGGGATATTGATATATCGCATCTTTTGCAGATACACAGCTTCCAGCCAGAAAAATTGATAATACTATAACAATAAATCTTTTCATAATTAAAGATTACAACAAGCAAGTTTATCTTTCAAACCTTCAGGGGCAGAATATAAACTTTCTTTAGTTTTTGAATTCACGCAGATTTGCATTGTTTTAGCTTTGAATATTTTCTCATTTGTTTGTGCATCAAATATTGTATATTTAATAATCATACAGGGTTCAATTTCTTCAAGAGAAGAAACGATTCTCAATTTTTGCTGAAATTCGCAGGGTTTAATATATTTCATTTCCATTGTAGCAACAGGATACATAACATTATCCCGTTTCATAGATTCATAATCATACCCCAGTTTTGCAAGCAAATCACATCTTGCTGTTTCAAGATATTTTATATAATTCCCGTGCCATACAACGTTCATTGGATCCAGATCATAGAATTGTACTGTTATAAATGTTTCTGATTCAAATTTCATTTTTTACCTCAAACTTTAAATTACTTTACAAATATACCTGAAGAATATGTTTTAGCATCAGTCATGTAGGCAAATTCAACTGAATTTTCATTATTCTTCAAGGTTAGAGTAACAGGGGTGTCAGGTCTTATTATATTAGAAAATTTTACCCGTTTGACTTCTTTTGGCGGAATTTCAATATTAAAAATATTGTCTGCAAAAAATTTTGCATAATAAAGCTGAACAACTCCTGGTAATATTGACATCATATCAAAATGCCCATTAAAGAAGTTGGAATTTCTTTTAAATATTAGTGTAATGTTTGCTTCGTTATGTTCTATTGTTTTGGAAATTACGAAAGGCAGAGATTGATTCATTCCGAAAAGTTTTAATAATTTTGATCTGTCAATTTTGCCTGTTGCAGTTTTAGGAAGTTCGTCTACGAGCCTCCATTTTTTAGGTACAACTTCACCATAATTTGTAAGGAAATGCTTCAAGTCGGCTTTTTCAAGGCTAATATCATCAGTTGATACAATACAGGCTAATTTATCATTGTACATAAAGCAATAACAATCTTTTACTTTATTATGTTTTTTTAAATTAGTTTCTATTTCATCAAGAGATATTCTTTTTTCAAATACTTTAACAATTCTGTCGGAACGTTTTTTAAAGACAAATTCTTTATCGTTAACAAATTCAATTATATCAGATAATAGAGCTTGTTCTTGCGGAAAATATTCGGATTTTATAATAGCCTGACTTTTATTATCGGTTGTTACTTCGACATCTCTAAACGGTGTAAAATTTGTGTAGCCTCTTTTGTATGCAATGTTACCTGTTTCAGTGCTTCCGTAAATGTCAATCAGGTCTGTGTATTGTTTAAAATAGTCGATAATTTCCGGTTTTAATTTTGCTCCTGCAAGGAAGATTTTTTCAGGCGACTTGTAGAAAGTGTAATCATATTTTGCTAGTTTTTCCATAAAAGACGGGGTTGAAATTAATATGTAATTATCTTCAAAATCCAGCTGTTCCGGAAAATCTATTCTTTTTTTATTTATTCTGCAGCCGTAGCCAAATGGAAGAATAAAATCAAAAACTATTCCGAAACTATGAGCCCATGATGTTGTGGCGACGAATATACGATCAGATTTCAAGTTAAATTCTTCAATTGTAGTTCGAGCTTCAACTTCAAGATTATATAAATTTTTTTGAATATTCTGGGGTTCTCCGGTTGAACCTGAAGTAAAAAAGTTTATTAAAATATCTTTTGGCTGTATATTATTGATATTGATTTTTTCATTGAGCTTTTTGGCATTATCCGGTATCAAATAATCAACATTTAACAATTTTAGACGTTCTTTGTCAGATATAAGATATATTTGTTTACTCGTAAAAGCTGCGGCAAAAAAGTTTATTGCAAAATTGAAATAATCACTGCCGAATAAAATAATATTTTTAATTTCTGATTTTTCAAACTCTTTGCATTGATATGAGATATATTGCTTAAGTTCTCCCAGAGTAATATCAGGGTTTATAAATACAAGCTCATTATCATATTTATCGGTTTGAAATTTCTCTAATATCATTTTTTCTATATTTCTTTCTCAAAACTATTCTTATAATATATTCAACCACAAACACCATTCCAATTGCAAAATATGAAATACATCCGTTATATAATGCCCACCATTTTTCCGGTAAAAAGACTGTTATTATTGAAATTATAAAATTTATAAAGGTTATAATACACCATATATAAGTTAATTTTCTTGTGTAATTCTTAGTAAAATCATCTAATATGCCGCCTTCAAGACTTTTGGCAAATTTTTGGATAACTGTTTCTTTTGAAAATGATGATGCAAAAAATACCAGAAATGTTGTTAAATTTGCAGCTACAGGATAAAATTTTATAAAATATATTTTTGTATAATGAAATACCAGAATAACTGCAAAAGTAATCAATATTGGAAATATATATTTTAATCGCATTTTACGAGTTCTTCAATAGTTTTTGCAACATCTTCAACTGTTTTAATTTTTTTAAAATTTTCAGGCGGGATTTTTTTGTCGGTAAAATATTGAAGCTTTACTGCTAAATCAACTGCATCAATACTATCAAGTTCCAGATCTTCAAAAAGATTTGCTTCCGGCCGGATAACAGATTTGTCAATTTCAAAATCATCAACAAGGATTTCTGTCAATTTATTCATAATTTCATCGTATGTAAAAGTTTTAGTCACTGCTATTACTCCTGATAAAATCGGCAATTGTTTTTACAGAATAAAAATATTCTGAATTTTCATCTTTATCTGATGATAAGGTAATATTATACTGTTTTTTTAAAGCCATACCAAGTTCAAGAGCATCAATCGAATCAAGCCCCAAACCGTCGCCAAAAAGCGGTTCTTCATCTTTTATATCAGAAGATTTAATGTCCTCTAATTCCAGCGATTTTATTATTAATTCTTTTATATCATTTTCCAGTGTCATTTATCTAATTCCTATACTAAATTTATAACTTAATCCCTTTCTAAAGTCAATTTATATATTCTTTAATTTTTTCTGATATTCGGTTGCGAGCTTTTATTTCACTGTCTGTGTCATTTATATAATTTTCAGGATTTATTTCAGGCATGATTTTTATATTGTAATTCACCGGCTTATTTCCTGCATCAAGCGGGGAGTGATGTTTTATTAAAAACGGATAATCTGTTTTTATATTCACCGGTACAATATTAATTCCGGATACCAATGAAAGTTGTGCGGCTCCTTTATGAATTTTAATTTGTTCTCCCGGCAGAGTTCTTGTTCCTGTCGGAAAAATTACAATATTGTATCCGTCAGCCAGTGCCTTCATTGCATTTTTTTGGAAAATTTCAGGTTCTATATTATTGATTATATAAAGGGATTTTACAATATTGTGCATAACAGGATTTTTTAAAAGCTCTTTTTTGGCAAGGCACAAAGAATTGGGCATGTTTCCTATAAGAATAACAATATCAATTAAACTGGGGTGGGAAGCTGCAATAATTTTACCTTTTACTTTAGACAAATCTCCATCAATGTTGATATTGATTATTCTTGTATTTTTCATCAATCCTACAAAGAAATTCCATGATGAATGTATTATATTTGAAAATAATTTTCGTCGGTTTTCTTCTTTTATGAATAAAGATAATAACGGAAATATAATGCAGCCTATTATTAACGCTCCAATGCCAAAGAAACATATTTCAGCCAGTACAAGAATTGCTCTGAGAAATTTCATGGTGCAATCCTTTGAATTTTGAATACCTCACTTACAAATAAATCTTCTTTCCCGTCAAGAAATCTGATGAAATCTTCAAAAGAATCTTTTGATTCAAGATTTTCAATATTTTCTGATAGTAAATATTTTCCGTCATTAGAATTATTGATTGATACAGAAACACTTTTTAAGCCGCCAAGGCTTTCCGCATAACAAAAAACAGCATTCTTTGATAAAATACTTTCCAGAAATCCTTGTGCAATAGTTCTTTCGCCTGCAGAAATAGAATTGTAACCTGTTTTATTTTTTTCAAGCAAGGAAAATAATCCGATAGAAGCATTATGAACAGATGAACTGAAACCGTTGGGTGAAACGTCACCGTCTGTTACTCGTTGATTAATCAACTTATCAACTCTTTCTGTGTCCCCGTATTCGGAAGCGAATACTAGACGGGGTGAATTCTTTTCATATACTTTGTAAAGAGTATATAAAGCACATCTTCCAAATTTGTTGAGTTTTCTTCTTGTCATCATTGGAATGAAAGAAACGTCACACTCTTCATCTTTAACATAAGAATATTTTTTTATATCAAAAATAATTTCCTTCATGATATTATAAGTATAATATTGATAGAAAAATTCTGCAAGAAGAGGAATAATGATTAGAATTACAAAAGCAGCTGCTATATGTAATTTAGGTGAAAATTTAGAAGAAATTTTCCAAAATATTATTGATGGGAAAATTGTTGATTTTAAAATTACAACTCTTCTGCCTGAAATACATAAGGAAGTTTATAACATTCGTTGTAACAGAATGCTTTTGCATTGTTTAAATAAAATCCAGCCGGATATTGAAAAACTTATAAAGGAATACGGTTCTAAAAGAATAGGTGTCGTATTTTCAACCACAAATACCGGAATTGATGATTACGAAAAAACTCACAATTATGAATTTTTAAAAATGAGTAATCCTGCAGAGTTTGTAAAAGATTATCTGGGCTTAGAAGGACTTTGCTGCGGGGTATCAACGGCTTGCTCTTCAGGTATAAAAGCTTTTTTGACTGCAAAACAATGGATTGAATGCGGACTTTGTGATGCTGTTATTGCAGGCGGAACAGATGAAATTTCCCAATTCCCGCTGGCAGGATTTAAATCGTTAGAAGTTCTGTCGGAGAAGCGTTCAAATCCGTTCAGTAAAAATCCGACAGGTATAAATATTTCTGAAGCGGCTGCTGTATTTATACTCGATAAAAAAGACGAGGGGATAAAAGTTCTCGGGATAGGCGAAACGTCGGATGCATATCATGCTTCGACTCCGGAACCAGAAGGCATTGAGGCTGCAAATGCAATGCTTTTAGCGTTGAAAGAATCAGGATTAGCTCCAAAAGATATTGATTATATAAATCTTCATGGTACGGGAACTCTTGCTAATGATACAATGGAAGCCAATGCAATATATAATGTTTTCGGCGAAAACATTTTTGCCGGTGCTACTAAGCCTCTTACGGGTCACTGTTTGGGTGCATCTGCCAGTATAGAAACGGCAATATGTTATGAGCTTTTAAGAAGCGGCAGTTGTACTTTGCCTCCGCATATTTATGATGGTGAGTATAACCCGGGAATTCCGAAAATAAATCTTGTAAAAAAAGGAACTAAAGTTAAAGAAGTTAAAAATATTATGTGTAACGCTTTTGGTTTTGGTGGCACAAACGCAGTTATAATTTTAGGGAAGTAACATGAAATACGATTTGGAAAAAATATTACCGCATAATTATCCGATGATACTAATAGACGATATTGAAGAAGTTAATATTAAAGAAGAATATATTCTGACAAATGTCACAATTAGAGAGGATAATGTATTTTTTGAAAAAGAACTAAACGGTGTGTCTTATCTTTTGGGAATTGAATTTATGGCACAGTCTATTGCTGCTTATACTCATTTTAGAAATCATAATGTTACACCTAAAATTGGTTTTTTATTAGGAACACGTTCTTATAAGTGTTCTGTTGATAAATTTGAAAACGGCAGAAAATATTTAATTAAGGCAAAAGAAATATTTTGTGATAATGAACTTGTTTCATTTGAATGTTTAATTTATAATAGTGGTGTTGAGTGTGCAAAGGCTACAATAAATGCTTACCAGCCTCAGGATGCACAGCAATACTTGAATAGCATCGGAGTATAATATTATGGGAAAAGTTGTACTAATAACCGGTTCCAGCAGGGGAATAGGAAAAGAAACAGCTTTATATCTGGCTCAAAACGGGTTTGATATAGTGTTGCACTGTAATAAAAATATTCAAAAAGCTCAGGAAGTACTTGAAGAAATAAAAAAATACGGGGTACGCGGACGGATTTTGCAATTTGATACTACAAACAGAGAGCAGTGTCAAAAAGTTATATCTAAGGATATTGAAAAGAATGGAATTTATTATGGAGTGGTCTTAAATGCAGGGATTACAAGTGATTCAGTATTTCCCTCAATGACCGATGAGGATTGGGATAACGTTTTAAATACAAATCTCGGTGGATTTTACAATGTATTAAAACCTATAGTTATGCCAATGATAGCTTCTCGAATTAAGGGCAGGATTGTTGCCATGTCATCTGTATCAGGTATTAGAGGCAACTACGGGCAGGTTAATTACAGTGCTTCCAAGGCTGGCATTATCGGTGCCGCAAAGGCCTTGGCACTTGAACTTGCCAAACGTAAAATTACAGTAAATTGTGTTGCTCCCGGAGCTATAGAATCCGATATGACACATGATTTACCTGTTGAAGAAATAAAAAAACATATTCCGATGAAACGTTTCGGAACAGCAAAAGAGGTGGCAAGTCTTGTCAATTATCTTATGAGTGAAGATGCCGGATATATTACAGGACAAGTTATTTCAGTTAACGGAGGGTTGTATTAATGAGGCGTGTTGTTGTTACCGGCATGGCTCAGACTTCACCTCTGGGCAATTCAAGAGTGCAAGCATTTGAGCGTCTTTTGAACTTGAAAAATTGTGTAAAATATATGCCTGAGTTGGAAGTATTTACCAGATTAAATACGAAACTTGCAGCTCCTGCCGGAGATTTTGTTATTCCTGCACATTATACCCGTAAGGATCTTAGGACAATGGGCAGGGTTGCAATTATGAGTGTTGTAACGGCTGAAGAAGCATTGAAAGATGCAGGTTTGTTTGGTGATGAAATTATTACTAATGGTCAAACGGGTGTAAGCTACGGTTCTTCTTCCGGCTCTTTGGAAAGTATTATTGATTTTTATTCAATGATGGATAAAAAAGAGGTCAGAACAGTAACATCCGGAAGTTATGTTAAGATGATGCCGCAGACTTCTGCTGTTAATATTTCGTTGTATTTTAAAACAACCGGCAGATTAATTCCTTCATCAACAGCCTGTACATCAGGAGCTATGGGAATAGGTTACGGATATGAAGCTATTAAAAACGGTTATGCTGATATAATGATTGCAGGCGGAGCTGATGAACTTCATCCGACACAGATTGCTATATTTGACACTTTGTATGCGACAAGCCAGAAAAACGGTACTCCGGAATTAACCCCGTCACCTTTTGACAAAAACCGCGATGGACTTGTTGTGGGCGAAGGTGCAGGTACTGTAATTCTGGAAGAATATGAGCATGCTAAAAAACGCGGAGCAAAGATTTACGCAGAAGTTTTAGGATTTGGAACGAGTACAGACGGAACTCATATAACAAGTCCAAATCGGGATAAAATGAAATCGGCATTAGAACTGGCTCTAAAAGATGCAGGAATTTCTCCTGATGTTATCGGGTATGTAAATGCACATGGTACGGCGACAATTCAAGGTGATACTGCTGAATCCAATGCAACTTATGATGTTTTTAAACGTGCGGTTCCGGTAAGTTCTATAAAGAGCTACACAGGTCATACTCTTGGTGCCTGCGGTGCTATAGAAGCAATATTAACGATAGATATGGCAAAGAAAAAATGGTTCTGTCCTACATTGAACCTTAGTGAAGTTGATGAAGAATGCGGAAAGCTTGATTATATTACGGGTTCAGGCCGAGAAATAGATACCGATATTGTAATGACAAACAATTTTGCCTTTGGCGGAATCAATACATCTTTAATTTTTAAAGTTATGCCGTAGTTTTATACAAAAGAATTATTTTATGGCATCAGACCATTTGTCATAGAGTTTGTTCAGGGTATATTTTGCATTTGCAGGGCTGGTTGATGGCATATTATAGCATTTGTACTCTTGTAACAATTGCGGATAATATTTCGTGAAAGTGGTATATGCCGTATTTCCGTTCAAACATATTTTTTCTATATTAGGGTAATTTTTTAAAAGTTCAGGAATTTCATTCGGGATTTCATCTTGAATATTTGAGTCTAAGCTTCCTTCTCTGCTGCAAAATTTTATTACATCCCAGAGTGCAAATCCATTATCAAGAAGAATATTTATTTTGTTGCTGTAATTTAAATCATTCATGTTTGCACATTTACAGAACAATCCCATCAATTTCCAGAAACGATTCTGTGGGTGGGCATAATACTGTTGTTCTTCCAGAGATTTTACTCCTGGCATTGACCCGAGTATCAAAATTTTTGATTTAGTTGTTATTTTAGGAGAAAAACTCTTGCAGTTTGTCATAGTTATATTATATTACATTTTTTATGTGTTGCCAAAATATAATTATTTTGCGATAATTTTAGTATCATAAGATATATAGGAGGCTGCGGAGTGAAAAATATATTTTCCGGTTTGGCGGTTTTGTTTATATTTGCTCTATCTTTAAATAGTGTTTGGGCAGGTAATATTTATGACCAGTACGGCCGCAAGACAGGTTCATACAAAGAAACTCCAAACGGCTACAATACTTATGACAAATATGGTCGTAAAACTGGTTCTTATCGTGAAACTTCAAATGGTTATAATACGTATGACCGCTACGGCCGTAAAACAGGTTCCTATCGAGAAACTCAAAACGGTTATAATACTTATGACAAATATGGACGCAAAACAGGCTCATATAAAACAAATTCCGGCGGAACAACTACAATATACGATCAATATGGCAGGAAAACCGGAACGTTAAAAAAGGACTCATCAGGTCGTACTGTTCGTTATGACCGGTATGGAAGAAAAACCGGTTCTTATCGTTAAAAGAGAATAAATTTCGAAGGTAAAATATCTTAAAATGGCGGCTATATATGAACAAATATTAATAAATAGTAAATTTTTTGTTTCATTTGTTTTTATTATTGTAAAATATAGTTGTTAGAAGGATTGTGAAAATGAAAATACCCCATATACATAATATAAGTGTAAATAGTGCTGTGAATTTTACGCTCAAGTCAGGAAAATATATATTAAAAAGTACGAAAAAATGTGCGGAACAGGTTGGTGATAAAGGTAAAAAAGCTGTTGTAGCTGCTGTGTTTATGTCCGGCGGTTTTAACTCTCAGATTGCAAATAAATCCGCAAGCTTTGCCGCAAGTGAAGGTGATTTATTTGTCCATACAGCACCGGGAATAATTACAGACTGTTTTGGCTCAAAAACAAAAGTTTCTACAGTCAGTAAAAATGTACCGAAAGTTCCTGTTATAAAATCTGCAAAGGATGTTCTTCTTATGGACGGGGCTTATAAATCCGCTAAAGAGTTAAATGATTCTTTAAACAATCTTCTTACTAAAAAGATATCAGCGGCAAACCCGCTTAAAAATAAAGCTGCGGTATTTTTGAATAAAGCAGATAAGTATGGGGTGAATCCGGTTTTATTAATGGCTATTTCTATGACTGAATCCGCAAGAGGAACTTCTTCTGCCGCATTGAATAAAAATAATGTTGGCGGAATTATGGGAAAAAAGGGTTTAAGAAAATTTTCAAACGTTGAATCTTGTATTGATGTAATGGCTGCAACTGTAGCTAAACATCATAAAGAAAGACATCTTAATACTCTTTATGAATTAGCTCATTCCGGAAAATATTGTGATAAATCCGTCGCTGATCAGTGGATAAAACATGTAATGTTTTATATCAAAAAATTGTCGTAGGTCTTTATTAAAAATATTTTTTTGATAAGATTAGATATATGGGGCGTTAGCGCAGCTGGTAGCGCATCACACTGGCAGTGTGGGGGTCAGGGGTTCAAGTCCCCTACGCTCCATTTTATTATGTTTTGATTTTGTTACAGAAAGGATTTATAAAATGGATGTTAAGTCTATACAATCACCTAATTTCACTGCGATAAGAGTTCCGGGTTTTGAAAGTATGCCGGGTGCTGTTTATGATGCTGTTAAAAGTTCTAAAGCTGTCAATAAATTCGGGAAAAAATATAATGCTGAGATTAACTATGTAATGATGGGTAGTTCAAAAGATAATAAAATTGCTCATCCTGCATTGATAATAAATAATATTTCTCCTGTAAATATATTCAATAAGCTTCTTAACAAATTTCGCGGGATTCCTAATGAAGGTCAATTTTTTTATTTTACAACACATGGAACTGAAGAATCTGATTTGTGCAGAAAATTGGCAAAAATTGATGAAAACTATTTAATAAATAAATATGAAGGCTTTTTTAAAAAATAATTTTATAATAGAAAAAGATAAGTATTTAATATAATCGGCTATGTAATATAAAAGAGCTTGGATTAGATTATTATAAATTTACCTTAAAGAAAGGAGATTTATAATGAGTTTTAATCCATTAAAAGAGAAAGGGGTATCTCTTTCTAAACAACTTAGAAGCTGGCATGATATTGCACATAGAAAATTTAATAAATACGGAGTGGATTGTTATACCCGAACTCGTCAGATTTTGATGAACGGGATTGAAGTCGAAGCATGGAATTTTAAACATCACTTTGCACGAACTACTGATGATGATGAAACAAAAGAATTTCTTGCAATGGCAAAGCGTATTGAAGATATGCAGCAAACAACCGTTAATTGGCTGACCCCGTCTGATCAATCTGTGTTAGAAACGACATTAGGTTATGAGCAGGTTGCTGTTGATTTAACAGCTTGGCTTGCACAAAATGAACCTGATGCTTATGTCAGAGAAACTTTCGATTTTGGTTTATTAGAAGATTTTGACCATTTATACCGATATAGTCAGTGGGCATATATGGAACATGGTGTTGACCCTGATGATATTTTGCAAAATCAAACTGATGTTATGCTCAGTCGTCCGACACAAAATCACCATAATGATAATGTTTTAAGACTTCGCAAGCATTATGACAAAGCTACAGCATCTCCGCAGACCAAAGTTAATATTTTAACTTTAGTTTCCGGAGAACAGCAGACTCATAACTATTATGCAGAACATGGTATGGAATATGGTAATGAATGTTTAAGAGAAACTTATGCAGAAATAAAAGATGTTGAAGAAGAACATGTTACTATGTATGAATCTCTGATTGATCCGACGGAATCTCTATATGAAAAACTTCTTATCCATGAATTTACTGAAGTTTGTACTTATTATAATTGTATGGAAGATGAAGTTGATGATATCTTAAAACCTATATGGGAAGAATTTCTTGATTACGAACTGGCTCATCTTGCTGTGGCTGCAGAACTGTTCAAAAAACATGAAAATAGGGATCCGGAAGAAGTTATCGGCTCTGAAATAATTTACCCATGCCATTTTGAATCTCAAAAAGAGTATGTTTCAAATATACTTGAAAATGAAATTGACAAGAGGCTGGGTGTAAAAAAAGATTATTCTAAAATAGAAAATTTGCCTGAAGAATGGTCAAGTTATAAAGTTCAGGAAAAAGTATCGTCGGACGGTGCTCCGACTGAAATGACAATTCATCTGATTTCTAAACAGAAAGACAGAGATTTACTTATAACATCAGACAAACTTGCAAAAGCTGCACCGAAACTGTTGGAAAAGGGCTTGGAACCTAAAGCTCAGGCTCCTGATACTTTTACTCCAGAGGAATATAAAAAAGCAGCTCTTCAAAAATTTGAGATGTAAATATAAAAAATAGGGAACTTTATGTTCCCTATTTTAATTTGAAAATTGATAGTACAACTGAAAATATAGAAATTAGAACAGAAGCAATCAATGCACTCAAAAATCCGTCAAGTTCTATTCCCGGTACTAAATATGCCGCAAACATAAATAACAGTGCGTTAATTACAAGTGTAAAAATACCAAGCGTAAATACATTTATCGGAAGTGTTAAGAACATAACAACAGGTTTTATAATAGCGTTGATTAAAGTGATAACGACAGCCGCTATCATAGCTGTAAGAAAGTTGTCAATTTCAAGTCCCGGGGTCAGCCAGCCGACAAAAGCTATCACCAGAGCAAAGGCAACCCATTTAATTATTATTTCCCACATAAATATAGCCTCCTTTTGCAGATTATTTTATAATATTTGATAATATTATTCAATGCCAAAATGTGTAATATCTGCTAAGATTTAATGCATTCCTCTGTCTGAGAATATATCAAAACGGTAATCATTACGGCTTGAGAATAATCTATCGTCATAGCCTTTTATTTTTAATTCCATTTTATATTCTATGGTTTTATTATTTCTGCCGGTCATTTTTATTCCGGATGTACCGGTAGCCCTTGCAAAAGATGACAATGCATCTTCAAATGCTGCCATGTATTGAATACAGGTTGGATATTTGTATTTGTTATAAATCTGTTGTTTTGCCGGTGCCAAAATTTCTGCCGGAATAGTTTCATCGCTGGTGCCATTATGAATAGTTGTTAGAACTTTTGTGTCAGATGTAATATAATCATTTTCAATGATATATTTCAAAATGGTTTTGTCGACATTATCTTTTGTATCAAATATTTTTAAAAGTACTGAAAGCCGGCTTTTTTCTTCAGGCAGAAGTGTTTTATAATCGTCAAATTTTGTGAGATAATAAATCGCTGCTTCTGTGTCATTTCCTGTTTTTTCCATTATTTTTGTTAAAACTTCAGGTTCATGTACAAATTCAAGACTGCCTGGATAAGCATTTACAATTTCAGTATTGATAATAAGCTGTCCGGCTTTATCAATATCTATTGAACCATTTTCACAGGCTGTAATGATGGGATTTGTCGGATCTGTTTTTTTGTAATAATTAAATGTATCCCATCTTGAAATGTTTGCTTCAAGTTTAGCTTTGTTTATTGTCTCAGAGTTGATATTTTCATTTATTATTTTTATTAAAATTTCTGCATTTTTAATTTCTTCGGCATCCAGTGATTTCGGACGATATTTTGAACATGTGTTTGCAATATTATTTAAATTGTTGTTATAAAGAATATTTATTGCATTATCAAAGTTTGTTTTAAGTTCATTTAACTTGAATACTTCTTGCTGGCGGGCTTTAAGAGTTTCTGCAGCTTTTTGTTTTTCAAGTTCGTTTAATTTTTCGGTTCCTTTTGGTCTTATGCCTTGATAATGAATAGCTGCAAGTCCGGCATCAATGGTTTTCTCACCGTCATTTATGCTGTCTAATTCTTTTAAAAATCTGGTTAGAAGTTTGATATCTTCGTCAGTAAAATTGCAAGCATCAAAATCTATAATATTTTTTAGAATTTCTTCATTGTTTCCTAATTCACGATTTGCAAAGTAATTCAATCTGGTTTTTAACTGATTGATATCATAGTTGTCGTAATTTCTTTGAGCTGCAAAAAGTGAGTCTGAAGTTTTTATAAAGCTTCTTATTTTTTCCGGCATTTTTTCAAATTTATAATCTGAACTTCTCAATTCTGTTAGTGAAATTTTTATATTTCCGGAATTATAAGTTATATCACTCAATCTTTGTGATTCCAGATAATGTTTTCTAACTGTTGATAATACAAAATCATCAAAATCCACTGCTAGTAATTTCATATCGGCATCGTTTATTTGCGGAGTTTTCATTTTACGATTTTCAGGCAGCGAAGAAAATCCTGTACTTGTTTTTGCCGTAACATATCTGTCGCAGATGGTTTGGACTGTCGGATTAATGATTTTTTTGCAAAAAGTTTCCGGATCAACATATTTTAGAGCAAGTCCGTTACATACATCCGCAATTTTACGAAAAATAAGAGTTTCTAATTCCTGACCGGCATTATTTTCGTATAATCTGTCGATTTCTTCATAGAAATCTCTTGTCATTGTATCTGCAATTTTTTCAGCAATAACTTGTTCAGGTCTTTTTGGTGTTTTAATTTTCGGGTATTTTTTATTTAATTCTTCAATTGTTGAAATCGTGTTTAGATTGCTGTAGTATCCTTGAACAATTTTTTTGAGGTTGAAATTATCTTCTTCGATGGCTGTTTTAAATTTATTTAGAAGTTGATAGTCTATTCTTTCATCAGGAGTTTTGGTTTGTTTATTTTTTTGTGTTGTTGTTTTAATAGGTTTTTCAAGGCGTTTAGCTTCTTTTCTTATTTGATTTATTCTTTCAAATTTTTGCATAGGGTTAAGAGTTTTATTTTCAAATAACTCATCTGCTTGTTTTAAAAGTTTATCCTGTTTTATTAATTTGGTACGAATTGACAGTAGGGCTTTTCTTATTGAATTTGTTATAATGTCTTCAATATCGGTATCTTCAATATCAATATCAAGCATTCCTGAAATCTGTTTGAGAAGTTTTGCTTTTTCAGCATCAATATCGACTTTTTTAACTTTTACATTTTTTACATTATATATTGAACCGAATGCTATTTGGGAATAGTTTATTTCTTTTTGCGGTTCGGATGTTAATGATATTGAAACCTGGCTGCTGCCATTTTTTTCAGGCTGTCTGTGATATTGAAGATAGTTATTCTGTACAGGGTAAAGTGTAATATTTTTAATATGCATATTTTTTCCTTTTAACGATAACTTAAAGTATTGTGAAAATATAATTTTGATATATTTTGAAAAAGTATTACTGAAAATTTACAATCTAAAATCTTGCTGACGGGTAAATGCCATTAAATAGTCTTGTTTGTGGATTAACTGTGTTCGAATTTTGAATCATATCTGCTGAATTTAACGGCGGAGAAATATTAACTTCGTCATCTTCCCCGATAAAATTATCAATATCTTCGTCCATTTCTTCATCAGCATAAGATGTTTCTTTAGGAATTGTGCGGTTATTGTTTATAGTATGTTTTTTGAAATTGTTATTGAAATCCAGATAAACTTCTTCAGAAGCGAATGCTTGAGTTGAAATAAGTATTATAAATAATGGTATTGATAAAAATTTTTTCATATCCGTAAATATTATAATATAAATATTTTATAATTGATATTTTGTTTTTTAGACTTAACTTTTTATAATTAATGCGTTATTATATAAATAGATATTAGTTAACCAGAGAAATACAGATATGAAATCAGTCAAAGAAATAACAACAGAATCAAAAATACAAGACAGATTAAAAAAGATTCCTATATGTTTGGAATTGGTAAAATATTTATTTGCAGATGCAGAATTGCAGGAAATGCAAGAATATGCAAATAATGTCTCAATAAGAAGACTCGGATACAATGACCACGGACCTGTTCATATGCGTCAGGTGGTCGGCAACGGAATAAAGATGTTGAATATCTTGCATGAAGCAGGAATAAAAACTTCTTTAGAGCAAGAGGAAATAGGTTCTTTTGAAGACAGTATGTGTGCCGTTATTCTTGCGGGTTTGATGCACGATTTGGGTATGTCAATCGGCAGACAGGGACATGAAAATATGTCTGCACTTTTGGCTCAACCGATTATTGAAAGAGCTTTGATGCATATATTGCCTGATGATTTGCATAGACGTGTAGTTATCAAGTCTATAGCAACAGAAGCAATTATCGGTCACATGTCAACAAGAAAAATTCATTCAATTGAAGCCGGAATTATACTTATTGCTGATGGCTGCGATATGACAAAAGGAAGAGCAAGAATACCTATGGCTATAAATACAACTCCAAGAGTCGGAGATATTCATAAGTATTCTGCAAATGCAATAAATCGTATAGGTATTCACAGAGGAGAAAGAAAGCCTATAAAAATTGATATTGAAATGTCAGGAGATGTAGGATTTTTCCAGATAGAAGAAGTTTTGCTGACCAAGATTGATGCCAGTCCTGCCAAACAGTTTGTTGAATTGTATGCAGGTGTTGCGGGTCAGGAACGCAAATGCTATTTATAAAAATTCTCCTGTCGGCGGATAGAAGTTTTCTCCGTTTAAAATAAACTCTTTGAAAAAGGAGTTTATAATTATGACAGATAAAAATAAGAAAATTCTTATAGTTACAACAAATTACGGCGGAGATAAAAATTCAAATCTTAAAGAAACGGGTGTTTGGCTGGAAGAATTTGCGGTGCCGTATCTTGTTTTTAAAGATACGGGTTATGATATTACTATAGCAAGTCCTCTTGGCGGCTTATCTCCGGTTGATGAAAAGAGTATGTCCTGTTCAAATCCTGAAGAGTGGGATCCATGTATAAAAATTTTGCGTGATACGACAAGACTCTCTGAAATTGATTACAAAGATTATGATGTTTTATTTATTCCGGGCGGACATGGTCCGATGTTTGATCTTGCAAAGGATGAACTATTAAAAGAAATTGTTGAATATTTTTATGAACATGAAAAAATTATAAGTGCAGTTTGTCATGGCCCGGCAGGGCTTATATTAGCAAAAACAAAAGACGGAGAGTCTATTTTGAAAGATAAAAAAGTTACCTGTTTTACGAATAAAGAAGAACATATTGTTAAACTTGATGAAGAAGTTCCATTCTTATTAGAAACAAAAATAAGGGAACTCGGTGCAAGGTTTGAAGATGCTGCACCTTGGGCAGAGCATGTGTGCGTTTGTATGGAAGGCAGGCTTATAACTGGGCAAAATCCTCAGTCTGCACTTCTTCTTGCGGAGAAGGTTGTTGAATCGCTTTCTTGAAGGTATTCCAGTGCAGTTGCGACAGGATGACAGCTGTTATCATAAATATACAGCCTGAAATTTCTTTTGAGGTCATTGTTTCATGCAAAACAACAGCTCCGCCTAAAACTGCAAAGACAGATTCCAAACATAAGATGAGTACTGCAATGACAGGAGTTGTGTATTTTTGTCCGAAAATCTGCAGAGTATATGCTACTCCGCATGTTAATATTCCCGCAAAAAATAGCGGAACTTTGCAGGCCATTATATCTTGAAAGTGCAAAGTTTCAAAAAATAAAACTAAAGGTATTGACAAAATACCTACAACAAAAAATTGCAGGCAGCATACTTTTACTGCATTGAGTCGTTTTGAAAAATAATTTACAACAAGTATCTGCACTCCGTAGAAAAATGCACTTATCAGCAGTAATACATCATAAAAATCAAATCCTGCTGTGTTACTTTTAAAACATAAAAGGTACAGTCCTATAACAGCCAGTACAAGGCTGATTTTGACATTTTTTGATAATTTATGACCGAAAAACATTGATATAATCGGAACAAAAATTATATATAAAGAAGAAATAAACCCTGCTTTTCCTGCAGATGCTGAAAGCATACTATATTGCTGTATAGACATTGCCGCAAACAATGCGGCTCCGCATGAAATTCCTGCTTTTGCAAGTAATATGTGTTGCAGTTGTTTCAATTTCGGAGTTCTTTTATCTTCTTTTATCAATTTTGCAATATATATAACAGGAATAAGACTTAAACCTCCTAAAAAACTTCTTACGCAGTTAAAACTAAACGGACCCATATATTGCATTCCTGCTTTCTGAGCAACAAATGATATCCCCCACAAAAAAGCAGTCAGCAGTAGTGCAAAATTTGCCAGCATTTTTTTATTTTCAGCCATAATATTCCTTCTGCCAATATTATATATTTAAATGTTCAGTCAGTCTATAGTATAAATATGTTAAAATTCTTCGACTATAGAATCTACAAAAGATTTTATGACTCGTACATTTTTTGCGGAAGTTGACTGCAAACTTTCATTTATCATAGAAATCATTGTTGGTTTGTCGAGTTCTGCGGGTTCATTTTCAAATAAATTTTTTATATTGATATGCAGAATTTCGAAAATCTTTTCAACTATAGTAAGTGAAGGAGAAGATACACCGGTTTCTATCCGGCTTATATATTTGGGGTCAACACCGATTTTTTCGGCAAGTTCAAATTGGGTCAGCTTTTGCCGTTTTCTGTGTTTTTTTATAATACTCCCGATTGTCTTTTTAAGGCTCTGCATTTTCTCATTATAAAGTATAATTTGTCATTGAAAACTAACATATCGGGTGATATTTTGTTGACATTCGTATTATTTAGTGGATAATATAACATGCAGTGCGAAAAATGATATAAAATACAAACAAATAAGGAGAATAAATGTCCGATATTAAATTATCCGTTATAATTCCTGCGTATAACAGTATGTATTATATAGAAAGATGTTTGAATAGTATTTTGGTTCAAACACTTGCAGAAATTGAAATTATTGTTGTAGATGATTGTTCAAATGATGAAACTCCGAAAATTCTTGAAGAATACAAAAAGAAAGATGCAAGAATAAATATTCTTACTCTGAGTGAGAATATGGGACAGGGTTATGCGAGAAATAAAGGGATTGAAATTGCTAAAGGGGAATATATAGGATTTGTTGACAGCGATGATTTTGTTGATTCGGATTATTTTGAAAAATTATATAATACAGCCGTTTGTAAGAACTGTGATATTGCTGTTGCAAGTATTTTGAAGCATAAAAAGCAATTTAAAAAATATAATGTCAGGTATAATAAAGTTTTGTTTGCAGAAAATATTCAAGACAAAATCAGATTGTGCGGTGATACTAAAAATTTTTTCTTTTATGCATGGAACAAAATCTATAAAACGAATTTATTAAAAACAAATAATATAAAATTTAGTGAAGGCAGAATTTATGAAGATGTTCCTTTTGCTGTAAGGGCTTTGTATTACTCTAACAAAATTGTTTCTGTTCCGAAAGTTAAATATCACTATAAAGAACGAAAAAATTCTTCAATCAGGCGAACTGATTCAAATGGTAAAAAGGCACAAGATTTAATATTTGCGTATCAAAATCTTCAACAGTTTTGTCGAAAAAATAAAATTATATTACCTGAAAGATTAAACTATTATACTTCCTGCTGGTATAATCCGTTTGTTAAAACTTATATCGGAGAATATCAGCAGAAGGATTTATTATTTGGTTTTATTCCATTGAAAAGAATGAATAATGATTTGAGTTTCCCTGTTGATTTGGTTTATTTATGGGTAGACGGAAGCGACCCGCAGTGGCTTTCCAAAAAGTTATACTGGCAGAAACAGTACGGGCATGATATAGATGCTCAGGCAATTACGGCAGGGCGATTTGTTGATAACGAAGAATTAAAGTATTCTCTGAGATCAGCTGAAAAGTATGTTTCATGGATAAATAAAATTTATATAGTGACAGATAGTCAGGTGCCAAAATGGCTTGATACATCTAATCCAAAAATTCAAATGGTATTTCACAGGGATTTCATTCCTGAAAAATATTTGCCTTTATTTAACAGCGAGGCTATAGAAACTTTCCTTGCAGATATTCCTGATTTATCCGAGCATTTTATATTTGGCAATGACGATATGTATTTGGGCAGATATCTTACGAAAAATTTCTTTTTTGATAAAGAAGGTAAACCG
The DNA here is from genome assembly GCA_944324395.1 of Candidatus Gastranaerophilales bacterium. Classification (GTDB taxonomy): domain Bacteria; phylum Cyanobacteriota; class Vampirovibrionia; order Gastranaerophilales; family Gastranaerophilaceae; genus Zag111. The sequence continues at coordinate 28,523 of CALUWC010000010.1, read as the reverse complement.
GTTATTCGTTTAAAATCTCAAGTGTCTAAAAAACATATTGCAACATCAATGTTTACAAGATCTATTTTAAATCAGCAGAAAATAGTCAAAGATAAATTTGGAAAATTTTTCCCGTATGCTCCGCATCATAATATTGATGCATATTTAAAATCTTGTTATCAGGATTGTCAAATAATATTTGAAAATTTATTTCAAAAAACGAAGTCACATAAATTCAGGGAAGAAGGAGATATTCAAAGAGTTGCAATCACATATTATATGCTTGCGGTTAATAACGGCAGATTGAAAAGGTATTCTCGTGTAGATAAATATTTGCCATTGCTTAAACGCATTTTTAATTGTGCAAAAAAGATTTATCAGGCTGATTCTATTGTAATAAATTTAAACAATAAAAATCCCTACGGAAAATTGCGTAAATACAAACCATCGTTATTTTGTACAAATGACGGAGAGGGAATAACCGATTTTGACAGAAGAAGAATGAAAATTTTCTTAGAAGAAACTTTTCCTGAAAAATCTTCTTTCGAATTGTAAAAATTTTATTTCTTAATTCCAAATGATGCGTTTACCCCCTTTTACCCCTTTAGTTTAATATTGTTCAAAGCATACCCCAGATCCTCGCCCGCAAACGGACGAAGGAACAATCCTTTGTCATGCTGAACTCATTAGAAAATAAGTTGAGAGTAAGCTCGAAATGTAATTTTCTGTTCCTACTTGGTGTTTCAGAATCTTTTTACTTGTCAGAGATCCTTCGGCTTTCACCTCAGGATGACGGTTAACGTTATTCAGAACAGCTTTGTCACCTCATACTGTCTTGTCATTCTGAATTCGTTTCAGGATCTCGTCATTTACCTGTCATTCTGAGCGGAGCGAAGAATCTCATAAACCTTTTTATACTATATATTTTTGCAAAATTAATTTTTTTAAAGCCTTTGCATTCACAGCGTCAGGTTCTATTTTTAAGAGTTTTTCCAAATAAACCAGAGCTTTGTGGTAATCTCCAAGCTTTTTATAAGCTGCTGCCATTGCATACATTGCATCTACAAATTTATCGTCAAGCTCAAGTGCATGTTCTAAATCCGAAACAGCCTTATTTATATCAGGATTTTCAATATCTTTTCTGGATAAAGTAATTCTTGCTCTGTTATAATAAGCATCTGTCATTTTGTCATTTATTTGCAAGGCTTTTGTATAATCAAGCATTGCATCATCATATTTTTCTAATGCCTGATTTGCAACTCCCCGGTAAAAATACGAAATTTCCCAATCCTTTTTTAATTCGATTGATTTATTTATATTATTAATCGCACTTTCGTATTTTCCGTTTTGAATATCAAATATTCCGTTATCAATATAATATGTATAATCTTCTGCCATAAGTAAATATTACCAATAATTTTACAACAATAATTATTATATTATAAATAGAATAAATTTAAACCGACTATAGTACAGGATTTCTATACAAACGCATATTATTCTGACTAATATTGTCAGGTAAAATCAAATACGGAATATAATTTTTATTCTTTTATCCCGAAAAAGACTGCTTCTGCAAATTCTTCACCATATTTTTCTTTTAATTCCTGATAACCTTTTGATTCTTTTATCTTTGCATTTCTGTTATAAGGCTGTTCAACATCTGATTTAGGCTGCTTTATTGCTTCTTTTTTAGTTTCTTCAACTCTTTCTGTCGAAGTTCTAGAAGAAATTTCTTCAGGAGTTTCTATTTTATAGGGTTCTGTATAATTTCTTTCAAATCGTCTTTTAGCTTTTATTTCTTTAGGTAATCTTTGCGGATTTTTACCCTTTTGGTCAAATTCTCTTATATCAAGACGTGTTTTTATATGAGTATCAATGTTTTCTTTTGGAATATTATCTCCTTCAAATTTTTGGTAAACTTTGTATCCTATTGCTTTAAGTTTAGCAATAAAATTGTTATCTTCGCTATCTGGTACTGAAATTCTTGCTTGTCCCGTTTTGCTTTTCCCGATGAGTCCGTTGGGATATGATTCAATAAGTTCTTTTAATTTAGCTTTTTTAGCTTTATTTACACCTGCTTGCGTAATAGGTATTCTGTAAGTTGATCCAAAATTGATTTCTGTCATTTTATACTCCTTTTTTTTATTAAAGTTTCTGAATATATTTTTTGTTACTTTGTTTGTTAAATTTTATTAAGGGGTAAAAATTTTTAATAGCAAAATTTTTTATTGATGTATTTTTAATCGTCATAAAGAAGGTTAAATAAAGGATATATTAATATGTTGCTTACTATAAATAGTTTTAAATCATCCCCTTATATTAATTATTCTCAGAATATAAAACAGCAAAACGGACTTCAGCCAAATAATTTTTACAAAAATCAATATGATGGAGATACTGTGAATTTTACTGGAAAGTCTGCTCCTTCTATGTATAGTTCGGTATTTGAATATTTAGCTGCAGAACTTTTAGCTGGCAATAAAAAATTTCAAATAGATGGAAGTATGTTGTCTGCTTCAAAAATAAAAGATGCAGTTGAGAGTTTATATGAACAAGACAAGGTGTTTGTTCCGTTCAAAAGAAGTCTTGTTGAGAAAATAAAATGGAAATCATATATTCCGCAAGATATTAGAACATTCTCAATTGATAAAATTAATATGGCTCGTGAAGCCAGAATGGATCAGTGGAAAGATTTTCTTCAAAATCCAGAGTATGTTTCTCCACTGGGAAAAACTTACAATCCTGAATTGGTAGAAAAAATAAAAGATGATAAATCTTTAAAATTTGTTATTTGGAATGCTATAACGGGTGAAATTAAAGATAATAACAGGCATATTCCGGTACCGTTTGATGAAAAAGCTTTACTGGAAACAATAGTAGGTTTTGAAAAAATTGAACCTAAAGATAGGGCGGTTCGTTGTGCAGCCCCATCTTTTTTGGAAATTTATACTCATAGACTTCGTGATAATTTATTGATGGATATGGGGATGTCTGACAGAGATTCTGTCTGGGTAAAAATTCCTTCATTAAAACATGATAGTGCAAATCGTGAAAAAAATATTGAAAAACTTGAAATTTTAAGCTGCAAAAACTGGTGTACCCGCTCAAGTGTTGATAAAGCAAAAGATGCATTAGATGACGGAGATTTTTATATATATCTTGAACGCGGAAAGTTTAATTTGTGGGAGCCTTTAGTCGGGATGACAATGTCTAAAGGAAAAATTGACCAAATTCAGGGGATTGAAAATAATAATATTGTTCCTTTAGCCCTTGTGGATGATATTGAAGATTTTATTAAAAAATCGGGTTTGCAGTGTCAATCCGGTATTATTGACGAAGGTCCTAAGGCTCATCAGGCAATCCTTATAAGTAAAAAGCTAAATGAATCAATCCCTGAACTAAAAAAATCATTTGCGAAAGCTATTAAAGAAAAAGATGATATTGATATGCTTAAATATTTAGGGATTGAAGTTGAACAGTTGCCGGATGACAGTTTGAAGATTTCTACATACAAACCATCATATAATATGGACTTAAATAGTGGTATATCTATACCTTATTCTATGTTTGGACTGGATGAAGATGATTTGTTGAAAAATGTAAAAGTTATAGATGGAAATTTAATTTTGGACAGTAAAAATAAATTATTTAATTCCAGAATTACAAAATTCCCTCCAAAGCTGGAGAAAGTTACCGGCAGAGTTTCTTGTACTGCTGAGCAGTTTGCAAAATTTGCTGATGATATAATGAGGGTCGTTGATAACAATCCTACCAGAATTATTGTTCACCAAGTTTAGTTTTTATGCTAAATTGTTATTATGACACAGCAGATGCAGCTTCAATTTGTAAAATCTGAGATAAAACCAAATTCACGCCAGCAGGAAGCAATTGATAACATAAACGGCTCAGTTATGCTTTTGGCGGGTCCCGGTACAGGAAAAACTTTTACAGTAATTCATCGAATTGAAAAAATGCTTTCTGACGGGATTTATCCGTCTTCAATTTTATGTTTAACATTTTCAGATGCTGCGGCATCTGAAATGCGTCAGCGTCTTATAAAGAAAATGGGTGTTGTTGCTTCTGCCGTTGATATTTATACGTATCATTCTTTTTGCAACGAATTGATTAAAACTTATCCGAACAATTTTGAAATGTCGTCAAGTGTCAGATTGATTACTGATGCTGAAAAAATATCTATTATGAAAGATTGTATTGACGAGGCAAAGCTTGAATATTTTGTTCCTTCCAGGGCGGATAAGTATTTTTTCACAAAAGATTTTATATCTTATATAGAAAGATTGAAATCAAAGCGGCTTTCAAAAGAAAAATATCTTTCTTATATTGATTCAAATCCTTCTTTAATGCCCAGATATAAAGAGCTTGAAAGTGAAATTTATGAAAGAGAACAGTCCGGGAAAACCCAGAATAAAGGCAGATATTCAGAATTAGAGAAAATCAAAATAAATATTGAAAAAGCAAAGGAACTATGGACAATTTATGAACTTTATTCAAAAAAAATGATATCAAAAAATCTTATTGATTTTTCAGATATGATAAATTTTGTTCTTGAAGCATTTGAAGAAGATATAACTTTTTTGAGCGAAGTTTCAAATAAATATAAATATTTTCTGGTTGATGAATATCAGGATACGAATGATTTACAAAATCAAATTATATTTAATCTTGTTGACGGAAATAATGAAAATAATATTTTTGTTGTCGGTGATGATGACCAGATAATATATGGATTTCAGGGTGCTAAAAGTGACAATATTGAAAATTTTTTAATAAAATATCCGCAGACAAAAGTTATATGTCTTAAAGAGAATAACCGTTCTACTCAGACCATTTTGGATTTTGGCAATCTTATAGTAAGTCAGGATATCAACCGTCTTGATAATAATGAATATTTTAAAAATAAATATAATATTTCAAAAAAATTAACTGCCAAAAATCCAAACATTATAGCTAAGGATAAAAAAATTAGACGTATCCAATTTGGTGAAACTATTCAGGAATTTAATTATATTGTTGATGATATAAAAAGTCTTGTTAATTCTGCGAATTGTCCTGTAAATAATGACGAGGAAAAAGATTATTCTCAAGTTGCGGTGATTTGTAAAAAACGTGCTGAACTTCAGACTTTTGCCGAGCTATTGAAAAGTGAAAATATTCCGTTTCAAATAGATGAAGGAAAAAGTATTTTTTCAATACGTTCATCAATTTTGATTTATTTTTACTTGAAGGCTTTAAATAATCATATTGCAGCAGGTGATAAATTATTCGGATTGATGTTGTCAGAACCTTTTAAGTTAGAAATTTCGGATTATAACAAAATTTTGCATGAACAACAGATGTATAAAAAAGATATTCCTAATGATTTTATATCAATAATGAAAAGGCTTTCAGACTGGGAAAACTCTGCAAAAGTCGAAGAGTTTTTAAAAATATTTGAATATCTTCAAGAATACGCTTCTGCAAATACCCTATCCAATACAATTAAAGAGGTGGTTAACAGAACGGGGATTCTTGAATATTTTTACAAAAATGAATTGAATAGAATAGAAAATCTTGCTGGAATTAACAGAATAATTGCGGAGGCAAATGATTTTCAAAGCTCTGATATGACCAAAGGTCTTTCTGATTTTGTAAAATATCTTGATGATTGTTTGCAAAATGAAATTGATATTGTTCTAGATAAGGAATCAGGAGTTCAGAATGCTGTTCAGTTAATGACATATCATGGTTCAAAAGGCAGAGAATTTGAATATGTTTATCTCCCTAATTTGATTAGTTCTAATTGGGAAAATTTCAGAATGCCGGGTGAATATAAACTGGTTACCGATGAAGTTTTGGATAAAGAAGCAGCTCAGGCAAAGCGTGATTCTGAACTTTTGAAACTTTTATATGTCGGAATAACAAGAGCAAAACATTCTTTAATGATTTCGTTTGCAGATAACAATAGCGGCAAAGCACAGCAGATTACCAGATATTTATCTGTTTCATCGAATTATGATTTCGATTCTTCAAGATATGACTGTAATGCAGAAGATTTAACAAAAGAAATATACAGAAGTGTTTCATCTGAAGTTTATGATAATAGGAATGCTTTCAAAAATGAGATAATGGAAAGAGTTAAAAATGTTGTATTATCTCCTTCCAGAATGAATGAATATTTAACTTGTCCAAGAAAATTTTTCTATGTGAAGGTTTTAGGAATTGAAGTTGAAGAGGCAGATTGGGACGGTGCAAATTTTGGGTCTTTAATTCATTCATTATTGGAACGTGCTGTAAGATATGCTAAAGAAAATGAAAGCTATCCGGAGCTTGAAAAAGTTTTGGAAGAATTTAAATCAGGTATGGATAATTCAAGATTTACATCTATTGCACGTAAAGAAAAATACTTAAAACAGGGTGAAAATCTGATTAAGAATTATTATCCGTATTTTTCGCAAATTCCTGCCAATAGGGTTGTTGATGTTGAATTTAATTTCTTCGGTGTAGATGTTGACGGGGATTTAATCACCGGTAAAATAGACAGGATTGAGAAAAATTCTGACGGTACGTATGAACTGTATGATTATAAGACAGGAAATTACACATCAGAAAAGAAAATTGCTCCCGGGGAAGCCAAAGAAGGATATTATAATCAGCTTTGTTTATATAAATATGCTTATGAAAAGCTGACAGGCTGCAAAGTTTCAAAAGTCGGGATAATATATGTTGAAAATCACGAAAAAAGTGTAAATAAAGTTTTAACTGATGACGATATGCTTTATATAGAAAATTTAATCAAAGATACATATAAAAATATAAAAGCATTAAAATTTGATCCTATAAAAGATGACAGACAGGGTGTTTGTAAGAATTGTGTATATAAATATCTTTGCAAGCTTGATTTAATATAATATAACGTATTGTTAATAAATTTATAAATACAGGCAAAAAAATTTTTTTTGGAACTTTTATACGATTACCCTATATATAAAATGAAAGGAAAGGTTTATAAATGCAAGTAAATTCGGTAGACAATACGCATTTTGGTGCAAAATTGATTAGTCCTGCAAAAATAAAATACAAAGCAGGAAAATATTGGAAAGATTTTGATGTCAGTTTTATCAAATTTGAAACAAATAAGGTTGAAGATAGAACAAAACTTGATGCTGTAAATTATCTCTGGGGCGGGAAAAACTTATCTGCCTCTATAGCTGAAGAAGCAAATATTCTTGGCGGAAAATCTAATGTATATGGGTTGACTCTTCAGCAGTCAAATTTTGAACATGTATTACCTGATCATATTTTAGGTCTGGTGACTACAAGCAAAGTTAGAAAAGGCGAATCAGATATAGAAATTTTTAAAATCGGAACAAATCCTAAATATGCATACGAACAAAACCGTAGAACAAGAGATATCAAACATATTGCAGCTGCTATGCTTGATGCATTAAGAGATTATACCGGCAGAAAAGATGCTCCGAGATTATATGTTCATTATGCAAATCCTAAAGAAATGAAATTTTTAACAAGAGTCGGAGTTGAAGCTCAAACTAATGATGCCGTTGAAATTATTAGTAAATAAATAAAAATTATTAGAAAATAAAGATGAGGTGAAACTTTATGTTTCACCTCATTTAGTGTACAGTTGTGGGGCTGTAAAATAAGGTGAAGTGTTAGTTTTACCTAACACTTGCTTCGTAAAAAATGAGCTCTTTCTTTGTGACAAGTACGGCTTGAATGTTTTTGGTTGTTTCTATAGCCGATTCCTGCACGATAACCTGAAACCGAATATAAGATTGGCAGTGATGGTTCTATCCATTTTAATCCTGATAATACTGCAACTGTTGCAATATCATCTGTATGCAGTCCTATATCTATTAGTTCCGGAGTTCTTGTATCTTGTTTGTTTTTTGGTGAAAGTATAGGGTTGATAAACTTTTTGCCTATATAATTTGCAATGGCACTTCCTCCTATTACACCTGTTAATAATATTCCTGTGACCATTCCTAAGCATCTTGCAGATTTTGATTTTATATTACATTTTTCCAGAATTCCCAATGCAATTCCTGCTCCTACGTTGCATAAAAATATATTTGCAAGGTATTGATATATCCCTTCATTAACTTTATTTGGAATTTTATCTTTCCAGTTTTTTTCGGTAAGTTTATCTGCGGCAATTCCCCCCAGAAGTCCTCCGGCTACCGGAATTGCTCCAAATATTGATAACCAGCCGATGTCTTTAAAGATATCTTTGGCATTTATATTTTCAGGCGGCGGAATTAGTTTATTCAAAATTTCAGAAGGGGCTTTTGTGTTAAGGATGTTTATATCCTTTAAGGAAAGCACTTTGTTTTTTGCTTTGTTCAAGATTCTTTCTGAAATACTGTCTGTAGTATTTTTTGATAAATAATCATTAATAATTTTCGTATTAGTTTTTTGAATTTCGGAGATTGATTTTGGAATTTCTCGTTTTGTAATGAAACTTGCTATTTTTGATGCGTTTACAGCAGATAGAATTGTAGCACCTAATATTATGGAAGATTTAATTCCTGTTTTTTTACGATCTTCTTTCGGGGTATGATTCATCTGGTCAATAACAATAGCAGAGCAGCCGAGGGTTAAAACTGCAGGGATATTTTTTTTTATTCTGGCACTTAATAACGGCTGATCCAGAAATTTTCCGATTGATGAAATTTTAATCATTAGTCAAAGTTTTCCTTTTTGAAATTGTCTAACAACTCTTTGTGATTTTTACAGTAGTTTGTATATTTTGTCATTTTGTCGAGTATATTTTGGGAAATAATATGTTCAATTTTGCAGGCATTTTCACTTGCTTCATCTGCTGAAATTCCCAGAATTTCCTCAAAAAAATCTTTTAAAATGTGGTGTTTTGCATAAACTTTTTGTGCTTCATTCAAACCTTTTGATGTCAGAGAAATTGTTTCATAACTGTTATATTTAATAAGTTTTCGGGCAACAAGTCTTGATAATGCTTCTGAAACAGATGCTCTTGATATATTTAGTTTCCTTGCAAGTTCGGCACCTTTCAGCGGTGTATTATTGAGATGTGCGATATATATTTCTTCTAAATAGTCTTCAAGTCCTGATGTTAGCAATTTTGTTTCCGGCATGTAATTATCCTTTCTTATAAAGAATTGTAAGGCAACCCTAACACATTGTCAAGTAATTTTACAAATAAAAAAGCCTGCCCTGTCGGGCAGACTTTTTGTTTTATCTTATATTACCTATGCTACCAATTTTATTCTATCATTTGGTCTAATCAATACCACATAACCGTCCGGTTCGAATTTCAATTGATTCAGTTCCATAAGTTCTTGGGTATGTTTTAGAATTTCTGCGTTAGTTGGTTTGTAGTTTGGATCCGGATTCATTTCTTTCAAATGTTGTTTTGCGATGTTCCAAACGTTGTCACCTTTAACAACTACATGTTCTGTTTTAGATTTTGCCGGATCTGGATCTGTTTTGTCATCCGGATTAGTTGGAGCCGGATTTGGATTTACTTTGTCTTTTGGATCCGTTTTGTCGTCCGGATTGGTTGGAACCGGATTTGGATTTACTTTGTCTTTTGGATCTGTTTTATCATCCGGATTGGTTGGAGCCGGTTTGTTTTCTTCTTTAGGATTTGTTTTATCTGGTTGAGTTGGAGCTGGTGCCGGAGTTTTATCTTCTTTAACTTTATCATCACCACTTAGCAGTTTTCCTATTGCGTATGCAGCACCGCTGATCAAAGCAGCACCAACTAAACCTATTAAACCGAATTTACCTGCTTTTTTAGCGAATTTGCCTAATTTACCTAATTTACTTAAGGATTTTTTACCTGAGGTTTTACCTGTTTTCTTCAAGTTGTCTACGACATCATCTGCTATATTTGCAGTTTTTGTTTCTTTAGCTACAGGTTTAATATCTTCTCCGGCTTTTTCAATAAGTTTTTTCTCATTGATACCTTTCGTGCTTCCAGGATCGAGTTTTTCAGCTTCTTTTAGTTCTTTGTGGATATGTTTGCCTGAAGCTGATTGAGTTTGTGCTTGGTGTTCAGCTTTGGCAATAAGAGCTTTTGCTCTGCTTTCGTTGCGTAATTGTCCTAATTCTTCAGAACCCTTTTGTTTTTGAATTATTTCTTCTGCAGTTTGACCTTTTTTCTTACTGCTTACTGCTGTTTGGTCAGTTGATTGTTGAATGTCATATTCAGGTAAACCTGCTTTGACTCTTCTTTCTTTTTCCAGTTCTATCTGATAACCTCTTCCAAATTCTTGTTTCTTTTCTTGAGCTTCTTTCCATAAATTCTGTTTTTTTAATTGTTCTTCTTTTCTAGCTGCAAGAGTTTTTTTGTCTGATTCTGTTAATCTGTTTTCTGCAATTTTGTCTGCTAATACAACTCCGCTAATTCCTTTTACCATTTTTAATATCCTCCTTTATGGCTACTAATCGTGTTTATTTTCCCCTATGTTTTTATAAACAATTCTTGAATATTAAAATTGATTTTGCGTATTTAAAGTGTATATACTCTGTTTAATATTTGTTTACATATTAAAATAGCTGCTATGTCAAAATAGCAGCTATTCTTTGATTTGAAACTTATTGTTAATTAAAAATTTTCTCGGATTAACTCCGTGTATCCAGTTTGATTCAATTTTTTCTAAGGAAATACCTTTGGTTTCCGGAACAAAGAAGTAAACAAATATTATGCATAATAAAGATACAATTCCAAAACCCCAGAATGTCCATGCCCCGCCTATTCTGTTCAGCAATATCGGAAAACTGCTTACAACAAAGAAATTAAATGCAAAGTTTGAAACTGTACATATACTCATTGCAATTCCTCTTATTCGCAGAGGGAATACTTCTGAAACCAGTATCCATCCGATCGGTCCAAGACTCATTGCAAAACATATTATATAAGTGACTAAACTTCCTATAGTTACCCATTTCAGGTTATCTCCGAAAAAGTCTGCAAATGCAAATGCTCCACCTAAGGCTATCAAGCTAAGCATTACTCCTGTCAGACCAAAATATAATAAAGGTTTTCTTCCCAGTCTGTCTGTAAAATATAAAGCAACAATTGTCATTAAAAAGTTAATAATTCCAATGCCTGTAGTTGCATAAATTGCACTTATATTGCTTTCAAATCCGGCATTTTTAAATATTGTAGGTGCATAGTAAATAATCGTATTGATACCCGTACAGATTTGAGCGAACATAATGCCGATACCGACTACAAACGGCATAATCATCCATTTTTTAAATCTGAATTTTTTATCTGACTTATTTTCTTCTGTTTGCAGGGTTGATTTGATATCCGCAATTTCTTTTTCGACATTGATATCAGGTTCTATTTTTGCAAAAACTTCTTTTGCTTCTTCTTCTCGTTTTTTACTGACAAGCCATCTCGGGGTGTCATGCATAAAGCACATTCCGATAAATAATATTAATCCCGGAACTACTCCGGCAAACAACATCCATCTCCAGTTGTAAACAGCTCCTGCAAATACTGCATTTATAAAATATGAAAATAAAATACCTGCTGTTATTGCCCATTGATAAAGAGAAACAAGTGTTCCTCTGAGATTTTTAGGCGAAATTTCGGATAAATACAGCGGGACAACAAAATTTACTATTCCTACAGCAAATCCTACAAATATTCTTGAGGCAATCAGTACGTATATATTTGGAGCCGCAGCACATAAAATTGAACCTAAGATAAATATGACGGCTGTTGCCATAATGATTTTTTTACGTCCGAACATATCTGCCAGAATACCGTTAGTTGCAGCTCCTATTACTGCTCCTATCAATACGGAACTGACCAGAATTCCCTGAGCGGTATCTGCAAGATTCCAGGACTCGTTGATAAATAATAATGCACCTGAAATTACTCCGGTATCGTATCCGGATAATAAACCACCCAGTGATGCAACAATTGCAACAACATACAACCAAAAATATTTCATAATAATAAACACCTTTTCAAAACTGTCTTTTATTTACCATTATAATTTATTTTTAAAATTTTTTAAACTGTTTTTATCTATATTTTATATAAAATTTCATCTAAATAGAGTATGTCAAAATATTTTATAACTTATATACTGAATTTGTGGGTGAGAGGTAGGTTTTATGTTAGCAAAAACGGTAAGGCAAAATTCTACAAATATTAAAAGTCTCAATACGAGAAAGAAAACAACAAAGTTCAGCAGTTTGTTTCAGTCTGCTCCGACAGTTGAATTGAACAAGTCAGAAATCAGGCAGATTTTAATGAACGGAAAACTCGTTGAAACAGGAGAGGATGATTCTATATTTGATGAGATTACTCAGCCTGTTGAAATTGAGCCTGCTAATGATACTGAAATCGCCGAATATATTGTTGAAAATCCAAGTGAAGTTGTTGTTCAGTTTCCTATAGTTTCAGATATAAAATTAGACGAAAAACTTCCGTTTTTTAAATCAATAAGTTTAAAACTTGCAAGTTTATAGATTTTTAAAATAATTTGTACTAAAAGTGAGAACTTTATTATAAGTTCTCATTTTTTTGTTATATTTATAATAATTATTGAATACAGGAGAGAAGAGTGGCAAATATTAGCGAAAAATCTGCAGAATTGAAAGGTGATATATTTGGAGCGATTATTGCAACAATAATTGCGTTTCCGCAGGCTCTGGCTTTCGGGGTTGCTTCTGGCTTAGGTGCTTCTGCAGGATTGTGGGGTGCAATAATTTTATCTTTGATTGCAGGTATTTTAGGCAGCAATTTACCTTTTGTTTCAGGGCCAACAGGACCCAGTGCGATAATTGTTGCGGTTATAGTCGGTGAAATGAGCGGAAATATTGACAAAGTTATCCCGATATTAATTATTGCTGCGGTATTTCAGATACTTATATCGCTGACTCAAATTCCTAAAATGGTAAAATATGTTCCATATCCTGTAATTTCAGGATTTTTAACCGGTATCGGACTTATAATTATTATTTTACAGCTGTCTCCTTTACTGGGCGGGGCAACATTTTCATCAACAATTAAAGTTTTGATGTATTATCCTGAATTATTTTCTCATATTAATATTCAGGCTTTAATTCTAGGTGTTTTTACATTGGGAATTTTATTTTTTACTCCGAAATGTATAACAAGATTCATACCGTCTCAGCTTTTGGCATTGGTTATTATGACAGGGGTTTCTTATTATCTGGGTTTTGATGTTGAAAAAATTTCGGGTGTAACATTTTCAATTCCGCATGCTCATTTGCCGCATTTTTCATTGGATATGATAATGCAGTGTGTTCCGGCAGCATTAACTCTGGCATTTATTGCAACCAGCGAAAGTTTACTTACCGGTATTATAATGGATTCTTTAATGAAGGTTAAACACAATTCAAAAAGACTTGTTGCATCTCAAGGTATCGGGAATTTATTCTGTGCTGTAACCGGCTCAATGTACGGTACTGCGGCTACAATGCGTAGTGTTGCCGCTGTTAAAATCGGAGCCAAAACTCGTGTTGCTTCAATTCTGTGTGCCTTTATAATGGCTGTATTGTTGTTTAAATTTACGGGATTTATTTCTCAGATTCCTATATGTGTTCTGGCGGCAATTTTAATAAAAATCGGGTATGATATTTTGGATTTGAAAGTTTTAAAAGTTTTGAAATATGCACCTAAAGATGATTTATATGTGCTGCTTGCTGTATTGTTTTTAACTGTATTTTATAATTTGATTTTTGCACTCGGGCTTGGAATAGTGCTGGCTGCATTATTGTATGCCAAAAGAGTTGCAGATAATACAAATATTAAAGTTAATGAATATAAACCAGATGCCTATACTCCTTACGAAACTAAAGTTGAAAGAGATTCTCATTACAAGATAAGAATTTTGCATATCGACGGTCAGTTTTTCTTTGGTTCAATAACTCAGATTGTCTCTCATTTTGATGAATTGTTGGAAACGGAGTATATTATATTAAATTATTCGTCCAATTCAGAACTTGATATGTCCGCAATTTTCGCATTGGAAGATATTATTGTCCGCTTGGAAGCTCAAAAGATTAAGCTTTGTCTTGTTATTCCTAACGAAAAAGTTTATAACCAGATTAAATCATTAAAGATAGTTTCTCAGCTTGGTGAAGATGCGGTCTTAAATGACGAAAATACTGCAATTAAAAATGCTTTGACAGATTTACATCTGAATAATATAACAGAGTAAGTTGAAATTTTATATGTGTGTTATGATATAGAAAAAGAAGGAGATATATTATGTTTCAAGTTTACACATCAAGCGATAAATCAGAAATGTCAAAAAATTTAGTCGGAGAATTTAAAGATTATGATGAAGCTATGGATTGTGCAGAAAAAGCAATTGAGGGCAAAAAAGGACTTCGTTATATTGTTGAAGAAACAAACGGCTGTGTTAACAGCTACGGGGATTTGATAGCTTCCGTAGTTGCAGAAAGTGATTTTAACGAGGAGTAAATTTAATTTAAATTTCTATTGAAATGGGCTGATATTTTATCAGCTCATTTTCATTTTTTCAACAAGTTTTGTATATTTTTTGTAATCTTTTCCCCAGGATTTTAAGGATTCCAATACCGGCATAAGACTATATCCGATATCAGTCAGGGTATATTCAACTTTAGGCGGAGTCTGGGGGTAAACTTTTCTTTCAAGCAGCCCTAAATCTTCCATCTCTCTTAGTTTTGATGTTAAAACTTTCTGGGTAATTCCTTTTACTGATTTTTTTAATTCGCAAAATCTTTTTGTTCCGTTAAGAAGTTCTCTTATAATAAGGACTTTCCATTTGCAGCCAAGCATCATAAGAGTTGTTTCTATCGGGCATTTTGGCAGGTCTTTAGATTTCATATCTGCTCCAATTGGTATCTTTTTGCTACCATGACTTTTATGATGATAACATAGTTAATATAAGCGATGCAACAATATTAAGCTTCTAAAAAATTTAGTATTTCATCTGGGGTAAATTTAAATTCTCCAACGCTTGCATATTCTGTAGGAAGAATAAATGTTATATAATCATTTGTTGCTTTTTTGTCATTAGTCATTACTTTCAGAATTTTTGTTTTATCAAATTTCGGCAAAGGGTTATAGCTGAATTTTTTGATTAAATCTTCACAAAGAAATTTGTATTCTTTGTCTATCAGATTTTTAGATAATGCAAGTTTCAGTGCAAATTCGATTCCTTCTATAACACATTGACCATGGGTATATTTTTTGTATTTTGTAAGATTTTCAACTACGTGTCCGTAGGTGTGTCCGTAGTTTAGAATTTTTCTTAATTTTGTTTCTTTTTCGTCTTTTTGGACTACTGCAATTTTTAATTCTAGACACATTTTAATAAGTTCTTTGAGTGTCATTGAATCTTTTGATAATATTTTTTGATAATGTTCTGTCAAAAAATTGATAAGGTGAGCATCATATTCCGGACGGCAGCTTTTTTCAATAAAACCGTATTTCAAAACTTCGCCGAGTCCGCTTTTTAGTTGTTGTTCATCAAGTGTTTTTAAGAAATTTACATTGATAAATACTGCTTTTGGCTGGTAAAATGTTCCTACCAAATTTTTACCGGAAGAACAATTAATTGCGGTTTTTCCGCCTACGGAGCTGTCTGTTGCAGAAAGTAGTGTTGTTGGAACTTGAATAAAATTTATTCCTCTCATATATGTTGATGCTGCAAAACCTGTGATATCTCCGATAACTCCGCCTCCTATTGCAATTATTGCATCTTCTCTTTTTAGATTTTTGGATAATGCAAAATTTAAGATTTTTATATAATTTTTATAATTTTTTTCTTTTTCTCCATCCTTTAATATAAATGTTTTTTCTTTTGGAAAATCCAGAATTTTCCCGTATAATTTATGAACTTTTTGGCTGAATACAACAATATAATTTTTGTCGGCAATTTCATTTAAAATTGCGGATTTTAAATTGTTTATATCAATGTTATTGATATAAATCGGATAACTTTTTTCTTTTTCGGTAATATTTACGGATAGATTTATCATTTCAAAGCTCCTGTAATTTCTTCCGCTATAAATTTTGGATTTCTGTTATCTGTTGTAATTATTAAGGATGCGGATTCATAATTTTGTTTTCTTTTTTCAATTATATTTCTAATTGTTTCTACAGACATATTATCACAAAGCAGAGGTCTTGTATTATCGTTTTTTATTCTTTGAAAAATAGTTTCAGCTTCTGTTTTTAAATAAATTACAGTGGCATTTCCGGACAAAACTTTTCTGGTTTGGATATCTTCATAAGCCCCTCCGCCAAGTGAAATTACCATTCCAAAACTTTTAAACGTGTTTTTTATAATATTTTTTTCAAGTACTCTGAAATAAGTTTCACCTTTTGTTGAAAATATTTCTGATATAGTCATATTTTCATTCTGTTCAATAAGGTTATCGGTATCAATAAAAACCATATTCAATTTTTCTGCCAAAAATTTTCCGACAGTTGTTTTACCAGACCCCATCATACCGATTAATACTATGGTTTTCATAAGTTTATATTACCTGAAAAGTTAAAAAAAATAAATATATTTAACTTTTTTGACTTGTTATAAGATTAAGGTATGATGAGATAAAAGAGGATAATTTATGTATAAAAAAATAATAACTTTGTTAATGCTTGTTGTAATTACTTGCTGCGGGTGCGGCAAAAAAGAGAGTGAGCCGACAACCACTGATTTGAATTTAATTACTTCAAGAGGAGAAATTCATGTAGGTGTTAAAACCGATACTTATCCCTTTGGATATTTAGATGAAAAAGGACACTTTGCAGGTTATGACGCAGCATTGGCAAGACTTATCGCAAGAGGAATTTTAGGCAGTGATAAAAAAGTTAAATTTATTCCTGTCACAGCCTCTGACAGAATGATGAAATTGTATTCGGGTGATATAGACATGATTATCGCAACCATGTCTATAACTCCAAAACGTCAGGAAATTCTTGATTTTTCAGTTCCTTATTATACAGCCGGACAGGCTTTACTGGTTAGAAAAGGCAGCAGTGTAAAAACTTTACAGGATTTGAATAAAAAAAGAGCTATTATCGTATTTGGATCAACCAGTGAAAGAAGTTTGAAAATGGCTGTTCCGGGAGTTGGTGTAATAGGATATAAAACATATATTGATGCATTTAATGCTTTAAAAAAGGGAAAAGCTGATGCTATAGTTTCCGATGATACTATTTTACTTGGTCTTGCTCTAAAAGATGACAGTGTCGAATTACTTCCGAAAAGATACTCAAAAGAACCCTATGCTGTTGCTTTTAGAAAAGGTCCGGAATCAAAAACTCTTATCAATGCGGTTAATAATATTATCAAAATTGAAACTAAAAACGGTAATCTGAAAAAAATTCAAGAAAGTTACGGTATTAAATAAGATTAAAATATTTTTTAGCTAATAAAATTTCCTGAGGTTTCCTAATTTCAGGATTTTTTATTTTTTCTGACAGAACATAATCAAAGCATTTTTGATATTCAACAGATGGCTTTATATGTAGTCTGTGCAGGTCTTCTCCCGTTATTTCAAGTTTTATGTTTTGAAGGTTTTCAAGATATTTGTGGACAACAGCTTGATTGATTGATGAATACATTATTATTGATTCAATACTGATATTTTGAAAAGTTTTATAAATGTCAAAATCATTTACAAATATTTTTGTTTTTAATGCATTATAATCATCAATTATTTTTTTCTCATTTTTTGTTAACGGCAGTTTTGATATATCGGGCAGCAAACCTGCATATATAATCCATATACATTCAGGATTATATTTATCTATAATTGTTTCAAAATTTATATCAGGAAGTTTAAAATCTTTAGTTGTAATTAGCTTATATATTTTTTCATTTATAAATTTTTCAAAAGCTTTTTGAGAATTCAAATTGAATGTTTCAACAAGTTCTTTTTTTAATCTTTTATAAGACATGTCATGATTTATATTTTTCAGGTATTCATCTTGAAGTTGTTTTGTTTTTTCATCAAGTTGAAATCCGAATCTTACCGCAAATTTCAGTCCTCTGATAATTCTTGTCGGGTCATCAATAAAACTTTGATTATGTAACACTTTAAGTTTTTTATTTTTTAGATCTTCAAGTCCGCCTGTATAGTCTATAATTTCTCCGGTCAGAGTTGATTTGGCAAGAGCATTTACCGTAAAATCACGTCTTAATATATCATCTTTTAATGAACAGCCTATATTTTCCACATGCGGCAGATGTCCTTTTTGGGGGTATGTTTCATCTCTTGTTGAAGCAATGTCTATTTCTTGATTGTTCAGTTTAATTCTTACTGTTCCAAACGGTTCGTTTATTTGCAGAATTTCCGCATCAGGAATTGTTTCTGCATACTCTATGGCATTTCCCTGATATGTAAGGTCTATGTCAAAGCTTTTTTTACCGAGAAGTTCATCTCTGACAACTCCTCCTATATAAAATAGGTTTTTATCCTGTAAATTGATGATGCCCATAGATTGATTTTAGCGTAAAATAGTGTAAAATGAAAGACGTTATATTATTTTTATGAAGGGTAAGTATGTTACAAGAAGCGACTAAGGCACTTAATTCAGCATTTAATAACAGTTTTATAAAAAAATTAAGCCAGTATTTACATGACTGTGTGAGAGAAGAGGTTAAAAGTTCTACGTTTCGAAATCTTAAAGGTGACAAAGATAATAAATGGATATTTTTAAAAGAACAAGAAACTCTTTTGACTCAAGGTTTAGAATACTTAAAACTTGACGGTTCAAATCCTAATTTAACTGAATTGATGCTTCAGGGCGTTTCCAGTGCCAGAGATAAATATTTAATATATGGTTATATGTTCCTTGTTGGACGTAATGGAAAATCAAAACGCAGCAATGAATTTTTGACGCCGCTTTTGTATGTGCCTTGTAAACTTGAACGCAATGGTGTGAATATAAACTGTATTCCGCAAGACGATATTCTGTCTTTGAATACGGGGGCATTGGCTGCACTTTTAAAGAAAGGTGAAGATGATGATGAAGTAGATTTGTTTTTGGAAGGGATATTAGATGTAGTACCTGATGTTCCGATTACAAAAGAAAAAATGGATATTTTTCTGACTACGCTAAAATCTCTGATTCCTGATATCGAAATAAGTGAAGATCCTTCGGAAAATGTTGAAGAAGATAATGTTGAAAAAGATGAACATTTAGCAGGCGATTTTTCAGATGTTCAAATAACAGGTGAAAATTTTGATGAAATTATTGATGAGGAAATTCAGGAGCAAAAACATAAAGCTGCTGTGGGGGATATCAAAAAACTTTCTGTAACTTATCAAAGTGCTATTATTTTAACAAAACGTCCTGCTGTTACTGCCGGAGTTTTACATGAACTTCTTCAAATAGCTGAAAAACCAAGCGGAGTTTTTCGTGAAACGACATTGAGTGTTATAAATGATGAATATACCCAGTCAGTTGAAAAAAATTTCCCATTAAAAGATTCAAATTCAGACTTTTATCCGATAACTCCATTATCATTGAGTGATTCTCAAGAAAGGGTTATAAGGAATGTAGAAAACAGTAAATTGATTGCTGTTCAGGGACCTCCGGGAACAGGTAAATCCCAGACAATTGTTAATCTCGTCGCACATTTAATTGCCAACGGTAAAACAGTTCTTGTTGCATCACGTATGGATAAGGCCGTTGATGTTGTTGCAGACAGGTTAAATGATCTTGGGGCCCCTTATTTAGCTCTCCGAGCCGGCAGAATGAATTATCAAAAACAATTGAGTTTTCAGCTTCAGGAATTAACCTCAGGCAAATTTGAGCTGGATAATGATGTTGAAGACTTTATTTTCGCTGACTTAAAGGATATGAAACAGCATCTTGACTGTCTCAGAGAAACTGAAAGTAAATGCGAAAAAATATTGAAGCTTGAAAAGGACTGGCATGATTTAAAAGATGAAATCCAGCAACAGACTGTAAATGTTGGGGAAATGGAATATATTCACAGACCGTTAAAAAAATCTGAAATTGATAATATCAATGATGTTATCAGGGCATTGTCCGATAATATGGAAAAGTCAGGCTTTTTTGCATCATTTGCCAATATGTCTAATTTAAGGCAGCTTAAGAAGATTTTAGATATTAAAGATTTTGAGGTTGAACCTGAGAACCTTGACAGATTGAAAGTCGAATTAGATTTTATTACTCAAAAATGGCGATTAAGAAAAATTGAATCGGATATTCAAAAAATAGGCAACCTTCATGTGATGATGGAACAAATCCGCCAGATGAAAAAGAAACAGAAATATCTTGCTGTTAATATTTTGAAAAGTACAAGAAGAGAATCATTGAAAGCTTTGTTGCGTGATGCCAAGAAGGTTCGCAGAATTAAAGTTCATTCTATGGCTTTGGTTGAACGCAGAAAGAAAAAGACTAATCAAATAATGGAGGAAGAAGATTTTAAGCCGTTATTAGATGCTTTTCCATGCTGGTGCGTAACAACTTATGCAGTATCTGATTCTTTGCCGTTAAAACCCGGTATGTTTGATGTTGCAATCATTGATGAAGCTTCCCAGTGTGATATAGCAAGCTGTTTTCCGATAATGTACAGAGCAAAAAGAACTGTCGTTGTTGGTGATGACAAGCAGCTTCCTCATCTTTCATTTTTAGAAAAAGCAAAAGAACAGTCTTTCTTAAGTCAGTATGGAATTCCTGAAAAGTATCAACTGATGTGGAGATTCAGAACAAATTCCATGTTTGATCTTGCAGATTATTATTCTATGAATTCCGTTATGCTGGATGAACATTTCAGAAGTCTTCCGCCGATTATCAATTTTTCAAATCACGAATTTTATAATGACAGAATACGCGTTATGAAAAAGGATTCACTGGAAGATAATGCAATTGATATTATCAAAGTTCCTGACGGAAAAGTTGATATGGATGCAACAAGAAATCTTCCGGAAATTGAAGCACTGGTCAAGACCTTGCATGAAATAATTATTGAGGATGAGAAGAAAAATCCTGACAACCCTGTAAGTATCGGTATTATTTCTCCGTTCAGGGCTCAGGTTGAACAATTAAAGATTTCTGTTCCTAAAGTTTTGTCAGATTATATGATTAAAAAACACAGAATAGAAATCGGTACGGCTCACACCTTTCAGGGTGATGAACGTGATATAATATTGATGTCATGGGCTTTTGCTAATAATTCTTATCCGCAAAGTATTACATTCCTGCAAAAACCGAACTTATTTAATGTTGCAATTACACGTGCAAGATTAAAATGTATCAGTTTTGTTTCTCATGATTTAGAAACAATGCCTGACGGACATTTCAGACATTATGTTTCATATTTAAAACAGTACAAAGAACGCAGGGAATCTTTACTAAACAATGAAATTGATGAAAATATTTACAAAAATAAACTTGAGCGGGAAGTGGCGGAAGCTATAAGAGAGTTAGACCACAAAGTTATTGCCGGAGCAGATGTTGCCGGACTTAGTGCTGATTTGTTGGTTGATAATAAATTTATTATTGAAATAGACGGTGTTGACGATAACAAAAAAACTCATATGTCCAATATGAAAAAACAGTCTATTCTTGAACGCTGCGGATATAAGGTAAAACGAATAACATACAGAGAATGGCAATATTCTAAAAATGCCTGCCTTGACAGAGTTCTGAGTATTGACTAATTTTCTGTGTTGCCATATTTTTTCTTTAAATAGTCGGGATCAGTATCATATTTTCTTTTATAGATACTAATAGGATCTTTCATTCCTGCAGTTTTTATAATGTAGTTAAAAATCTGTTGTACATGTTTATGATGTTCTTGAGGTAAATATTGCGGAGATAAAGATAATGAGATTACTTCAGGACGGATATTTTTTTTGTCTATTGTATTAAAAATAGAATAAAAATTTTTAGTCACCTGTTCAGGAGTTTTGACGATTTTAAAATCTTCTGCAGTATCAAATCCTGAATTGCTTACATAATCTGCGTCAATACTTAAAAAGACTTTTCTGTTTTTAAAATCTGGAAGGGTTTGTTTTGTACAGGTTATAATTTTTACTTTTTTGTAGGTTTTTGATTTGTCAAAGAAAATATCGTTAAGCAGGCTATTTTCAATATATTCGTTTAACTGTCCGGATTTTGGTTCAATGAGGAAATTTTGGCGGAATTCTTTTATATATAGCGGTTTAAAAACGAATGTAAAATAATCAAGTTTTTCATCTAAGCAGTTTCCATATAATGGGATTCCGTTTTTTACGGATTTCAGATTGTGTTCCGAAAACAAGGTTTGCAGACTGCTGTTATTCGCTTCTTCAAATGGCATTACCCAGTATATTTCATTTAGTTTAGGGTTTTTGGCTATAAGTTCATTTATCCAGTTTTCGACACCTGCTTCCCCGTGTTCTATAACCGGATAATTTAGATAAATATCGCTATGAGTATCAAAATTTATTAAAATTTCCGGAATTTCAAGTCCTTGTTTTTTTGCATATTCTGAAACATCAAGTGCCTGATTATGGTCAGTATTTGCATCAATTAATTTAGTATTTGCAGTTATATTTTTAATTGCTGTCTCAAATTTTTTCGGGGCAGTTTTTAGATTTATAAAATATACAACAAAAGTTATACCGGCACTAATCAGTAGAAATAGTGTAAAAATTATAAAAATTTTGGAGAATTTATTATTTTTAATACTCATTACATTTACGATTTTATGTTCAATTTTTCGTTTGGTCAAACTTGTATTAATTTTACAAACTTTATTTTTCAGCTAAGATAAAGAATACAGTAGTTGAAATATAAGAGGTTTTGAATAATGAAAAAGGTTTATATAGAAACAATGGGCTGCCAGATGAATAAATCTGATACAGAGCGAATGCTCGGAATGTTGTCGAATTTCGGATATGAAGAAACAACAGAGCCTAAAAAGGCAGATTTATTGATGGTAAACACTTGTTCTATAAGACAATTAAGCGAAGACAAGGCCTATAGCTTAATTGGAACGTGGGGCAAATGGAAAAAAGCAAAACCTGAAATAAAGATAGGTTTTTGCGGGTGTGTTGCCCAGCAAAAAGCGGAACAAATATTCAAGCGGGCTCATTATGTTGATTTCGTTCTCGGAACTCATAAAATTTATTCATTACCTGATATTATAAAAGCGGTTGAAAACGGAGAAAAAGTTTGTGAATGCGAAGAAACTAATGCAACTGAAGATGATAAAGCTGTTCAATATAAAATTAACAGGGTAAAATCCGTTAATGCCTGGATTCCGATAACAGAAGGGTGTAATAATTTCTGTACATATTGTATAGTTCCTTATACCAGAGGTCGTGAACGTTCAAGATTACCTGAAACTATTTTGAAAGAAGTAAATGATGCGTTAGCAGCAGGGTTTAAGGAAGTTACTCTGCTCGGTCAGAATGTAGATAGTTACGGCAAAGATTTCAAGGATAGAAATTATCGTCTGGCAGATTTGTTGCGTGATGTTAATGCAATTGAGGGAAATTTTAGAATTCGTTTTGTAACCTCTTATCCTACGGATATAACGGATGATCTTATAAAAACTGTTGTGGAGTTAGATAAAGTTTGTGAATATTTTCATATTCCTATGCAGTCAGGTAGCAGTGAAGTTTTGAAGAAGATGAATCGTCGTTATGACAGGGAAACCTATTTTAAGATTGCTCAAAAAGTTCGGGAGATGGTTCCTGATGTGACAATAACAAGTGATTTTATAGCAGGTTTTCCTGGTGAAACTGAAGAGCAGTTTGTTGAAACTTTGACTGCAATGGAAGAATTGCAGTTGGATTATTCAAATACTGCGGCTTATTCGCCAAGAGAAAAAACTGTTGCCGCAAAGTGGGTTGACAAGTATATAGATGAAGATACAAAGTTTGAACGTCTTGCAAGATTGAATGAACAAAACAGAAAATGCTGTCTTGCTTCAAATAAGAAATTTTTAGGCAGGGAAATGGAAGTTCTGGTTGAAAATTTTGAAAATCATAAAGGAAAAAATGTTATAACAGGCAGAACCCGCAATAATAAAATTGTGCATATCCAGTGTGATAAAGATTTGACTGGTGAGTTTGTGAATGTAAAAATTACGGGTGTGAAAACCTGGTATTTGAACGGTGAATTACTCCGGATATTATAATTTTGAAAAATAATCAACAGCTTTATCCGCACGCACAAAATTTACTTGAGGAAATTTTTGTCGTAAATCGTCAATTATATTATAATAAGCATCATTTACTATAACATGTTTAATTCCGCTTTCAGTAAGCATTTTAGATTTTTCACTTACTAATATAAAAGAACCGTCACGATAGGCATGACTTCCTGCTGTTCCAATTCCTGAACCTAGATTGCTTTTTGCAGCCAGCGGGGCTGTATAAAAAGGTTTATCTTTATTAATCCCTTCTGTCAGTAATCTGTTCAGTTGTTTTAGCTGATCTGTTACACTGACTTTTGCCAATCCATGGGCATCAAATTTTGAACCGATTTCCGGAGAAAGTTCATTTAAATAGACAAAAGCATCGCAATTTACATCTGTTGGAATTTTTGTATTATGGAACGCTTTTTTATATAAAAATTGTAAATCTTGCTCACTGAAACCTCCGGATTTTGTCAGGTACTGCATGTATCTGTTTAGTATGCCGGAAGAATTTTCACTATCTAATATTCTGCAAAGAGTTCTTAATTTTTTGCCTTCAAAAATTTTTAGTTCCTTTATTTCTTTTTCAGAAAGATTTTCTAAAATATAAGGATTTTTAAGACTGAAACTTATATTCTGCGGCATTCTTATTTTCCCGCTGATGGTGAGCGGGTATGCTTGCTGAGCTGATTTTAACAGTTTTGTTCCGAGCTTTATAAACATTAAAATTTCCCCTATGTATTTAATAAAACTTTTTATTCTGGAAAAATGCTGTTTAATTTAAAATTTATAAAGATATATTTAGGCTTTTTTATATGAACCCAGATATCTGAATAAAGATGTTTTGGGTTTGATGTCATTTATTGCTCTGAGCATATTTTCGTTGTGGATATGTCCGTCAAAGTTTACTATAAAAATGTATTGATGCGGATTAGTTTTTGACGGGCGGGAAGAAATATATGAAAGATTGATATTATTCTCTAAAAATATTTTTAAAATTTCCAATAATGCACCCGGAGTATTATTCGTACTAAACGCAATCGTAGTAGTATCTTTACCGGTTTCTACGGTTTCTCTGTCCCCTATCAAAATATATGTTGTCCGGTTATCTTTATCGTCATGTATATTTTCTTTTAAAACATTTAACATACATACTTCTGCGATTTTTCTATTTCCGATTGCAGAATATGTAAGATTATAATTATTTAATTCATGTGCTGCATCAAGCATTGTCGGAGCTTCTACAAGATTCAGGTTTCTTGGCATTTCATTTTGTATGAAATCATGGCACTTCCCGAATAATCTCGGAGTTGCGATAAGTCCTGACAGGCTGTAAAATTCCGTAGTTTTTGATAACAGGCAGTATTCAATCGGCATAATCATTTCAGCAAGAATTCTTATATTAGGATTTGCTGACGAAATAAGGCAGTCAAATGATTCTCTGACTGTTCCGTCCAGAGTGTTTTCGACCGGTAAAACTCCGAGATTATCAGGATTTTGCTCCACAAATTCAACAATTTGTTTGATTGTTTTTATTGGTGTTGATTCGCATTTAATTTCGAATTTCCTGCAGAATTCATCTTTTGCCATTTCAGAAAACGATGTTTCAGGTTCTAAGTATGCAATATTTTTTACAGATTCAAAACTTAGCATTTACTTAACTCCTTATTTCAATTAAAATTATAGCAGAAAATAAAAAAGAAGGGAAGAAATGAACGGTATAAAATTTGGTACAGACGGTTGGCGTGCTGTTGTAGGAAAAGATTTTAACGAGGAAAATGTTTCTGTAGTTTCAAATGCAATAGGAAAATACGTTTTTGATAATTACGGAATTTATAAAACAATAATTATCGGTTATGATCCGAGAAATAAGGCACGTGAATATTCCATGCAATGTGCTGAAATTTTGAAAGATAAAGGTTTTAAAGTTTTATACAGTGATAAAGTTTTGCCTACACCGGTTCTGGCATTTAATGCAAATTATTTAGATGCATGTGCGGTTATGTTTACTGCTTCGCATAATCCTCCGGAGTATCTGGGCATAAAATTTATCCCTGATTATGCCGGTCCAGCAACTGGTGAAATAACTGATGAAATTGTTGCGAATCTGGGGGCGGATTATCCTTCTTGTGTTAAAGGGAAGTTAATATATACCGATTTTTCAAATAATTACTTTAAGCATATAAAACAAATTATTGATTTTGAAAAAATTAA
Source organism: Candidatus Gastranaerophilales bacterium (assembly GCA_944324395.1). GTDB lineage: Bacteria > Cyanobacteriota > Vampirovibrionia > Gastranaerophilales > Gastranaerophilaceae > Zag111. Next base: position 2,175 of record CALUWC010000010.1, on the reverse strand, counting down.
AGAATTAAAAAGTCATATAATTTTTGACGGCTTATATGCTGCAAGTATCGGATATTTTGATAAATTATTGTCTGATAAAGGAATTGAGTATGATGCAATTCACATGTATCATGATCCGAATTTCGGCGGCGGAATGCCTGAACCGAAGCCTCAATATTTAGGTGAGTTGATAGAATTTATAAAAACTCATAAAAATTATGTAGGATTTGCAAATGACGGTGATTCTGACAGGTTCGGGGCAATAAACGAAAACGGAGAATATGTTACACCGAATGAAATTATAGCGATTCTTTTGATGCATCTTAAAAAGAATAAAAAATATTCAGGCCCTCTTGTAAAAACTGTAGGGGCGAGTTTACTGCTTGATATTGTTGCTCAAAAATTGGGAATTGAAGTAATAGAAACCCCCGTAGGATTTAAGCATGTTGGGGAAGCTATGCGTAAATACAATCCGATAATTGCAGGTGAAGAGTCAGGCGGCTTAAGTATTCAAGGGCATATTCCGGAAAAAGACGGAATTTTGGCAAATCTTTTAATTCTGGAAGCTATGGCTTATGAAAACAGAACACTTGTTCAAATGCAAAGAGATTTGCATAAATTTGCAGGTCACAGTTTTATTAACACTAGAGTTGACAAAAAACTTGATAATCAGGCTGAAGTTAAACCTGTACTGGATAAATTTTCTGCTATTGATGAAATTGCAGGTATTAAAGTTTCCAGAAAAGATTTTAAAGACGGGGTGAAATTGTATCTTGAAGATAATTCCTCATGGATTCTTGTCAGACCTTCAGGAACTGAGCCGCTGCTCAGAATTTATATTGAAAGCGATTCTGAAGATAAAATTGAGAAAATAAAAAATTTCGTTTTGCACTAACTGTTGAATTGTTAATTTTGAAAATATTAGCGTTTGTCTGTTACGATAAATAAATTTTCTTTGTTACAAAACTAAACAAACATGGAAAAATACGGTTGACACTGTATTTTGTTTATCCTAAGATATATATGCTTGAAGTATAGTAAGTAAAATATCCGAAATATTTTATAAATAGCTCACTTCAGGGGCCGAAAACAGGAGGGTCGGGCATCAGGTTCGAAACTCGCAAGGTCGGCAGTTGTACATAGAAAAGAAAAAGGAATACAAATGGCAAGTAGTACTAAGAAAAACAGAATCAGAGTTTGTTTGAAAGCATACGATCACAAACTTATTGATGTATCTGCTGAAAAAATTGTAGAAACAGCAAAAAGAACAGACGCTAAAGTTGCTGGCCCTATTCCTTTACCTACAAAAAGACGTATATATTGCGTGTTGCGTTCACCTCACGTAGATAAAAAATCTCGTGAACATTTCGAAATGAGAACTCATAAACGTATTATAGATATATACGAACCAACTCAACAGACAATGGAAGAGTTACGTAGATTAGATTTACCGGCCGGAGTAGATATCGAAGCAAAATAGTTGCAAGATACCGGCAATCGTGAAAATTGAATAAGCATTATGCATAAATAATGTGATCTACTACCCGTCAAAGCTGATAATGTTCAAATATTGGTAAAGGCGGAGGGAGGTGAAAGTCCTCCAAAAGGTAAAAGGACAGTACAAAAGTAGCGCTCGCAAGAGAAAATGCAAACTCAATGCCTGATATGGTCTGAGATTATACCGGCATGAGCGAGCTAGAAAGGTAGAATATGACACTAGGTGTAATAGGAAAAAAAGTTGGAATGACTCAAATCTTTGACGAACAAGGTTTGGCAGTTCCTGTAACAGTCATCAAAGTTGATGAAACTGTAGTTACTCAGGTTAAGACAGTTGAAACTGACGGATACAATGCTATCCAGGTAGGTACCGTTGCTGCTAAAGAAAAACACTTGACTAAAGCTCAATTAGGTCATTTCAAGAAAAATAATTTATCAAACTACAGACATCTTCAGGAATTCAGAGTTGATAATCCTCAAGATTACAAAGTAGGCGATAAAGTTGAACTTTCAGTATTGGATAATGTTGAAAAAGTAGACGTTACAGGTAGATCAATAGGTAAAGGTTTCCAGGGTACAGTAAAAAGATGGAACTTTGGAAGAGGACCTATGGCTCACGGTTCTAAAAACCACAGAGAACCTGGTTCAATCGGTGCAGGTACAACTCCTTCTCGTGTTATCAAAGGCAAAAGAATGGCT
>CALUWC010000009.1 GCA_944324395.1 Candidatus Gastranaerophilales bacterium | reverse complement strand
TTTTGTGTTGTCTGCTATATTTTTTTATTTAATATTTCTTTCAGATCTTGTTCTGGGGTTGTGTTTTGTTTAATTTTAAATTTTTTAACAAGGAATTCTAAAATGTTTGGAGATACAAACGCCGGCAGGGTTGGTCCTAATCTGATATTTTCTATTCCCAGATACAAGAGAGTTAAAAGTATACAAACAGCTTTTTGTTCATACCAAGATATGACCAGTGACAGTGGCAAATCATTTACTTCACAATTAAACGTTTTTGCTAATTCAAATGCTACATTAACAGCCGAATATGCATCATTGCATTGTCCCATATCAAGAAGTCTCGGGATACCGTCAATATCTCCAAGCTCAAGATCATTAAATCTGTATTTGCCGCAGGCAAGTGTTAAGACGAGTGTATCTTTCGGAGTTTGTTTTACAAATTCGGTATAGTAATTTCTGCCCGGTTTAGCTCCGTCACAGCCTCCGACAAGAAATATATGACTAATTTTACCATTTTTTACAGCTTCAATTATTTTTTCGGCTCCTGCAAGTACTGTATTATGTCCGAATCCTACGGTTAATTTATTTCCTCCGTTGATACCTGTCATAATTTTATCTCCCTTGTACCCGCCAAGTTCAAGGGCTTTTTCTATCACAGGTGTAAAATCTTTATTCTCTTCAATATGTACGCATTCCGGATATTCAACTACAGAAGTTGTAAATACTCTGTCTTTATAATTGTCTTTTGGCGGCATTATACAATTTGTGGTGAACAGTACTGCGGCAGGAATATTATCAAATTCTTTCTGCTGATTTTGCCACGCTGTTCCGAAATTTCCCTTCAGATGAGAGTATTTATTCAGTTCTGGATATGCATGTGCAGGCAGCATTTCCCCATGAGTATATATATTTATTCCTTTGTCTTTTGTTTGTTCAAGCAGTATCGCTAGATCATGCAAATCATGTCCGGTTACAACGATAAATGGACCTTTTTCTATATTTGTTGTTACTTCTACGGGTTTAGGAATTCCGTAAGTTTCAGTGTTTGCTTTGTCCAAAAGTTCCATGCATTTTAAATTTATCTTGCCTGTTTTTAAAACCAGATTGGTTAATTCTTCTGTTGAAAGATTTTTTGAAATTGCCCGTAATGCTTCATAAAAAAATTCATCAATATTGTTATCTTTATAACCCAAAATTCTAGCATGATAAGCGTATGCCGCCATACCTTTCAGACCGAAAAGTATTAATGATTTTAAGCTTCTAATATCCTTATTATCGGCATTCCAAATTGTTTTTATATTAAAACTATTGTCACATTGAACTCTGTCTTTTACTTTGTTAATCAATGTATTTATAGATGTATTATCAAAATTAACATTTGTTATAGTTGCAAAAAGTCCGTTAATTATAAGTTCTGTATTTTCATCAGAATATTCAGTACAAATTGCAAGTCTTATAATTTCACTTGTAAGTTCATCCTGCAAATTGGCTGTATCAGCTTGTTTACCACATACACCTGATTTCATACAGCCTTTACCCATTGATGTTTGCTCACATTGAAAACAAAACATATCCATTTTTATTCTCCCGTAATTTTATTATTTATTAACTGACAGTTATATAATACTGTGATATTTTAATATATAATCATAGGCAAACAGATAATATAAATGTATATAATTTTATCAGTACTAAAAATTTCAAACCAAAAGTACTTTTGATTTGCTTTTAAATATTTTTAGTGTAAATATAAAGATATGATTTACGAAAAAGAAGAACGAAAACCCCAAATTTGGTTTTGCGGCGGCCATTTTATAAATGATATATATACAGGATTTTTAAATCCTATTATGCCTTTTATTGCTGAGCAGGTGAAAATTTCAATGCCAATAGCAACAATTATTTTGAGCTGTTCGCATATATTTTCATCTTTAATGCAGCCGTTTTTCGGATTTTTTGCTGATAAAATAAAAAAACGGGCATTGATATTCTGGGGCTTGATATGCACTTCTGTTTTTATTTCACTGGCTCCTGCTTCTAAAAATCTTGCATTGATGATTTTGTTTATAATACTTGGAAGTATTGGTTCCAGTCTTTTCCACCCCCAATCTTTAGGACTTATTTCAAAATTTTCAAAATCGGATACTGCTAAAAATATGGGTATATTTATTGCAATGGGAACGTTAGGATTTTCAATGGGACCGTTATTATCTTCTTCCATTGCTCAATATTTCGGATTGTCTAAAATGCCTGTTCTTGCAGTACTCGGGGTTAGCTGGGCATTGTTGATGTTCAAAATGGTCCCGAAATTTTCAACTGAACCTGTTCAAAAACCTAAATTCAAATTTCAGCAAGCATTTATTGATATTTTATCTAACAGAAAATTAAACATTTTAAATCTTATTGCTATGCTAAAATCACTGATTACTAATGCTTGTTCTATCTTACTGCCTTTTTTGTGGAAAGCTCAAGGGTATTCAAAATTTCAAATAGGTATTGCTTTATTTTTCTTTTTATTTTTAGGTGGAATTTCTTCACTGTTGAGTCCTAAATTTGAAAAGAAAATTGGAACTGCAAATGTATTTTATATATCAATGATAACAACTTTTCCTCTTATGATATTGTTTATGCTCACATATAAAACTCTGCCTGTTGTATCATTTATAATTTTTGCATTTATGGGATTTATAACAATGTTTGCAACTCCTATTACAATGAGCATGGCACAAAATGTTTTACCTCAATATAAAAGTATTATCGGCGGATTTATAAATGGATTTTCATGGGGAATTGTAGCTATTGCAATGTCAATAATCGGATATATTGCAGCTGCAACCAGCATAGTTCCGGTGCTAGTTATACTTTCAGTAATTCCGGCACTTTGTTCTGTCTTGATAAAATATTTATTTAATAATGAAACAAATAATTAAAATTTAAGCAATCAAAGACAGATATTTGTTGCTTTCATCAGGTTTTTCTTTAGAGAACAAAGATATAAAAGATTTAGTAATACTATTAAAAAAATTAGAATTATTATTACTAATTTTAGTCTGTTCGTTATAATGTCCGAAGCCCTCACCCAAAGGATTATTTTTGGTATTTTGAACTTTTACCATATCATCGTTATAAGCATTTTTTACCGCATTTAGATAACCTATAGAGGAAACGAGCATTCTTTATAACCCCAACTATATCCTTACCAGAGAATATATTATAACAAATTTTAAATAAAATCAAGATAAAATTTAAATTTTTTTGTAAAAATATTTATACTTGTTGTATAAAATTAAAGTGCTAAAATCCAATAATAAAGGGAATTTATAATGTACGAAGAAATATTTAACAGATTGGCAAAATCAGACTTTAGGCGAAAATTCAAACTTAGTGAGAAAGATAAAAGATATCTGGAAACTAAAGGTTTTGAAACAATAAAATTACATGCTCAAGATTTTATAAAGCAAAGAATTGCTCCTGCAGTTATACCGAATGACGGGAAACAAACTCCTATGAGGGGACATCCGGTGTTTACGGCTCAGCATGCAACGGCAACATGCTGTCGGGGATGCATAAATAAGTGGCACAAGTTTCCTAAAGATGTTCTATTAAACCAAAAACAGCAGGAATATTTAGTTAATTTAATAATGGAATGGTTAAAACGGCAGGAAGAAAATTATGGAAAATAAAACAAATGTTATGCGTATATTAGATAAAAATAAAATAACTTATAAACACTATGATTACACAAATACAGATGCCATAAGCGGAGTTGATGTTGCCAGAACTTTAAGCCAAAATCCGCAGCAAGTTTTTAAAACACTTGTTACTGTCGGTAAATCAAAAAAATATTATGTCTTTATGCTTCCGGTGGAAAAAGAATTAGATTTGAAAAAAGCTGCACATTCAGTAAATGAAAAATCAATAGAGATGATAAAATTGAAAGATTTATTGCCTCTTACTGGTTATATTCATGGCGGCTGCTCTCCTATCGGAATGAAAAAATTTTTCCGTACAACAATAGATAGTAGTGCACAGAATTTTGAAACAATAATTTTCAGTGCAGGGAAAATAGGCTACCAGGTTGAATTAAGTTTAATTGATCTGAGTAAAATTATAAAATTTGAACTTGCGGATATTACAGCAAAAATTATTGTAAATTGAGTGTTATCAGTGCAAATTTTTATAAAGTTTTTCTTGTTCCAATTGTTAATTTTTTGTTTATTTTTTTAAGATTTTAAAAAATCGATGTTATAACAATAATATAAAATAACATGTAATTATTTAAGTAAAGGAGATAAAGATTATGGCTAAAACAATTGGTATTGACTTAGGTACAACAAACTCAGTCGTAGCAGTTATGGAAGGTGGTAAACCAACAGTTATTGCAAATGCTGAGGGTTCAAGAACAACCCCTTCAATTGTTGCATTTTCAAAATCAGGAGAAAGACTAGTCGGACAGCTTGCTAAACGTCAGGCTATTGTAAATCCGGATAGAACAATTGCTTCTATTAAAAGACACATGGGTGAAAATTATAAAGTAAATATAGATGGTAAAGATTATACTCCGCAAGAAATTTCAGCCATGATTTTAAGAAAATTAGCAGACGATGCTTCTAAATATTTGGGTGAAAAAGTTACATCAGCAGTTATCACTGTCCCTGCATATTTTAACGATGCTCAAAGACAAGCAACAAAAGATGCAGGTAAAATCGCAGGTTTAGATGTTTTGCGTATCGTAAACGAACCTACTGCTGCAGCTTTGGCTTACGGTCTTGAAAAAGAAAAATCAGAAAAAGTTCTTGTATTTGACTTAGGCGGCGGTACATTTGATGTTTCTGTTCTTGAAATCGGCGATGGTGTACACGAAGTTTTGTCTACTTCAGGTGATACGCACTTAGGTGGTGATGATTTTGACCAAAAAGTTATGGATTGGATTTGTGAAGAATTCAAAAAACAAGAAGGTATTGACTTAAAAGGTGATAAACAGGCTATGCAGCGTGTTAAAGAAGCTGCTGAAAAGGCTAAATGCGAATTGTCATCTGTATTTGAAACTAATATCAACTTACCTTTCATTACAGCTGATGCCAATGGTCCAAAACACTTAGATTTGAATTTAACAAGAGCTAAATTTGAAGATTTATGTTTTGATTTGTTGGAAAGATGTAAAAAACCTGTTGAACAAGCTTTATCTGATGCCGGTATTTCAAAATCAGATATCAATGAAGTTGTATTAGTCGGCGGTTCATCTCGTATTCCTGCTGTTCAAAAATTGGTTAAAGATTATACAGGTAAAGAACCTAACCAATCAGTTAACCCTGATGAAGTTGTTGCAGTTGGTGCTGCAATTCAAGCAGGTGTATTAGCAGGTGAAGTTAAAGATATTGTATTGTTAGATGTTACTCCGTTGACTTTAGGTATTGAAACATTGGGTGGAGTTATGACTCCGTTAGTTCCTCGTAATACTACAATCCCGGTTTCAAAATCTCAAGTATTCTCTACTGCTGAAAATAATCAAACAGCTGTTGATATTCAGGTTCTTCAAGGTGAAAGACCAATGGCTCGTGATAACAAGTCATTAGGTATGTTCAGACTTGAAGGAATCGCTCCTGCAATGAGAGGTATTCCTCAAATCGAAGTAACATTTGATATTGATGCTAACGGTATTGTAAATGTTTCTGCTAAAGATAAAGCTACAGGTAAGGAACAAAAAATTACAATTACTAATTCTTCTAACTTATCAGAAGCGGATATTGATAAGATGGTTAAAGAAGCTGAAGCTAATGCAGCTGAAGATAAGAAGAAAAAAGAAGAAGCTGAAGTTAAAAACAATGCTTCAAGTTTAATCGCATCAGCAGAAAGAGTAATGAAAGATTTTGAAGGTAAAATTGATGCTGCTGATAAATCTAAATTGGAAGAACAAAAGAATGCTTTACAAAAGGCTATTGATGAAAACAAATCTACAGATGAGTTAAAGAAAATGTCTGAAGAATTGCAGCAAACAATGTTTGGAATTTCACAAAAAGCATACGAAGCTGTTCAAAAAGAAGGTGAGGCAGCTCAGAGTGCAAATTCTGAAAATGCTTCATCAAACAGTTCTTCAAACAATAATGACGACGATGTTATTGATGCAGAATATACAAAAGAATAATCTTTTTCATAAAACATACCTATGCTTAAAAGGGGGCGGACATAATGAAGTCCGTCCCCTTTGTATTTTGATATATTTTTTATTCTTTGAAATTATCCAGATTCTTTTTTAACGGATTAAGAATATCAAAGAAAATTTTCAATTCTTTATCGTTTGCGTTTTTTATTATATTTAAAATATCACTTCTTAGCGGATTATTTTTAATAGTTTCTTTTTCCGCAAAATCGTTTAAATCCATACCAAGGATATTTAATATTTTTATAAAACTGATAAGAGTAGGATAATTCAGTCCGGATTCAATTCTGGAAATTTGTTTTTCATGCAGCCCGACTTTTTCAGCAAGCATAAATTGAGTAAGATGCTTGCGTTTTCTTTGTTCTCTTATTTTTTTCCTGCATTTACCTTAACAGAAGTATTGATTGCTGTTGGAATAGTTGGAGTAATAGCAAGTCTTGTGCTTCCAAAGATTGTTAATGATTATCAGACAAAAACATTGAATGCAGGATATTCAAGGGAAGTTCAAACAATAATGGATTCTTTAAACGGTCTTGCGGTAAATGAAAATAAATCGGATTTCTTTTCAACAATGATGTATGTTGATGCATTACCTGAAGAAACTTCAGATGAAGTATATGAAAATAATGCTGTACAGTATATGAAAAAATATTTAAGAGTATCTCAAATGTGCGAAAAACCGGAAGATTGTTTTGCAGAAAAATATTATCAATATGAAGCAGGAAAGAAAAGAGAAGAATACAAACCTGATTATAAAGGAGCATGTGCAATCCTTAAAAACGGTGTTAGTCTATGTATAACACCGCAGGTAGGTGCTGATAGTATTCATGGTGTAATAGATTTAAACGGTAAAAAAGGTCCTAATGTTTTAGATAGAGATCTAAGACCATTTTTAATCACTTCCAAAACAAGAATTAGCAGAAATCAAGATACTGCAGCTGTAATAAAACTTGATTGGGTTAACCTTGAACCTGAGGAGGAGGAAACTACTCCGCCGCCTCCGACTGATCCTTGTGAAACTGAACCAAACGGTGTGGCTTGCTGTCAGACAAAAACTATTACTGTATCCAGCGATCCTTGTTGTACTCATAAGGAGATAAAAGATTCTGTTGAAAAATGCAGAGAAGAAAAAGAAGCAATAATATCTATAAAACAAACAAAACCTGGAAATCTTAGTAATGTTTATCAAGTTTTTTTGTATGATAATTCAAGTTCTAAGTGGACATCCATGAAAGCTCCTACAAATATAACGGTAAGGTGGTTCTCTGATGGCAATACAGTGGCTTTGAGTTATTGGGCATCTTGTACAATACCTGCCGGCGGTGACCGGTGTACATATACACCTCCATGGTTAATTGGATTTTGGATGCTGCCTGCAGCAAGCAGGGGGTCCGCAACTCCTAATATAGAAGGGTATAAGTATAAATTTTATTATTAGTGAAATAGATTTCTTATCGGGGAAAATATAAAGTTTAAAGGCTTAACAAATACATCATCCTGAACTGACTCAAAATTAATATAAAATATCTCAGTTCAGGATTTTCCTTGCGTAATCTTCAATTTTGTTATAGCCGCATATAAAGATAGCTGCTTTTATTTTTATTTATAATCTATGTATGTTTTCCAGTAGTTATCTTCAGCAGTAACGTTTTTATTTCTTGCAGATTTACCCGGTTTTGTACTATGCATTGCCGCAATATTTTCAATTGGTTCAAAGAACGGACATGCATCTAATACACATTTAGGGGCATTATTATTTTTTACATAGAAATCGCCTTGTTTTTCACAATCATTGATGTCGTTATCTGATAAACCCTTACTTGTGATTAAATCTAAATCGCATGGTATAATTGCTCCGGAATAATCATTAGGATTTTCTGGATCGTCATAAACCCAAGTTGCGACTTGATTTGCATCCATTGGAATAAATGCAAAGGTATCAACGTTTAATTGATTTGGATTTGCCATTCCGTTTATATCAACACAAATAATTCTGCTTTCAGCATTGAAAGTCCATAATCGTCCTCTTGAATCAGTCCATATAGACCCGTTATTACAAATTAGCCCGACTTGAGTTTTTCCATTTGCTCCATAATTAAAACTATATGGTCCTGGACTTCCGCCTCCGTCTTGGTATATTTTTCTTAAATTAGTTGTAATGTTTTGATCTCCTGCATCACTGGTTAATCCAGTGAGAAGATTATTCCCTCCGTTTATCATCGACATAAATTCATTTTCCCAAACAGCTAAATTTGGTGTTTTATTGGCATAAGTTCCGACGTCGCCTTTTTCATAATTAAGACGGGAACCAATTTCTCTGATGTCGCTGTAAGTTGTTCTATATTGTTCTTCCAGTACTTTCGCTCTATAGTTGTACGCAATCGAAGGAATTGTTATTGCACTTATTGTACCTATAACTCCCAGTGTAACAAGTATTTCAGACAAAGTAAAACCGAATTTTTCACTAAAAATTTTCACTCTAAAACCAATCCTCAATAATTTCCATCTATTATATATTATTATATCGTATTTCTTATATAAAGTCCAGCCTGTCTTTTTATAACAAGATTTGAGTTGCAAGGATTAGTCTGTGGCTGTTTTCTCGATTTTGCCAGTCACAAAATACATAATTGAGAACCATTTTCAGTGCCTGTCCTTTTATGAACCAGTTTATACCTACGGTATATTCCCTTCTTAAATCTCCTGAAGTATCTCTATTCGGGTCAAATTGGTCGACTCTGCCTATCAATTGAAGATGTGGAGTGAATTTCCAGCCTATTGTATATGCGTAACCGCAGGCTTTATTTTCGCTGACTCCCTGAGATCCGTTGTAGCCGTCAGCAATGGCTGCTTCAAAATTTGTCCATAACTTTTTATGTCTGTAACCTATGTAAAGGCTTCCGACGCCATAATTTATTTGATTATGCCCTCCGCTAAAACCTCCGCCGATTGTGAGTTTTCCCAGTTTATGGTCTAATGAGCCGAAGGGTTTAATGTTCAACCAGCCTGTGAATTCTGTTCCTGGAAATCCGGCAATCAATGATCTTCCTGAAGAACCGGCAGATAAGGTGTAGTCAGCATATTTGTAATTTCCCATAACTTTCACACCTAGGGATCTGGCATTCCCAAAGTTTCTTGCAATTTGCGACCTTGCGACAAATGGTAATACAAAAGATGAAGAGCCGCCTTCTATACCTGTTTGAACTCTTGAATAACCAGCAACAATCTGGTGATTTGGAATAGAACTGTTCATTATATAGGCATCTCCCCAGATTGAATCTAAATAATTTCTGCCGGAAGATGGGACGGGGTTGAAATTTATTTTGAATTTATAATCAGGATTTCTGAATGAACCGTATACACCGACTTCGGTTGTTGCGTTGTCATATTCAGTTGAATATGACGGATTAAACAGTGCATTTATACCACCTCTGTAACCGGCATATATTTGGGTTTTATGCAGAGGTCCGTGTTCAAATTCGTGAGATAATTCATCTTTCAATAAAAAAGATTGAATATCTGTTCTTACTATTTTAGAATGATAAATCTTACCGAGCAGAGTATCTTCATCTATAGTATTGTCATTATCTTTGTCAAATCTTCTGAATACTTCAAAATCCAATTCGTTATTATCAAGGATTGAATCTTTATTGTTGTCATCATCATTATCAGGAGAATCAAATCCGAATAATTCTTTTAATTTTTCATGTTTTTTAGCAGGTTGTTGTTCTATATTTTTTTCTTCTTGAGTTATTTTATTATTAATATTGTCGTCAGGGACAAATAACTTTTGTTTAGGGTTTACATTAAGAACAATTTCATCTGCAAATTTAGTTTCCAAAAGCTCTTCTGCAATATCTTCAGCAGCTTTTGCATCTAATGACGGGATAAATATTAATACTGAAACAAGAATAAATTTAAGTAATTTTTTCATATGTGTAAAGATTATATCATAATACATGTAGATTTTAAAGTTTTTTGTTGTATATTTTTATTATGCCGAACAAAATTAAAAATGAAAAACAAACTAAAATACATGCCCCGATTGTTGAAGCATTAAAAAAAGCTTATGACAATCCGACATTTCAGTTTCATATTCCCGGTCATACAAAAGGATTGGGAACTCTGCCTGACTTTAGAAAACTTGTCGGGAAAAAAGCATTGCTTGTTGATACAACAGATGAGTTTGACAATTTGGGAACATTGACTCCTGCAACGGGTCCGATAAAAGAAGCTGAAGAATTAGCGGCAAAAGCGTTCGGTGCAAAAAGAACTTTTTTCCTTCTCAACGGTTCAACCATAGGTAACCTTGCAATAGCAATGGGATTAACTAAAAAAGGACAAAAAGTTATTGTTAACAGAAATTGTCACAGATCAATTTTAACAGGTCTTATAATTTCAGGAGCCGAGCCTTTATGGATTGTTCCGGAAAAATTGACAGACTGGGGTTTGTGGGGAAATATTGATGCTTATGATGTTGAAGAATTGCTTGAAAATAATGATGATGTTTCTGCTGTTTGGATTACTAATCCGACTTATGAAGGCGTAGTTTCAGATATTGCTTCAATTTCTAAAATTTGTAAAAAACATAATGTTCCGTTAATTGTAGATGAGGCTCATGGTTGTTTATGGAATTTTAATGAAAAACTTCCTACGACTTCGTTGAAATTGGGTGCAGATATTGTAGTGCATTCTTTGCATAAAACAGGCGGCAGTATGAGTCAGTCTTCTATGCTTCATATTGCTGAAGATTCTTTAATAAATGCTGATGATGTAGAAAGAGCATTGATGCTTTTGCATACTACAAGTCCTTCTTTAATGCTGCTGGCAAGTTTAGATGCAGCCCGTGCAAATTTGCAGAGTATGAGAGGGCAAAAACAATTATCCAGAGCTATTGCTAATGCAAAGTATCTGCGTTCGGAAATTGATAAAATGCAGAATATTCATCAATTAAAATCTGATTTTGGTTATAAAACAGATGTAACCAAAGTATTTATTAAAGCTGACGGTCTTTCCGGAAAAAGATTAGAATCCATTTTGGAAATTGATTTTGGTATTGAAGTTGAAAGTGCATCTGATGTAGGAATTTTAATCCTGTGTAATATTGGTAATAAGCATTCTGATTTTGAATATCTGGTTGAATGTCTGAAAAAAATTGATACCCATAATTATCAGGATATTTATTATCTTGAGAATAAAAAGCACATGCCTATGCTTACTCCTATTATCAAGAAAAGTCTAAGGGATGCGTATTTTTCGGAAAAAGAAGTTGTTCCGACAAAAGAAGCTGTTGGCAGATTATCCGGAGAAGTTGTTGCAGAATGTCCTCCGGGAATATCAATTTTGCTGCCCGGTGAATTGATTACTGAAGACCATTTACCTTATTTAACTGATTATGATGTAATCGAAGTTTTAAAATAATTTTTAATTCCAGGTGATTTTGTATCCCAGTGCAAGTGCGATTCTTATTACATCAATGTATTTTATGGAACCTCTTGATAATTTGTTGTTTATACTCTGTGGCGTAACTGAAAAGCCGTATTTTTCAGACATTAGTTTAGCAAGACTTTCGTATGTAAACCCGCGCATTCTTATATAACCTTTAATTTCATTGCGCATATTTTCAAGCATTTGATCTTCAGATAAATTATCCATAATCTAAATTCTATATATTTTCAAATATAATGTAAACGAAAACAATATCTTTTGTTACTCAATACTTGACTTATATACATAAACGTATATAATATACATAAAAGCTAGATAATTTGTTAAGATAAATCCATTCCAAAAAAGTATTATTTAGCTTGGAAGTATGAAAGAGGCGGCTTTTGCCGCCTCAAACCCTTTATATTATATTTGCAAAACTCAAAAAATAATCTTCAATAATATTCATAAGCATAGGTAAAATCCACACAAGTATTGCTGCACCTAAGACCGGTTTAAATAGGAAACTCAATTGGAATACGTTAACCTGCGGGGCTGTTCTTGAAATTACACCGAGAATAATATCCTGTGCCAGAGTTGCCAGTAATACCGGTGAAGCAATTTGCAAACCCATATACAGAGTGTTGGAACTCATTTTTATAAGAAGATCCATCTTAATAAGCTGTCCGAGCGGCAGCTGAGAAGCATACATCGGAAATATTTCAAAACTTCGCATCAATGCTTTGAACAGCCAATAAACTCCGCCAAGGTTTATGAAAATTAGAATACCCATTAAGGAAAACATTTTTGTTAATATTGATACTTGAGCTTGTGTTGTAGGGTCAAGTGTGGTTGCAGAAGATAATCCCATTTGCATATTTATCATTTCTGCACCGCAATCAACTGCAATCGTTATCAATTGTGCCATATAACCTATCATTGCACCGACTACTACATTTAACAGTAAAGACAGTGCAAAAGAATCACACTGAGCAAATACTTTTTCAGGCGATAAAAATGGCACCATAAAAACTGTTACAATCAATGCGAACGGAATTTTTACCAATGCAGGAAAATCTTTTCTGTTAAATATCGGTGCAAATCTGAAAAATCCGAGCATTCTGGCAAAAACCAGCGAGCCTGCCATAAGGTAGGTATTTATTGTCGGAAACATTTTCATCAATTCGGTTACGATATTTTCCATTTACTATCTTCCAAGAATTCTGTTAGTTTCAACCATATCCGGTTTAGGCATAGGTGTTTTTGGTGCCGGAGTATATTTTTCTCTTTTATTATTGTCAATATAAGGTACTTTCCCCGGATTTTTCATTATTTCATCAAGTGAATCTATATTTTTAAATTTATCTCTCATCTCGTGTTCAAAAGGTGTTGTATATTTATGATAATCGGCATCCAGTACAAAACTTTCGTTATGCGGAACTGTATTAAATGCAAGAACCATACCTTCTTGAAATAAATTTGTCAACATACGTATAAATCCCACTCCGCCGATTATAATTACCAGAAATACTCCCAGAATTTTCGGTGCAGCAGCAATGGTTTGTTCCTGTACCTGAGTAACTGCCTGCAATATACCGACTACCAGACCTATTCCCGCTGCAACAAGTACGCATGGCATAGATATGACAAGCATTATTAAAAAACCTTTTGCTAAATATTCTAATAAAATTTCCATTTTATTTTCCTTAAATTGAATGATTAATTGTAACTCGAAACAAGTCCCTGTACTATTAGTGCCCAGCCGTCTACTGCAATAAATATAAGAAGTTTAAACGGCATTGATATAATTGTCGGCGATAACATAAACATACCAAGTGCTAACAATATGTTTGCAACAACTAAATCAAGTATGATAAACGGTACAAAGATGATAAAACTTATTTCAAAAGAAGTTTTTAATTCACTTATTATATATGCCGGAGCAACTTCCCAGATAGAAATTTCATCTGGCGATTTTGGCGGTGTTTTATGTGACATTTCGATAAAGAAGGTTAAATCATTTTCTCTGGTCTGCTTCAGCATAAATTCTTTCAAAGGTTTTGAGCCTTCTTGAATTGCTGCAACCATATCATGATTTTTTTGATATGGTACGGATCCCATATCATACATTTTTTGAAATGTCGGTCCCATTGTAAAGAAGGTTAAAATTATAGATAATCCGATTATTACAATTGCCGGCGGAACCTGCTGGGTTCCCATTGCTGTTTTTAGCATTGAAAATACAACAACAAATCTTAAAAAACTTGTCATAGAACAAAAAACAAATGGCAGTAATGAAAACATTGACATTACTATCAAAAGTTGTATTACCGGATTTAGATTTTGTAATTGATCCATTTTATTGAGTCCTTATTTTTTAAAGTTCATTTATTTTTTTTGCCATTTCTTTCATAGTTGAAAATCCATGATTGTTTGGTTTGTCAAAATCAAGTACCACAGTTTTAGAATTTTTATTTGCCGGATAATTTTGGGGTATCCGGTTATCCATTTGCTGTTTTGGTTTTGATTTTGACGGTGTTTTTATCGGTTCCAGATGAACTGCTTGATGATTTTGTTGTCTTGCTGCGGGTGTATAAACCTGTTCAAAATTTTTTCTAAAATCTTCTGCTTCTTCAAGTTGTTCATATCTGTTAATAATTTTTTGTGAGATATGTTCAGAGTTGTTTAATTTCGAAATCAATGTTGTTCTGTCAATGTCAGATGCTATAAGAAATTTTTCGTTTCCTGCCCTGACAACATGAAGGGATTTTCTTGGAGATAGACTCATGGATTCTTCAATACTCAAAAAGTTAGTCTTGTTACTTCTCATTGAGCCGTCCATAACTTTTTTATATATAAATACGGCAAAACAAATTAAACCTGTCATTGCCATTGTATATACTGTAAAATTTGCTATATATCCGCCCATAAGTCTGTTTTTGCTCCCATTATTATTGTTATATTAAGATTGTTTTATTTTAAATGTTTTCGTCTTCAAGTTCAAAGTCACTGTAATCAAATTCTTCTTCAGAATTTTCGTTATTGAAATTTTCTTCTTCATTTGAGAGGTTGGTATTTTCTTCTGCTTCATTTTCGGTTTCTTCTGCAGGTAATTCTCCTCCTTGATTGTTTGACACAGCTTTTCTTGCCGGCATGCTGTTTCCGCCGTCAGCAATGACATTGTTAATTTTTACACCATATCTGTCGTTTACAATAACTAAAGAACCGCTCGCAATGGATTTTCCTTCGACTTTTAGGGTAACATTGTTATCGTATAATGATGTTAAGTCGACTACCAAGCCTTCTTCAATATCTTTTAATTCTCCAAGGGTTATTTTAACAGCATCAAATTCAGCACTCATTTCGACTTCAATACTGTCCCATATATTTTGATGAGTATCACCCATATTGTCTCCTCCGTTTGTTGTTTCAGTTATTAGTATATCCATATTCGGGTTTAGGTGTACGGGGATTGTTTCTCCGTTTATGGATAGTGTTATGTTTTCAAGTTCGCTGTTTTCAAATACTACAACGTCATCTGTTTCCAAATTTTTTAAATCGTATAATGAAAATTTTGTTTTGCCGACAAGTACATCTACAAAGGTTTCACTTGTTGGAAAGCTGTTATCTGAAAATTTTGCTCCGTTGGAAGTTATAATTTCAGGTTTTAAAAGTCCTAATGGCAGTGTTATTATTACTTTACCTGCTTTTTTGTTGTATTCTTCAACTTCTCTTATTATAAATGTCAGATGAATAAGGTCAAAATTATTACGTTTTAATTGGGTCGGATCAGCTTCTGTCAGAACTGTTTTTAAGTGTTCAAACATAAAATCATTAAATGAAGTTATAACTTTGGCTTCAAGTTCAGAAATTTTATTTATGTTAAATTTATTTTTTGATTGTCCCAATACTTTGTTAAGAATAATATCAAGAGCTTTATCTGTCAGTCTGAAAAACATATCATATTCTTGATTTATACGGATTTTTGTAACAAAGCAGGATTCATTATCCATAAGACAGTTAATATTTTTACTGATACCTATGAGTTCAAGTTTAAAATTGTTGTCAAAAAATTCGTCGCAGGATTCTTGTACAATAGGAGGGAAAGTGTGCTGATACCAGTCATATTCTTTATATAACTGGTCTGTGGATATTGAATTTTGTATTTTTTCATCTAACATAACAACTATCCCTTGATTTATGGTTAATATTCCCCATACCTACAATAAAATATAATTGAAGATATTACATCAATCTTTTAATGGATATTTTTGAAAAGTCAGCACATTTTATAAGGTTTTTTGAGTTATCAAAAGATTGATTTTGTATAAATTTAAAGATGTATTTCTATTTTGATGTGTTGCGAGTATATTCTTACGGTGGTATAATTCTTTTATGAATGACAGTCAGAAGATGAGTTTTACTACTCAAAATCGTTTAATTATTTTCGGGTTGGTATTGAGTACATTGCTGATTATGGCAATTGCTGTTTTTGCGACTGTTAATATTCAGAATAATCTCAATGAAAGTTATCAGAATTTTGGTCAGGTTATTTCAAAAATTCTGGCAATTGAAAGTGTTGAGATAACAAAAGATGTTCCGACAAGTGAGGCTTATCAAATTTTAAAAGCACACTCTGATTCTATTTTAAAATCGCATCAGGATATTGTTTTTATAGAATTTAGAAATGAAAAAGGTAATATTATATACAGAACGGAAAATAATTCACATTCCAGTTTGAGGCGTTCAAATATTTCTGTAACTTCACCTATGGTAAATCTTTTGACTAATAAGAATATGGGTTCTGTGACTGTTGGATTATCCGGTTCTATTGTGGGGAAAGTTTCTTCTACAACAAGGGCATCTATTTTATTTGTATTTGTTATTGTATGGCTTGTTTTTGCTTTTGTAATTTTAATAAATACATACTTAATAACAAGAGAATTGAGAATTTTACATGATGGTGTAAAAAGAATTTCATCAGGTGAATTTGGATATAAAATAGAGGGAAAAGATGTCAGCAATGAAGTTCAGGATTTATTTGATGCATTCAATGATATGTCAGCCAGATTGAATATATACGAAGAACAAAATATTGAACAATTGACTTTAGAAAGAAATAAACTTGAAGCGGTCTTGCTCAGTATTGCCAACGGGGTTGTCGTTTGTGATAACAATGACAATGTTGTATTGGTTAATAATCATGCTAAAGAGTTACTTGAGTTAGAAGGTGATCAGTTATTAAATACGAATATTCAAAATTATGTTGATACAGAAGGTGAATATTGTTTTAATGATAAAATTGAAGAATACAAAAATTTATCAATGGAAGAAAAGTCTTCCAAGCCGATAATTTTCAATATTACAGTTGATGGAAGGATAATAAAATCTATTATTTCTCCGATGTATACAAGAAATAACGATTATGTTGGCTATATTATTGTTTTAATTGATGTGACCAGGGAAACAGAAATGGATCAAATGAAATCTCAGTTTATTTCAAATGTTTCCCATGAATTAAGAACACCTGTTACTGTATTGAGAAGTTATATTGATACTCTGTACAGCTATGGTGATGAATTTGATGAAAAAACCAAGAAAGAATTTGTAGAAACTCTGAATACCGAAATCATACGTTTAAATTGTATGGTTAATGATATATTGGATTTTTCACGACTGGATTCTAATGCTAAGATAGAAAAATCTGAAAATGATATTTCTAAACTGGTAGATGATTGTGTTTCACAGGTTGAGATTTTATTAAAAGAACATAATTTAAAAATTGAAGTCGAAAAAGAAAATGATATTCCGTTATTGATGTTTAATTATGATGCAATAGCAAGAGCTTTAACAAATTATTTATCAAATGCGATAAAATATGCTCCGCAGGATTCTACAATTAAGGTAAGATTATACAAGGAATCTGAAAATAATCAGGTTACCGTTACTGTAAGAGATGAAGGTATAGGAATTGCTCCTGAATATCAGAAGAAAATTTTTGACAGATTTTTCAGGGTAGAAAATAAAACCCACAGCGTAAAAGGTACAGGACTTGGTTTGCATCTTGTTAAAACAACTATAGAAAAACATCACTATGGTCATGTTTTTGTTGTTTCCCAGCCGGAACATGGTTCTACATTTGGTTTTTCTTTACCTATTGATTTATCTCTTGTTGAAGATGCACAAAATGATGGTATTGTATAATAGAGCGTGAATATGTTTGAAATAATTTTGATAATAATTTTTGGTGTAGTTTTTATTATGTATCCGATAAGAAAAGGTGGGATTTCGGCTGCATATAATGACCCGCATAACCTGACAGTTATGGCAGCAACTGCAATATTGCTATATGTTATCTATTTTGTTTACAGTTATATAAAATCTAAAAGGAATAAGAAGTAAATCTTTTAATGATATTTGTTCGGGTGAATATAGAAGATATTTATCTTATTTTTTCAAAAAATTCTTTCCCTTTTTTGCAGACCGGGCAAACGTATGTATCAGGCTCTTTGGTTATATCTCCTTCATAAATATAACCGCATATTTTACATTTATATGCTGTTTTTGAATTTTCCTGCGGAGTTTCTTCAATATAAGTCGGGGCATTTTTAGGACTTGTTCCTTTTCTTACTGCATGGTAATATGCGTACGTCATTGGTATTTGATTATGCAGCATTTCTCCGTCTATAATTTTCCCTAAAAATACAGTATGGGTTTTGGTTTCCATTTTGTCTACAAGTTCACATACCAGATAACCTACAGAATTTTCAATAATATCAATGCCGTCAACTTCAATTTTTTTTATTCCTTTAAATTTATCAATATCGTGTCCTGTTTGAAATCCAAATACCGGAATGATATTTTCATCAGAATCTACCCCAAGAATTGATATCGCAAATTTTTTATATTTATTTATGCATTCATTTGTATAATTGTTATGATTTATGCTAACTGCAATTGTATCGTAAGTTATTTGCATCAAGCTGTTTGCAATGCAGCCTGTAGATTTTTCACTGCCATTTGGTGTTGAAACAACGTAAACTCCGTATGATAAATTTTTTAAAACATTAACGTCCATATATACTTAATCCTTTTATTGTGTAATTGATGTGTATTATATCATTTTTTATTATTTTAAACATTAGCTTAATGATGTAGATTTTTTACTTTTCAATCGGGTAAGTTTATCGTTTATCATTGGCAATAGATATCCAAGAGTTACTGCTGAATATAACAATCCTGAAGTGTGTGCTATGTTTAGTTTCCACATATTTTTCTTTGCAAAAGCTTTTCCTTTAGCTGCAATTTCTGAATGAGTTTTAAGATGAATGTCATTGAGCCAGTGTTTTAATCCTTTGCCGTCTTTTGTAATATTAAATAAATTTTTACGTTCTTTATCAAGCAGGTTAGCAACTCCTTTAGCTGCAAACCCTCCAAATACAAGCCAGTTCAGAAATCCGAAATAATCTCTTGTTACGGATTCTCTAAGTTCGGTATCATTGTCTGCGGCTAAAAACCTTCCGACAATTGTTGATGCGTAAACGGTTTTAATTGCATTCCCGCTTGTAACAGGACTTGTAAACTGAAGTTTTTTTACGAAATCTTTCGGACTTTTCACCCGCATAACTCCGATTACCATTGCAATCATACCGGCACTTGCCGCAAGTTTTTTCAGCCATAAGTATTTGCTTTTTTGAACTTCCTGTCCCTGTGGTTTGTCTTTGTAGTCAACATCGCCGACAAATCCTTTTTTGCCGGTGCGTTTTTCTGTGAGTTTTCTGTTCAGGGCTTGATTTGTAAGTCCTAGTGCTGATGCTCCTGCCAATGCTCCAAAAATCTTTATTTTGTTAAGTTTTACTACTTTTTTCAGAGCTTCATCTGTTTTAATATTTTTATTTGTGAAAATATCTTTTGCGATATCATAAGTATCACGCAAAATATATTCCAGTTTTTCAGACCATTTTAAATTATTAAATTCAACGTGTAAATCTTTATTTGCACCGATTGCATTAGTAATACGTGCTTCCATAATTTTCAAAATAT
Source organism: Candidatus Gastranaerophilales bacterium (assembly GCA_944324395.1). Classification (GTDB taxonomy): domain Bacteria; phylum Cyanobacteriota; class Vampirovibrionia; order Gastranaerophilales; family Gastranaerophilaceae; genus Zag111. Next base: position 70,668 of record CALUWC010000009.1, on the reverse strand, counting down.
TCTTTTTGTCTGATTTTGTAATGTTATTATCTTCAATAATTTCTGCAAATGTATTGATAATCCCTTTTTGGGTTTTTAAAGTTTCTTTTATATTCTGGTATTTTTTATCCTGCCAGTTGAAATTTTCCCAGGATTTTTCATCAACCCAGTCAATATTATTCCAGTCGATATTTTTAAATTTATTCAGTTTATTGCCGTCTTGACCGCTGATATTGTTTAGGACATTTTGTACATATTTATGAACATTTGAATCAGAATTTTCCCATATATTATTCAGGACTTTAATAGAATCATCACTGTACCATGTATCAGGACGAATTCTAACTTCAGGCTGTATCCATTTTGATGCCAGATGTGAAATTCCAAGTGCAAGCAGGCCTGCTGATAAACAATTGATAAATGTTCCGCTGATTTCTCTGAAAAATGTTTCAAATCCTGCATCTTCATTTCTATGTTTGTAATCATAATATGATCTTGGCAAAACCATTGCTCCTAAATCAATCAATACTGCATTTGCCATATCATTTGTGTCGAGGGTCCTTAAGGTTGTTGTAATTGCTCCGTCTAATGCTCCGTTAAAGTTTATATGTCTTGCTTTAGGTTCATAATTGTTTACTGTTAAGTTCATTCAAATCTCCATATTATAAAATGTATGCACAAAAAAAGATCCCGAAGTTTCGGGACCTTTTTATAAACCGGTATATAACTGATATAATTGCTAAAATTTACACGCTAAAACCGCCAAGTCCCGATATTTTGAACTTGGAGGAGGAGGAGTTATTATTTTTAGCAAATAATTTTGTCATCATTATCCTTATTTATTACATTTTTAGTATAAAACCAAAATAAAAATTTTGTCAATAATTTATTTAATTATTTTTAGCTTTCTGCAATATGCGGAATTTTTATAATAAAAGTTGTACCTTTGTTCGGCTCACTTTCAACTGTTATTTCCCCGTTATGCAGTTTAATAAATTCTTTTGATATGGTTAGTCCTAAGCCTGTTGAAGTTTCTTGTGCGGCTGTGGTATTGTTAACTTGAAAAAATTTATTGAATATTTTTTTATGATATTTTTTCTCTATCCCGATTCCAAAATCTTGAATTTTTATTACTATATCTTTAATTGTTTTATAGGCTTCAATTTTTATTTGAGAATTTTCATCAGAAAATTTTATTGCATTGCCTAAAATATTAAACATTACCTGCTGGAGTTTTATGTAATCTCCGGTAAATGTAATATCGGTTTGAATATTTGTTGTAACTTTCAGATGTTTCTTTTCCAACAGCGGTTTTAAAATATTACAGACCTCATCTATTAAAGAATTTAGCTGAATGATTGAATAATTTAATTTCAAGGTATGAGATTCAATTTTTGCAATATCAAGAACTTCGTTAATCATTCCGAGCAGTCTTATTCCGGAAACCCTTATATCTTCTACATATTCCTGTTGTTTTTTATTTAATTCGCCAAATATTTTTCCGGCGAGTGCTTCCGAAAATCCTATGATTGAATTCAGCGGAGTTCTAAGATCGTGTGAAATATTTGCAATAAATTGATTTTGGAGTTTTTCGTCTGTTTTTATTTTTTTATTTTGTTTTTTTATTGTTTCATAAGCGTGATGTGTTTCTTGCAATCCTTCTTCCATTGCCCTAACCTGCATTTTTAAAACTTTTGACAGTTCCAGATCTTTAATGAGGTTAGCTATAATTTTTGCACAGGTTTTGAATATCAATTTTTCATCAAATGAAAATTCAGTTTCTTTACGTTCAATTACGAAAATTCCAAGTACAGCATTTTTTACGGTCAGACGAGAACATAAAAATCCCGGAGTTGTTATGTTGAGTAGTCTTTTGATATCATCGGATAATAATTCCTGATTTTCGTTGTACAAATTTTGTGATAAATGGCTGCTTATTTTTATATCTTCATATATTTCAAAATTTTTGCCATATTCAAGGCTTAAAGAATTTGGTGCTAAATAAAATATTGCAGCCGAATCAAACTTGATAATTTCATTTAGGACGTCAAACATTTCGTCTGCATGAGAATTTTTGCTCAAGTCAAGGTCATAAAATTTGTTAATTTTTTCAACTGCATTTCTAAACAAATTATTTTCTCCGGAATTTTATTTGAAATAACTTTTTTATAATTCTTTGTAGCCGATATATCTAAGATTTCTGAAATATCCGTCATAGTCAAGTCCATATCCTACAACGAATTTATCATCAATTTCAAAACAGTAATAATCAGGCTCAATATCAACTTTTCTTGTTATTTTTTTATCCAGAAGTGAACAGAATTTTAAAGATTTAACATTAAAGTTTATATGCATAAAATCAATTAAAAATTTTGCGGTAAGACCTGTATCTACAATATCTTCTATTATTAAAACATTTTTTCCGTTAAGGTCAGGCAACTTGATATCAACAGCATTAACTTTGCCGGAAGTTGATGTTGATGAGCCGTAGCTGGAAAGTCGTATAAATTCCATTTTTAACGGCATATCAAGATGTTTAACCAGATCTGCAGCAAACATAACTGCACCTTTTAAAACACATACTGCAATAACTTCTTCTCCGTTATAAAGTTTGTTTAGCTGCCCTGCAAGTTCTTTTATTCTTGTTTGCAGCTGTTCTTCACTGAAAAGTACTTTCAAATCTTCAATTTTAATTTCCATTTATTTAGCCCTCTTTTTTGGTAAATTTTATTTTATGTGTAGGAAGTGATGATACTTTTATTTTATCACTAATTCCTAAATTTATTGCCCACAAAACTTCTTTCCCATGTGTTAAAAACAAAAGTGAATCTTTTTCGTGGTTTGGAATTTTTTTTGAATTAAGATATTTTTTTAGTTTTTGGGTTCCGTTCAGTCCGAAAGGTTGTATAATATCACCGTTTTCTCTTGTTCGGATTTCAAAATCTATAGGAAATTTAGATAAATTTATATAGGCGGTATTGTCTGCAGCTTTCGGAAATTTGACTACCGGTTTATTAAATTTTTCAAGTTCAAATATATATTCGTTATTCACATATCGACCTTCTTTTGTAATATGAAAATACGGGAGTTTTTTTTCTTGTTTACTGATAATTTCTATATATTTATCACTTGTGAAAATCCATAAATTTGTTGTTAGAGAACAGGTTTTGCCTGATTTTAAATTAGAATTTTCTTTTATAAATTTTAAAATATTTAAGATTTTAGTTCTGTCATAGTCTAGATTATTAGTTATAAACAGGTTGTAAATAATTCTTTTTTGCAGAGCTATTGACAGATTTAAAAATTTTTGGGTTTTTATTTTATTGTTTTCTGTGATTTTTTTTAAAATGCCTGCTATGTATTCATTTATAATTTCGTTTTCATCTGCTGCAATTGTTGATAGTGAATTTATTGAATCAATTACATTTGGATTAATTTTCTCCAGTTCAGGCATAATTTTAGCTCTTATAAAATTTCTTTTGTATTTTGTATCAGAATTTGAACTGTCAATATTCGGGTGAAGATTGTTTTCTCTGCAATAATTTTCAATTTCGTTTCTTGAGATATTTAAAAGAGGTCTGTAAAAAATATCTCTGTGAGGAGAAATCCCTTGCAGACCGGAGGTTCCTGTTCCAATACATAATCTGTAAATTAAAGTTTCTGCATTGTCATTTTTATTGTGAGCGGTAAATATGATATTACTGTTGAATTTTTTGCTGCAATTTTTAAAAAATTCATATCGTGCTTCTCTTGCGGCTGTTTCTGTATGCGGGATATCTCCTGTTAATTTTTCGCAATAAATATCTATTCCGAGTGCGGAACAGATATTTTTACAATTTTCTTCTTCGTTGTCGCTTTCTTCTCCCCGCCAATTATGATTTAGATGCAGTGCAATAATTTTATTTTTGGTGATTTTTCTCAAGTTGCTGAGCAGGCACATAGAATCAAATCCACCGGAAAAAGCCACGAGGTAAATTAAATCCGGTTTATCTAAATCGTATGTTTTCAAAAAGGATTTAATTGTCTGCTGAATTTTATTCATAGTAATTTAAGAATTTGCGATATGTTTTTTGATACCTTCTCTTATTTCAACAACATCTGTTCCCAGTTGTTCAAGAGCCTGCATCGCAAGCGAATCAGGTTCGGTTGTTATAGCCCATAGAAGATCGCAGGATTCAATTTTTGTTTTGTTAGCTTTTTTAGCATGTTCCCAGGCTGTTTCCAAAACTCTTTTCGCCCGTTTTGTAAATATTACTTCATTGTCAAAATATTCATTTTCTCCGCCGATAATTTTTTCAACAACGATTCTTGCATCTTTGATATTTATTTCAAGTTCTTTTAGAACGATAGCACCAATACCTGTGCCTTCTCCTATAATACCTAATAAAAACATTTCAGTACCGACAACACCTCTGCCTATTCTTCTGGCTTCTTGTTTTGCAAGACGAAGAATAGTCAAGGTTTCAGGCATTTGTTTTTCTATAGGTTTTAGAATTCCATGAGCAAGGTCATCATCATTTATATTTAATTCTTTAAAAATCTTATATGCTACCCCTTTTTTAGTTTTTAAAAGTCCTAAAATCATGTGTTCAGGCAAAACTTCAGATGAGCCGAGTTCTTTAGCCGTTTGCAGGGCAAGACTCATTGCCGTAAATGCATTCGGGGTAAATACGACCTGACGGCCTCCGTATTCATCCTGCCTTGACTGAATATGAGATAATTTTTCTTCAAACGCTTCTTCTGTTATTCCAAATTGAGCCAGAATTTTTGCTAAATCAGAATCTTTATCTTCCAGAATTGATGAAATTATTTGTTCTGTTCCCAAAATCTCATAATTTGATGTTGAAAGTTTGGCAACAGCACGTTCAAAAACTTTGGAAGATTGTTCATTATCAAACAGAGAATCTGTTTCTTGTGTTAGATTTATCTCAGGTTCTTTAGTTTCAGCCAGTTCAGGGTGAAAGTCTTTTTTTACTTTACGCTGAACGAGTTTTTCGATTAACGGTTTGGATTTTTCTATATCAAATCCGAGATTTTCAAGATATTGAGGAATTTTTGACTGCGTATCCGTAATTGCAGCAAGTACAAGATGTTCATAGTGTACTGTAGGACTTCCCGACTGCTCGATAAGTTCCATTGTTCTGGTTAAGATACGTTTAAAATCTTCACTGAAAGGGATTGATGATGTCATATCAGCTTCTTCAATATTTAAAGACATATAAATTTCTGCTGCAAGTCTTTCATAGGTAATATTGTAGGTTTTGAATATTTTGGCACAAAAACCTTTCGTTTCTTTTACAAGAGCTAACAGCAAATGTTCTGATAAAACTTTATCAGAATGATCATATATTGCAATATTTTGGGCTTCTACAATTACATTTACAGCCTTTTCAGTGAATTTTTCAAACAAAGTTATGTTCCTCTTATTCTAAATTTTCTTCAGTTTCATCTTCAGGAAGTCCGTCTTCAAGGGTTTCAATGTATTCTGAAACTCTTTCAAATTCTTCATCGTCATCTATTGTTTCAAAATAACTTTCGTCGCCTTCTTCAAGGTATCTCATCAATACAACTTCAGGTTCTTCCTCTTCAGAGTCGGCTTCAGTCAATAATGCATATTGATTTCCTTCAAATTCAATTATATCATATAATTCGCATAGCATTTTTGTTCCGTCTTCCTCTGTAATTTCAATTACATTGTCATTTTCTTCAGGCATTTTATTTTCTCCTTTTTAATTTTTACGTGACAGGTATTGTTCCAGTATAATACAAGCACTTTCAATATCAACCAGACCTTTGTCTTTTCTAAAGTTTATTTTTTTTTGACGCAAATTTTCTTCTGCGGCTTCCGAAGTTAAGCGTTCATCTTCATATATTATCTCATAACCTTGAAGTTTTGCGGCAAAGTCCTCGCAATTTTTGGCTTGAAAACCTTTTGTATTATCCATATTTAAAGGTATTCCAACCACAATTTTTTTTACGTTATTTTCTTTTGCAATTTTTTGAATTGTTTCAACGGCTTTTTTTTCGGGTTCTCGCGGAATGTATGAATGCCCGTTTGCGGTCATTAAAAGGTAATCACTTAGAGCAATTCCTATTCTTTTTGTTCCGATATCAAGAGCCATTACCTTATACATTTTGCACCCACTTTTGTTCAATATAATTGATTTTGTTATCAATATCTTCTGCTGTCAGGTTGTTGTGCGGAATGTTTTTATCATATTTTATCAACATAAGATATTCATATACACTGCGTTGCAGAATATTTTTAAATAATTCTTGTAATGTAGTTTCATCTTCTGTAAAACTGTATAAGATTTGTGCATCATTGTTTTTACCTATAGAAAATTTAATATAGGCTGAAATTAAAAGCTTTTTTATCCAGCTTTGTTTTTCTTCCGGATAAAAAACTTTATCAAGATGTTTTTCAATCCAAATTTCGAGATTAGGTTCTGATTTAAGTTCTTTCAGAGCTTCTTCAAATTCATCACTGTACTGATAGTCCAGAAACCAGTGTGTTGAAATTTTAAACTCGTCAAGGGTTTTGATATCAGTATATGAAACGTTCTGAACGAAAACATTCTTTTTAAGAATATCTTCAATTTGATTATTGTCATAATCAATATCTACTAAAAGATTTTTCCAGCATACATATTCGTAAGGTAATTTCCAATTGTTGTTATTTTTTTGAATAGTTGTCAATTCTGCGTTGTATAAAATTGTTTTAAATGTTTCAGGCGGCAGGCTTACCGTTTTTTCATCACGCAGAAATCTTTCTAGGATTTTGTCGCATTCAAACTGAGATATTTCAAAGAAGCCAAAGCAGTCTTTAATTCCGGTATCTGTATTGATAACAATTGATACAAAGCGAATTTTTTCATTGGTTGTAACTCTTGTAAATATTAAAGCTTGATCGCCATGACCGTCAGGATACGTTATATAGAATTTTTGTGGTTTACTGTTTGAAAGAATTTTTTTATAAAATTCTTTGGTATTATCTTCTCTTATACCTGATAGTTTTATAGCCGAAAGACTTTTTTTTATATTTTGTTTCAGTTCTCCATGTGTGAGATTGTGCATTTGTTCTAAAATATGCAGTGCAAGCTGTGATTTTGTTTGTCCAAGAAGTTTTAGGGCTTCTTTTCCGGCAGGAGAATCCGGCTCAGATACAAAGATAGGAATTAAAATATTTGCCAGTGCATCTGATGAAAAATCGTCACTGAGCGAGTTTATTAATGTTATTTTATCCTGTACTCTTATTGATGCCAGAAAATCCATAAAGTCTATCTGTACTTCAGGGTTTATTATGGCAGAATTTAAAAGCTGTTTTGTGTTTTCATCAAGCAAAGATTGAGCATCCTCAAGATATTCTTCGCATGATTCGTAAGACCAATCTGCATCAAGTTCTCTCAGTAAATTTAAGATAGTTATTTTTACTTCAGTTTTTAGATTTTTATTTTTTAAAGTTTCCCACAATTTGTTAACTAATTCGTCTTTAGGGACATAATGCTCGAGCATAAAACAAATTACGGATATTTTATCAGGGTGGGCATTAACAAGTTCTTTAAACAGAATTTTTGAAATAACTTTTTTATCTTCCTGTCCGTCTAAAAGCTCAAAGTCTGCAAGACAATTTTGAATGTCATTTACAGAATTTATTTTATTTAATAAATTTGTAATGGCAGATTTTAATTCAAATGGATTCAACTGTTTAAATTTAGAACCTGTCATCTATGTTATCTGGCCTTTCCCCAAAATGCGTCAAGAATATGCTGTGCTTCAGCAGAAGGCATTCTGTCTTGCAAAATTAAATATTGAACGGCTATCATTGCACATTCAGAACATATATTAACACCCGGACCTTTGACCATTTTTATAACCTGGGTATTGGGTCTTCCGCAAAAACTGCAATAAACTAAATCCTGATTTTTCCCGTTGTTTTCTTCCTGTTGTTTTTCATCAGCCATAGATTTTTTCTTGGCACCGAGGCTGACTACTTTGTCATCTGACATATAAATTCTCCTTTTTTCTTCCTTATTGTAACTTAAATTTATTAAATTTGCTATATTTTTATTATTAAATTATAATTAGTTTAACATCAGCTTAACATGTTTGAAGAGGGGTAAAGATGAAGAAAGTACTTTTGATTGCAAGTATTTTGTTTGTAGCGGTTGTTTCAACGGCTTGTATAAATAATTTAGCTGTTCAGGATTTGAATAACAAAGCAAAAGCATACGCTGATAAAGGTGATTATACCCAGGCAATTGAAAGATTAAAATCAAGTATCGATCTTGATCCTTCCGTGTTTGAAACTCATTACAATCTGGCGGTTGTATATACGCAGGCAGAAGATTATGTTAATGCTGTAGAAGAATACAAAAAAGTTATAGAAATGAAACCGGAGGCTGCCGATTCGTATTATTCTCTTGCTACAGCTGAAAATAATCTGGCTGTAGATATGGAACAGGGTACTGTAAGAATGCAGACTGACGGAACTTTATACACTCCTAAAGCCGATGAAATTTCTTCACAAGACGATTTCGAGCTTTCTGATGATGCAAAACAGTATATTTCAGAATTGTATGAGGCTTCAATTGCGAATTATGAAAAATATTTGGAACTGGCACCTAATGCAGAGGATAAAGCTTCTGTTCAAGAACAGATTCAAAAAATAAAAGACCATCAGTCCGGTTCGGATAAACAAATAGGAGCGATACCTGAAGAGTAATAATGATTATACCGGCTCCATCTTCAGTTGCATTTAGTGTTTTTAATTTCCCGATATACTGGTACGGTATTATTCTGGCATCAGCTATATTTGTTGCTATTATTATTGGAAATAAGTTTTTTAATGTTATAAATGTTAAAATGAGAAAAGATGTTATAATAAGCTGTGCACCCCTTATTATAATTTCAGGCATAATTGGTGCAAGACTGTATTTTTGTTTGTTGAATCCTTCATATTATTTTGCTCACCCGATTGAAATTTTTGATATTCGTCAGGGAGGGTTATCTATTCATGGTGCTATTATTTTAGGAGTTCCCGCATTGATGATATCAGCTTTAAAAAATAAAGTTCCTGTGATGAATGTTTTGGATTCAATGTCCTGTGCAACAATTCTTGGGCAGGCAATAGGCAGGTGGGGGAATTATTTTAATTCTGAAGCATACGGATTTCCTGTTAGCGGTCAGGCATGGGGGGTTTTTATTCCGGAATCTAAGCGTGTAGTTGAATATATGAATTATTCATTATTTCACCCGACTTTTTTATATGAAAGCATTTTAGATTTATTTGGTTTTGGAATTTTAACGTTTATATTGTTTAAGTTTGGGAAAAAATATTCAGGAGTTTCGTTTTTTGCATATTTAACAGTATATTCTGTTATAAGATTTTTTGTTGAGCGTATACGAATTGACAGTGCCTTAGATATTGGCAGTCTGCATGTTGCTGAAATTATGTCTGTAATATTGTTTGTGATTGGCATTGCCGGTATGATATTTTGTTTTTGCAGAGGCAGGCAATCTCCTAATAATATATGATTATTTTCTTTAATTAAAATTGTATACTGGTGTGAAAGCGTAATTATAGGAGAATTAATCATGCAAGAAGTATCATCTTGGTCGCCGCAAATGCGTAGCCGCTGGTATTACAGCCAGTTATTGCTTATTATTACAGGTATAATTGCATTTTTGATTGTTATATTTGGATTGAGCATGAAAAATATTGAAATTGCAGTATTTTTTGCAGGTTTATATATTGCACAGCTTGTTTGGAGATGTGTTGAACTTGGCCGCTGGGATGTCAGCGGATACAGAACTATGACGGTTGACAGAGTAAAACAACTGCTGATTTTTGATAATAAATATAGAATCCCGTTTGGTGCGGTTGCAGAAATGAGTTTTGATACCCTGCCTCCGCCGGAACGGCCGTGGCTGTTTAGAGACAGAATGGATTGGCTTGAACATTTAGGAGAATTTAATTCTTTTCTTGCAATTACAACGAAATCAGGAGAACATATTTCCTTTGCAATACAAGACAGGCTTGACGCTCAGGATATTATTAAATATTTAAAAGTTTGCGGATTTAATATTTATATGACTTCGTTTGACGAGGCTGATTTAAAGCGTTCATGGATTAGTTACATTTTCATAATTATAGGTGTTTTTGTGGCAGTATTTTTTCTTGTGAGCATAATCAAGTAGATAAAAAGTATATAAACTTTACATAAATTCATATTCGGGTTATTTTTTGCAATTTTCTCAGATGAAAATTTTTAATATATATGTGAAGTTTATATGAGGATATGTGACTATGCCTGAAATCAGTTTTTGTTTATTTGATTTAAAACAGTTATTCAGATTGTTTCCTAAGCATGACAGAGAATTGGAAGAACAGATTGATAATTATGAGCGGACTGCTCAGGAATGTATGGCTGAAAATCGGGTAAAATTATTTTCGCAATATGGCTATGAAAGTGAGTTTGATAAATCTTTATAAAAAGAAAAGACAGGATACCCTGCCTTCATTTATATTAGACTCAATTAATATAAATACAGTTATTATTCTTTAACATCTGTTTTTAGAATATCGTTTACCAGTGCAATAACAGCTCCGACAACAGCTCCTGTTATCAGGAAGAAAGACGTCGGTCTTATATGTTTTGTTACAAGGTTATATGCGTTAATGCATTGTTGAGCTGTTTTATTTGCAATTTCTGATGAAGCCTTGCATATTCTTTTAAATTCCAAAAGTTCATCAGGTTTTTGCTTTTGAATATTTGATATTGCCTGACGTATTCTTTTGGTGCCGACATTGTCACCATCAATCAATCCGTCAAACATTTTTACGAATTCATCTTCGGCTAAAGATCTTTTTGGTTTTTCTTTTATTGAATTTATGTACTTTTCGGTTCTGAAATTGTACTCAGTTTTTTGTTTGTTTATTTTATTCATTACTTTGATGTATTCATCGGTCATTTTTTCGTCCGCAGTTACCGGATATGCATATTTTAATGCGTATCCGCCGGCAGCTCCTGCTACTGCACCTATCCCTACCGGTGCTAATACAGTTCGTCTTTGTTCATGTCCTTGTATTGCTTGCGTTTTCATAATTAATATCCTTATCTGGTTACAATACGATATTTAATTAAGTTTCTGATACTTAGTTAACTTAACTCTATGTTAGAATCTGCACTTAAATATTCTATTCAGACGAAAAACTCTGTATAAAACTGAGTAATCAAATTCTAAATTTTTATGCCCTACATTATAAACGAAAGTTATTTCTTTGTCAAGACTCTGATTAAATTTAGAAATAACATAATTGCAATTACGGCTAATATCAGGAAGAAATAGTATTTTATGGCATTATGGCTTGCAAACAGACATGCCAATCCGCCTGATAGAATTGCCACCGATGTGATAATTACAACAGTTTTCTTTTGAGAGAATCCGGCATGCAGTAATTTGTGATGTATATGTTCTGCATCAGCCACGAAAGGTGATTGTCCTTTTGCTATTCTTCTTAGACTTGCATAGGTAATATCAATAATAGGTACTGCAAGAACGACAAATGGTAATAAAATAGCCAGAGTTGCAACCTTCATAACTCCTGTAATAGAAATTGTTGCAAGTATAAATCCTGAGAATAGTGAGCCACTGTCACCCATAAAAATTTTCGCAGGGTTAAAGTTGAAAGTTAAAAATGCCAGCATTGAACCTGCAAGAATAAATCCTATCAATGCACTTATAGGATTTGGAGGACTAAGTGTGATTGCTAAAATTGCAAGTGTAACTGAATTGACTGTAACAACAGAGCCGGCCAATCCGTCAACTCCGTCTATAAAATTAACTGCGTTTGAAATACCGACAATCCATAGTAAAGTTATAGGATAAGAAAGCCACCCTAAATCTAATCCGCCGAAAAACGGAACACTATTTATCTGAACTCCAAGCAAATATACAATGGTTGCAATTGACAGTTGTATGAGTAATTTAAACTTTGCTCCCAATCCGTATACATCATCAATTAATCCAAGCAGAAACATTAAAGAACTTCCTAACAGAATTCCTGACATTAGTTTCCCGTAAGGATAATAACTCATAAGTACAAGGCATAAAAAAGTAAGCATTGTACTTGCCCATACAGCAATTCCTCCAAGCCGGGATATCGGTTTTGTATGAATTTTTCTTTCATTTGGAACATCCACAAGTCCTTCTTTTTTAGAAAAACTTATAACCATAGGCACAATGAATACCCCGAATATATAGGCTATTACCGTTCCGATTATTTGTGAATGTGCTAACTTAATAATTATAATTCTACTCCTTATTTTCACTGTATAAAGGGTGTTTTTTGCATAATTTTAGAGATCTTTCCCGTAAATTTTGCAATGCAATTGTATTATCTGACGAAAATACTGCAGATGCAATAATTTTTGCAACTTCTGTCATATCTTCTTCTTTAAAACCTCTTGTTGTAACTGCAGGTGTTCCAAGTCTTATTCCGCTTGTCACAAAAGGACTTTGAGGATCGTTTGGCACCGTATTTTTGTTTGCTGTAATACCTACAGTTTCCAAAACATTTGCCATATCTTTTCCCGTTTTACCTGTTCTCCTTAAATCTAATGTCATCAGGTGGTTTTCGGTCATTCCGCCGACAATATCCATACCTTCATCCATCAAACCTTGAGCAAGTGCTTTTGCATTTTTAACAATTTGTTTTGCATATTCAACAAACTCAGGTTTTGAAGCTTCTAAAAGGGCTACGGCTTTTCCTGCGATAATGTGCTCCAAAGGTCCGCCTTGCAACCCTGGAAATACTGCTTTATCAATATCTTTGGCATATTGTTCTTTGCACATAATTATTCCGCCTCTGGGACCTCTTAGAGATTTATGTGTTGTTGTTGTTACAAAGTCGCAATACGGTGCAGGCGACGGGTGAACTCCGGCAGCAACTAAACCGGCAATATGTGCAATATCCGCTAACAATAATGCACCTGCTTCATCTGCTATTTCTTTGAATTTTTTGAAATCAATTATTTTTGAATAGTTGCTTGCTCCGCAGATGATGAGTTTAGGTTTATGCTCGAGTGCTATTTTTCTTACTTCGTCATAATCTATTTCCCCGTTATCATTTATTCCGTAGCTTTTTACGTCATAGTATAATCCTGAAAAATTAACGGGTGACCCATGGGATAAGTGTCCGCCGTTAGATAAATCCATACTTAATACTCTGTCGCCCGGTTTCATTGTTGCCATAAAAACTGCCATATTAGCCTGAGCTCCGCTGTGAGGCTGAACATTTGCATGGTCCATATGGAATAATTCGCATGCTCTTTTTTGGGCTGTTTCCTCAATAATATCAATATGCTCGCAGCCGTTGTAGTAACGCTTGTGCGGTTTTCCTTCCGCATATTTATTTGTTAACACGCTTCCGCATGCTTCCATTACTGCTTGTGATGTGCAATTTTCACTTGCGATAAGTTCTATTGTTTCCTGCTGTCTTGCCAGTTCTAATTCTATTTGTTCTGCAATAAGCGGATCAGTTTTCTTTAAATGTTCCAGATTCATACACTCTCCCTTTTTAAATAAATTATACTTTCTAAATGGTTTTTCGCAAGTTTGTTAACTATTGTTTTGGCGGATTGTGTTCTTTTAATACCTTTATAATAAAATCTATATCACGACTGATAACAATCATTTTATTCTTTTTATTATCTATAATACAGGCATTTTCCATACAGCTTTCAGATATATCAATCAAATTCTGCAGCTTTTTGTCAAGTTCATATTCGGGAGCACAGACTTCCCCGCTCGGTGTAATATCCTTCTCATATTTTGCGATAAGTTCTGCGGAGATGTTTCTCCAATTTTTTACTGCCAGATATTTATAATTTAATTTCTCTTTTTTAAATCTCTTTTGCATTTCTTCATGGAATTGCAGACTTCCGCTTCGTGTTGAATATGCTGAAGTGTAGCCGTAAACGAATAATGGTTCTTTTGTATTGTATAAATCTTCGTAGGCATGGTATTTTTTTGCTGTTAATTTTATTGTTCTCGGTATATTAGCTTCTTCTTGATGAAGGACAACTATTAATGAAACCTTATTTTCTTTTGGTGTTATTGTATTTATAATAAGACAGCTTAATGCACTGATAATAAGAACCATAACTAATATAACCGCTATTTTTTCATTTTTATTGAGTTTCATTAAATATTGCTCCTTATTTGATTATTGAATATTTTGTTTTTAAATCTGTTATTTTTTTGTATGAAATATTGATTTTTTCTTGAAGTTCTTTATCAATTATAGCTTTTTTATAAAGGTTTTCAATTATGTTAATTGTATTTTTATTAGAATTCCTGTAAATCAGCATGTTAACACCGGCATGGATAGCCATAAGTGCAGCTTCTGTGTCATTAAATGAGCTTACACCTTTCATAATCATATCATCAGTTATTATTACACCTTTATAGTTCAGGATATTTCTGAGATAATTTATTGCATTTTTGCTTAAGGACGCCGGAATTGGTTCTTTTTCGAAGCAGATACAGTGTATGTGGGCAGCCATAATCATTTCAGCTCCGTTTTTCACTGCGAATTTAAAAGGTTTAATATGAGTTTCTTCCATTCTTTCAAGAGGAAGAGCAATTTCAGGCAGAGTAAGGTGGCTGTCTGTATTTGTGTCGCCATGACCGGGGAAATGCTTTACACATGGAATTATTCCATTTTCTTTATAAATTTTTGAAACTATCTTTTCCCCCTTTATAACATCATCAGGATTTGATGAAAAAGCCCGTTCTCCGATTATCGGGTTATCAGGATTTGTATTTGTATCAATGCAGGGAGCAAAATTTAAGTTAATTCCGAAAGTTTTCAGCTCCTGAGCGATTTCTTTAGTTTGTTTGGCAAGAAAATTTTCACCTTTTTCAAATGCATATCTGGCGGATAAATATTTTTTACCGTTGTGAATATTTTCTGTCCGTTCAACTCTGCCCCCTTCTTGATCAATTGATAAAAATGGAGAAATCAGGCTGCCGGTTTTAATATCTGATATTAAATCTTTGAATTGTAGTGAAGTTCTAATATCATGTGTGAAAAATATTATTCCGCCAAGACCGTTATGTAAAGCTTCAAGGTAGCCATTCCCGTCAGTTCCGAGAATGAACATCTGGTATAATTTTTCTTTTAGTGTAACCATTTTATCCTTTGTGTATCAGATTAAAATCTTCAAGTAAATCTATCAGGTTTCCGGTTTTAATAACTTCATGAATTTTATTATAAATTTTATCCAGATCTTCTTTATTTGGAATTTTTATTTCTTCTGGCAGCAGTAAATCTTCTGAAGTTTTTGTTTGTGTAAAATTCTTATTCAAAACCAGAAATTTTTTATAAAGTTTTAAAACTTCTATATATTTTGGGTTTATTTCGTAATCTGTGCCAAGATAATACTTTGCATCTTTTTTTAATTGATTAAAATATTCAATTGAGTAGTCAATTTCTTCGACAGTTTCGGTTTCATCATAAGTGTCGCCGAAACAAGGATTACCTTCAATTTCTACATTTTTATGTGATTTTATATAAACTGCCCACATTAAACATCCCAGACAAAATCCGGTATTGTTATCAACCATTTTTACAATTTGCGGGTATAGCATTTTGAATTTCATCTTCTTTTGTCCGAAATTTTTAAACTGATTTATGGCAGCGTAAATATATTCTGTATTTAATGACAGAATAGTTGTGTGTTGTGCAAATCCCGGATCAAATAATATTGAATGTTGAGTTTGAGTCATTATAGCACCTCTGATTTTTTCTCTTTTTTATCTAACTCTTTATTTTGATAATTTTTGTCATAATAAAATTTAGTTCCATTTACAAAACTTTTAACAACACTTTTGGCAAATGTTTTTCTGGCAGACCAGTATGAGGTATGGGCAAATATTGCAGGCCGTTTTGACCATACTCCTGAATTATCATAAACAACACCGGTCGGATTTTCAAATTTTATATCAGCTAAATTCTCGATTTCTTTCAATGTGAGATTGTCGCTTGTTGGAAATCCCATAGGATCTTCTCTGAAATTGACGGTCAGGAAGTATATTCCGTTTTCAATAATATATTTATATAAATACTTATTATAAAATGTCATTTCATAATCAGGATCAGCCATATCAGAATAAAACAGCGGAACAGGACTTGCGAAATTTACAACTCCTCTGACATAGCCTTTGGGAGCACAGTATTTATCCGTTATTTCATTCATTTTTAAATAGTTTTGTTTTAATTGTTCTTTATCTTGATTTAAAACAAGATGTCCCTGATTTGTTATAACTCCTATATTGCCTTTTTCATAAGATAGAGCGGAAAGGCAGGTATCTTTCTGCGGATGTTCATGGGCCAGCTGTATAATATCTTTATCCGCATTCAATGCGGCAAAAAGTTTGTCAAATTTGATATATGGAAGTTTGTACAGCATATATTGATATGTTACAAAACTTCCGGCGGAATATCCGTAGAGAATTACATTTTGACCATTATTTGCCTGTTCTTTAATTCTGTCATTTAATCCGTCCAAAATAGGCAGCATATTGTGAGTTTTCTGAACCCAGATTGCATCATGCATGAATTGAGTCAGTAAACTCCTTATTTCGTATGCTAATAGAGAACTTATAGCTTTAGATAAATTTAGTCTTTCTTTTACAAAATCAAGATCTGTTTTGCTGTCATATCCCCAGAAAAATATTTGAGGTTCTTCTTCTATAATTAAACTGTTTTTTTCAGTCCATGCTTTTATTTCCTGATTTTGCTCAAATTTTTCTTTTAAAACAGGGTGAAGTTTTTTCACTCCGTTTATATACCAGTTTTTCATTTTAGTATCATTGTTATTTGAACCGTTTATATATAGAAATGTTAAATTTGTTGTTTGAGCCGGAACTGCTGTTTGCAGCAGGCATAGTGTTAAAGCTGTAAGTAAAATCTTTTTCATAATATAAAATTTTAGCACAAGGGAATTTTTCTAACTAGCTTTTTACAATACTTTAATTATATGATATTCTTCAGATATGAAAGATTTTTTACTGGGATTATTAGATTGGATATATAAAAAGAAGTGTTATTTTTGTAAAAGCTCCAAAGAATCTGTCAAAATGTGTTCAAAGTGTTTTGAAGAATTAGATTTTTTACCTGTCGGAGTTAATCGAAAATATAAAGAGGTTTCAATCTATTGTGCCGGAGTATATTCAAAAAATTTGCAGAAAATGATTAGGGGTTTAAAATATCACGGGCAGAAAGAACTGGCATATTATCAGGCAAAATTTATGTGGGAATACTGGCAGAAATTGGGATTGAATGGTAATTATCAGATTGTTCCCGTACCGATTTTCCCGAAACGTAAGAAAAAAAGAAAATATAATCATATGGAACTTGTTGCTGATGAGTTTTCAAAACTTTCAGGATTTGAAATTAATTTTGATTTGATAAAAAGAATAAAAGATACAAAACCTCAGTACAAGCTGAATAAATCCCAGCGAATGCTGAATTTATCAAAAGCATTTGAGGTAAACAAGGATAAATATATATCAGGTAAAAAGATTCTTATAATTGATGATATATGTACAACAGGTTCAACTTTTGAAGAAATGATAAATGAGTTTAATAAATGCGGGATTTATGATATAACTTGTTTTGCGACAACTACCCCATGGGAAGGGTAGGGGTAAATGTATATAATAAATCTATTTACAACATAAAAATAACTGCTAAGGATATAAAATGATAATTTCTGAATATGCAAAATTTTTACAACAGCATAATGAAGAACTTTTGATGCGAAAAACAACTCCGCTAAAACTTTTGCATGTCTGGCTTAAGTCTGTTATAAATAAAAATCCTAAAACCAATGTTGATAAAATTGTACATAAAGAGATTTTATATTGTGAGAATATTAACGGAGATTACTTAATAGTTGGTAAATCTGACAGCGGCAGGGTATTAGTCAAGGCATTGATAGAATTTTCCAAAAGTTACGAAAATTACAATCATGCAAAATGGAAGGAGATTACGGAACGGGCATTTTATGAATGATTGTAGGATTTTATTATTCATTATTTAAGAGGATTGAAGGTTATTAAGATTTTAATATAATATATAGAGTTTAATAAACAGTAACAGTTAAGGCAGCAGAGTTATGAGTGAATACAGTATTGGATTCTTTGGTGATTTGACAACGGGTGAAAATTATCAGCTCAAGTATGACCGTAATGCGAGAATAAATATATTAAGACAAAAAGGCTATGATGTACTGTTTGAGAATGTTGAAATATTTTTGAACAGGTTTGATTTTAATATAGCTAATCTGGAAACCCCTTTGACTGATGTAACGGTTTCAAGTATTGCTCAAAAGAAAAGAGTTTTGCACTGGGCAGATAAAGAGATTGTTCCGCAACTGCTTAAAAAATATAAGATTTCGGCGGTTTCTCTGGGAAATAATCACATCTTGGATTATGATTTACAAGGGCTTTTAGATACTCAAAAGGTATTGAAAGATGCAGGAATAGGATTTTTTGGTGCAGGTATCAATTTAGATAGAGCAAGTATGCCGTTTATTAAACGAATTTCGCTTTATAATAAGAATGTGAATTTGTATATTATCGGCGGGTATAAATATCACAAAGATTACGATAAAGAATACGATTTTTATGCAAAAGAAGCTAAATGCGGTGCATTTTTATTAACTCCTGAAAATGCAGAAAATTTAATTAAGACAATAAAAGAAAATGATAAAGATTCAAAAGTAATAATGTTTCCTCATTTCGGATATGATTTGATGAAAAATACTAATTTACAAATAGAGTATGCCCATAAATTTATTGATTACGGGGCTGATTTTGTAATTGGTCATGGCCCGCATTATATGAATTCAATTGAGATATACAAAGGTAAACCTGTTTTATATGGTATCGGTAATTTTATTTTTCCTGCTAATTTCAGAGCAAAAACTGAGCCGTATAACATGGTTGCGGAATTGAAATTCTCTGAAATAGATAATAAAGTTTATTCAAAGATAAATATTTATCCTATATATATGGATAATCAGTCTTTTACTCCAATTACAAGATTGTTGAGGCAAGATGAATTAGATAAATTTATTGATCTATTAGTAGAATATGATACAAGTGTGAAGGATAATATCATAGTTGATTCATCATCAGATTTGATAAAAATTGAATTTAATTATGAATAATTTAATAACAGAGAGGCATATAATGGAACAAGAAAATAATAAACCGGTTATTTATTACGGAATTACAAAGAATATAGCAAAGAAAATTGATGAATACACGTCTATGACCGGCGAGCCTGTTCTGTTTGCAGATAAGGATAAAGAGCTGTATAAATATGATAATAAAAAACTGTTGGACAAATATGATGTTGTTTCAATTGATGAAGCATTAAAAAGATATCCGGATGCTGATGTATGGGTAACCTATAGAGTTGCAACAAATACGGCTAAAATTTTGTTATCAAAAATGCCTCCGGAAAGAATTCACTTCTTTGAAGCTGATTTAGAATACAGACTTGGCTGCAAATATCTCGGACATTTTATCAGTTATAGAAAACACAATTTTTCACCTTGTTGTATTGTTAAGCAATATCCGATTATTCCGACATCAGGAACAATAAAAGAAAGGATTGACCACTGGACAAGGTATTCAACAGAGCTTATTGAAAAGATTAGAAAAGGTGAAGAAAATGATTGTTCTAAATGTCCTCATTTAAAACCAGGATTTTGGCCCAAAAAAGTAAAATTAGATACTGTGAGTTTTGGAACTAATCAACCCGGCGATGTTTGTAATTTCAAATGTATCTATTGTTTTGCAGAAAGTCAATTACAACACTTAAAAGACGATAAGGACGGTTATACAACCTATGAAATTATTAAACAATTATCGGAAATGCCGGAATTAGATACTTCTGATTTCAATATAAACCTTTCTAACGGCGAATTTTGTGCAAATAAAGACTGTGATAAAATTTTTGATATTTTGTTAAAAACAAAATGGAAAGTTTCATTTATTACCAACGGTTCTATTTATAGAGAAAAATTTGCTGAGTTTTTAAAAACAGGCAGGGTCATAAAAGTTCAAACTTCTTTAGATGCGGGTACACGAGAAACTTATAAAAAAGTAAAACAGGTTGATGCCTTTGACAGAGTTGTGGAAAATATGAAAAAATATCCGTATAGAGATGTTAATTTTATTCTAAAATATATTTTCCTCGAGGGTATAAATGATAATGAGGCAGATATTGACGGCTTTTTTGAAATAGCAAAATCTGTGGGCTGCAAAAGAATAACTATTTCAAGCGATTTGTTTAAGCCGTTAACTCCGAAAATGAAAGAACTTGCAATTAGATTGATGAAAAAGGCAAAGCCGGAAGGAATTATTATTTCTGAAAACGGGAGTTATTTATGTGCTTCTGATGCAGAATTTATTACAAAAAGTTTTGAAGAGATACCGGCATGTGTTAGTGTATCACCGAACAATAACGGTGAAAGATATACTGCAAATATTGTCAAATACGGAAATACCATTATTCGAGATAAATCAAATACGGGAAGGATTACAGGAAACGGCAAACTGGTGTTAAATCAAAAGTTAGTTCCCGGTTCTAATGCTGAATGTATTGTGGCTTTAGATGAGAATGCAAATTTAAAGGTAGAAGGTGAATTCAGGTTATATCCGGATACGCAGATAAGGTTGAGAAAAAATGCTACTGTAACTTTAGGTTCGGGTTATGTAAATCAGGGAACAATTATTCATTGTGAAAACAGTATAACAATCGGCAGAAATGTGGCAATCTCATTTAACTGTTATATTGCGGACTCGGATTTCCATTCAATAATAAATAGCGACGGTAAATGTTTGAACCCCAGTAAACCTGTTGTCATAGGCGATAGAGTATGGATTTGTCAGGGTGTGACAATATTAAAAGGGGTTACAATAGGCAGTGGTGCAATAGTAGCAGCAGGCTCAGTTGTTACAAAAGATGTTCCGCCAAATACTCTTGTTGCCGGTAATCCTGCCGTTGTAAAAAAAGAAAATGTAAAATGGATTATGTAGAAATCTCTTATAAAAAGCCTATTTCTTATAACAAGCTCATAACAGATTTTATATGTATTGAAAATTTGTTATAGTCTATATATGGTAACAAAATATTTACCCCATGTTAAGATGTAGTCATAAACTTTATGTTTGTGCTATATTATTATTAAGGAGTACAGACTGGAGGATAGAGTATTGACTCAGCAGAATATGTTTAATCATGGAAATATTGTTCCCGTTAATATAAGAGAGGAAATGAAACGTTCATATATTGATTATGCAATGAGTGTAATTGTCGGACGAGCACTTCCTGATGTCAGAGATGGTTTAAAACCGGTTCACAGACGTATTTTATACGCAATGAATGAATTGGGTATGTATCCTGACAAGCCGTTTAAAAAATGTGCAAGAATTGTCGGTGAAGTTTTAGGTAAATATCACCCGCATGGTGACAGTTCTGTGTATGAAGCACTTGTTCGTATGGCTCAGGACTTTTCTACCAGATATTTAATGGTTGACGGGCATGGAAACTTTGGTTCTGTTGATGGCGACGGGGCTGCCGCAATGCGTTATACAGAAGCCAGAATGCATAAAATCACCCAGTCAATGCTTGCTGATATTGATTGTGAAACTGTAGAATTTGAGCCGAACTTTGACGGTTCATTACAAGAACCTTCAGTTCTTCCTGTAAGACTTCCTATGTTATTATTAAACGGCGTATCAGGTATTGCTGTAGGTATGGCTACAAATATTCCTCCTCATAACCTTTGTGAAGTTGTTGACGGTACTATTGCATTGATTGATAATCCGCAGATTACTGTATCTGAACTTATGGAATATATCAAAGGTCCTGATTTCCCGACTGCGGCAACTATTATCGGGCTTAATGATATTAAACAGGCTTACGAAACAGGCAGAGGTTCTATTAAAATGTCTGCCGTTGCGGGTTTTGAGGAAATTGCAGGCGGCGGCGGAAGACAGGCAAGAACTGCAATTGTCGTAACAGAAATCCCGTATCAGGTTAACAAAGCACAGTTGATTGAAAAAATTGCCGAACTGGTTAAGGATCAAAGAATCAATGGTATTTCTGATATTCGTGATGAATCCGACAGAGAAGGTATGAGAATTGTTATCGAGTTGAAGCGTGATGCAAAACCTGATGTTGTTAAGAATAATTTATTCAAATATACACAGCTTGCAACGACATTTGGTGTTAATATGGTTGCATTGTGCGGTAAACAGCCTCGCTTGATGAATTTATACGAAGTATTGAATGAATTTGTTGAACACAGAATTGAAATTGTTACAAGAAGAACTATATTCTTCCTGAAAAAAGCTAAAATCAGAGCTCATATTTTAGCCGGTTTAATTATTGCACTGGGTTCTATTGATGAAGTTATTGAGCTTATCAAAAATTCTAAAACCACTGATGATGCACGTGACGGCTTGATGAGCAGATTTGGTCTTGATGTTGATCAGGCTAATGCAATTCTTGAAATGCAATTAAGACGTTTGACAGGTTTGGAGCAGGATAAAGTTAAGGCTGAATATGATGAATTGCTGAAAAAAATTGAAGAATACGAATCAATCCTTGCCAGCCGTCAAAAAATTCTCGACATCATAAAAGCTGAACTTCTGGAAGATAAAGAAAAATACGGTGATGACAGAAAAACTCAAATTCTTCCTGAGCAGGGTGAAGTTACTATTGAGGATTTAACTCCAAATACTCCTATGGCTGTATTTATTACTCACCAAGGGTATTTAAAACGTATTTCTCTTGATACTTTTGAAAGACAAAATCGTGCAACCCGCGGTAAATCAGGCATGAAAACTAAAGATGATGATGATATTCAGCATTTCTTTACTGCGATGATGCACGATAAAGTATTGTTCTTCTCTTCAAAAGGTACTGTATACAGCTTGAATGTTTATGATTTCCCTGAAGGCGGACGTCAGGCTAAAGGTCTTCCTATAGTCAATGTTCTTCCTATTGATCAGGATGAACAGATTACGGCAGTTGTACCTGTAAGCAGTTTCTCTAAAGATTTGAACTTGATAATGCTTACTAAAAAAGGTTATATCAAGCGTATTGAACTGGATAACTTCTCTAATATCAGAAGAAACGGTATTATTGCAATCGGACTTGATGAAGGTGACAGCCTTTGCTGGGTAAAACTTGCAACCGCAAAAGATGAAATTATCATCGGAACATCATGCGGTATGGCGATAAGATTCCCTATTCAGGATTTAAGACCGCTGGGCAGAAGTGCAAGAGGTGTAATTTCTATGAAATTACGTACGGGCGATGAAATTGTTGGTTGCGATATTGTTCCGCAGGACTATGATGCGGATTTGCTTGTTGTAACTTCTGACGGATTTGGCAAGCGTACAAAATTATCTGAATTTAGAACTCAAAACAGAGGCGGTATCGGTCTTATTGCAACTAAATTTAAATCAAGTGCATCAAGACTTGTAGCATTAACAATCGTAAGAGATTCTGATGATATTATGATGGTTACTGCAAACGGTGTTGTAACTAGGTTGAATGCAGGTTCTATTTCTTGTCAGGGACGTCCAGCAACAGGTGTGAGGGCCCAAAACCTTGTTGACGGCGATACTGTATGTTCTGTTAACAAGATTGTTAACCCTGATGAGGATGATGTAACTATTAAAACATCTTCAGACAGTGCAGAAACCGTTCAGACTGAAAATGCACAACAGACAAGTCTGCTTGACAGTTCTCAAGATAACAATCCTGCATAATTAAAGGAGAATATTTTGAATAAATTTAAGATTATTTTACTATTATTTGTTTTGCTATCAATTTCATTGACTGCAAATGCATCTGACAGTTATGCGAAAAGAAAGGCTGTTCAAACCGCATCAGAAGTTGCCCAGTTCAATAGTGCTATGGACAGAGGCAAAGAGTACGGTTATAATTCTGAAGGACTTGCTAAATATTTTGCACTCGGAATGCCTGATACTACAACAAGCGGCAGTGTTCTAAAAACAAAATATTATGGTGATTGGACTTTTACAGGTGATGGCAGTTGCAGTCAAATTGGCAAGTGTTTTATAGCAATTACTCTTAAAAACGGTGAAAAATTTACAATTCCGTTAATAAAAGATTCTGAAGGGTATATAGTAGTTAAATAAATTATAAAATGTGATATTGTCACACGTTTTAGTTTTTATCATCCACTTCAATTAGGATATCGTGAATCTTACAATTAAAAAATTTTGCGATAGTTTCCAATGTATTGAGTTCGTAGTTGTAATATTTTCCACTGAATAACTGATTGATAGTTTTTTTACTTAATCCTGTTGATTCTGCGATTTCCTCTTGGGTATATTTTTTCTTCCATCTAATGTTATATAAATTCACTATATACATAATTTTTATTTATCATTTTCCACTTCAATTAGGATATCATTGATTTTACAATTAAAAAATTTTGCAATAGTTTCTAATGTACTAAGTTTGAAGTCATAATATTGGCACTTAAATAATCTATTAACGGTATTTCTGCTTAATCCCGTTGCAGCCATAATTTCTTCTTGGGTATATTTTTTTCTCCAACGAATGTTATATAAGTTAACTATGTACATAATTTAAGTATATATATTTCTCATACAAGTTGACAAAAATTCCTATAGGCTATATTATTATTCTAATGTATGAGAATAAAAGTAATATTTAGTAACATGAAGAAAAAAGATATTTGTATAGATTTTGATGGTGTTTTAAATAATTATAAAGGCTGGGCAGGTGAAGAAAATATTGCCGAAATAAAAACAGGCTGTCCCGAGTTTTTGATGCAGCTTTCTGAAATATATAATATACATATTTTTACGGTTAGGAATGTTTCATTTGTTGAAGAATGGTTAAATAAATATAAAATTTCTAAATATATTAAATCTGTGACTAATAAAAAAATTCCTGCGGTTTTGTATATAGATGACAGAGCATTGACTTTCAATGGTAATTATGAAAATTTAATGGAAGAAATCAGAAATTTTAAACCATACTGGCAATAGAATATTTATTTAATTTTATGTTCCTGTAATACTTTTGACTATAATTTTATAAATATATAAAATTGTATTATGATTTCGACAGAGATTTTAAAAACCGCAGAAACAAAGCTCGGGAATAAAATAGAACTTATAGGCGAGGCTTCAGATAACAATATATTGATAATTGGTGTTGTACATGGAGATGAGCCGCAGGGAGAATATTTGATAAAAAGTTATCTGGAAAAATCTCTTTCCTCAAAAACTATGATTTCAAAGAGGGAGAGAAATGCGGTGCCGTTGTTTATTCCCTGCCTTAATCCCGACGGTATGCACTTAAAAATCCGCACTAACGCTAACGGTGTTGATTTAAACAGAAATTTCCCGACTAAGAATTGGGCAGACGGCATAAAAGAGGGTTTTACAAAAGGTTCTCCGTATTATGGCGGAAAAGCTCCGGCAAGTGAGATTGAAACACAGTTTCTAATTGATACCATTGTTCAATACTCTCTAAAGCTGGTATTAACGCTGCATACACCGTATAAAATAGTAAATTACGACGGTCCTGCTGCAGATATTGCACAGAAGATATCAGATATCATAAAATATCCTGTGGAAAAGAGTATAGGTTACCCGACTCCGGGGAGTTTCGGTACTTATTGCGGGGTTGAAAGAAACATTCCGACAATTACGCTTGAAATGGACGAAAAAATACCGGTTACAGAATTAGTGCAGCCGGTACATAAAATTTTTGATATATTGCAAATTTAATTATTTTTTATAGAAGATAGAAATCTGATATTCTTCTCGTTTTCCTTGAGCATTGGTGCCGTTATGTATAATACTCAGATTTCCGTTAGTGGTAAATGCAACATCTTTTACTCTGGCACCGTAACCTGCCCAGCTTACGTGCTGATGAGTCAGGTTATCAACCATATTTGACTGCTCGGCTTTTCTTGCGGCTTCCATATCTTTGTGATCTAATACATAGATTTTTTCACCGTTTTTATTGGTGTATCCGTTTTCGTTTGCGTGTGATAATCCCAAAATATTGTATGCATCTTCTTTTTTCAAGTATAAAATAGGTGCTTTCCCCGGTGAATTGTATGTTTTTGCATCGTATTTTTTCTTGGATTGTTCAAAATTAAAAGAAAATCCTTCTTCAATTTTCATAGTTCGCTGTTGAATTTTTCCATTTTCTTCCCAGCGTATAACTGTTGGCACATACTTGATTTGATCTGTCATAATATACTTCTCCTTTACTATTATAAATATATTGACACATGTATATAAACAACTTTGAATATTTATAATTGCTATAAAGTGTATATATTACATATATTTTTTACATTTATTTACATTTATCAATTTGTTTGTTATAAAATGGGTAAAAAGGGGATTTTTACATGCGATTATTCAACTCTTACACAAATACTATTGAAGAATTTAAACCAATTGAAGAAAATAAAGTAAAAATGTACGTGTGCGGACCTACAGTTTATGATTACGCTCATCTGGGTCATGCAAGATGTTATATTACCTGGGATGTTTTGTACAGGTATTTAAAATTCAAGGGGTACAATGTCACGTATTGCCGTAATGTTACAGATGTTGATGATAAGATTCTTAAAAAAGCAGAAAAAGAGGGTAAAACTCCGGAAGAAGTTTCTCGGTACTGGTATAACCAGTTTTCAAATTCAATGAAAGCTCTTAATACTTTAAAACCTGATATTGAACCATTTGCAACTAAAACGCTGGGCGAGATGATTGCAATGGTCAAGGTTTTGATAGAAAAAGGATATGCCTATGAAGCAAACGGGGATGTTTATTTCAGAGTGAAAAAATTTCCGAAGTACGGTTATCTTTCTAAACAGCCTATTGATCAATTGGAAAGCGGGGCAAGAATTGAAGTTGGAGAACATAAGGAAGATCCTCTGGATTTTGCACTGTGGAAAAAAGATGAAAAATTCGGCTATAAGTCACCATGGGGAGTAGGCAGACCCGGGTGGCATATTGAATGCTCTGCTATGAGCAGAAAATATTTAGGACAAACAATTGATATACACGCCGGCGGTGCAGATTTGATATTTCCGCATCATGAAAATGAAATTGCACAGTCAGAATGTGCAAACGGCTGCAAATTTGTGAATTATTGGCTTCATAACGGTTTTGTAACCATCAACAAAGAAAAAATGTCTAAGTCTCTTGGAAACTTCTTAACGATTGACGAAATGCTAAAAAATTATGATGCCAACACTTTGAGATTATTTATTTTGACAAATCATTACAGAATGCCTGTGGAATTTTCTGATGAAGCTTTGTCTGCAGCTCAGGCTGGTGCAAAACGTTTGACTAATGCAAAGCAAACTCCGCTAAATGAAACTCTCGATATTAAAGCAACTGATGAATATAAAGCTTTTGTAGAAGCTATGGATGATGATTTGAATACTTCAAAGGCTCTGGCAGTGCTTTTTGATTTAGCAACAAAGGCTAACAAAGGTGAAAAAAATGCTTATACCTTGCTTTATAAGCTCGGTTCGGCTCTCGGATTTACGTTTGAAAAAGCTGCTTTAACCGATGATGAAATTTCTAATGCAATTGAAAAAACATCTGAGGTTCTGGGACAGACGTTCAGTTCTATTAATGAAATTCTTGAACTCAGAAAACAGGCAAGAATAGAAAAGAACTGGGATATTGCTGATAAAATTCGTGTTGCTTTTGATAGTGCAGGTATTGTTGTAAAAGATACAAAAGAAGGTACTACACTTGAGGCTAAATAATTTAGCTGAGAAGTTGTTGTAAAAATTCTTTTAAAAGTTGTATTTTTGCCGAGCCTATAACTGAAAAAGCTATTTCCTCTGCGGGAAGTTTTAAATAGAACTTTGCGTGGTAAAAGACAAGCATTTTGTTATTGATAAAAAATACAACCTGCGGTTTTGATGCTTCTATCCTAAAATCTTGTATCTCAGATAAATCAATGCCGACTCCGTTTATCATAATATAATTTTCTATTATTTTTACTTCATCTTTTTTCAAAAGTTTTTTTATTATTAAAAATCTTGGTATATACATTAAAGTAAAAATG
Organism: Candidatus Gastranaerophilales bacterium; assembly: GCA_944324395.1. Classification (GTDB taxonomy): domain Bacteria; phylum Cyanobacteriota; class Vampirovibrionia; order Gastranaerophilales; family Gastranaerophilaceae; genus Zag111. The sequence continues at coordinate 42,485 of CALUWC010000009.1, read as the reverse complement.
ACGATTATTATTGCTGCATTTAAAATTGTCAGCCGGTGCAGGAATGCTAAATACGAAACAAATCCTGCCGCTAATAAATACAGCAGTATAATTCCTAAAATAATCATAGAAGGTGTTTCGTCTATATTTGATTTTAAAAACTCTTTCATACCAGCCCCGTTAAATTCTTTTGATTAGTCTGCTTGTTTTACATTGTATTTGTCCATAAGATTATTTTTTCTATACGACGAAATCAATGCTCCTAATCCCAAGCCTGTTATTACTCCCGCCGGTATTCCTATAACAGCCCAGGCAAAAGAACGCTTTCTTACCCCTGCAAACCAGCCCAAAATTGAGAAAAATGCAACAGATACTATTGTTAAATCCAACAGTTTTCTTTCTTGTGCATTATATTTTTTTACAAATTCGTCAGCCTTAGATTTGTCAATTTCGTAACTATGAATATTATCAGGCCTGTCCGGACTTCTTTTAAAGTCCAGCCGAACTTTGTTATTACCGATGTATGGACCTATTTCTAATCTCATAAGCTAATCTTAACTCTGCTTATCTTATTTTTAAATTATCTTATTTTCTTAAAATTTTTGCTGACAATCTATTAAACAACTCGCCTGCATATTCCATTTTGAATAGTAAATTTAACGGGATATATACAGCCAGGCAGATAATTGCTATCAGACTTATTTTTATAATTTCAAACGGAATTTTAGGAAGGTGAACAAGGTTATCTATTTCTATTGCACATAACCAGCATACCCCAAGTGCTATAATACCTGAAATGCACATTTTTAACAAGTTTGTAAATAATGATTTATAATCCATTTTTATTTTTTTAGTAATTAAAATTCCTAAAATACATGCATTAAATAATGTTACCAGTGATGTTGATAGGGTAATTCCGCCGATTCCAAAATGCATTTTAGTAATCAATACATAATTCAGAATAAGTTTTAATACAATAGACGAAAAAGCGACAATAAACGGTGTTGCAGAATCGTTAAAAGAGTAATAAACTCTTGTTATGGAATCTCTGAATACGTAAGGAATTATTGAAACAGATAAAAACCATAATGCTTCCGTAACCATAAAAGTTGCATTTTTATCAAATACCCCATGTTCAAATACAAGTCTGACAGCGTCCATTCCGACAACAAGTATTCCTATAATAATAGGTATTGCTCCGAAAAATAGTACTCCGACACCTTTATTAAAATATTTTTTTATTCCGTCATAATCTTTATCAGCTACAAGTCTTGCAAATATTGGGAACAACGGAACCAGAAATGCCGTAACCAGAATCCCTACCGGGAATTGAAACACTCTGTTGGCATAACCTATAGCAGTCCAGGCCCCTTCTGATATTGAGGAGGTAAAAAACATATCGACATAAATATGTATTTGTCCGACAGTTGAACTTAACACTGCAGGAAACAGCAGTTCGCAAATTTCTTTAAAGTTTTGATTATTTGTAAATTCAAAAACCGGTTTTAATCTGTAACCGAGTTTTCTTATATTAGGATATTGGATAATAAGCTGTAAGACAGCACCAATTGTAGTAGCCCATGCAAGGGCATAACCTTTTTGATCATTTGGTACTCCCATAACTACACCAATTATTGCAAGACTCATAATTATTGGTGAGAGATTTGGAAGCATAAACTGTCTGTAAATAATTAGAATTCCGTAATATATTCCGACAATTCCGCCAATAACAAGAAGCGGAGTCATAATTTTCAGGTGTGCAGCTGCAAGATTTACCATTTCATTTGAGCCGCCCGAGATTATCAAACCCATTATCTGTTTAGGAAATAAAAAGATTATAGCGGATAATATCAGAAAAAAGATAATAGTTGCATTCATAAATGTTGAATATAACCGGTTAACTTTTTCAGATGGTTTTTCATTCAAGTTTGGTATAAGTTTGGAAAATATAGCAACGGTTGCACTGTGAAAAGGACCTCCGACACCGCCAAGTAAAATCAAAGATAATGAAGGTATCTGATATGCATAGTAATAAGCATCAGAAACAAGTGAAGCCCCGTAATAATTAGCAATAATTATATCTCTGACAAATCCTATAAGTTTACTTACGATAGTTACAACTGCAATCAACCATGCGGCTTTTAGTAAACTGGGTGCTTTGTTTTCGTTAGCTGTTGCTGTCATCATCTCCCGCCAATTCTATATATAATCTTATCCCTTTATTTTTTCCATGTATTGCCGGATATGAAAATATTACCGTATTCATTCCTTTTTGTAAATATTCGGACAAATCAATTCTGTTATATCTTTGAGATGTATCCAGTGTTATTTTTTCGTCAACATTATTTATACTGGCATCAATATAATCCATATTATATTTGTTATCTACAACTAAATAAGCTTTGCCGTCTTTTGTCCAAAAACTCTGAATTACTTTGTTTTGTCCCTGATTTGCAGATAAAACGGCAGGTACTGTAGCCAGAGTGATTTCGCTGTAATAATGTTTTAAAATTTCATCAAATGATTTATGTAATTCGTTTCCCATATAACCTGCACCATACTGGCTTAGCCCAACTCCATGTCCGAATCCGCCGCCGTAGGCTTTAATATAAATTAAATTACCATCTTCGTCATATTCATGTTCAAATACGACATTAGCACTCGGCAGGGTTTTGCCGTGATTAGTCAGCAGTCTTCTTATTACGAGTTCTTTTTCAACTGTGTAATTGCCGTTATCTGTTTGGATTTCAAGTTTTATAATTTTACCTGAATCGCCGCGTTTTAAAACATTTAATTTTTTGATAATACCGATAGTTTCACCTTTTTCGACTGTCGGTTTGATAAATCCTGTAGTACTTTGTGCTGCAATATTAGCCTGTACTGCATCTTGAATTTCCTGCCCGTTCCATTCTCTTTCCCAGCGGAAGTATGATGATTGTTCATCAAAAGATTTCGGTTTTGATTTATAAAATTCTGCAGCAGCTTCTTCGCTATTTAAAGGTTCAATATCGGGATAATCAGGTTTTGCTGTCAGGTATGGCTTATGCTCAGGCGGGAACTTTTTTGTCAGCGGGTCAGAAAATGCATTATGGTAGCTTTCTGTATAACCTCCGGCAGTTGATGAATATTGTGCAAGAATCAAGTCCCAGCCGTATAAAGCTACAATACCTGTAGTTTCTCTGACTGCTCTATTTGACAAATCTTTTTCAGTATTCGCTCCGAAATACACCTGACTTGCTACGGAATCTACAACATCATAATGAGGGTTACTTTTTGTTCTCGGGGATAGAACATAATTTCTTGCAGCTACACTTTGAGCTTTCAATGCTTCCAATCCAAAACGTACAGGCATTTCGTTGGGAACAACACCTTTTAAATATTCTTCAACAGGCAAAGTGTTTACTGTATAAAATTTACCAGGTTTTGCAGATGATGCAACAAGCTCTAATTTCCCTCTGTAGATAGCATCTTTTCCGGCTCTTTTTAAATCCTGTATACCTAAAAATCCGAAATCGGTTTTGAAAATAATCGGACCTGAAACTTTAGCAATGGTATTACCTTCAGCATCAGTCAATACAAAAATTTTCCCGACCATTGAGATATTTATTACATTGTTGCTGTCATAGGTATTTATGTATGTTTTGTTGTTGTAAACTTCAAATTCTCCGGTACCGTATATCGCAGAATTCTCCCATTCATAAGTTTTAAAATTATTTGTCCCTATTCCGACTCGAACAATTTTGGAGCCGGGAATACAAGAAGATTCTTCCATTGCCGCATTTTTTGCAATCATAAGCGTTGTTTGCGGAATATCTCTATACATCGCAGCAGAATACACTGCGGGGGTCGCAAATGCTAGTAATAATAAATTTATACCTAAAGCAATTCCCAACTTCTTCATATTTATATTATATGATAAACATTACAAACAAAAAATTTAAATTATTTTTCGTCTTTTTTAATTTTTTTTATTCTGATTTCATTATCTTGCACATCTAATATAACCTGATCTGTAACAGGATTTATTGAAAGTAGTTTCAAAATTGCAGGAGGGATAATTATTCCCCAGCTATTTCCAAATTTTGTGATGTTTTTTACTATCATAAATGATTTCCTATTGAACAATTATTTTATTGCTGTATCAATATAACAAAGCACCCTGACCGAAGTTCAGACAGGGTGCTTGATATATTTTTGTTATTAGTCAAAAACGTAACTTATAATTGCAGCTTCTCTGGCTTTTTTAATTGCTTTTGCAACCATTCTCTGGTGTGCTGCACAGTTTCCGGTAATTCTTCTCGGAATGATTTTTCCTGCTTCAGTTAAGTATCTTTTTAACTTTGCAGCATCTTTGTAGTCAATAGATGTAACTTTGTCTGCACAAAGACTGCAATTTTTGCGTTTTTTCTTATCTTCTTGTCTTGCCATTTGTTTAATTTGCCTTTCTAGCCTTATTTTCTATTACTTAATTACAAAATTATATTTAGAACGGGACTTCTTCATCATCCATCAGAACATCAGTATTCGCATCAGGTGAGGATTCCATTTCTCCGAATGTTAAAATATCACCTTCATTGTGAGATGCCTCTGAGGTTGAAGAACCGCCCATAAGTTCAATAACAGCAGCTTCAATTTCAAAAACTTTCTTTTCTGTACCGTCATCCATTTTGCTGATGCCGTTTTGCAGTCTGCCTTCAACAAGAACTTTCTGGTTCTTTGTCAGTCCTGAAACGATTTCTTCAAGAGATTGTCTTTTAGAAATAACTCTTACAAGTGTTTCTTCCTGTGTTCCTATGTTTAGCACAAAAGACGAAACCGCAACATTATTAGATGTGTATCCGGTTTTTGGTGTTTTGTAAACTATTCCTGTAACTACTGCTTTTGCTAATGTCATTTTCGTTTCCTTAATTTTTCAAATTATACAGAAGCTTTTTCTGAAACTTCCATAAACATTGTTCTTAAGATATTGTCGCTTAATCTTAATTGTCTTTTGAATTCAGCAACTTTGTCAGCCGGTAAAGCTAAAATCATAGTTGTGAAAAAACCGTCTCTGAAATTTTGAATATCATAAGCTAATTTTTTTCTTCCTGTTTTGTCTGTAGAAACAACGTTTCCGCCAAAATCAACAATAACTGAACTGATTTTTTCTACAGCTTTGTCAATTTCTTCCGCATCTAAATTCGGCTTGAATATAGTTAACAATTCATAATTTTTCATTTAAATTTCTCCTTTTACTATTTTTCTAGTGTATGATTAAATCTTACCATGAAAAAAGAAATTATTACAACATGTATTCTGCTGTGAAACTGTATTGAGCGGGTCCTGTAAGATAAATATCTCTGTCAGGATTTTCACGATTCCCGCACCATTCAACGTTTACAGCCCCGCCGGGCAGATTGACTTTGACATTCTGTTCTGTTAAGTTATTTAAAACTCCAGCAACAACACTTGCACAGGCACCTGTTCCGCAGGCTAAAGTTATTCCGCAGCCGCGTTCATACACACACATTTTTATTTCTTGTTTTGAGAGAATTTTTACAAATTCGGTATTTGTTTTCTCCGGGAAATACGGGTGAACTTCCATATCAGGACCGTATGTTTGAGCAAGATACATCGGATCTTCATCAGTAAAAATCACACAGTGAGGATTTCCCATAGATACCGGAGTAATCTCAAATTCGCACTCTTTTACATGAACTTTTCTTTCTCCTTTAAAAGGTATTTTTTCATTTTCAAGAATTGGTTTTCCCATATTAACTTTCACCATTCCGTTATCCAGGATTTCAGGACTGATTATCCCTGCAGATGTGTTTACACTGAATTGTTTTTTATTAACAAGCTGTTTGTCATAGACATATTTTGCAAAACATCTCATACCGTTTCCGCACATCTGTGCTGTTGAGCCGTCTGAGTTGTAAAAATACCAGCCAATATCGGTATTGTTATCATTAGTTTTTATGTCTGGAATTATCATTCCGTCAGCACCGATTCCAAAATGTCTGTCACAAAGTTTTTGGGCTAATTTTTCCATTGAGAGTCCGCTTTTTTCATACTCGCCGTAATCTAAAATTACAAAATCGTTACCGCAGCCCTGCATTTTTGTTATATTTATTGTTGTCATAATTTCATCCTTTTTCTTGGAATTATAACTCAACAAATACCTATGGGCAATTAAAAATTTTATGATTTGTAATCCAGAGGTTTATAAACTTTATCGGAATTATTATCAGAAACAAGCTGTTTTTCATTATTTACTAAAGGCTTATCCCAATATTCTGCAGCTTTTTTACCAATTTTGCTGCCAAGAGTTGAGGCTGAAATTGATCCTGTTACAAAAACAATTCCTTTTACTATCGGAAGCCATTTTTTATTTATTGGAAGTTTTGCCAGAATATTATCAAGGTGTTTTTTCATCCAGCCTTCGCCGAGAAACATACCTGCTAAAGTTCCTGCTTCAGTTATAAGTGTGCTTTTTCTCTCTTCTTTATCTGCTAATGCAACTTTTACTCCGCTTGATGCTACAATAAGCGGGTTTACGTTATCTGATGCAAATTTTACAACTTTTTTAAGTCCATTAAAAACTTTATCTGATTTTGCTATATCATCACATGTATCCAGAATAATTTTTATAGGTTTGGCTATGGCGTTGTTATATTGTGCACCGGCTTTAATAACAGCCGCACTTTGTCCGACTGTTACCGGAAGTCTGCCAATGTCGCCATTGGTTGTTTTGTCGCAGTTTCTTATTGCAAATATTCCTGATGCAACTCCGCTGTACATAAAACAGTAAACCTTTCCACACTATAACCTTACATTTATATAAAGTATTTTTTTTGTGTGAAATTGCATGTGTTAATGATTTGTTTACATTTTTTAAAATTAATTGTTACAAACGGTTGATGCAATTTGTGATGCCGTAATTTTTAAACATTTTAAGTCTTTGCATGTTGTTTGGCGTCTTGCCCAGAGGCAGGGTTTTAAATCGCAGTTGTCATTAGCTTTTATTGCAATTACCCTGTCACTTTGCGGAATCAATGCATTATCATCTGTCGGTCCAAAAATAACATAGGTCTTTACCCCCAATGCTACTGCAACATGCAATGGAGCAGAATCAGAACACAAAAATTTATCAGCGGAAGCAATCAATTCTGCTAAATCTTTCAAACTCTTTGTTGTTCCGTATAAGTTTTCAAAATTCTTAGTGCGTACATTATTTAAAATTTCATCAATACATTCTTTATCATCAGGGCCGCCGGCAAGCATAACTTTTTTGCCTTCCGCAACAAGAAGGTCTATTGTTTTTGCCCAGGTTTGAGCGGGAATTGTTTTTATACAGCCTTTTTGCACACTCAATTTACTGACTCCGGGGTGAATTAAAACAGAATTTGAAATCTTTTCTGTCACGTCAACATTGATTTGCGGAAGTTCGGTATTGTATTTTGTTATATCCCTTATTAAATCATGATACATTTTGCAAGCATATTGCCGTTTGTTTAAAGGCATTGCATGTGTAAGCAGCATTCTGCTTAATTTACCGGTGTCGTATCCGCAGCGTTCTTTTATTCCGGTTAAAAATAAAAGAATACTTATCAATTTATTTCCGCCTGATGAGATAACTAAATTATAGTGACCATATCGGGCTTTGAATATCAATTTCAAAAGTTCAAGATATTTGTTTTTGCCCTTAACGTCAATCAACATTAAGTCATCTATGGTATCTGTTAAATCTTTTACACTTTTACTTCTTGGTTCCAGAGCAAGAGTTATTTCTGAATTCGGAAATTCTTTTTTCAAAGATATCAAAGTCGGCAGGAAAAATATTTCATCTCCTATTCCGCCAAAATTTATTGCAAGTATTCTCTTTTTCTCTTCCATAAAATCATTATACAAGAAAAAAGAAATTATTAAACATCAGTTAATTCATTGTCCATTCTGTATTGCAGGGCTTGAGTCAGATGCATTGCCGTTATATTTTGGCATTCATCAAGATCTGCAATTGTTCTTGCAAGTTTTAATACTCTGTCATAACGTCTGCCCGAAAGCTGATATTTTACAACAGCAGCCCTCATAATTGTTTGGGAATTTTCATCTAATTTACAATATTTTTTGATAAGTTCCGAGGTCAATTCGGAGTTTGTTAATATAGATTCATGTTTGTATCTTTCAATTTGAATTTGTCTTGCTTTTATTACACGCTGACGTATTTGTGCGGAAGATTCTTCCTGTTCGGTAGAAAGAAGAAGTTCTTCGGGTGTCAATCGAGGAACATTTATTTGTAAGTCAATTCTATCCAACAAGGGGCCAGAAAGTTTCGATTTATAACGGCTTATTTGAAAGTCCGAGCAGGTGCAAGTTTTTTCTCTGTCACCCAGGTATCCGCATGGACAAGGGTTCATTGCCCCTAAAAGCATAAATTTGGCGGGATATTTAATTGAATGTTTGGCACGTGAAATTACTATTTCCCCGTCCTCCAGCGGTTGTCTTAAAACTTCAAGAACCTGTCTTGGAAATTCTACCATTTCATCTAAAAATAATACTCCTCTGTCTGCGAGAGTTATTTCTCCCGGTTTCGGGGTACTTCCGCCTCCGATTATTCCGTTTGCGGAAGCGGTATGATGTACTGGTCTGAACGGTCTTTTTATCATTAAAGGTTCATCAGGAGATAAAAGTCCGCAAACACTGTATATTTTTGTCAATTCAAGAGCTTCTGATAATTCTAGCGGAGGAAGTATTGACGGAAAACATTTTGCCATAAGAGTTTTCCCTGAACCGGGCGAACCTGACATAAGGAGATTATGAGCACCTGCTGCAGCAATTTCAAGTGCTTTTTTGGCTTTGTGTTGTCCTTTTACGTCTTTGAAATCAAATGCATAATGAATAGCAGCTTTTTCCAATAAATATTTATTTACATCAACAAAAGTTTTTTCTATCTTTGTTTCTGTAAAATGATTAACAACTTCGGTTAGATGTTCTGCTCCATATATATTCACTTCCCCGTTAAGAGCAGCTTCTTTGGCATTCGTTTTCGGTACAATAACATTTTTTATACCTGCTTCTTTCAGTCCCAAAACAAGAGGTAAAACTCCGTTTACTCCTCTGATTGTTCCGTCAAGTGACAGTTCTCCGATAAATGCGTAATCTTTAAGTTGTTCGGGGGCAAGCACTTCTTCTTCTGTTAAAATTCCTATTGCTATCGGTAAATCAAAACTTGTTCCTACTTTTTTCAAATCTGCCGGTGCAAGGTTTATGACAACTTTTTTTGACGGAAAGGTATAGCCTGAATTTTTAATAGCAGATTTAACTCTGTCACGTGCTTCATTTACGGAGGTATCAGGCAGCCCTACTATAGAAATTGAAGGCAGAGAATTTACAACATCTGTTTCTACATATACTTCGTATGCATTAAGTCCGATTACTGTTGCTGTTTTTACTGTATTAACCATACGGGCAGTATAACACAATATCAATAATTTGTCTTTTATATTAAAACGTGATACTATTTATTCATACATGGAGATTTTTATACAATATGACTAAAGAAATATCTAAATTACAGAATAATATTGAATATATTTATAAAAAAAACGATAATACCCCGAGAATGGCACTTTGCTTGAATTTTTCAATAAACAGACCTGTTGATAAACCCGGTGTTTATCCGCTTGTCCCGAGATTGCTTTTGCAAGGTACTTCAAAATTTAATTCCGAAGAACTTGCAAATGAATTTGAGAAATATGCAATTGATTTTTCTAGTGAACTGTTTCCTAATTATTTAAGGATAAAATTTGTATGTTTGAATGAAGATTTTTCAAAAGCATTAGAATTAATGGATGATGTTATCAAGAATTCTACGTTTGACGAGTTTGAAAAAGAACGTTTGAAATTGAAATGTGAAATTCCTGCAGAATTGGATTCCCCAAGAGCTACTGCAATGGACTCTTTCGGTCGTACAATGTTTGAAAATCACTATTATGGGAATTCTTTGACAAAAATACTTGAAAATATTGACAATATTACAAAAGAGGATGTTATTTGTGCATATAAGGATATTTTAAATAACAGTAAAAAATCTCTTGCGATAGTTGGTGCTTTGGATAAAGAAGATATAATTAAACAGGTAGAAAATACTCTTGGTACTCTTCCTGAATCGGTAGACAACAACTTTGAAATTGAAAAACCAGAGTTAAATAAAACTAAAGTTGTTGAAAATATCAGACAGGATTTGAATCAGGCTCATCTGGTAAAAGGCTGGCTGGTTCCGACTTTTGGTGATGAAGGGTATCTTTCTTTGATACTGTTAAATATAATTCTTGGTGCATGCGGTTTGTCTTCAAGATTATTTTTGGAACTTAGAGATAAAAAAGGCTTGGCTTACGTTGTTAGAAGTTCATACGAAACTTATAAACTTGCGGCCGGGTTTATTATATATATTGCAACTGAACCAAAAAATATTGATGTCGCATTAAAAGGTTTTGATGAAGAAATAGAAAAAATAAAAACTGTTCCTGTTTCTGAAAAAGAACTTGAAGATGCAAAAAATAATTTGTTAGGCAAGTGTGCATTTTTAGATGAAACAAATATTCAGCAGGCATGCGGATTTGCAAAATATGGAGTTTTAGGGCTTGGCTTTGATTATAATGATAAGATGAAGCAGGCAGTAAAGTCTGTTACTTCTGAGCAGCTTTTGGATTGTGCAAAGAAATTCTTTAATGATAAATATGTACTTTCTGTAATTAAACCTTAACTTATCAGCTAATAGTATTTTTCCTCATGTTTGAAAAGAATTTCAAATGAGAGGATTGTTGTGTGAGAAATAAAATTACGGGTATTAAATATTTTATTTGCTTTATAATCCTCTCGGGATTTTCGTTTTTTGCAGTTTCTTTTGCTAATATTCCGGAACATTCTCAAAAAATTGCAGGACAATTGACTCAGAATAACTACAGCAGGACTTCTGATATTGAACGGCTGTTTGCCGGGAGTTTAAATTTAGGTGATTGTATAATTTATACAAAAGTTCCCAGAGGATTGATTGTTAGTATATGCAGTACAATATTTTTTGAAGAAGGTCAGGATAAACTTTTGGACAGTTCAAAACCTGTTTTATCAAAAATAGCTCAAATTCTTAAATTTATAAATAAAGAGTGCAGTGTTGAAAGTAATACTGCGTACAAATCCTGGGAAAAATCAAATTACAAATCAAACTGGGAATTATCAACGGTGAGAGCCGGGAAAATAGTTGATTATCTTATTAAAGTTGAAAAAATTTCTCCGCAAAAAATCAATGCCATCGGTTTTGGAGAATTTATGCCGTTTAGCAGCAATGTACATTACTCAAATAATATGGATCGCAGAATTGATTTTGTTATTTTAAATTATGAAAAACAGGATCCTCTAAATTAAACAATAGCTTTTTGAAGGCGGGAGGTACGATTTTCATTCAAAATATTTTTCAGTTTCATAATTGCCTGAGCATGCAGCTGGCAGACTCTTGATTCAGACATTCCAAGAGTTTCTCCGATTTCTTTCATTGTCATGTTTTCTTGATAGTACAAGACCATTAAAACTCGTTCTCTTTCAGGAAGTCTTTGGAGTGCCTTTTGAAGGTCAGTTTTTGCATTTTGTTCTTCCATTCGTTCCTGCGGGTTCAATTTATTTGAATCTTCAATGGTATCAATAATTTCCATACTGTCATCAGAAGTTCCTCTTTTATCATAAATAGAAGTTACTGTAACATCTTCTGATAAAATCTGGCAGACTTTTTCTGGATCCATATCAAGATAATTTGCAATCTCGGTTGTAGTCGGCATTCTTCCTAATTCCTGTTTCAGGTATTCTGCTGCCTGTTTTATATCTTTGATTTTTTTTCTGACACTTCTCGGTAAAAAATCTTGAGAACGGATTCTGTCTAATATTGAACCTCTGATTCTTATTAATGCATAAGTTTCAAAACGGGTATTTTTTTGAGGCGAAAACCGCTCAATAGCATTGATTAAACCCTCAACCCCGTAACCTGCAATATCTTCAATAGAAATTGTTACAGGTAATGTGACTTTCACTCTGCCGACTACATATCTGACGAGATAAATGTATTGAACAATCAAGGCATCTCTTGAATGTTTGTCAGATTTATCGGCAAGATATTTTCCCCACAATTCGGTGAGTTCATCTTCGGATAAACGTTTTATATTATTGTAAGAGGAAAAATCAAAACTTTGTTCCATTAACCTGCCCAATTCATTTTTATTACATTTCTATTCTATAATATCTGGTTTTATAAACATCATTTAAAAAGATGAAAACCTTCCTGTAGCATTAAAGTTTTTCTAATACATGTAATTGAATGATAATTTCTCATGCTTCAAAATTGACATGGGCATGTTTCTGGAATAATATTCATATAGAAAAGGACGGGGATATGGATAGCTCATTTAGAAAGAAAGTATATACAAAAGAAGAATTATTAAATTTATATAATTTACCTCTGGAAGAACTTTTAAATGAATCATCAAAGTATATGTCAAATAACATAGAATTTTGTTCATTGATAAATGCAAGGAATGGAAAATGTTCTCAAAACTGTAAATATTGTGCACAAAGTTCTCACTACAGAACCGATATTGAGTCTTATCCTCTTGTAGATATAGAAGAAGTTAAAATAGCAGCTGAAGAAGCTTTGAGTAATAAAGCTTCCCGTTTCTCAATAGTAACGAGCGGAAAAACTCCCGATGAAGGCAGAGATTTTAAACTTGAACTTGAAATGATTAAACTGGTGAATGAACTTGGAATTAAATCCTGTGCATCAATTGGTATTTTAAATGAGGAACAGGCAAAACAATTGTCGCAAGCCGGATTAAAAAGATTTCACCATAATATAAATACATGCCGTTCATATTATCCGGAAGTTTGTACAACGCACAGCTGGGAAGACCGTTTAAATACATGTAAGCTTGTTAAAAAATACGGAATGGAATTGTGCTGCGGAGTAATTTTAGGCATGGGAGAAAGTATTGAACAACGTGTTGAAATGGCAATGGAACTTGCAGAAATTGAGCCGGATTCTATCCCTATAAATATTCTTATGCCAATCCCTGAAACTCCGTTTGAGAATTATCACGATAAAATTGATGAAGAAAATGTTTTACGGACAATGGCAATATTTAAAATTGCAAATCCAAAGGCGGTTGTGCGTTTCTGCGGCGGAAGAATGCGTTTGTCGCAGAAAAATCAGGAATTGGCTTTAAAAACATGTGTTGAAGGTATTTTAATAGGCAATTATTTAACAACTGTCGGTAAAGAACCTTCAGAAGACATAACAACAGCCGAAAAGCTCGGCAAGAATATTTTGTGTTAGTTTATAAATTTTCAAGTGCAGCGATTTTCATATCTTTAAAATCAGGAGTTCTTCCTGTCCAGATTTGCTCTGCCACTGCAGCCTGATGAATGAACATGTCAACTCCGTTGATTGTCCTGTAACCGTTTTTTTGTGCAAGTTTTATTAGGACCGTTTTTTTAGGATTATAAATTACGTCATAAACAAAGGCACCTTCCGGTAAGGTTCTCAATTCATTCTCTTCAACAGGTGTCATATCTGCAGAGCGTCCTTGCATTCCGATAGGAGTTGTATTAACCAGAATTTGTACATCTGATAGATCTCTTATCCGTTCAATTTGAAAAGCATTAAATTCTGTTGCAGGGAATTTCTTTCTAAGAAAGTTCAACAGTTCTATGCTGTTTGGAATATTTCTTGTATAAATTTTAATCTGTTTGACTTGATTTTGTGCAAGAACAGTAATGGCAGCTCTTGCTGCTCCACCTGTTCCCAAAACTCCTGCTGTTTTACCTGCAAGAATAATGTCAGACGGTATTGCATTTTTGAATCCGATTACATCTGTATTATAACCTGTCATTGTTTTATCAGGATTTATAACTACTGTATTTACTGCTCCTACAACATCTGCAGATGTATCGATTTTATCTAAAAATAATGTTATTGGAAGCTTCAGCGGAATTGTTACATTAAAGCCTGCAAAACCGTTGTTTTTTAGATATTTTACTCGTTCAACAAGAGTGTCAGGCGGAGTTTCCAAAATGTCATAAACAGCATTGATTTCCAAGCTTTTGAAGCCTGCTTCATGAATGTATGAAGATAAAGAATGCCCCAGCGGATAACCGATTAAACAGTATTTATTTGAAATTTTGCTTATGGCATTAGCGGCTTGTATTTTTTCTTCGGAAACATTTCCCGTATATTTTCTTTCTCCTGCAGCAGGTGAAGAATTTGAATTTTGAAAGGGTATTTGGGCTGATGCAGCCTGAGAGTAACTTTCCAAAGATCTGTTTACAAGATCTGCAGAATTTGTATTAAATCCGTATGAGGAATTTGAAAAATCTGCATTAAAGCTGTTTGAATAATTTTTGTATATTTCAGAATTCTTATCAACCGATGAATTTGAATATGTCGTAGACCAGGAGTTTGTGTTGTTTTGCGGAGCAGCTGTTGTTTGAGGTTGAACCGGTTTTTCATTCGCTGCGGAGAACTGTTCTTGAGCATTTTGAAATAATGTTTGCTGTGCAGGTTGAGCCGGCTGCTGCATATAGGCAGAAAAAACCTGTGTCTGAGGTTCTGTATTTATGGTATTTGAAGCTTGAATAGGTGTGGGGTTAGAGTTCGGCTGAGTTGAAGGAATTTCTTCGGGAGAATGATAATCCCCTGCAAAATTCTGGATATTCTGCCGAACCTGATTTTCTATTACAGGATTGATATTATTGGGCGGAGCTATAATTTTATTTTGTATTTCATTTTCCATTTGCTGTTTTAATTCAGACAAACTTATATTGATGCCTTCCGCTTTTAATTTTTTGTAGCGTTCGTACAGTTCTTTATTTACAACCATAATGCTAATCCTTATTTTGTTAATTTTCTACAGCTTCAGATGCTTCAGATTCTTTTTTATATCCGCATTTCATATTAGAACATGAAATTACGGTTCCTTTTTTCAGAACTTTTTTTACTAAAAGGTTTCCGCAGTTTGGACAAGTTTCTCCGGTTGGTTCGTTCCACAATACAAAATCGCAATCAGGGTATTTGTCGCACCCGTAAAATATAGTTCCCCGTTTGGATTTGCGTTCAACAATAGTGCCTTTGCCGCATTTCGGGCAGGTTACTCCTGTTGATTTTCTATATGGTTTGCGGTGTTTGCACTCAGAATTTGTGCATTCCATATATTTACCGTATGGTCCGATTTTGAATATCATATCAGAACCGCATTTTTCACATTTTTCATCACAGACTTCTTGAGGTTTTTCTTCCTGATTATCTTCATTTTCTTCCAATTCCTGCATAACGTTTATTGACATTGCCGTTTTGCATTCCGGATAACCGGAACAGCCTAAGAATTGAGAACCTGTTTTGCTTGTGCGAAGCACCATTGGTTTTCCGCAGTTCGGACAGGTGAATTTTGTTTCAATAGTGACCTTTTGGGCTGTTTTCATAACGGAGTTTACTTCTTCCATAAAGGGTGTGTAAAAATCCTGCAGAACTTTGACCCAGACAGCTTCTTTGTCTGCAATTTTATCAAGCTTTTCTTCCATTCCAGCGGTGAATTTGTAATCCATAATATCCGCAAACTGTGCAACTAATTGCTTAGATACAGTTCTGCCAAGTAATGTAGGGTGAAGAGCTTTATCTTTTTTCTCTACATATTTTCTTGTCTGTATGACTGTAATAATGGTTGCGTAAGTAGACGGTCGCCCTATTCCGTATTCTTCAAGAGCTTTAACCAATGAAGCTTCGTTATATCTTGGAGGCGGCTGCGTAAAGTGTTGTTTAGGATCTATTTTTTTACAGACGACTTTATCTCCTTTTTCTAAATCAGGAATTTTTGTATCAGAGTCTTTGTTTTCGTCTTCTTCTGCATCATTATATAACGTTAAAAAGCCGTCAAATGTAATCTTGCTTGTGCCTGCTCTCAAAGTATAATCACCTGAAGTTATTTCAATAGATTTGTTTGCAATTTCAGCAGGTGCCATTTGAGATGACATAAATTTCTCCCAGATAAGTTTATACAGTCTGTACTGGTCATTATCAAGATATTTTTTTATGCTTTCGGGAGTTCTTTCGGGGTATGAAGGTCTTATAGCTTCGTGTGCGTCTTGAACGTTTTGTTTTCCTTTTGCATAAATATTAGGCTTTTCTGGATAATATTTTTCTCCGTAATGTTCTAAAATAAAATCGTGTGCCATATTTTGAGCGTCATCGGAAACTCTGACACTGTCTGTTCTCATATATGTTATTAAACCTACAGGGGTGCCGTCAATTTCGATACCTTCATAAAGTTTTTGGGCAACCTGCATTGTCTTAGATACCCCGAAACCTAATTTTGAACTTGCGGCTCTTTGCATGGTTGAGGTTATGAAAGGTGCTGTCGGTTTTCTTTTAGTAGACTTTTTAGTAACCTTTGAAACCTCATATTGAGTTTGCGGGTTTGTCAGGTAATCAACAATTTTCCTGGCTTCTTCTTTGTTTTTAATTGTTTTTTCTACCGATTTATTTTTAATCTTTGCAAGCTCTGCTTCAAACGTTTTGCCGTCTTTATCCAGTAATGCATGAATTGACCAGTATTCCTGCGGAACAAAAGCTTCAATTTCATCTTCTCTTTCACAAATCATACGCAATGCAACGGATTGAACTCTGCCTGCCGAGAGGTTTCTGTTACCGATTTGCTTCCATAAAACAGGGCTGAGTTTGAAACCTACAAGTTTATCCAGAATTTGTCTTGTCTGCTGTGCCTGCACCATATCCATATCAATACTTCTTGGATGTTCAACAGAATATTTAACAGCCTTTGGAGTAATTTCATTAAATACAATACGGCAGATTTTTTCATCAGGAACTTTTAAAACCTGACGAACATGCCACGCAATGGCTTCTCCTTCACGATCGGGGTCGGATGCAAGATATATTTTATCAACTTTTTTGGCTAAATCATTTAGTTTTTTTACAACTTGCTGTTTGCCGGGAATAATTTCGAATTTAGGTTCAAAATTGTTATTAACATCAAAACCTAAGTTCTGGGTTGCAGCGTCTTTTGTCGGCAAATTTCTTATATGTCCGTAACTTGCCTCAATTTGATACTCCCCGCCTAAAATCTTTTTAATGGTTTTGGATTTTGCCGGTGACTCGACTATTACTAATGATTTTTCTTTTGTTTTACTCTTCGTTTCTGCCATCTTCAACCTTTTCGAAATTACTTTCTTCTCTATTTTCTTCTAATGGTTTTGAATTTTCAATTGTTTTTTTATCTTTTTTTGATAATTTACCGGGTAATATAAATATAACAAGGTAAAGTATTTTAATTTCTTTAATTAAAAACATAAGGGCGATAAAAATAATTAGTATAAATACAGATAAAATCTTTTTCCCTGTTATGTCCCATAATCTTTTGATTGTAAGTATGCAATTTATCCAGCATATTATAAAGCATGCAGGCAAGGCCAGAATGTAAAATATAAATTGCAATTCTTTTACAGGATGTTGGTTTTGTGCAAAAAATAGCATATAAGTAGCAATAATAACTGACTGGATAAGAAATATAGTAAGTATTTGCAGAAAATATGTTAAACGACCAATAGGCCGGTTAACAGTAAAAATTTCCTTTAAAATTTCCTTATTAAATTTCATACTATACCTTTTTGTATCTATCCCCGCCGCATTGTTTTATTATGCCTTTAAGCTCCATTGTTGTCAAGTTCATTAGCAAATCGTCAAGTTTTAATTTTGTCAATGCTAATAATTCATCAATTCCTTTTTCTTCTATTTCCAAATTTTTATAAATAATTTCTTCTTCATTTGTCAACATAGGAAGTGTAAGTTGTTCTGAGTATGTGTCTTTTTTTATTTCCCAGTTTAAAGCATTCAAAATGTCATCACTTTCAGTTACGAGTGCTGCTCCGTTTTTGAGAAGTTTATAAATCCCTTGGGTATTAGGGTTTGAAATAAGCCCCGGAACACACATCAATTCTCTTCCCTGTTCTAATGTTAAATTTGCGGTTATTAAGGCTCCGCTTTTTAACGATGCTTCTGCAACTAATGTTCCGAATGACAGTCCCGATACAATTCTGTTTCTTTGCGGAAATCTGAATTTTATCGGCTCAAATGTCGGATAATATTCTGTAACAACAGCTCCGTATCCATTTTCAATATTATGGTAAAGGGTTTTATTGCTTGCCGGATAAATGTGATCCAGACCGCTTGCAATAACACCTATTGTTTTTAAATTATTTTCAATAGCTGAGGTATGTGCAACGGTATCAATTCCGGATGCCAGTCCGGAAACTATACATATATCTGTATTTGCAAGACCTGAAATGATTTTTTTTAAATCTTCTCTCCCATGCAGACTTGCTTTTCTCGAACCTACAACAGCAAGTGTTTTGTCTAAATTACATTCGAAAAGTTTGCCTTTGTAATATAAAACTGCAGGAGGATTATCTATATTTTTGAGCATTTTAGGATAGTTTTCATCTTCAAGAGTTAAAAAATTTATTCCTCTTGTTTCAACTTCCGTAAATGTTCTGTCTATATCAACTTTATCTCTGTATTTCAGAAAGTTTTCGGATTTTTTTATGCTCAAACCTTCTATTTTTTTGAGGTCATCTAATGATGCATGAAAAGCTTTTTCGATATCTCCAAAATATCCATACAGCTTTTTAATAAAAGTACTGTCTATCTGTTCTATTGAAGAAAATGCTATCCAATACTTATCTTTCATATTAATCTCTGAGACCTCTTATTTTTCAGTTTTTTTTTTAATATTAGATATCAATTTATTAACGGAATCTTTTTCTTCCTGCGGTATATCAAAATTCAGATAATCTTCCAAATATTCGATTGCATCTTCATAATCCCCTCTTGCCATAAAAAGAATAGCAACTTTTTTATACGGTATAGGGAATTTATTATTAGCGGCAATTGATTTGAGAAAATTGGAAATTGCTTTATCTATTTCATCATTGGCTTGATATGCTTCCGCAAGATAATAATAAATAAGTTCATTATCCTGTTTGTATTCTAATACATTTTCAAAATTTTCTATAGCGGAATCATAGTTGCCAAATTCAAAATAAACTTTTGCCAGATCATAATATGCATCATAATTGTCAGGCTGTTTATCAAGTATATAATTTAATTCGTCAATAGCCAAGTCAAGTTTTGCATCTTCCATATAAAACCGGGCGAGATAATGTCTGAAAATAATATCTTCAGGCAGCATGTCTATAGCATAAGAAAGAATATTTATACCCTCCCCCAATCTTTTTTGTTTGTAATATAAATCCGAAAGGTTTATATAACATTGCGGGATTTTTGGATTTAATTCGATGCTTTTTAAATAATTTTTTTCTGCTTTTTCATCATCTCCGGTATTTGCATAACATAATCCAAGGTTGTTATAGATTTCTGCATTATCCGTTTCTATTTCCAAAACTGAAGTAAACAGGTCAATTGCACCGTTCCAATCACGTTTTTTAAAACATTCTAAAGCTTTATCAATTTTATCTTTCATAATTATAATCCAAGAGTTACATTATCATCATTGCCTGAACCTATATTTTTAATAACGGTTCGGGTATTTCCTTGAGCATCAAAGCTCTTAGGTTTCATTGTCATTTTAATTTTATCGGCATATATTGTTCTGACACCTTGAGTTATACTTGAACGCCCGGTAAAATATGCTTCATTTGGTTTATCTGTCCCTGCACCCGGATAAAGTGTAACCTTCGGGCCTGCTGCATAATAATCCTGATACCAGATTCTGACATTTCCGCTGGCATTGAAGATTGATTTTTTCTGGTTATATTCCTGATAACTTGATTTTAAAACAAGTTTTGAACCATCATCCATTACGGCATTAGATGTTGTATTGCCGTATGCTGTGAGATTTCCTGTTGCTGTTTCATATACAAATTTGTCAGCATAAGACTCATTGTTTTCCTGTTTAACCTTGGCGTTTCCTGTAAGAACAAGTTTTTTCAGATCTCCGTTTTTGTCGGTTGTAATTTGAGCCCCGTTAGAAAAAGTTTCAATATCTTTATAAAGCATTGTAACTGCACCGGTTGCTGTCATAACTCCGGTTTTTGTGTCATATTCCTGTACATTTGCGTTAATTACGACAACCGGAGTTTTACCTTCAAAAACTACTGATTGAGTATCACCTTCCGCTCTTACAATTTTTGTTATTAAAGATACTTTCAAAATATTGGCTTTTACTTCTCTTTTTTTATTTTTCTTTATTTCAAAAGCATAAGGTTTGTCGTAAAAAGTCGCAGTATCAAGTTTCTGGTCATTTGTCATATTAACATCGGCACTATCGCCCACAACCTTCAAATCATCTACGGTAACTTTGACGTCTCCGTTAAATTTGATTTTATTATCAGATTCGTTAAATGTCTGATTTTTAGATTCAATAACCAAATCAGATGCTTTAACAGCCAGTCCGGACAACATTAAAAGTGCTGTAATAACAGTTAAAAACTTTTTCATACTATTTTTTATCCTCATAAACTTTTGATACAGTATTTCCGCTTATTTGAAAGCTTGAATAATCAGGATTGATTACGATTTTATCGGCGGTTGAAAGTAATTCTTTCCCTTTTTGAATTTTAATATGACCTTCCGCAACAATTGGCGAATGCGAATTATACCAGTGTAATTTGTCTGCGTTTAAGGTTATTCCGTCTTTTAAGACAATAAACGTATCTTTATATAGAATTATATCACCTTTTTGGGAATTATAAGTTCCCTTTGAAGATTCAAAACTCATTGAAACTTCGTTGTCTTGGTAAAAATTTCCTATAACCTTGTCCAGTTGAGCAATACCTTGTCTGCTGTCCCATTTGCCGGTTTCACCGTATATTTCCCAGTATTTTTGATCGTTTTTTGTTTCTGTCAGAATTATACCGTTAACTATAGCCTCCTGTTCGTCTCCCTGAGCGGCAAGCTGCTTCCTGTTGAAGTCGTGTGTAATGACTCCGGCAGTGATAAAAGCCCATGCCAATATTCCGCCGATTGTCAAAAATACTATAACGTATAAACGTTTCTTTTTCGGTAAATCTTTCCAGTTCATACTAAGAATTTTAGCACAAAAGATTTTAAAATAAAAAATCTGTATTCATTAGTTATATAATTTAATAAAAATGACATTATTCTTAATAATTAAGCAATATATTTACTTTTATAATATAATTAAGAAGTATAGATTAGGGAAACAGAGGGTATTTACATGGCATTAAGATATGATTGCGGAGAAGTTATTACTGCAATGGTCACTCCTATGGATAAATCCGGGAATATTGACTATGATAAAGTTGAAACTCTTGCAAAACACTTAATAAATTCCGGAAGTGAGGCAA
Organism: Candidatus Gastranaerophilales bacterium; assembly: GCA_944324395.1. Taxonomy (GTDB): domain Bacteria; phylum Cyanobacteriota; class Vampirovibrionia; order Gastranaerophilales; family Gastranaerophilaceae; genus Zag111. The sequence continues at coordinate 21,095 of CALUWC010000009.1, read as the reverse complement.
TCCTTGTTGCAGGGACTTCTGGTGAATCTCCTACTTTGACAAACGAGGAAGAGATTGAATTAGTCAGCACAGTTAAAAGAGCTGTTGCCAATAAAGCAAAAATTATATTAGGTGCAGGTTCAAATTCAACTCAATCTGCCGTTGAATATACAAAATTTGCACAAAAAGAAGAAGTGGATGCAATATTATCAGTTGTTCCGTATTATAACAAGCCTAACCAAAGAGGAATTGTGGAACACTTTTCAACAATTGCGGAATCTACCAGGCTGCCTATAATCCTTTATAACATACCATCAAGAACAGGGGTTAATATGCTGCCTGAAACCGTAGCATATTTAGCTGAAAAATATAGTAATATTATTGGGGTAAAACAGAGCTGCCCTGATATGGATATGGTTTCAGAGATGAAAATGCTTTGTCCTGACGATTTTGTTATTTATTCGGGAGATGACAGCCTTACATTACCGATGGTTGCACTGGGTGCCCATGGGGTAATTTCTGTTGCATCGCACCTTTTCGGTTCTGAAATTAAATCTATGATAAGAAACTTTAAATCAGGAGAATATATTGCTGCACGAAATATGCACAAAACGTTATATCCTGTATTTAAAAAACTATTTATGGCACCGAATCCTATACCTGTTAAGGCGGCTTTGGAGTATAAAGGTATTATAGAATCCTATGTCAGAAAACCTCTGGTTACTTTGACTGATGAAGAAAAAATTGAATTATTCAAGGTAATCGACAGGGTTAAATCAGAATTAAGCGAAGAAGGCTAGTTCTTTTCCGCATAAAATAAATTATTATAAAAATAAAACAGTTTAGAGTTATACATAAGAGGGTAGAAAATTGAAAAACAAAATCATTATGTTTTGGATTATTGTAGGGATAGCAATAGCTTGTATCTTTACAATCTACAAAAAACCAACCAAATTAGGACTGGATCTTGTGGGCGGTTCAAGAATTATGCTTGAAGCCAGAACTACAGACACAGTCACAAAGATTACACCTGAAGTTATGAGCCGTTTGCAGTATGCAATCGAAAGTCGTGTAAACAAACTCGGGGTATCAGAAACAACAGTTGCTCAAGTGGGTGACAAAAGATTGCTTGTTGAAATTCCGCAAATTACGGATTTGAAAGAAGCAGAAGCTTTCTTGGGTAAAACTGCACAATTGGAATTTAAACAGCCTGTATTTGATGCGAATAAACAGCACAAAAGAGATGATAAAGGACAATTGATTTGGGAATCTACTGGTTTGACAGGTGAAGATTTGAAATCAGCTTCAATTGGCTCCGATCAAACAGGTCAATGGACTGTATCACTGGAATTTAATGGTAAAGGTGCGACTAAATTCGCTGAATTAACAGAGAAATTAGTCGGTCAACAAATGGCAATATTTTTTGATGGAGAAGAAATTTCCGCTCCTGTTATCAGAGAAGCTATTTACGGCGGCAGAGCCGAAATCTCTGGCGGGAATAGCGGATTTGCTTATGAAGAAGCAGATAGAATGGTTAATTTGTTAAATGCCGGTGCGTTGCCTGTGCCGTCTGAAATTATTCAAGAAAATACTGTCGGTCCGACTCTGGGTGCTGATAGTATTGAAAAATCAAAATTTGCAGGTATTTTAGGTATCGGGCTTGTAATGATATTTATGTTATTATATTACAGATTACCGGGACTTATTGCGGATGTTGCATTGGTTATATATGCATTGATATTATTTGCATTGTTCAAAATCATTCCGGTTACATTAACACTTGCCGGTATTGCAGGTTTCATCCTGTCAGTAGGTATGGCGGTTGATGCTAATATTTTGATATTTGAAAGAACAAAAGAAGAATTGAGAGCAGGCAGGAATTTATTCACAGCTATCAATTCAGGATTTGACAGAGCATTTACAAGTATTTTCGATTCAAATATGACAACGGTTTTAGCTTGTGTTATTTTGTATTTCTTAGGAACAAGTGTAGTTAAAGGTTTTGCTTTAACTCTGGCATTAGGTGTAATTGTTTCTATGTTTACGGCAATCACTGTTACTAAAAACTTTATGCACTTAATCTTTGGAACCGGAGAATTGAAATATCCGGTGCTATTTGGTCTTTCTAAAGATGAAATTGGCCACGATTATGAAGTTACGGAAACTAAACGTGAAAAAGCACGTTTTGGTATTTTAGACTAAGAAAGTATGAGGGTAAAATAAAATGTTTAATATGAAAAGAACGGTACACGTTGTAAAATATAGAATACTTTGGATATGCTTGTCGGCTTGTCTTTTGACTCCTGGTATCATTGCAATGATTTATTCTATGATTACATATCCGACACATTCTCCTGTTAAAGTCGGTATTGATTATACAGGCGGTACAATTTTACAATATGGTGTTAAAGAAGATGTAAAAAATGATGCAGTTGCAAAAACCAGAGAGGATTTAAGCAAAATCGGCGTTGACAATCCTTATATTCAGATATTAGATGTTACACCAACAGAAGAAAATAAAAATATCAATTCAATAATATCAATCAAGACCAAATTTATTGATGAAGGTTCAGATACTACAGATGAAATTACTCAGGCAATTCAAAGCGAATATAAAGATGCAGAATTAATTCAGGTTAGTTCTGTAGGTCCTACCTTAGGAAATGAGCTTTTCAAAATGTCAATTTTGGCTCTTGCTCTTGCAATGCTTGGTATGATTATTTATATCTCGTTAAGATTTAAATTTGATTATGCTCTTGCAGCAATTCTCGGGTTGGTGCATGATGTTTTGTTTGTAGTCGGGGCTTTTTCAATTCTTGGTATATTCTTTGATGTTCAGATTGACGGCTTATTCCTGACTGCGATATTAACACTTATTGGTTTTTCAATCAACGATACTATTGTAACTTTTGATAGGGTCAGAGAAAACTTAAGATATTACGGCAAGAAAATGTCTTATGGAGAAATTATTGATGTTTCTGTAAGTCAGACTCTTGCAAGAAGTATTAATACATCACTAACAGTATTATTGACATTGCTTGCATTGTACTTCTTTGGCGGAGTTACAACAAAAGATTTCGTTCTTGCAATGATTCTTGGTGTTGTAGTCGGAGTATATTCAAGTATATTCTTCTGCTGTATGCTTGTTGATTTCTGGGAAGAAAGAAAAAATAAGAAAAAAGAACCTGCTGTTGCAGCTTAGGTTTGCAAAAAATATAACCAACAAAAAGACCTCTTAAATTTTAAGAGGTCTTTTTGTTATTAAAATTATCTATTTTAATCTGAAATATAGATATTGTCTGACAGGAAGTTTTTATATTCCATATAATCAATTAGTTTATTATTATCTAAATCATATTTATCAAATTCATCAGATAATTCTTGTATTTTTCTCATAATGGAATCGGGTCCTTCTTTTTCCAGAGCCGGCATATCCTGTCCCAAAAGTTTGATAAAATTCATCATCCATTCGTTTTTGGAAATGAAATAGCTTTTATCTGTATCTATTACAATAAAATCTTTAGCAATTTCTTCATCTGTAAGATTTCTGTAACCTGCAGGGATTGTATTTTTTTCATGCGTAATAATGTAGTGCATAGTTTTTTCTCCTATATTGCCATAATAACATTTTTTATATTCTCATTTGATACTGAATTAAAAGCAGTTTTCCTATCTTCATCAGATATAGATCCGAGTTTTTTTAGTATTTCCAAAGCTCTTAATACTAATGTTTGATTTTCTGATGTAAGTAATTTCCTAACCTTATCAGTATTTTTTGTAAAATCTAATGCAGTATAAACAAATAAGCTGTTTTCATTTAATTCTTTTTCCGATAGGGAATTTAATTCTTTTTTATTTATCGTATTTAGCAGATTTTTTATATCTAAAACTTCTTGTTTTGTGTCTTTTGTTTCATCAAAAAGATATTCATCATTTTCTGTCAGAGTATTGAATTTATCTTGTGCATTTAATACTACAACAGCAGAAATAGAATCCGGATTATTTTTTATAAGCATTTCAAAAATATCATACAATTGAAAATCAAATACTGAAGATAATCCCAGAATTTCTCCAAGCCCGTTTATTATCAAATTAAGTGTATATAAACAATCCTCCCGATTAAATTCATATAATGAAAGTAAATCGTATAAATATGGAATTTCACCTGCAATATTTTCAGAAAATGAAGAATTCTTCATTGCTTTGATAATATCGGGCAGAGCTTCTTTGTTTCCGTATGCAATTAGAAATCTAACAGCAGCCAGAACTTTGAAATTATCTTCATTATCAAGCATTTTTATGGCTGAATTAAAAGAATCTTTGTCGCCCAAAATTGCTAATGTAGAAGCACAATTTCCGCTCAGATAAGAATTTTCGCTATATGCATTCTTTTTTAATAAATCAAGAGCCAGTGGATCCTGAATATATGCGAAAAATTTCGCACAGTATATTTTTTCGTTTTCGGAACCGTTTTCAAAGATTTCAAGCATTCTATCTGTCAAATCTTCATCTGCATATTCAACAAGATTTGATATTATAAAATCTTCGTAATCAGGGGAGTAATATTTAATGAATTTCAGCAAATTTAAATAATTTGATTCATTACATATTTTTGACAGACGTTTTGCAACATTTTGTTTGACGAAATCAAAAAGAAAATCATCTTGAGAAACCAGTTCTGCAAAAAGTTCAACATCAGGAGCATTGATAAGTTCATATGCAACAGGTTCAAAATCCTTTGGATTTTTACCGGTTAATTTTTTTAATTTATCACTCATAAGGGAAAACCTTATATTAATCTAAATAAAATACAGTGATAACTTTATGACCTTCTTCGGCATATTGAACAGCATTATGGAGAGTTTTGCTGGTATGGGACAAGAAGCATATTAACTGATTGCACTCGTCAATAATTTCTCTGTTACAAACTCTTGAAGCATCTGCCAGAGTCATCATAGCTCTGTCTGCGTGTTCAATAATATTAGGAACACCTATAAGTTGATCTTGCACATCAGACGGCTGCTGTCCGATAGTTTGCGGAAGTATAACGCATAATTTTTCAGGATTAGCTTTCATAGCACCTCTGATGGCTGCAGCATTTGTTCCTGAAGAACCTCCTGAAGTAATGATTGTATTTCCCTGCATAACAAGAGCTGTTGCAAGAGTTTCAATCATTTGCTGATGAGTGATAGGAAGATTTCTGCTGCCGATGATTGCAATTTTTTTTGCAGATTGTTTGATTGTTGCCAGCTCCATTGCCAATTCATCAACTGTGTTCGGAGTATCTGATTTTACTGTATCCATTTCGTCGTCAATAGGTACTACTATTGATTTTTGAGCATCATCATTTTTGTCATCCGAACTTAATAAAATATCCATATCACTTTCTGTCATTTTTTCTTTTACCTTCTAATTGCATTAATTACATTTTTCAACTATGCTTGATTATAGCATATTTTTTTTTATTTGGGAAGAGGTCATGGAAAATCTATTAGAAAATCTTAATAAGGAACAACAGGAAGCTGTACAGACAACGCAGGGGCCGCTGCTTATTTTAGCAGGGGCAGGTTCAGGCAAGACGAAGGTTTTGACGACACGAATTGCTTATATGATACAGAATGGGGTCAGACCGAGAAATATTCTGGCTGTTACATTTACCAATAAAGCCGCAAAAGAGATGAAAGAACGTATCGGCAAGATTATTGGTGAAGATACTGTCAAATATATGTGGGTAGGAACATTCCATGGAATTTGCGGAAGAATCTTGAGAGAAAATATCGACAAGTACAATACAGCTTCAGGCAAGCACCTTGATAAGAATTTCACAATCTATGATGATTCTGATACTAATCAACTTATTTCGAGAGCAATAAAAAAGTTAAATCTTGATGATAAAGTTTATCAAACAAAGCTTGTGAAATCGGTAATATCTAATGCAAAAAACAAAATGCAGGATGCTCACACTTTTGCAACATTTGCCAGAGATTTTAAATCACAGAAAATAGCTTCTATTTATGAAGAATACGAAAAGTCTTTAAACAACAACAATGCAATTGATTTTGACGATATGCTTATGCTGACTGTAAAACTTTTAGAGCAGAATGAAGAAGTAAGGCAGCAGTATTATGACAGATTTCAGCATATTTTGGTTGATGAATATCAGGATACAAACCTTGCTCAGTACAAACTTGTTAATATGCTTTATACCAATTTGTCCAAAGATATTCCGGCAGAGCGTTCATTATGTGTAGTAGGTGATGTTGACCAGTCAATATATTCATGGCGTGGTGCTGATTTTACAATAATAATGAACTTTCAGAAAGATTATCCGAATACAAAACTTATTAAACTTGAGCAAAATTACCGTTCAACGGCTCATATTTTGAATGCTGCAAATGCAGTTATTGAAAATAATAACGAGCGTGTAGCAAAGGTTTTATATTCAAACAAAGGTGAAGGTGAAAAACTGAGTTATTATATTGCAGATGATGAGGCTGATGAAGCGAATTATATAGTAAGCAATATAAAGAGAACTGCTCATGGAAACTACAATCAATTTGCAATATTGTACCGAACTAATAACCAATCAAGAGCCTTAGAAGAAGCCTGTATGGCATCAGGTATTCCATATAGAATTTATGGCGGTACAAAATTCTATGACAGAGCAGAAGTAAAAACAGTGATATGTTATCTTAAACTTATCAATAATACTGATGATTCCCAGAGTTTACGCAGGGTAATAAACATACCGAAACGTGCAATCGGTGAAACCACATTGAAAAATCTTTCCGATTTTGCAAATGAACGTGATATCAGCCTTTTTGAAGCTATAAAAGTATGTGAAGAATCCGATTTAAATGCAAAAACTCAGTCCAAATTGAAAGATTTTGCTAATCTTATTTGCAAATTTCAGCAGGCAAAAGATTCATATACTCTGAAGGAGTTTGTTGCTCTTGTTATTGAAAAATCAGGATACCTTGCAGAACTTCAAGCAAAAGCTATTAACGATCCGGAAATTCAGGATGATATAAATAACCTACAGGAACTTGTGAATGTGGCCGAAGAATTTGTACCGGAAGAAGAAGACAATATACTGGGAGAATTTCTACAGCAGGTGGCACTTGTATCTGATCTTGATTCAATGGTTGATGAAGCTAATAACGTCACAATGATGACACTGCACGCAGCAAAAGGGCTTGAATTTCCTATAGTATTTATTGCAGGTATGGATGAAGGCATTTTCCCAAGCCAGAGAACACTGCAGGTTCCTTCCGAAGTTGAAGAAGAAAGACGGCTTATGTATGTCGGAGTTACAAGAGCGGAAGAAAAATTATACCTTATTTCTGCCAAAAGACGCCAGACCTGGGGTGAATACAAGTATTACAACCCGTCCCGTTTCATTGAGGAAATTCCGCACAATTTGATTGAATCACTGGAATCTGAAGGCAGGTCAATCGGAGCTTCTACATTTAGAAGTGCTGTATCAAAGGCAAGAGAATCTTATACTAAAACGGATTCTGACGGTTATGTAAGACCTTCATCCGGTTTCGGGGCTAATTTTGTTGCACCACAGAGAAAAGGACTTGCAAGTTCTTCTCGTCCTTCAAGTTCGAAAATTCAAACAAACAGAACTCCCAATAGAGCTATTGTAGTGAAATCCGCAATCAATAAAAAAAGAGAAGAAGAAAAAATTGCGGCATTTTTTAAAGATAATGCCATAAAAAGAATGGCAGAAGAACGCCGCCAGCGTCTTGAATCAGAACGGCAAAAAGAGGAAGAACGCCGTCAACAAAGAGCTAATGCTCATATTATTGATGAAATATATGAAGTAGGGCAAAGAGTATTCCATGACAAGCTTGGAATCGGGCATATTACAGATGTTATGACCGTTGGTGACAGTGTTATGTATACGATTGATTTTGGCAGACTTGGCAAAAAAGCTATGGATGCAACTTATGCAAAACTCAAAAAATTCTAAGGTTTGAAAAATTTTATTTCAGCTTACAGAATATCAAGCGGGTCAACATCTATTGTCATTCTTATATCTTTTGGCGAAGTTATTTTGCTTAAAAAGCTTGAAACAAATTGATGTCCTTTATCTTCAAGTTTATTCTTGATTAGAATTTGAAATCTGTAATAGCTGTTTATACGTTCAATAACGCAGGCTGTAGGTCCTAAAACTTCAAGCCGTTCTCCGAATCCGAATTTTTCAATCATAGTACAGAGTCTAAGGGCAATTTCCTGAGCCGCTTTTTCTGCTCTGAATTTGTTTTGTGAACTTAGTATAAGTCTTATTATTTGACTGAAGGGCGGATAGTCAAAATCTTCTCTTGATGTTATTTCTTTACGGTAAAATTCTGCGTAGTTCTGGGATTTAGCACTTTCCAGTGCATAGTATTCAGGATTGTATGTTTGAAATAAAACTCTGCCTTTAAATTCTCCTCTGCCGGCTCTTCCTGCAACCTGTGTCAGCAGTTGAAATCCACGTTCGGAGGCTCTGAAATCAGGAAGATTAAAGCTTGCATCAGCTGAAATTACTCCTACTAGTGTGACATTTGGATTGTCTAGTCCTTTGGCTATCATCTGGGTTCCGACTAAGATATCGATTTCTCCTTTTTGGAATTTTTCCAGAAGTCTAATATGTTCGCCTTTACGTACAAGAACGTCGCTGTCTATTCTTTCTACATTGTATTCAGGGTAAAGGTCTTTTATGTATTGCTCAATTTTCTGGGTGCCTGTGCCTGAATTTTTTAAACCTTCAAATCCGCAATTCGGGCATACATCGGGGAAATATTCAACATGGTTGCAATAGTGGCATTTGAGCATATTGTCTTTTGCATGCCATATCATTGGGATTGCACAATTGGGGCATTCTATTACATGTCCGCAGCCCTGACACTGGGTATATGTTGAATATCCTCTGCGGTTTATCAATAGAATTACCTGCTGTTTGTTATCCAAAGTTTCTTGAATTGCCGTTTGTAAAGGTTTTGAAATAAGACTTTTGTACGCTGCTCTGCCGTATTCCTGCATATTGATAACAGTGACCGGTGCAACTTTTGCATTGTTATACCTGGTTAGCATTTCATATAAATGACCTGAGTTAACTGCCCTGTAATAGCTTGAAATATCAGGAGTTGCAGACCCGAGAAGTATCGGACAATTATTAAATTCGGCAAGTTTTTTTGCTACCAGCCTTGCATCATATCTTGGTGCAGGCGAAGTTTGTTTATATGCACTTTCGTGTTCTTCATCAATAATTATCAGTCCGATGTTGTTTAACGGTGCAAAAACAGCAGATCTTGCACCTGCCAGAATTTTTATTTCGTTTTTATACAGTTTCTGCCAGACGTCATAACGCTCCCCTTCTGAAATACTGCTGTGCCATATTGCTACATCTTTTGTTCCGAATTTTCTGGCCAGTCGTTTTGTTAGTTGAGATGCAAGAGCAATTTCAGGAACTAAAAATAGAACATTTTTACCGGATTTTATAGTGTCATCTATAAGTTTGAAATAAACTTCGGTTTTCCCGCTTGCTGTTATTCCATGCAGCAGAATTTGCGGGGAAATTTCTTGTTTTATTTGTTTTGATATACCTTCATAAACTTTTTGCTGGGCAGGCGACAATTCATACAAATCTTCTTTCTGGTTTATTTTTAAAATGTCAAGCGGATTTCTGTATATTTGTTCTTCTGTAAGTTTTATACAGCCCAGAGTTTCAAGCTTTTTTATTGTTGTTCGTGTTGTTTTAACAAGTTTTTCAAATTCAATCAAAGACATTTTACCGCAGGATTGGAGTTTTTCTAATATTTCCAATTGTCTTTTGGTTGCTCCGTCTGTTTTTACAAATTCTATTGACTGTTCTGTTTTAAGTGATTTTTCAATTAGTTTTAGCGGAATAGCTGCATTTATAACGGTTATTAAGTCAGTGCAATAGTAATTCGCGACCCATTCAAGAAGCTTTAGATATTCAACTGAAAACAGAGGCGTTTCCTCTAAAATTTTATTGATTTGTTTTGCTTTAATTTCCGGCGGTAAATAGTTTGAGAATCCGACACAAAATGCATTGATTAGTCCCTGTCTGCCGAATGGTACAAGAAGAGCCTGCCCGATTTTTATTTTATTTTGCATGCTGTCGGGAATTATATAACTAAAGGTTCTTACTCCCATTGCTTTTATATTTACCAGGCATACAGCGTATTTAGGAGCTGGTTTATTCAAATCGCTGGAAGATTCCCGCTTTTTTAAGGTTAATTTGCGGGCGGGAAGTTCAAATAATTTGTTTTGAATATTCTCTTCCATTGAAAGTGTTCCTTTTATAATGTTGAGGCAGAAATATAATTATTTCTGCCTTCTTAAATTTTATTCTTCATCCATGAATTCTTTTTTTGCTTCTTCAATAGCTTCTGTTAGAATATCAAGCTGATCAGGCGAGAATGTAACTCCTTTTTTAGTCGGAAGCCAGGTTGCCCCGTCATCTGTTGTGTAGAATATTCTCATATTAAGATAGCTTCTGCCTTTATATTCACTTACGGAAATTTGTAATTGTTCTGTATCTGATCTTTCGATGGTTGCTAAAATTTTTGAATCTGCCATTTTTCTCTCCTTATTAAAATCTGTCTATATAATTTTATCATAAATGAAAATTTTTTAAACAATACGATTTGCTGTTATTATATTTATTAAAGATAAAAGCGAAAGATTATTTATCTTTCGCTTTTATGTCTATTATATTTTACAGATTTTTATTCTTCTGATGCAGCATTTTCGTCTTTGTTAATATCTTTTACGCTCAGAGCAATTCTGTGTTCTTGAGGTGTGAATTTTTTAATCAAAACTTCAACGCTGTCGCCTACTTTGTATTTGTTGAACGGGTTAACATTTTCTTCAGCCATTTCAGAAACCGGTAATAAAGCTTCAACTCCAGGGAAGATATTGATGAAAGCACCGAATCCTGTTACTTTATTAACTGTACCTGTGATAACTTGTCCTTCTGAGAATTGACCTTCAATTTGCTGCCATGGATCTTCGCCCATTCTTTTTAATGATAATGAAATTCTCTTTAGTTCGTGGTCTATTTTAATAATTTTTACTTCAATTGTTTCACCAAGAGAAATTACATCTGAAGGGTGTTTAATTCTCTGCCATGAAATTTCTGAAATAGGAAGCAATCCGTCTATACCGTTGATGTCAACAAAAGCTCCAAAATCAGCAATTCTTACAACTTCACCTTTAACAATCTGGTCTTCTTGCAATTCAGCTAAAATATTGTCAACAACTTGATCTCTTTGTTCTGCAACAGCTTGTCTTTGAGATAAGATAAGTTTATTTTTCTTAGGATCGGCTTCCAATACTTTAACTTCAATTTTTTGATCCAGCAATCCGTCAAATGGTGTTCCTGTTCTTAATTGAGAAGATGGAATGAAACCTTTCAAATCTGCTACATCAACTAATACACCGCCTTTAACAACTGAAACAACTTTTGCAAGGATTGTATCACCTTGAACTTTTGCATCATTAAGCTGTGCCCATGCTTGAGCAAATGCAAGTCTTTTCAATGATAATACCATACCTTCTTCATCTTGTTCTTCTTTTAATACATAAAATTCTTTAACGTCGCCGATTTCTAACGGTGCAGCTTCTTCTGCTGATGAAATTTCTTTGTTTGGTAAGAAAGCTTCTGTTTTAGCTCCTCTTACACTGATTAAATATCCGTCTTGTTCTTTTTTCAGTACAGTACCTTCAACAATATCAGCTACTGAATGTCCGCTTGAAAAGCTTTCTTCTAATAACTTTTCAAAATCATCTAATGTTGCTTGTGTCATTTTTTATTTTCTCCTTTTCTTTATTTATAATTTTCTGATTGCATTGTTATTGGCAATCTTGTAATTTTTCGATAACTTTATTTATTACGTTGTCAGGAGTTGAAGCTCCTGCAGTGACTGAAATTCTGTTTGCTTTTTTAATTAAATCTTTATAATTATCCAATTCTTTTTCTGTTTCAATATGGATTGTTGTTGTTATATTTTTTAAGATTTCTGCTAAATGCGTGGTATTTGCACTCTTTTTTGAACCTGCAACTATCATCAAATCGCTGTCTTTAGCTAATTCTACAGCTTCAGATTGACGCATAGAGGTACTCTGGCAGATTGTATTTGCAATATGCAATTCTTTTACCAGCGGTGTTAAATATGTTATAATTTCGTTCAGTGTGGAAATCATTTGAGTTGTTTGAACTACAACACCGATTTTTTTATGTTTTTTCAGCTCTTGTTCAAAATGTTTTAACTGCTCCGCGGAATCTGCTACAACAACCTTATTGCTGAATTGGCGGGCATTTGCATTGATTGCAATAACCTCAGGGTGATTTGATTTTCCGACAATTACAAGGTAATAGTCTTCTTGTGCCAGTTCAATAGCTTTTTGCTGTACTTTTTTGACATCAGGACAGGTCAAATCAAACACTTCAAATCCTGCTTTTTGAATTCTTTCGAAAATCTCTGGACTTTCACCATGACTTCTTACAACACAAATTCCGCTTCCCTTTTCAGGCAATTCGGAAAGTGACTTTATCCCTAAACTATTTAACTCTTCAATAACCTGTGTATTGTGAATAAGTTCACCAAGCACACAAATATTTCGTTCAGGGTTTTCTGCTTTTAGTTTTTTAACGGTTTCAACGGCTCTTTTTACTCCGTAGCAAAAACCTGCAAATTTAGCTAATCTAATTTCTTTCGGCAATTTGTAATTGTCTTCTTTCAATTGGACTCGCAGGAATTTCCTGCTGTAATACTATTACAGCATAAAAGATATTGAAAAGCAAGCAGGTTAGATATTATGCGTTAAAGTAAAACGGCCCTTTTCTTTTCATTTTATCTATTTGTAATCTCTGGCTGACCTTGTTTGAGCCTAACAAAATTCCGTCATCTGTTTCCGGCATGTTTGAAGGCGGTGTAATCGGCTGATATGCCATTTGCTTGTTATATTTTACCTGCCATTCGTAGGAACCCGGTGTTAATACAGGATCGTTCATTGACGGTGTTGCACTTTCTCTTGCTACTTCTTCATAATCATCGTACATTTCTGTATCGTTGCTGATTGCTCCGAATGTTTCTTTTCTTTTGACTTTTGTTCCATCATTTAAAACAGTTGTCATTTCATTTTCTTTGAAAATCGGCTGAGCATTTTGCTGTACAGTTTTTTGAGTGTTGCTTTCTTTATTTTCTTTTTCTATAGTATTTGCATTTTGAGATTCATCAAAACTTTCCGGCTGTTCGGCTTTGCGTTCTGCCTGAGTGTTATTATCAGCCGGAGAATTTTGAACATAAGATTCTGCCATATCTTCGGTTTGTTCCGGAGTTTTTGTTTTTGGCGAATTTTTCATAGCTACAAGTTCTTCTCTTGATTCTATAGGCAAGTATTGCAGATATCTTGAAAATTTCGTATTGCTTAAACCCTGGATATTGCTGCTGAGATATTCATACAGCCGCTGACGATCGGAATCGTTCAGACTATAACCTGAAGAAATTTTGTCATTTATATTGCTTTCAAATTCTCCGAATAATTCGTTTAATTTTTCGGGATCTGATTGTTTTAACTCGGCAATAACTCGTTTGTAATTGCCGGTTCCAAGATCTGAAATTTTAATTTGACCTGCCGTAATCATCAATATGATATCATTTATCGGCAGCATATTAAGTAATTCTGATTTAAGTTTTTGATTTGAGCAATGAGTGTATAATTTTTTGATAATACTCGGGTCGCTTCTCATACTGTTAACAAAAGAACGAATATTGTCAGATGAGCCGTTTGAGGCAAGAACTTCTAAGAATTTATCCTGAACCTGCGAACCGTATCTGTTGATAATTATATTGTATATAGCAGTAACATTTGTTCCTACTTTTTTGAAAACCTGACGTATTTTGTCTTCTTCTGAAATAGAAATATTTTCAGGATTTTCAATCAGATTTGCAATAGTTTGAATATCTTCTTCCGTAACTTGACTTTGTTGTACGGATTCTTCAACGTGCTCCTGGAAGTTTTCAATATTTTCCATAGCTGCATCTTTTTTGGCTTCAAGAGCTTCTGTTGTAAAATCATCATTAATTCCGCTATACTGGCTGAGAGAAACAGTTTTAGCCGTAGAAATGTTATCATCGGAAGATGTAGAATATGTTGGTTCCGTAATATTGCTTTCCTGTCTTAATTGAGAGGTAAAGCTTGTCGGAGAGTCAATTGTATTATTGAAAGATGCTGCTGTAGAATTTGATACAGAAGTTCTTGATGGAGCGGCAGAAGATTGAGCAGCACTATTTGTTGCCGCATTTGATGCATTATTTACGACATTAGAATTTTGCTGTGTATTACCGGATGTTTTAGAGCTGTTGTCAGCACTTCTGTTAGTTGTTGAAGTTTGTGTATTTTCAGTATTTCTGCCTGAAGGAGGAGTTGTTTGTGAAAGAGTTTCCTGTGAAATTTCTCCGGTTTGCATAGCAGAGCGGATACTTTGCTGCTGTTCAGGCGGATAATTCTGCATAGCTGTTTCAACATAAGAGTTATATTGGCTTCGGTATTCTTCGCCAACAGAATTTGAAGCAGCCGCCAAGCCTTCTGTAACTGCAGAATTATCAATCTTTGACAATTCTCTGCCGAATGTTAATTGTTCTTCAACACCATTTTGTTTAGCATGTTCAATTAAATCTTGGGTGAATATTGCTTTGTTTGCATTAGAAATATTATCTGAATTTAATAAAACGTTAGAATGTTTCAAAGACTCTTCTATTGTCATAATTGATCGGTCTTGCATACCTGCGGCTAATGGATCACTTAAATTAGAATTATAATTAAGAATGCCAGTTGCTACAGTATCAAATTCTTCATCTTTAAAAAGCAAACCAATATTTTTAGTAGAATTTTTAGCAATCTCAGTTTCTCCAGATTCATTTACCTCTGTGATAACTTTGACTATAATAGGTGCATTTTTTGTTTTTGCTGCACCTTTCAATTTATGACTGTTGGCAATCTTTTGATATTTTTGAATTTCTTCAGGAGAAAGATTCAAGTCAGTTTTCAACTTTTCCAATATATATTGGCACTGTTCGTAATCGCCTCCTGTTTCTCTTAATAGGCGTAGTATTTCTTTATTAACATTTTCAGGTTTTTCAATTTTTATATTTTGTATGTTTTTAATTCTTACATCAATAAGTTCATTTACATTTTTATAGTTATTCGTGGCAGCTTGTTCTGTTAATGTAACTATAGAACTTTGTTTTTCATTTTTATAGCCGGAATTGACTTGGATTAAAAATTTGTAACCATTTAACAAATTTTGTTCAGCAGGATTAAGAGGTTGAGTTTTTGCTTTTTGCTCTAACATTTCTATTAAATCAGATGTTGTTGGCTCCGCTCCATTATTATTCTTCATGTAGCTATCAATAAGAATATTTTCTACCTCTAATTCTTTTGGAATCTCAAATCCTCTTTTTTTATAGAAATTCTGCGTAAATTTTAATTTACTCAGCGGAGTACAATCCATATACTCTTTTATTGTCATATTATTTTCTGAAGCAATTTCTATAGTTGTGAGAGTTTTTGAAATGTATGTATTTCTGGCATCTTCGCTGAGTTCTTTCCAGTTAATACCATATGGACCTGTAATATATTGATCTATAAGATCATTACATTTATTTTTTAGATATATTTCCTTTTCTTTATCTTGTAGATTTCGGTATTCAGCATCTGTTTTATTAAAAAATATATCTGCATATGCATATAATTTTTCTTCTCCAGAAAGAGCTTGCCATTCTGGGCTTTTACGTTTATTTTCCGGAATTGCATTTATAAGACTTTTTGTAGCATTGAGTTCGGCTTTGCGAACGAGTGTTTGTCTTTGACCTGTGGACATATTTTTATACTGATCAAGTGAAACTCCTGACTGATGTAATATGCCCAAAAGTCTATTAATTTCATGATAATCAGTTTTAGTTATATTCTTGTTATTATCAGATGATTTAAGTTTGTTAAGGTCATTTATTTCTTTATTTATAACTTTTATTTTTTCTTCATCTGATAGTTTGTTATAATCCTCATTATATTTTGAAAGATAAGCGTCAACAAATATTTGAGTTTTTTCTTTGGCTGTTTTATTTTTCCATTCATTGCTCGCAATTATTTCAGGTGAAACTAAAGGGTCTTTTGCTTTAATTCCATTAAATTCGGATTGTTGAGTTGTTTGTATTTTAGGAGGTTTAGCTTCTTGGTTTTCATTATATAATTTGAGAATTTTAATTTCTTCAGGTGTAGCTTCACCTATTTTTTCTTTTGTAATGAGTTTTGCCACTAAAGTATTAATATCATCTTGCGTACTAGTATTTTTTGTATATTCTAATAGGGCTTTTTCTAATTCACTTTGATTTTCGGATGAAGAAACAGAAGTTTTAGGCTCTGTATTATTTTCATCTAAAGGTAAAGTGTTTTTTTCTACTTCATTTTCAGTTGTTTCATTAACTGTTTGTGTATTATTTTTATTTTTTAAATTGTTTACATATTGTTTAATTTCATCTTCTGAATATCCAGAAAGAAGTGATTTTAATTTTTTTAACTGCTCTTCTTCTGGTAATTGTTTGAATTCAGGAGATGAAAGAATTTCCAATATTTGATTATTGGAATCTGTTTTTGACGAAAAATCAATAGGCTTATTTGATTTATTAACAGAAGTATTCCCGGCATCTGTTGTTGGGGTTGTCGGGGTAGATACTGTTTCTATTATTTTTCTGTTTTCTATATTATCAAGTGCCATTGTTATACTCTTTTAATTGTCTACTAATTCAT
Source organism: Candidatus Gastranaerophilales bacterium (assembly GCA_944324395.1). Taxonomy (GTDB): domain Bacteria; phylum Cyanobacteriota; class Vampirovibrionia; order Gastranaerophilales; family Gastranaerophilaceae; genus Zag111. Next base: position 4,286 of record CALUWC010000009.1, on the reverse strand, counting down.
GTAAAAAATTATTTTCTCTCCTATTTCAAAGTAGATTAAATTTTTTACAAAACTTAATCTACTACATATGGACTTTGAATCTTAGCAGAAGTAGTTTTTTGGAACCCAACACTACTTCTGTTATCCCATTTTGAATTTCCGTCAGTTGCTAATAAGTCAATTAGTACATTGGCTATATCATCTGGCAATTTCACTTCATACTGCATGTATCCGTCTATATTACCTTGCTTATTCATTAAATCTTGAGAAACTAAGGCTCCACAAAATTCATTGCCGCTCTCTGGTTTATGGTATATCAATCTCATAACGGTTGGTGTTGATGTGTAAGAGTCATACAGAGGAAAAAATTCTTTGTCAACATTTCCACGGCTGTCGGATTTAAATAGATATACATTATTTACTATTCTGGGAGCATCTGAAGTTTTAAATTTTGTCATTACAAGGTTATAATAATTACCATTTGATTTAAATACTTTAGATAATTGAATTTTTTCATTTGATAATGAAGCCAGACTGTAAGGCCAATTTATTTGGTTAAATTCTTCAGCATTTGTAACATAGGTAGCCTCTTCAATTTCCGGTGCCTGGGCGAGAACTTCTGTTATATTCATTTCATTTGCCGGAAGTACTGTTACCGGCTGCTTTCCATTTAGCATTCCGGGTGTCATTGCCATCAATACTACAACAGGCACTGCTGCCATATTGTTTGTGCTGCGGCGTAAAGGCTGCCTGTCATCTCCTTCTTCATTTTGTCTTCTGCCGGTAAAATTTACCGTACTGTTATAATTTTGTCTAACGCTAATTCCGTTAATAGGTGCAATTGCCATACTAACACTCCTTTTTTGTATTCAATTTTAAATTAGGATTAACCCCTTAATCCTTTAACACTAACTCTTTTTCAACTACGATTATAGCAGTTGTTTGAGGTTTTGTAAAGATATGTTTAATAACATTTCTTTACAATTATTTCTGTTTTAAACCGCCAAATTTCAAAATTTTGCTATTTTGCAACTAAAGATTTTACATTTATTAAAATTTATCCGTATGTGAAGTTATTCCAAGGGTTTTATTGTTATCAATGTCTATAATGTGCTTGATTATTGTATGAGCCATTAAAAGCAGGTACGGATTAATTTCTGTGGTTTGTGACATATTTATATTTGCAGATTGTTTAGATTCGGTTATGTCTTTTATGTTATTGTTTGTTTCAAATGATAGGACGGAATCCATTGCATAATATTTTTGTTCCCCTTCAATTCTTAATTTGAGTTCATCTTTGGGAAATTTTTCCCCGCATTCAATCTGTACCTGTACCGAATTGCTTGTTTCAAGTACGAGAGTCGCTTTTATTGTACCGAAATTTATTGTAGTTACTGTTATTACAAGTATGCTGTCACTTTCTTCTGTATCTTCACTCTGCGGTTGAATTTCAAGATCGAATCCGACACCATCTTCCAGTGGCAGCCATGGCAGATATAGAAGTAATAATAATTTTAAGGTTTTTTGAGGATTGTTTTCTGCGGCAACAGAAATACTTGCATTGATAAGTTTTGCCATTTCTTTCATCTGGGAAAGATCCGTAATTCCGGCTTTTGAAGCTTCTGTCATTGACATAATGAGTTTTGTCAGGGCTTCTTTCCCGTTTTTTTGCAGCAAGATTGAAATATCTGAAAGGTTAATCATCCCGCCTGAAAGAATTTCTAATTTTTTGAGCGAGGTTTGTAATTGGTTTGCAATCTGAATATTCACCATTTCATCATTTATAGTTGTTGTTAATCCTTGTAATTGAGCAAGAATTTGTGCTTGTATTTGTGACAGGTTGTTCCGCTGGGCAGCAAGCTGGTTTGCAAACATCTGATTAAATTGTGCCTGCGTTAATCCCTTTTGCAGCATATATATAAATTCGTTAATGTTTTTTGGTAATTGCAGTACTTCTTTTGCATAGACCGCTCTATCCATGTTTTGAAGTGCGTTTAATTGAAGATTTTGGGCAATTTGCACAGAAGATGCAGTGTTAGAAGCTTGAGCAGCGCCGGTAGTTTGGGCTGTAGGCATTTGCGAGGTTTGATTTAATTGAGTTTGAGCAGCCGAATTTATAGTGCTTCTGCCTGTTAGCATTTGTTGCGGATAATTTTTGCCAAAAGAGTTTAAAAATCTTTTTAAATCTATACCTGACATATATTTAATTTAACTGATTTTTTTACAAAAGTCTAGTTTCCGATAGGGAGATAGGACTGCGGATAGCTGTAATCTTCCATAAATCCCAGATTTTTGTATAATCTTAAAGCTTGCAGGTTGTCGGTTTCTGTTGTTGTGTTTATTTCTGTAAGCGGGCTGTTATATTGCTTAATAGCCTGCAGTAGGAAATCCATTGAATGTTTCAGCATAATTGTAGACAGACCTTTTCCTTGATGTTCTTGTTTAATTCCTACAAGCGGAATATTTACTATTGAGCCGCCTGTAAGATTCATAAATGCAAAACCTACTGCTTCACCTTTATAAAGCAGAACGCTTGTTGAATTTGGCATAAATTCAGCGTATATATCTTTAACAATTTTATTTATGATATCTCTTGTCCCGTCAAGAGATTTAAATCTGGGGTCAAATAATGCATCAGAACTGTCATTAAACGATTCTTGAATGACTTCTACCGCATCTTCAAAGTATTTGCTGTTCCATGAAACTACTTCATAATCTTCAGGAAGTTTCACTACTCTTGCGTGTTCAAAGAGTTCTCTTGATTCTTCAGAGTTAAATTTAAATCTCAAAACTTCTATGCCTACAAATTTAAAGCCTAATTTTGCTATTGTACTGATTAAAGTTTTTTGTTCTCCAAGCATGGGATAGCAAACAATTTGGTCTTTCCGGAGAGTTTTGGTAACTTCAAGAAATTTTTCCAATAATTTGTGAGCCTGTTCGTTAAAATTTTCTTTTGAGATACTGTGAATTATATTTAATTCAATAGCTTCAGAAATTGCTGTTGTATAAACAAGAAAAGCTTCCGGTTCATCATTGTTATATAATACAATACATTTTATTAAATCCTTATCAATTGCATCTAAAAATCCGTCATAATCAAGCGGATCTAATTCAAAATTGTATTCGGAGGCTGCTTTTGAGCGAAAATCCTCATATAATTTTTCAAAACTTCCATATTCATGTGCTGTTAAAATTCTTGTATTATACATCAAATGTACTCCTTTATAAGTAATGGTGCATTTTTTCTTTTTTTGTATTTATGTATCTCTGGTTGTACGGAGTTATTTCTGAAGGAACTTTTATTATATCGTTAATATTAAGTCCGTAGCCTTCTAAACCTATAATCTTTTTAGGATTATTTGTAATGAGATTAAAAGAAGTATATCCCAAATCAACCAGTATCTGAGCTCCTGTTCCGTAATCTCTTAAATCTGATTTAAATCCCAGCGAGATATTTGCTTCAATTGTATCCTGACCTTGTTCTTGCAGTTTGTATGCTTTTATTTTGTTACATAGTCCTATTCCTCTGCCTTCATGGTCTGTTAAATAGACAACTGCACCTTTGCCATAGTCATTTATGTATTTTAAAGCGTTGTGTAATTGTGAATTACAGTCGCATTTCAGGCTGTGAAAAACATCTCCGGTTAAGCACATACTGTGAACTCTTACGGCAGGAATTTTATCAGAACCGTCATCTTTAACAAGTGCTACATGTTCAGAACCGTTAATATGATTTTTAAATGCATATAGAGTAAATTCTCCGTACGGAGTCGGGAGAGTTGTTTCGGCTTCTCTTGTGACAAGTTTTTCGGATTTTAATCTGTATGCGATAAGTTCTGTTACGGAAATGAACTTCATGTTATGTTTGTCCGCAAACTGCCTTAAATAATCTCTTCTTGCCATATGTCCGTCAGGAGCCATTACCTCACACATAACACCTGCCGGTCTGTGTCCGCAAAGTTTTGCAAGATCGACAACAGCTTCGGTGTGGCCTGTCCTTTCCAGTACTCCGCCCTTTCTTGCAACACAAGGAAACAAATGTCCCGGACGTCTTAAATCTGACGGTTGAGCATCACGGGCAGTTGCGACTTCCACGGTTTTTGCTCTGTCAAAAGCTGAAATTCCGGTTGTTACTCCGTATTTTTCAGCCGCATCAATACTTATTGTGAAAGCTGTTTTCATTCCTTCGGTATTTTGTTCAACCATTTGCGGTAAGTCAAGCTGTTTTGCAATTTCAGGTGATATTGCAAGGCAAATCAAACCTTTAACTTCAGATGCCAGAAAATTTATTTTTTCAGGGGTCACTT
>CALUWC010000008.1 GCA_944324395.1 Candidatus Gastranaerophilales bacterium | reverse complement strand
ATTTATCCCAAAACTAAAAAGCAGAGCATCTCTTGGCTTTTTTGCCAAATATTTTTTAATCTTTTGAATATCTTCTATCTTTTTTATAGGTTGTACTACATTCATTTTAAACTCGTCTAATTACAGACAATGATTGCTTCTTCCCTATAAAAAGTAAAGTCTAATAACACAAAATTTAAACACCATTTAAACAGTGTTTAAATATTGTTTAAATAGCGTTCAAAAACTACCACCTGCAAAAAATTCATTCACCCCTACCCACATATATTTACCCTCAAAATACAACACAACTTCATTTTGTTGTATTTCTATCCAAGATAAATTTAGATAATATATTATCCAAATATTGACTTTTGTTAAATTTAGTATAATATATTATCTATGAATAGCTTTTTATTTAATTCTAAAACTCCTAATGATATAGCAAAAGAATTGGTTGAGAAAATTAAACAGCACAGGAAAAAGCTTAAAATTTCTCAAACTCAACTTGCTGCAAAATCAGGTGTCAGTCTTGGTTCCATTAAAAGATTTGAGTCCAAGTATGAAATTTCTTTGAATTCTTTTATAAAAATCTTAATTGCTCTTAATTTAGAGAAGGATTTAGAAAATTTATTCACACAAAGAAGATACAACTCCATTGATGAGGTCATAAATGGATAACTATAAATATTTAAAAGTTTTTTATAATGATATTTTAGTTGGCACTCTGGCTAAAACTCCGGATAGAGTTGTTGCTTTTGAATATGACTCAGATTGGTTAAATAATGGATTTAGTATTTCACCTTTTAGTTTACCGCTCATCAAGAAAGTTTTTATCCCGAAATACGACCCGTTTGGCGGTTTATTTGGAGTTTTTAACGACAGTTTGCCTGATGGTTGGGGAAGATTGCTTGTTGATAGATTGTTTTTAAAAAATAAAATTAATCCTGTAGAAATTGATAACCTCAATAGGCTTGCTGTTGTCCAAGAAAGTGGTATGGGAGCTTTAACTTATAAGCCGGAACATAGATTTGAATCAAAAAATAATATTTCTGATTATGATATTCTTGCTCGAGAATGTTCTAAAGTATTAGAATCGCAAAATTCGGATAATTTGGATGAGCTTTTTCAGCTAGGCGGCTCTTCTGGTGGTGCAAGACCAAAGATTTTGACATCGATTGACAACGAGGATTGGATTATTAAGTTCCCGTCATCATCTGATACTAAAAATATCGGAGAAAAAGAATATCAATATTCGTTATGTGCAAAAGATTGCGGAATAAATATGACGGAAACAAGGCTTTTTCCATCCAAAATTTGTTCAGGGTATTTTGGCATAAAAAGGTTTGACCGCAAAAATGATAAAAAAGTTCATATGGTATCAGCAAGCGGACTGTTAGAGACAAGTCACAGGCTTCCTAACCTAGATTACAATATATTGATGAAACTAACACTTGAATTAACAAGAAATTATCAGGATATTGAACAGTTATTCAGGTTAATGTGCTTTAATGTTTTTGCTCACAATAGAGATGACCATTCAAAAAATTTTTCTTTTCTTTTTGATGATGCAAAAAAAGAATGGCACTTATCTCCTGCGTACGATTTGACTTACAGTTTTTCATTTAATGGGGAACACGCGACAACAATTAATGGAGAGGGTAAAAATCCGGATTTAGATGATATTTTAGCCGTGGCAAAAAATATAGGACTCAAGGAAAAATTTGCAAAAGATATTGCCTTAAATATTCAAGAAAAATGTTCTAAATTATTTAATTAATCTCATCTCTAAGTACATTAATCTTTAACAGAAGAGTCTTTATATACCGGCTCACAAAGCCTATTCTAGCCCAGTGCAATAAAGTGCAAAAAAGTGCAATTTTATTTTTACTTGCAAATTGAGATGACCTAAATTATCAATAAGATTTATTTTAATAATAAATATACTTCTGTTTCAAAATAATTGGCTAGCATTTCAATTTTATCTAAAGTAATATTTATTTTACCTTTTTCAAGTTTTGAAACATAAGAATTATCAACTCCTAAAACTAAAGATAATTCTTCCCTGCTTAACTTTTTCTGTGTTCGCAGATTTTTAATATTATTTGCTAATATTTGTCTAATATCTTGACTCATATTCCAATTATGTTATTATTAGAACATTATTAACAGGAATGACAGTCCATTTGATAAGGTAATTTTATGTTCACTAAAAAGATACTTATAGATTTAGACACAACTTTAATTTTGTTGTATTTTTGTTCATATAAATATAAGCATAAAACTATATGTGTTATTTAAAAAAAGAGGGATAAATTTAATTTATCCCTCTTTTGTTCTTTTCATTAGTCGTCATTACCGATTGGTATTGTTATTATATAATAATTTCCGTTGGTTTCTTTGGTCAGGTCGCTGAGTTTAACATTTTCGCCAAACATATAGTTTTGCTGAAACTCAGAAATTTGTTCATTATGTTTTGATTTACGTATAGAACGTCCGTTTATAGTTAGTATATTCCCGTTTGCACTGACCTGAACATTATTTGCATTATTATCAAAAGCTCTCAAATCGATAATAATTTTGTATACATCTCCGCTTTGTTCAAGATGAATGATTTCTCCTGCCCTTTTAGCAAATTTTCTTTCTTTTGCAAAAGCATGGTCCATTGCTCTCATATCTCTTTCTATCATGTGTTCAAATCTGCGTGGATTTGGCATAAATTGCGGTGAAAACATACGTTTGAAATGCCAATCTGCAACAACATAAAATGCACAAAATGCCCCCAGAAAAATTAAAATTCCGACAAACAGTGTTTTCATAACCGGGTGATTTGCACATACCGGATATTCTTCTCTTCTGATTCTTGTTTCTTCATTTTTTTGATTTTCTTCCATATTGACTCCTTTCGATTTTATTTTATTTCTTTAACTTCTTTTTACAATATCTGATCGGAGTAGTAAAATTGGTTAGTTTTGTCTTGATAAAACAAAAACCGCATGTTATAATGTACTCAAGAAAGGGTTAGTATATGGCTAAGATTTTGGTGACAATGCCTGATGAATTTTTAAATAAAGTTGATGGGCTTGCGGATACGGAACGTTGTTCAAGAAGCGAATTAATTAGAGAAGCTTTGAGAAATTATATGCGTAGGGTTTCAAAACAGCAATTGCTGGACGCTTCCCGTAATGCTGAAATTTTAGAAAATATTTTAAGCTAGGCGTTCTTGAGGGTATCTTAATAAGACTATCTTTACAGTCATTTTGGTTTTACTTAAATTAGTAAAGCTCAATATGTTATGTCAAATAAAAAATCTTATACATTTGTAGTTAAAGAAGGAGCAATAGAGATAAATTGTCTTACTAAATCAGGATCCCACTGTGTTCCGGCACCTTCTTTCAGAATTGCACATGCTTTTTCTATCGGCATGCCTTTTCTGTATGGTCTATCGCTGACAAGAGCATGGTATGCATCTGCAACGGAAACAATTCTGGCAGCAAGAGGTATCTGGTTACCTTTAAGATGTTCTGGATAACCTTTGCCATCAAGTCTTTCGTGGTGATATTTAACTATCGGTATCAAATCTCTTAAAGCTTCATTTGGCTCTAATACTTTTTCTGCTCCTATTGTCGGGTGTTGTTTCATTATTTCCCATTCTTCATCAGTTAATTTACCCGGTTTTTTCAATACTGATTCCGGAATACCGATTTTGCCGACATCATGCAGCATTGCCCCGATTTTAATTCTTTCAACTTCATGCTCCGGAAGATTAACAGCTCTTGCCAGAGCTTCAGAATAACGGGATACTGATGTAGAGTGACCTTTTGTATAAGGATCTTTTGCATCAATTGCACCTGCCAGTGATGTAACCATTTCCATTAAGTGATTATGGTTGACAATCTCTTCCTGATTAAATTTATGAACCAATTCTTCTTCAAAATTGATACCAATTTGAGAATGCCGTTTTGCAAGAACTTCCGCAAATGAATTCAATGCCACATCATCCCAGAAATTAAAATCTGAAGAACTTATAATAGCTGACATGCCTTCTTTATAACCTTTTGCCTGTGAAATAAACATTGCCTGCTCTGCAAGAATTAAAAGTTTTTCCTGATCAATTGTGCATTCCGGATATGTTGAAATTCCGACAGAAACTTTAATTGGTCCAACATCATCTACGAAACAACAGGACAGGCAATAAGTAATATATTCTGCCAGATATTTTGCATCTTTTGTATTAGTTTCGGGCATAATAACAGCAATTTCATCACCGCCGTATCTGCCTGCAGAATCTGTTGCTCTGATATTTTGCTTAATTTTTTCGGCAATTGTTTTAATAACTTCATCACCTTTAGCATGTCCGAGTTCTCGATTAATTTTAGAAATATTATTGACATCAAACATAACAACGGATAACGGAGTATTGGTATCTTTAGCTTTTTCCAATTCTTTTGCAAGAATTTCCTGAAATCCTCTGTGATTATATAATGATGTTAAATTATCTGTATTGGCATATTTGTTGGTTTGTTCCTGTAACTGAAGATTGTGTATAAACATTCCCATGTAATTACTGAACAAAGTAACAAGATTAACATTGATACTTGAAACATTCTGCCCCACAAGCAATATTCCTATACATTTATTTAATGACATCATAGGAATTATAACGGAACTTGTTTTCATTAAATACGGAATATTTAAGTAATTAATATTATCTTTGTGTATCAAGGATTTTGAATTAAAGCATTTAATTATAGGATTATTTTCATCTGATAAAAATATTTTAGATGAATATGTGTTACCTGTTTTGCTCTGGATTTTAAGGTTTATGCATTTGGATTTTTCATGCAGCAAGCCAAATCCTATAAAATTCCATTTTGCTTTATTTATAAACAAACTATTTAAGCGGGCAAATAAATCAGCCATACTTTTGTAACTTTGAAAAGTATCCAAAAGTCCTTTCATCAAATCAAAATAATTTACATTAGGATTAATTATGTTATTATTCGGATTATAGTTATTGGTATATAGTTTTGGTTTTGTTTTAGTCGTATTAAAATTGTTTATTGTTTCTACAATGCTGTCGAGACTGGCTTCTTCGGCAACGGATATCGGTTTGATAAGACTGTCTAACTTTTTCTTTGTTTTTTTAATTTCTTTTGAGGTATCTTGAGTTTCGGGAACAGCTTCTTGAGGAACAGATATCATTCTAAGTCCTTCTATCGGGCTTTTAACTTTGTCGATAGGATTAGAACTCAGCTGTTTCTTTATCGGCTTTTTAGCTGTTTTATTCTGTTCTTTTTTATCTAAATTTTCCAAAACAAATCTACCTACAATTTTCTTTTATAAGTCATGTAATAAAAAACTTTTGACACAAAGGTCATAATTTTTTACATTACTAAACAATTCTACATTATGTCATTGTAAAATCAATCCTGCAAACAGACGGAATAAATTCCGTCTGCACAAAAAAGTTTTATTACCGCCTTTCTACTACATTTATAGTATAACCTATAATACTGATTTCTTCTACCCTTTCGGATGCTATGTTAATATATGTAACAATGCAGCAGTGAAATTTAAAGATTTTCAAGAAGTAGTCCGATACATTCTTTGTAATCAGAAAACTTAAGGAGTGTATTAAAATGTCAGAGAAAAAGATTATGGATGTAGAAGATTTAATGGTAGATTACGCAGAAATGACAAGCTTCGATTTTGGATCATTGAGCGATGAAGAAATGAATACATTAAATAAAATTACTAATAACGAATATTCAAGGAAACCCTATGCGTTTAAATATGGAAATTTCAAATTGGTGGATTTTTTCCACGAGTTATTAGCAGACAAAGGTTAATAGCTGTAGATTTTGGAGATATGTGTAATGAATGAAAGAGAACTATTTGAAAAAGGCTGTTTTTCACCAAGCTGGCTCGAAGATACTGAAGTCGAACAACCGATTTCAGCAGTATATACAAGACACAGTAAAGATATGAAAACCCTTTTAAAAGAATTAGATGATATCAAAGAACGAATTCAAGAAATTCAAGCCCGGCAGTGGCATCTGGCAAAATTATTACATTTTCACGAAAATGAATTTGCCAAAGAGTAACGACTACCAGACACATATAAAATAAAAAGCCATAAAATAGATTTATGGCTCTTTTTTTGTAAAAGTTCGGTTCGGAGTTGTCGAAATGGTTACATTCAAGCTGTTTTTAATTCGTCATCAGGTTTGCCTGTTGTTTTTATTAAAGTGTCGATTACTTTTGGCATCTGGCATATAAATGAATAATGACCGTTACGAAGAGAGCATTTTCTGCAGTCACAATTTATATAATAGCATTCAAGAGCCTGTTCAGTCCAATTCTGGGTAATGGATTCGGACATTTCATCATTGCCCGGTAAATACATATCCAAGTCCTGTAATATATCTTCTTCCATATAATCTCCCAAAATTCTTACAACTGACCCACTCTCATTTTAAAAGATGAACGCATTATTTCCATCATCTGTTTGGTGGATATTTTAAAATGTTAAATTTTGGTTAAAAAAACAGGATTTAGGCAAAAACGGAATAATAATATAAGTGTAGTTGATAAGAAAAGAAAATTGAAAGGAGTGTTGATTATGAGATTTTTAGTTAAGAAAGCACCGGACAATTTTATCAAAACTGTTAATGACGAAATTAGTTCTATTTTGAACAGACATTTTGACAATTTTTATCCCGAATACGGATATGAAGAAGATATAGAAAAATTGTCAATGCCTGTCGAGGTTACTGAAAAAGAAAAAGAGTATGATATCAGAGCAGAACTTCCCGGTGTAAAGAAAGAAGATCTTGATATTGATATTGACAACAATTATTTAACAATCAGAGCCAAAAAAGAGGAAGAAGTATGCGAAGATAAAAATACATATAAAAAATCAGAATTTAAATACGGTGAATTTTCAAGATCTGTATACTTACCTCAAGACATTGATGTGGATAAAGTTGATGCAACTTTGGAACATGGGGTGTTAAAAATCAAAGTTCCTAAACTTGATACCAATAAAGATTCTGTTAAAAAAATTACAGTAAAATAATAAATAGGCTTAAGTATCTATTCTAATTGCAAGGGAGGAAATATTTTTCCTCCCTTTTTCGTGCAAAAAATCCGCCAAGTAACCTTAATAAGAATTATTATTTTTATAAACCGATTTCAAAATATAATTCTATAATTAAAAATTAGTATTTTGTAACAATGTGTTATTTTTACAAATAACCTGTATAATAGAATATATTTTAACAATAATAAGCGAGGAAATATGATTTTACTGAACTTAATTATAATTTTATTTTTATTACTGGCAAACGGATTTTTTGTGGCATCTGAATTTGCACTGGTAAGTGTCAGACAAACAAGGATTTGCCAGCTTGCAAAAGAAGGTAACAAAACCGCTGAAATTACGGCAAAAGCACTGCAAGAGTTAGATAAATACATAGCAGCAACTCAATTAGGTATTACTATTGCAAGTATCGGATTGGGCTGGGTCGGAGAAGCTACACTGGCAAAATTAATTAAACCTTTATTTGATTTTCTTCCTTATGTATCTCAAACTGTTGCCACACATTCAATTGCAGTTGCCATATCTTTTGTACTCATAACATTTATGCACGTTGTATTTGGGGAATTGATGCCAAAATCTATCGCTCTTCAATACCCTGAAAAAACAACTCTTATTGTTACAAGACCGCTTGTGTTCACTGCGAAATTATTTACTCCGTTTATATTTTTATTAAACGGATTTGGAAACTTTGCATTAAAATTATTCGGAATTCCTCCGGCTCACCCTGCTCATGGTGTTCATACCGAAGAAGAAATTGATATGATTATTGATGCCAGCTATAAAGGTGGTGTACTCAATGAAACTGAAAACTTTATTCTTAAAAATACTCTGAAATTTACAGATTTAATAGCTAAACAAATTATGATTCCAAGATGTAATGTTGTAACCTTGCCAGTTGATATTAGCATGGAGGACTTGGACAAGATTTTGATTGAAAACCAATATTCAAGATATCCTGTACACAACGGGAGTTTTGATAATATTATTGGAATTCTGCATATAAAAGATTTATATCCATATATAAGGGATAACAAAGAACTTGACCTTTCCAAAGTTTTAAGAAAACCGCTTTTAATTCCTGAAACAATGACTATGGATTTATTGTTAAAGGATTTCAAAGAAAATAAAACAGAAATTGCTGTTGTAATGGATGAATTTGGAGGAATGTCAGGAATTATTTCTCTTGAAGATGTTTTAGAAGAAATCCTTGGCGATGTGCAGGATGAATTTGATGAAGAAGAAGAAAATCTTACCATAAAACAGGTTGATGAAAATAAATATATCGTAAACGGGCTTATGCGGGTAGATGAATTTTTTGAATATTTTGAAATAGAACAGCATGAAGAAGAAGTAGAAACTGTCGGCGGACTTGTTCAAAAATCGCTTTGCCGCTTGGCTAAAGTAAAAGATGAGATTGAAATCGAAAATTTAAAAATAAAAGTTGTTGAAATGAAAGGTCGACGCATTCAAAAGCTGCTCGTTGAAAAATTTGAAAAGAATGAAACCTCTGACCAGCCCGAATAACAGAGAAGATAAATAAGTGTTGATAATATAGCACTTTGTACAATTGCAATTGAGCTATGAGGTAAATATTGGGAATTTCTGAATTTTTAATTTACCCTTGTAAGGTTTATATTAATTTGCAGTTTAGGTTTGTTTGTCTTACAATTTTGATGAGAATTAGCTTTTAAGGAGATATTATGAACGAGCTGTTACAAAAGTCTGCTGCTGAACAAAGCAGAGCTTTAAGAAATAAAGAAATTTCTGCTGTCGAATTAACAAATGCAGCATTTGAAAGAATTGATTCATTAGATGGCAAAATAGGAGCTTTTAATTCTTTAACTAAAGATATTGCTCTTGAAACTGCAAAAAAAGTTGACGATAAAATTTCAAAAGGTGAAGAATTACCGTTATTGGCAGGTATTCCGCTTGCCCTGAAAGATAATATGAATCTCATCGGTTCAAAAACTACTGCTTCATCTAAAATTCTGGAAAATTTTGTTTCCCCGTTCAATGCGACTGTTACAGAAAAATTGCTGGGAAATTTAATTCCGATTGTAGGTAAGGCAAATTTGGACGAGTTTGCAATGGGGTCATCAAATGAAAACTCAGCGTTTAAAAAAGTTCATAACCCGTGGAACTTAAACAAAGTTCCGGGAGGTTCATCCGGCGGTTCTGCAGCGAGTGTTGCTGCTTGTGAAGCTACGCTGGCTCTGGGTTCTGATACCGGCGGTTCAATAAGACTTCCTGCAAGTTTTTGCGGTATTGTTGGTATGAAACCTACTTATGGCAGAGTATCCCGTTACGGGTTAATCGCTTTTGCTTCATCTTTAGACCAGATAGGCCCGTTTGCAAGAACAGTTGAAGATGCCGCTAATTTACTTGAAGTTATTTCAGGTCATGATCCTAAAGATTCTACATCATTGAATTTGCCTGTTGAACATTATGCTGCAAACTTAAACGGTGATATCAAAGGTAAAAAAGTCGGGGTTATTAAAGAACTTATGGAAGAAGGTCTGGCTCCTGATGTTAAAAAAGCTTTAGAACATGCTATTGAAATATACAAAAACCTTGGTTGTGAAATTGTTGAAGTATCATTGAAAAAATTGAAATATTCAATCGGGATTTATTATATTCTGGCAACAGCTGAATGTTCTTCCAACCTTGCAAGATTTGACGGTGTAAGATATGGTTACAGATGTAAAAATCCGGAAAACTTGATGGAAATGTATACAAAAACTCGTGCAGAAGGCTTCGGGCCGGAAGTTAAACGTCGTATAATGCTTGGAACGTATGCACTGTCTTCAGGTTATTACGATGCTTATTATAAAAAAGCTCAACAGATGAGAGCTTTAGTAACTGAAGAATTTAAAGAAGCTTTTGAAAAAGTTGATGTATTGATTTCTCCGACCTGTCCGAATACTGCATTTGATTTGGGTGCTAAATCATCTGATCCGCTTGCAATGTATTTAACCGATATTGCAACTATTAGCTGTAACCTTGCCGGTTTGCCGGGAATTAGTGTTCCTGCAGGTTTTGACAGTGATGGTATGCCGATTGGGCTGCAAATTTTGGCTCCTCAATTACAGGAATCAAGATTGTTTAATTTTGCTTATAAGTTTGAGCAATCTAACGACTTTTATAAGAAGCTGGCAAATATATAGTTGAGAAGTTTTTAAATATAAAAAAGAGATTACTTATATAAAGTAATCTCTCTTTTATTGGAAATTTGAAATACTTATATCGCTTTTTAAATCAAGATGCATATCTTGAGCAAAAACTTTACTGATAGTTATTACCAGTATATTTATGCAAGCCAGTATTCCTAAAATTATCAAAATCGTTCTCATATTTCCCTCGTTGGTTTTATAATATTATAATGCATATTTTGGAATTAAATCATCTTTTTAACTGAAATTCACAAAAAGAAAACCCTGTGAATTTCACAAGGTTTTCCAAAAATATTTTCAAGTTGTTTAACTGATAAATTAAACAACAGCTTTAGCTTTTGGTCCTGCGTTAACGATTTCAGCAGGCATGTTAGGATATTTAGCAGCAAAGTTATCAGCAAACATTTGAGCCAATTTGTTGGCCTGTTCATCGTAAGCTGCTTTATCTGCCCATAAACCTCTTGCATCAAGTTGTTCATCAGGAACACCAGGACAGGATGTAGGATAATCTACATTGAAGATATCATGATGTTTGAATTCAACATTGTCAAATGAACCGTTCAATGCAGCTGTAACCATAGCACGTGTGTATGCTAATTTCATACGTTTAGCACCTGATGATGCAGAGCCTCCAGCCCAGCCTGTATTAACTAAGTAAACTTTAGTTCCGTATTTTTCAAGTTTTTCACCTAGCATTTTTGCGTAAACTGAAGCGTCCATTGGCATGAATGGTTCGCCGAATAATGTTGAGAATGTCGGCTGAGGTTCTGTAACACCGCGTTCAGTACCTGCAAGTTTAGATGTAAAACCTGTTACAAAGTGGTACATTGCAGCATTTTTATCCAATCTTGAAATTGGAGGCAATACACCGAATGCATCAGCTGTCAAGAATACAACAACTTTTGGGATTCCGCCTTTTGACGGAATTTGAGCATTGTTAATATAGTTGATAGGATAACCTACACGTGTATTTTCTGTTAATGTACCGTCTGTGAAATCAAATTCACGAGTTTGCGGATCCATAATAACGTTTTCAACTAAAGAACCGAATTTGATAGCATTGTAAATATCAGGTTCGTGTTCAGGATCAAGATTGATACATTTTGCATAACAACCGCCTTCAAAGTTGAATATACCGTCAGGTGACCAGCCATGTTCGTCATCTCCGATTAACTTACGTGCAGGATCTGCTGACAATGTAGTTTTTCCTGTTCCGGAAAGACCAAAGAACACTGCAGTTTCTCCTGTAGCCGGATCCATATTTGCTGAACAGTGCATTGGAAGTACATTCTTCTTAGTCATAACATAGTTCATTGTAGCAAATACTGATTTTTTAATTTCGCCTGCATATTGAGAACCGCAGATGATGATTTCATGAGCTTCGTAGTCAATAGCTATACAAGCTTCTGAATTTACTCCGTCAACTTCAGGATCACATTTAAATCCGGGAGCACAAAGAATTGTGTAATCAGGTTCTCCATAATTTGCTAATTCTTCTGCTGTCGGACGGATTAACAACTGGTGAATAAACAAGTTTTGACTTGCCAATTCGTTAATTACACGAAATTTTTGTGTGTAAGTTTTGTCTGCACCAGCAAAACCATCAAAAATGAATACTTCTCTGTTTTGTAAGTATGCTGCGATTTTACCTTTGATAGCATTAAATTTTTCGCGGCTTATCGGACGGTTTACTTTTCCCCATGCTATTTCATTGTGAATTCCGTCAGTATCAACAATGAATTTGTCTTTAGGAGATCTTCCGGTATATTTGCCTGTTGTGACAACTAAAGCTCCGGTATTGCTTAAAGAGCCTTCTCCTAAACGTAATGCAGCTTCTGTCAATTGAGCAGGACTCAAGTTACGATAAACTGCTTTTGGTTCGATAATACCATGTTTTTCAATTCCGTATGTTTCCATATAAACATCCTCCTTCTAAAAGTGTTATTCTTCACTTATATAAATAAACTTAGTACAAATAAAGCTAAAATGCAAATACAAGCCTTTGTTAGCAAAATTAATAAATAGTATTTAGGTTTGTATACGGCTAGCCCTATAATATTAATTGTGATAAAATATTATCGGTTTAAAATTTATAGGAGATAGTATGGAAAGTTTAAACAAGTTTAAGATTATAACTATTATCGTTTTATGTCTTTTTGTATTTGCGGTTGCAGCCATGTATTCAAATACGAAAGATGCTTCTGAAGGTAAAATGCAATTGAAAAATGAAGAGCAACAAGAGCAAACGCAAGAAAATATACAAACTGATCAGTCAAATGTAACTCAGAATTCTGACAGATTGGCTGATATAGAAACTGATTTATCAAATTTGAATATGAGAGTTGATGAACTCAATGAAAAAGTAAACAATGGTTCTTCTTCAGGTACAGGATTAAATTGCAGAATTATCGGATCTATGACTGATACAGGAATAGAACAACTTTCTCCTGAGGCTGCTGTTGAAGAAGCCAAAGTTAATAATCGGGAAATAGTTATATCTTGTTCTTTGCAATAATAAATTTTAAAAATTTAAACATTAAAAAAGGTTCGGCATTTTACCGAACCTTTTTTATAATAGTTAAATTCTATTATTCTACTTCAATTGCTCCAACCGGGCAAGCATCAGCAGCTTCTTTTACTGCATCAATGTTATCAGCTACTGCTGATTCATTAACAACTGCTTTGTCTTCAATTGAAAATACGGCATCACAAATTGATTCGCAAGCGCCGCAGCTAATACAACTGTCATTTACTTTAACTGTCATTTTTTATTCTCCTTATTTTACATTATGTGAAAAAATTTTCACAATAGAATTATACAATAAAAAATATAAAAATTCCAGAGTTAAAAAATTTTTTCTATATCCAATCTTTAATAAATCCTGCAATAGTATCAAAACCTTCCATTTCACCAAGATTCCCGCTTGAAGGAAGTGATTTTGAGTATATTAAAAAAGGAACTTTTTCTCTTGTATGATCTGTTCCCGGTACTGTAGGATCACATCCGTGATCTGCCGTAATGATTAACAAATCATATTCTTCCATTGCATCAATAATCGGAGCAATATATGTATCTATTTCTTCAATTGCTTTGCCGTACCCTTCAGGATTATTTCTGTGACCGTAAAGCATGTCGGTGTCAACAAGATTTGTAAAGATTATTTCTGTATTATTATATGTCTTATTTTTTTCATATGCTATATCTTCAAGCGGAAGTTCACGTTTTACGGCTTGTAAAGTTAATTCAAGCCCCTCTTTATTTGAGCCTGTGTGTATAGCATGTGTAATGCCTGATTTTGAAAAGATGTCTTCAATTTTTCCGATACCTATGACTTTGCCGCCGCTGTCTTTTACTTCATTTAATAGTGTAGGTGCAACCGGTTCAATTGAATAATCACGTCTGTCTTTTGAAATTCGGACAGGTTTTCCGTCAATTATTTTATATGGTCTTGCTATTACTCTGGATACATAATAATTTCCTTCAGTTAATATTTTTCTGGCAATTTTACACCAGTCATATAAAACCTCCAGCGGAATGATATCTGTATCAACAGCAATTTGGAATACGCTGTCTGCGGATGTATATACAATCGGGAATTTTGTTTTATGGTGTTCTTCGTTTAATTCCGCAATGATAGCCGTTCCGCTTGCCGGCCGGTTTGCCAAAATTCCGCCGCAATTAGTTTCTTTTATAAATCTTTCTATAAGTTCATCAGGAAAACCTTCAGGGAATGTCGCAAATGGCCGGTCTAAAGTTATCCCCGCAATTTCCCAGTGTCCTGTTGTCGTATCTTTTCCTTTTGATTTTTCAAGCAGAGTTCCGTATGTTGCAACAGGTTTCTCAACTTTTTTTATTCCTTTAAAATCTTGAATATTTCCTAATCCCATTTTTTCAAGGTTCGGAACATTCAATCCATTGTTAAATTCGCATACATGTTTTAATGTATTACATTCCGGAATATCTCCAAAATCCCTGCAATCAGGCATTGCTCCTATTCCCATAGAATCAATCACCATTATAATAGCTCTTGCCATACAAAATCCTCCTATTTATCTATATTCTATCACAGGGGGTAAATATATGCTATAGATTGTGCTGCTTATATATTTTGTTGCCCGAAATTTAGATTTGACCTATAATTTTACTATGAAAAAGTTTGATTTTTTCAATCAGTATAGGGATCCGGTTATTGTAGTAAGGGATTATGAAAAAATTGTTTTTAAAAACAATACTTTTTGTCGTGTTTTTAAAAACTTTGAAGGTATACGAAAATTTGCTCACCAAATGACTTTTGAAATGTGTCCTGTTGATAGTGAGAATGTCGATTTGTTTTCTCCGATATTTCAGGCTATTACATCGAAGGAGAATTTTTTTGCACGTGTATCTTATTTGAATTCTTATAATCAAACTTTTTATTATGATTTAACGGCTGTAAAACGTGGTGCATATACTATTATGTTTCTTGTTGATGTTAGTTCGGAAGTTTTACTGCGTGATAATCGAAAAGAACAGGAAATGATTAAAGATAAACTCCTGAAATTGGAAGAAGAAAATGACGAACTTCAAAAAATCCGTTTAAAAGCTCAGGCTCAAGCTATTAGAATTGCTTTAATCAATAAGGTTTCTAATATTATAAGAGAATCAATGGATATTTCAAAAATTTTAAATTCTGCATTGAAAGAATTGGCTATAATGTTTGGTTGTTTCAGAGCGTATTATGCTTCTGCAAATGATGGAGGATTTTGTATCGAGGAAACTTTTGGTGAAAAAAATGGCTCTAAAGGCACTCAGATTTCGTTTGATAATTATGCAATGAAAAAATTGAAATCCAATAAAATTTCGACCAGTTATTCTCTTATGGAATATATTGATGCTAAACCTTTTAAACAGTCTGTTTTAAGAATTATTGTACCTATTTTTCATATGCAGAAAATTATTGGAGTTATTGTTTTGCTAAGTTATCAAAAACGAGAATTAAATGAAGAAATTGAAATTCTTGATGCGGTTTCTTCTCAGCTTGGCAACGCAATCATAAGGGCTGAACTGTATCAAAAAAATGCTAAAAACGTCAGAGATTTAAAATCTGCTCTTGATGAGTTGAAAGAAACTCAGCTGCAGCTGATAAATTCTGAGAAAATGGCATCTTTGGGTCAACTGGTTGCGGGGGTTGCTCACGAAATAAACACTCCTGTTGCATCTATAAAGTCAAATAATTCAATAATATCCAAGCTTATTCCTAAAATAGAACAGGAAGATTTAAGACAAATGTTGTCTGAAATAAATAATATTGACAGCGAAGCAATTCAGCGTATAAGTAATATTGTTGTTTCACTAAAGAAATTTGTCCGCCTTGATGAAGCTGAACTGCAGGAAGCAGATATAAATAAGGAACTGGATTTAACTCTGGAGCTTATACGTCATGAAACCAAAAATAAAATTGAAATCGAAAAGCATTATGGAAATATTCCAATGATTAAATGTTATCCAAATATGCTTAATCAGGTGTTTACAAATGTTTTGATAAATGCCTGCCAGGCAATTGAAGATAAAGGTAAAATAATTATTACTACCGAATATGAAAATAATCATCTGATTGTAAAAATAAAAGATAACGGGAAAGGGATACCTAAAGAAAATTTGAATAAAATTTTTACTGCCGGTTATACAACAAAAGGAGTAGGGGTCGGTACGGGTTTGGGTCTTGCAATAAGCCAAAAGATAATTGATAAGCATAACGGTACAATCAAAGCGATAAGCCAATTAGGTGCCGGTACTGAATTTATTATTACTATCCAATGTTAGTAGTAAAATATTAAGAATTATTACAATTATGATTTAAATATTCCTAAATTCTACCTATGTTTATAAAAACAATTATAAAAATTTTTAAAATAATTTATATAACTGAGGAATAAATTATAAAAATGTGTTATTATAGTAGTACAAAAGAAATAAGTGTCAGTATTACCCTTAATCAATTTTCTGACCTTAAAACAGCGTAATAGTAGGACATAAAATTGCATAACATATGAATTGTAAATAAAAATTAATATATAGATGTTAAAAAGGCAATATTTTCATCCAGAAAAACTTTATATAAGAGTAGGTGTGAATTTATTGTGTAATGTCGGAGGAAAATAATGACAATTAGTGTGAACAGTAAGAAAAAACAAGTGAAGAAAACGTTTGATGAATTATTAACAGACTTAAGAACAAGTAATTCAGAAAAAGTCAGATATAATGCAGCTCGTATTCTTGGCGAAATGGGTGATTCTAAAGCAGTAGAACCTCTTATTGATGTTTTGAAACATGATAAAAATGGTTCTGTAAGATTGTATGCTGCAAGAGCTTTGGGAGAACTCGGCGATTCAGCTGCAACAGTTCACTTGATTGAATCTTTACGTGAAGACCGTAATGTTGACGTTAGAGTTCGTGCAGCTCGTGCATTAGGTCGTTTGGGCGGTGCTATTGTTGTTGAGCCGCTTGTTGAAGCCTTGAATGATGAAAATCCTCAGGTTTGTATTACAGCTACTGATGCTTTAATCGAAATCGGTGATGTTGCTACTGATGCTTTAATTGCATCTCTTGATCATGAAAAAGTTAATGTTAGATGTGATGCTACAAGAGCTTTAGGTGAAATTGGCAACAAAAAAGCTGTTGATAAAATTATCAATATGTTATATGACGAGTGGGTTAACGTAAGAATTTATGCGGTAACTTCATTAGGTAAATTAAATGATACAAAAGCAGTTCCGGCTTTGATTGATGTTATGAAAAACCGTTCTGAAAATGAACTGGTTAGAGCCGGTGCAGCTGCAGCTCTTGGTGTTTTAAGAGATCCGAGAGCATTGATGCCTTTAAGAGAATTGATTATGGAAGCTGAAGAACTCGGAGAATTGGAAGATACAGCTTTGAAATCATTTAAGAAAATTATGGCAGCAAATTGGCAGTCTATTCCGGGAGCTACTCCTCAGAAAAAACCTGCCGGGACTTTTTAATTAGCTAGTGGTTGTTTATTATATATAAAATAGAACGGCGGATTTTTAATTATCCGTCGTTTTATTTTGGATTTTTTGTAAAAAATAACCGCTGTTATTATAACAGCGGTTTGATTATCGATTTAAAATTAAAACTTTTTAGTCTTCAATAGCTTTAACTTCTTCAACTTCTTCATCAGTTACAGATTCTTCTTTCATATCAGTACGAATTGATTCTTTGAATGATGAAGAAGATATGCTTTTGTCTTTCAATTTGGTAATTTGTCTTGCTAATTTATCAGCAAGCAAATCGATACTTGCATACATTGATTCTCCTGCTTCTTCGCAGCGAATTGTTCCTGAACTTGTTTTACATAGAACTTCTGCAATATGTTTACCTTCTGCTGCAGGATTTTTAATTACGGAAAGTACAACGTCTATAGCTTGAATTTGATCATAGCGGGTTGCGACTTTACCGATTTTTTCTTTTACATACGCTTTAATCGCATCTGTAATTTCAATGTTTCTTCCGTTAACATGTATGTGCATTAGAACCTCCAATTTCTATACCACTGCTTTGTTAGTATAACACATAATGAATAATTTTTAAAGGGTAAATTGATTATTCATCTGCTAAAAATTGTGGTAATTCAACATCCGGAGTTCCGATGACTCTTACGAGTTCTAAAACAGATGCTTTCATTTGACATTTTTGTGATGAACCGCTGAAGAAATCTCTATAAAAACAACCTTCGCAATTACACCCTCTCTTGTAACACTCTAACGCTGTTGTAGTCCACCTTCTAACTGCAACTGCTCTTCCCATATCCCTACTTCTAAACAATTATATAATCTCCACTTTCTTTTAACTATCCGATTGATATACACAAGATATCAATTCATCTCCCCTAAAGCCGTTTATATCAATGACTTGCGACTTCATATACTCATTATAGAAAATAAGATTATTTTTTCAAGGTCAGAACATGTTGTTATGAAGATTTGTAACAAAACCCTCTAATAGTGCTGTATTCAGCCTTTGCAAATTTTAAAATGTCGAAAACCATGACAGGACATGATTTGGAGAATTTAAATCTATGTAAAACCATGTCAGTGCATGCTTTTACATGGGTCAAAGTCTTATTAAGAATTGTAAAATATTTTTATATGCTGCCCGATAGGGCATGCTCATTCAAAATTAAAGGAGGCAGATTTATTAAAAATCTGTCTCCTTTTGTTATCGGCTGTTTTTACCCTATATTTTCATAGTAAACCAGTTCATGCTCGCTGGTTGAACAGCCGTTTGTATCTCAGCCGCAAAATTGCATGCCCGTATAATCACAGGAGAATTCGGCACGAGATACAAATTTATTACCGGTAAATTTTATTTAATTTGTGAACCTTTCTATTATAAGATAATTGTTTTTTGACTTTATATCATTATGCAAAAGTTTAATATTTTTATCCTTGAATTTATACTTTTCGGTGATAGATTTTTTTCTCCGTAATAAATAACTTATATTAAAAGGAGAAGAAATATGGCTTGCAGAATGTTATTATTTGATTATAGAGAAGCTGAGAATAAATTTTTTGAACAGAATAAGTTTTGCAATTTTGATATAAAGTTTTTTAGTGAAAGTTTGAATGATGAAACTCTTTCCATGTTAAGTGAAGAGGATTTTGAAAAAACTATGATTATAAGTGTTTTCATATCTTCTGTAATAGATGAGAAAGTGATAAATAAATTTAAAAATTTGCGTGTAATTTCTACCCGTTCAAAAGGGTATGATCATATTGATATAAATTCTTGTGTTGCAAAGAATATTGCTTTGATAAATGTGGATTCTTACGGAAAGACATCTGTGGCTCAATTTGTTTTTGCATTGATGCTGATGCTTATCAGGAACATTTATCCTGCAGTAACGGCAGATATTTCTGATTTGTTCAGGTCTAACAATTTTACAGGCAGAAATTTAAATACTCTGACACTCGGGGTTGTCGGAACAGGTGTTATTGGCAGTAGTGTATGCAGGCTGGCTGATTGTTTCGGAATGAAAGTTCTGGCTTATGATTTAAAACCTAAAGATGAATTGCAGGCTGATTATAATGTTGAATATACTGATTTTGCCGGATTGTTGATAAATTCTGATATTGTTACGGTTCATCTCCCTTATATTCAGGATAATTATCATATTTTTTCTGATGAGCAATTTAATATGATGAAAAATGGTTCTTATTTTATAAATGTTTCAAGGGGAAATCTTGTAGACACCGAAGCTTTGCTTAAATATGCCAAAGCCGGTAAGTTCAATGGTGTCGGACTGGATGTTGTTGCATGTTCTGATGTGAATAATATTACGTCTGAAAATTTTGCAAATGATACTTTGTTTTGTGTTGAAAATTCTAAAGCTGTACAGGAGCTAATGAGGGTGCCAAATGTAATAATTACTCCTCATATGGCTTATAATACGCAGGATGCTGTAAATTATATTTTGGCAAGTACGTTTGAGAGTCTGTCTGATTATTTGCAAGGCGGAAGAAAAAACAGAGTTTTATGATTTATTTTTTCATAATTTGTGCCGAAATTATTCCAAACATATAATCATATCTTTTTACAAATTTAAAACCTTGGTTTTCAAATTCTTTTATTAACTCTTTCGGAGCAGGAAAATCTTTTTTGGAATCTAAAAGATATTTATAATGTTCGTTTTTTTTGCCTGCAATTTTTACCATTAAAGGTACAATAGAGTCAAAAATTTTGCTTAATAAATTATGGGTTCCAAAATCAAGATGTAAAAATAGTCCTTCAGGTTTTAAGGTTCTGTATATTTCAGATAATGCCAGAGTTCTGTTTTCAATATTTCTAAGCCCGAACCCTATTGTTATGTAATCAAATTCATTATTTTTAAAAGCTAAAGATGTACAATCTCCTTGAATGAATACTATTTGCGGATTTTTACTTTTTGCAATTTGCAGCATATTTTCAGAAATGTCCAGCCCGATAACTTTTGTTTTCGGGTATAATTTATTTATTATTCTGCTAAAATCTCCTGTCCCGCAGCAAATATCGAGAGTTAAACTATTTGGTTTTATGTTTAATTTTTTTATAGCAAGCATTTTTATTAAATAATGGGTATTCAGCGAAATTTTGTTATTCATTAAATCATAGTATGGAGCAATTTCATTAAACATTTTCTTTATTTTTTGCGGATTTTTGTCACAGATCATTTATTAAACTCCATTTACTTAATTGTTATTTTAGCATACAATTATGTTATGAGAATTGCTTTTGTTCCGATTGATAACAGACCTGTATGTTATACACTTCCAAAGCTCATTGCGGCAATTGATTCAGAGATAGAATTGATTATGCCTGACAGAAAATACCTCGGGGGATTAAATAAACCTGCCGATGTAGAAAAATTGTTTGAATGGATGTTAACGGTTTCTGATATTGATGCAGCTGTTTTATCTCTTGATACTCTGGCTTACGGTGGTTTGATTCCTTCCCGCCGATGCAGTGACAGTTTTGAGGAAATTAGAAATCGTATTTTTACATTAAGAGAAATTCTTGAGGGTAAAAATTGTAAAGTTTATGCGTTTTCAAGTATAATGAGAATTTCCAACAACAATTATAACGAAGAAGAAAAAGAATACTGGTCACAGTGGGGCAAAAAGATTTTTGAATATTCATATTTATCGCATAAAACTAATGGTAAATGCCGTATAGAAACAGGCATTCCATCTGAAATTCTTGATGATTATATAGAAACAAGACGAAGAAATTTTGAAATAAATAAAATATATTTGGATTGGCAGAAAAAAGGCTTGCTTGATACGCTAATTTTTTCAAAAGATGATTGTGCACAATACGGGTTTAATGTTCAAGAAGCTCAGGTTTTAGAACGTATGGGTGGATATATTAAAACCGGTGCGGATGAAATTCCGCTGAGCTTGTTATCATGTGCAATCTCAGGAGATATAAAAATTTGTCCGATATTTTTAGAGCCTAAATGCAAGGATTTGATTTCAAATTATGAAGATATTTCTATAGAAAGTTCTGTGTACGGACAGCTGGAACTTGCCGGATGTAAAATTTGTGATGAAGATGATGCTGATATTTTATTGTATATAAACAATTTCAAATATAATCAGGGTGAAATTGTTATGAATATTGGTACAGAAGAATTTAACGGAAGTTTTGTTGTACACGACAGACCTTATATGATTGCTGATGTTCGTTTTGCAAATGGGGCTGATAATAATTTTATAAGTGAGTTTTTCAAAAATAAGATAGATGATAAAAATTTTTACGGCTATTCTGCCTGGAACACTTCTGCTAATACTTTAGGCAGTTTAATTTGTGCTGCAAAAATTAAATTTCTGGCGAAGAAATACAATGCTGATGCTTTTAAAAGATTACAAATAACCAGATTTTTAGATGATTGGGCATATCAGGCAAATGTACGCCAGATTTTGCAAAGTCCTGATGTAGAACAGTTAAAGTCTAATATGAAAAGTTTTGAAAAAATTGTTGGTGAAATTTTGAATACAGAGGTAAATGTTAATTATAATTTCCCCTGGAACAGATTATTTGAGGTAGAAGTTGAGTTTAATTGATCTTTTACTATTAGCGGCGGCTCTGGGAATAGATTGTCTTGTTGTTTCTTTTTCCCAAGGGTTAATTTTTAAAAATAACAGAATTAAAAATTCTTTGAGTTTGGCTTTTACAATGGGTTTATTTCAAGGATTTATGCCTGTAATAGGTTATATCGGAACAAACTCATTATATAAGCTGCTTGCTCCTTTTAGTAAATGGATTGTTTTTGGAATATTTTTTGCTCTGGGTATGAAATTTATTCTTGATTCTTTTAATAAAAAAGAAGAAGATTTCCAATGTATTGGTTTTAAATGTCTGATGGGACTAGGATTGGCAACGAGTATTGATGCTTTAGTTTCCGGTGCATCTTTGAAGCTGACAAATACAAGTTTGCTTTTAAGCACTCTTATTATCGGTATGATATCATTTTTGATGTCAATTATAGGTTTTTGGAGCGGAAATTATTTAAAAAGTATGCCGTCAAAATATCTTGAAATAAGCGGTGGAATAATTTTGATTTTACTTGCTGTTAAATCTTTATTCTAATTTTTATTTAAAAAACATGCACTTTTATGTTCTGATGCAATGTTTTCAAGATTCGGGATTTCTTGTTTGCAAATTTCCATACAAAAGTCACACCTTGGATTAAATTTACAGCCATCTATAATTTGTGCGAGTGTTGGCGGCTGACCTTTTATGGTTTCAAGTTTTGCGGATTTATTTGAGGGCAGCGATTTTAAAAGTGCTTTTGAATACGGGTGATTTGGATTTGCAAAAAATTCTTTATTTGGTGCAGTTTCTACAATTCTACCGGCATACATAACGGCTATTTTGTCTGAATTTTCGCTCACAAGAGCCAGATCATGCGTAATAAGCAGAATTGCTGTTTTATTCTGCTGTTTTATTTCCTTTAAAAGATGCATTATTTGGGCTTGGATTGTAACATCAAGTGCAGTTGTGGGTTCGTCTGCAATTAAAATCTCTGCATTACATGCAAGTGCCATTGCAATAATTGCACGCTGTTTCATTCCGCCTGAGAACTCATGCGGGTAATTTTTTAATCTGGATTTAGCAGCCGGAATTTGAACCATTTCAAAAGCTTCAACAGCTTTTTTTTCAGCCTCTTCTCCAGTTAAACCCTGATGAGTTTTTATAATTTCCAGTAATTGATCTCCTACGGTATATAAAGGATTTAAGGAAGTCATCGGGTCTTGCGGTATCAAAGCAATTTTTGAACCTCTTATATGCTGCATTTCTTTTTGCGTTTTTTCAAGCAAATTTTCTCCGTTAAAAATAATTTCGCCTGATGTAATTTTTGCAGTTTTTGGAATGAGATTTAAAATGCTCATTGCACTCATTGTTTTTCCGCAGCCTGATTCTCCGACAATTGAAAGCATTTCCCCTTTTTCTAATGAAAAAGAAATACCAAACAAAGCCGGACGGAAAATATCTTCACATTGAAATCCCAAGTTTAAATTTTTAACTTCTAAAATTGTCATTACAACTAATTATATGCTTCTTTTATTTTTTAGTAAATAGTTATTATGATTATAATTTATTCTCTGACTTTGTTTTCATTTCCGTCACGAAGTCTTTTGATATTTTCTCTGTGAAGATAAATTACATAAATTGCTGCAAGCAGAGCATAAATGATATATGCAATAGGTGCATTCAAAAACCACATAATAACAGGAGATAATGCTAAAGCTACGATTGAACCCAATGAAACATATTTAGAAATCCATGTTACAATTCCCCAGATTGCTGCAATAATCAGACCTGCCTGCCAGTTTAGGGCAATCAGAGTTCCAACACCCGAAGCAACTGATTTCCCTCCGGTGAAATTTAAGAATATAGATTTGCTGTGTCCTACAATTACACAAATTGCAGCAACAACAGGCAATACCCCGAGATGAAATAATGCAGTTGCAAAATATGCTGTTAAAATAACGGGAATGGCACCTTTAAGTGCATCTAAAACCATAACGGTAAAAAACCATTTTTTACCCATAATTCTTTTAACGTTTGTTGCTCCGGTTGAGCCGGAACCTAAAGTTCTAATATCCTGTCCGGTAAATAATTTTACTACTATATATCCTGTCGGGATAGAACCTATAAGGTAGGATGATGCCATTACCAGTGCAAATTGCCTTAATATTTCAGTGTATTCCATAAATCTTTTCTCCAAGTCTTCCGTTTGTAGTGATTATAACATATTTATTTTCGTTTTTGCAAATTATTTCAGAATAAGATTAAAGCTTAAATTTTCGATAACTGTTTGAAGATTCATTGAAGGAGTCAGAGATAATTGTTGTTTTGCTTCTTCTATACTGGCAAGATCCTGTGTTAATTTGTAAAACAGATGTTTATTTTTTATATTAGATTTAATAACCTCAAGTATATAATTTTGCATTTGTTCCAGAATTTCTTTGGGATTATTTTCTGATGTTAGTTTATATAAATCATTTTCAAAATCAAGAACGCTGTTTCTGTCTTTAGCCCAATAATTGCTGATAATATTTTCAACTAAACTAAAATCATAATTTTCTTCTGAAACAGAAGGAACAAAGAAAGACTGTGCCCTTGAAACAACTGTAGAAATTATATCTGATTTATCATTTGTTAAAAATATAAAAGTTGTGTTTTGCGGAGGTTCTTCAAAAGTTTTTAACAGTGCATTTGACGTTGCTTCCGGGAAATTAATTTTATTTAATGGTAATAAATTTCCCTCATCATCTCTGTCACAGAATATATAAACTCTATGATAATCACTTGTTACGGATAATTCGTTTATAATAGCTTTTGCCTGATTTATATTGATATTCTTTTTACCTTTTGTTGAATCTTCTTCATCTGTATTTATTCCGCTTTCTTTAAAATCAAGTCTTGTATAAATTTTTACGGCGGGGTGAGTTTGTTCTTTTATCCAGCGGCAGTTAAGGCAGGTGCAGCTTAGGGATTTATCACAGGTGCAGTTGAGCAATCTTGCAATTTCCAGAGCTAATTCGCACTGCGTTTTTATATCGGGTCCCCAGAACAATAAACAGTGGCTGATATTTTTATTCTCATCCGTTATTCCTTTTGAAAAATAATTGATTAATTTTGGGAGTTTTTTATCTATTTCATCATTGTAATATAGCATACTCGACCTCTCTATCCATATCTAATGATGCTTGTCCGGATTTTATTTTATATTCCGCAGTTGTTAAATTTTGTTTTAATTTTACAAGATTTTTTAATGAAACAGTTTTTAATTTTCCTATTTCAAGTTTTACACGATACGGATGCATATTTATCATTTTTGCGATTTCATCGGCACTATACTTTGAAGCGTACGCTTTTATTTGAATTTTGCTGTGCAGAAGAGTATGCAAGACTGAAAGAATTTCAAGCGGGTGTTTTTTTGTCAGAAGTTTTTGGTATTCTTCAAGTGCTTTTGATTTATTTTCTCCTATCAAATAATCTGCAAAAGTAAATAAATCCTCATTTGTCACACAAATTTCCCTCACCATTTCTATGGTAACTGGATTATCTCCTGCAAAGATTTTTAATTTTTCAAGTTCTGAATCAAGCATTCTCAGATTTGCACCTATTTGAATTAAAATTTCTGAAACAACTGTGTCGGATAATTTTATTTTCTTTAATTTAGCTTGCTGTTTAATCCAGTTTTCAAGTTCTGAGGTTTTGTATGATGGAATTTGTGCAAATTCTTTTGAATTGTATTTTGATAAAGCTTTAAATAATTTTTTTCTTTTGTCTATTTTTTTCTGGCTGTCAGGCGGAATAAGTGCCGTAAAAATTATATTAAGATTTTCATTACAGTTATCAAGAGCTTGAGTTAATTGCGTTATTTGTGAATCATCAAAGCTGTTATCGTCAGCTTTTTTACTGATTAAATACGGCAGACAATTTATTTCAATGAGCATTTTTCCAAACATCATAGGCTGAGTTTTTACTGCAGCTATCAGGTCAGGAAATTTTGGACTGTTGTAATATTTATAACTCATTTCTATGAAATTAGGATCAAGTTCTTTTTTGAACTTTTTAACTTCATTGGATAGATTAAATTCTTCGTCCCCGTAAAAAAAGTAAATCATAACTATATTTTATAGAAAAATTTGTTCAAAGTAAATAAGTATAAGCTGGCTGATATAAAATCAATTATATTTGCCGGACAACAAAAAGCCGGGTATTACCCGACTTTTAATATTTATATTTAAAAAAATATAAGATTACGGTTTTTTCTTGAATTTACTTCCTATCCATACGAACGGTTTTTTGATATATGTCCAGGTTGTTTGTGCAAAATTTTTCATTGTGTTTTTTAATTTTGTCATATCGGGCATTTTTATATTTTTAGGTAATTTTATTTTACCTTTTTTAAAAAGAATTGCACCTATAGTTCCTCCAACAATAGCTGTTAATAAGGCCCCGAAAGTCCATTTTTTCCATGCGGGAGTCTGAACCATACCTTCGTCCGGATGATGAAATCCGTCTTGTTTAGGCTGCTCTTTCATTTTTGTACCTTCCGGAAGAAGAGATATTTCATTTGGCAGTTTTTCCAGCGGTGGATGTCCAACATATCTTGCCGGCTGGTCAAGAAGATATGCCGGTGCGTCAAAATCAATTACACCGCCTGAAGCTAAACTGTCCATTGCTAGAATCCAATCTGAAGACATAAAACTATTCCTTTATATTTCACCTACGTATATATAAAGTATTTTTTGTCTTAAAAATTGCCTAATTTTAGAAATTTTTGTAACGATTTATTGATTTTGAGAACATGTTCCGACATTATAATTCATCATAAGTCTGTTGTAAGAACTCATATCTGATGTGCTGAAGTGACAGCTGGTTGTTCCGTTTTTTGTAACACAGTTATTTTTACCGTCATGTTTCAAGTATGCAGCATGCAGAGCATATCTCTGTTCTTTTGTGAATTTGCAGCGGGTAATTGTTTTCTCTTTTTTCCCTTGCTCTATCATTTGTGCTTGAGTCGGGATATCTGATTCCTTTATGTTTTCTCCGCCAAAACCTTTTAGTATTGTTATAAATCCTTCATAAATTTTAGGGTCTGCAAAATTTGTATAGCTTGAAATTTCTACATCACATCTTCCGTCAGGCAGCAATCCTTTTATTGTATATTGTTCTATTGTTGCTCCATTTTTATCTATTGTACTTGTTTTGCATGATTTGAGATTGTTTATGTATTCCTGCGGCGGTTCATTATTGCTTGCGGCAGCAATTGCGATTGAACCTGCTGTAACTATACTTATTATTCCTAAA
Source organism: Candidatus Gastranaerophilales bacterium (assembly GCA_944324395.1). Taxonomy (GTDB): domain Bacteria; phylum Cyanobacteriota; class Vampirovibrionia; order Gastranaerophilales; family Gastranaerophilaceae; genus Zag111. Next base: position 72,132 of record CALUWC010000008.1, on the reverse strand, counting down.
ATTATAAAATTTCTTTTCATTTATTAGCTCCTATTAATTTGCTGGGTCATAATATTTTTCTATTTCACTCGGAGGAACAGATTCGCAATTTTTGGTTTTTCGTTTAACTTCATTGATGGCTCTGCTTTTCAATATAGCTTCACATGTTGTTGTATATTGTTCGGTTGTCGGGCTTTGTTCTACTATGCATATATTATATTCTTTATGCCTATTTGCAGGAAATCTGCAGCCCCAATATTTATGTGATTTAAAAGAACATTTGTCACTGTTTAATAAGATTTTAATGTTTTTAAAATCAAGATATGAACATGTAGTGGTTGCTTTTCCGAATATGTCAACATCGATTACGCAATCATTAGTTTTGCCATGCATATAGTAAGGACAATGGTAGCTTCCCGGTTTGTATTTTTTAACATTTGCTAATGCGGAACATTGAAGTACAAGTAATCCAAGAATTGATAATAATAATAATTTTCGCATCATTTTATTCCTCTATAAAACATTTGCCTGTTTTTGCTTGTTCAAGAACGGCAGCTGTTGACGGAACGGTTCCCATACATGTGACGCTGTGGCCCTCTTTTCTCAATGTTACTTCGCATGAACCTTCAGCATACTGGCATGAATAGTATTTGCTATCGTCAGGTTCGTACTTGCATTTGTTATTTTTAATCATATCTGCGATGTTTTTTTTATCATCTCCGCAGTTTGATAAACTTCTGCCGCCATGTTTATACAGAGTGACTGTACAAGTATTTCCGAATTCTGTTTTTAACGGACATTTATATGTTCCTGCTTTTATACCTTCAAATTCGTCAAGCGAAATTGCCAGAACAATATTTGTGCTGATAAATATCCCGCATAAAATTATTAAAATCTTTTTCATATAAACTTCCTTTTTTTGAAGTATATCATTTTTTATCGGGTTTGTAAATGTTCAGGAGTATTTGTGAAATTTTTATGATAAAATTTCTATATAACACAAGAGGAATTATAAATGGACAAATATTATTTAACAACGGCAATTGATTATGTAAATGGTGCTCCTCATATAGGACACGCTTATGAAAAGATTTTGACAGATATTATAGCAAGACATTATTCTCAAAGAACGGATAAATTATTTTTCTTAACCGGAACCGATGAACATGGTATAAAGATTCAAAAAACAGCAGCATCTATGGGCAAAACTCCGAAAGAATTGTGTGATGAAAATGCCCAAAAATTTAAAGATGCATGGAAAGCTCTTGATATCCGGTATAACAGATTTATAAGAACAACTGATGAAGACCATGAAAAAGTAGTTCAAAAAATATTTAAAAAATTAGTTGAAAAAGGCGACATTTATAAACACGAATATGAAGGATTATATTGTTCCGGCTGTGAGTGTTTTTTAAATCCAAAGGATTTAACCCAGGACGGACTCTGCCCTGATCACTTGAAGAAACCTGAAGTTGTTAAGGAAGAAAATTATTTCTTTAAATTGACATCATACAAAGATGCAATTATTAAACATATAAAAGAAAATCCGGAATTTATTGTTCCTGCCTTCAGGGCAAATGAAGTTTTGAACCAGTTAGAAGATATTCAAGATATTTCAGTTTCCAGAAATAAAGCAAATGTCGGCTGGGGTATTGATGTATTAGATGATTCTGAACAGTCTATTTATGTTTGGATTGATGCTTTATCAAATTATATTACTGCAATAGGTTATGATATTGATAATCCGTCTGAACAATTTAAGACCCTATGGCCTGCAGATGTTCATGTTATAGGAAAAGATATTTTAAAATTCCACAGCATATATTGGATTGCGATTTTAATGGCTTTGGAATTACCTTTGCCTAAACATATTTTTGCTCATGGATGGATAACAATTGATGAAACAAAGATGTCGAAATCTTTAGGAAATGTTGTTTCTCCGACATCAGTTCTTGAACATTTTAATTTGGAACACCCTGATGCGTTCAGATATTATATGGCGACTTCTGCACCTTGCGGACGTGATGGAAATTATTCAGATCAGGATTTCAAAGAAAAAGTTAATGCTCATCTTGCAAACAGTATGGGTAATTTGTTAAATAGAAGTCTGTCTATGCTCGTTAAATATTTTGGCGGTGAAATTAATGAAGAATTTTTGACAAATCGTTCCAAAGAAGCTGAAAGTTTGTTGAAAACAGCTTTGGGAACAATTAAAATTGTTGAAAATCATTTCAATCATTTTGAAATACAGGAAGCTGCACAGGAAATTATTTCACTTGTTGATGCAGCAAATAAGTTTGTAACCGATAATGCTCCATGGACTCTGGCTAAAGAAGAAAGAATGACAGAGTGCGGTCAGGTATTGGCAGCAGTGCTGGAAGTTATGTGTATAATTTCTGCTTTGATTTATCCGTATTGTCCAAATATTGCTTCAGATATGGCAAGTCAATTGTCATTTGATTTATCAACTAAACTTGATGATATTAAAACCTGCAACATTAAACCCGGTAAATTGATTGCAAAAGAAGATATCCACCCTGTATTTTTAAGATTAGACAGTGAGCTGGCAGATAAATCAAAAGCTTTGAAATAGTTTTATCGGCGGAATTTGCAACAAAGAAATTTATAATCATATATTATAAGGGGTAAATAAGTATAATTTACCCCTTAATACTTGCCTAAATATTAAAGCTATAATAAAATTAGTTTAGAATTAAAAGTGAGGAATGTATGTCGAAGCATAATATAAAAGTTTGTATGGGAAGTTCATGTTTTGCAAGAGGAAATCTTGATAATTTAAATTTTTTAGAATCTTATATAAAAGAAAATAATCTGGAAGCTGATATTGAATTGACAGGTGCATTATGTCAGGAAAAATGCAGTTCCGGACCTAATATTTATATAGATGAGATTTTATACAGTGAAATAAATGAAGAAAAATTAGAAAAACTTTTAGCAGAATTGAAATAAGAATTTAGGGGTTAACAAATGAATAATCAATATCCTGTTTATACTTTGGTCAATGAGTGTCACGACTGTTACAAATGTGTTCGGGAATGTCCAGTAAAGGCAATTAAGATAGAAAATAATCATGCATCAGTTATTCCTGAAAAATGTATATCCTGCGGAACATGTGTTAAGGTATGTCCTGCCAATGCAAAATGTGTAAGAAGTGATTTGGAAAAAGTCCAAAATCTTTTAATTGCAGGTAAAGATGTTTATGTATCATTGGCACCTTCCTGGAGCGGTGTTTTTGAAATGTCGCCTCAAAAGATGATTTCGGTACTAAAACGGCTCGGGTTTAAAGATGTATCCGAAACAGCATTAGGGGCTCAAGAAGTATCAATAAGAACTGCTGAAATGCTTAATCAGACAGATAAAGGATTATGGATTTCCAGTGCCTGCCCTGTTATTGTTGATTTTATAAGAATGTATAAACCTGAATTTTCAAAATATATTACACCTATAGGTTCACCTGCCAGAACTCATGCAAAAATGTTGAAAGAAGAGTATGGCAATGATATTGCGGTTGTATTTATAGGACCTTGTATAGGCAAGAAAAAAGAAGCTGATGCTCAAGACGGGCTTATTGATTTAGCTATTACATTTGAAGAATTAAAAATCTGGATAAGTGACAAATTACCTGATATTTCAGAAATTCAGAAAGATGAAAATAATACATTTGTTCCAAGGAATGCTCATGAAGGTGCTTTATATCCGATTGACGGCGGTATGAATGAAACCATAAGAAAAATCGGAGTAAAAAATGATGTTCAGCTAATGGAGATTTGTTCTATTCCGGCATTTGAAAGAGCATTAGATAATCTGGATCCTCAAAAGATCAGCCGACCTATATTTGTCGAGGCTCTGGCATGTGAGGGCGGTTGTGTTGCCGGTCCTTGTATTTCTACGGATAAAGCAAGTATCAGTATAATTTCAGATGTTCTTGCAAAAATTAAGCAAAGGCCTGAAATTCCTAAAATGCCGGAAGTTGTTGTTGAATATGATTATCAACCTGCCGGTGTTCCGGAATCCCGTTACTCTCTGGAAGAAATTACCAAGACTTTGAAAAAAATAGGCAAACATACTATTGATGATGAATTAAACTGCGGCGGCTGCGGATATTCTTCCTGCAGGGAGCTGGCAGTTGCATTATTAGATGGTGTTGCTGAACCTTCTATGTGTGTTTCTTATATGAGAAAAATAGCAATGAGAAAAGCAGCTGCAATGCTAAGATGTATGCCTGCCGCTATTGTAATGGTTGACAATAATATGAATATTCTTGAAGCAAATGATAATTTTATGAGAATGTTTACCGGTGATATGTATGAGATATTCAAGGCAAGACCTGATGGATTAACTGGAGCCGCTATTGACAGAATCGTTGAGTTTTCTGATATATTCAGGACAATTTTAAAAACAGGAAAAGGCTTGCACAAAGAACATTATGCAGTCGGTGATAAACTTTATGATATTAATGCATTTACTATTGAACCAAATGAAATAGTCGGTGCTATTATCACTGATGTTACGCAGTCTGAAACAAACAGAGAAAAAATTTCGGAAAAAGCAAAAGAAGTTATTTCAAAAAATATTTCAATCGTTCAGGAAATTGCCTGTTTATTGGGTGAACATATGGTAGAAACCGAAACATTATTGAACTCAATTGCCAATGATTATGATGATAAAACCGATGAGGATAAAAAATAATGTTTATTGATATCGATTGTAATCAGGTAAAAAAATATAATCAAAATGCATTCGGTGATTATTTTGTATCAAAAAGGTATCCTGATGAAGCCAAATTGATTGCTGTATTATCTGATGGTTTAGGCAGCGGTATTAAAGCAAATATTTTATCCTGTATGACCGCTACGATGCTGTTGAGATTTGTTGAAGGCCAGCAGATTCCAATTCGCAAAGCTGCGGAAATTGTTATGAATTCATTGCCGGTCTGCAAAGTGAGAAAGATTAGTTATTCTACATTTTCTATTATAGATGTGAATGATGACGGTTATGCTAAAATTATTGAAGAAGGAAATCCTGAATTTATCTGGATAAAGGCAAACAACGAAGTTATGGAACCTCATTATGATATGATTCCCTCTAAGACATTTAAAAACAGATGTATGAAGAGTTATAAAATTAAACTGGAATTAGGTGACAGACTTATATTTTGCTCTGACGGAGTTACTCAGGCAGGTTTAGGCAACGGCAGGCTGAAGCTGGGATTAAGACGGGAAGGTTTAATAAATTTGGTTCAGGCAAAATTGGAAAAAGAACCAAATATTTCAAGTTCTGAATTATCTGCGTATATAATTCGACAGGCTGAAAATATAGAATTAGACAGACTTCCTAAAGATGATATCTCTGCTTGTGTACTGTATTTTAGAGAACCGAGAACTTCTTTGGTATTTACCGGCCCCCCGTTTAATCAGAAAAAAGATGCGGAATATGCGAGTGTTTTTAAAGAATTTCAGGGTAAAAAAGCAATTTGCGGCGGAACAACTGCTAATCTTATTTCAAGAGAGTTAAATTTACCAATTACTATGGATAAGGAAATCAGTATAGGTAAACTTCCAAGTTGTTCTTATATGGACGGTGTTGATTTAGTTACTGAAGGCATTTTAACACTTACCGAAACTTTGGAATGTCTGGAGGCTGGGAACTTAGATATTGACAATGCGGCAGGAAAGCTGATAAAATTCTTATTGGATAGCGATTGCATAAACTTTATGGTAGGTGCAAAGTTAAACCAGGCACATTATAATCCTGCATTGCCTGTCGAAATTGAAATCAGAAAAAACATAATCAAAAAAATGGCGGCAGTGTTGCAGGATAAGTATTTCAAAAAAGTTAATGTACAGTACATGTAAAATAGGAAAGGTAAAAAATGGAAAAAGTTAGTGTTAAAGTATGTTTAGGAACAACTTGTTTTGTAATGGGTTCTGCAAATCTTCAAGAATTAATTGAAGTTGTGCCTCAAAAATACGGTGATAAAGTTGACGTATCAGGAGTACCATGTCTTGGTTTATGTTCTACTGATTGGGAATTTTCTAAAGCTCCGTATGTAAAAGTTGATAATGATATTATTAAAGAAGCCACCGTTGAAAAAGTTATAAATGCAATTGATGAAAAATTAGCAAAAAAATAAGAAAGAAAAGGATATAAAGAATGGCTATAAATACCCCTAAACAAACATCACACTTAAAAAGAGAAATACTTGTAAGACTTATTAAAGCATATTTGGGTGATAATTTTGAAGAAGATGCAAGATTGATACCGTATGCTATGCGTCCGAAAGGTAGTGATGTTCCTTACAGATGTTGTATACATAAAGAGCGTGCAATTTTACGTGATAGAGCTATTGCAGGTTTGGGATTGTCTATTGAGGAAGCTGATGACAGCGAATTGTTATCTACTCTTGCAAAAAGAGCTCAAGACAGAACAGAACCGGAAGATAATCCGTTGACTGTTTTGCAAACAGCATGTAAGGGTTGCGTTCCGTCAAGAATATATGTAACTGATTTATGCCAGGGTTGTGTTGCAAGACCATGTGAATCAGCTTGTAAGTTCGGAGCAATAAAAGTTGAAAACGGAAAATCCGTAATAGATCCCGAAAAGTGTAAAAATTGCGGTATGTGTGCTCAGGTATGTCCGTATCAAGCTATTACAAAGATTATTGTTCCTTGTGAAAATGCATGTCCTGTTGGTGCAATTGCCAAAGATGAAGACGGTTTAGCTCATATAGATTTTGAAAAATGTATTTCCTGCGGGAAATGCGTAAGTGCTTGTCCGTTTGGTGCTGTTCATGAAAAAAGCCAGATTATCGATATTTTAAAAGAAATGAAAGCAGGCAAAAAGTTAGTTGCAATGCTTGCCCCTGCAATTATGGGACAATTACCTTGCACTCCGAAACAGTTAAAGCAGGCAATATTATCATTAGGATTTACTGATGTAGTTGAGGTTGCAGAAGGTGCTGATATTACAACCAAAAATGAGGCTGCCGAATTTAAAGAAAGAATGGCTGAAGGTCAAGGATTTATGACAACTTCTTGCTGCGCAGGTTATAACGAACTTGTTGAAAAACATGTTCCGGAATTAAAACCTTTCCGTTCTGATACAAAAACTCCTGCATATTATACGGCTGAGCTTGTTAAAAACGAAGCACCAGATGCTGTTACCGTATTTTTCAGCCCTTGTGTTGCAAAAAGGCGTGAAGCTTTGCAAAATCCTGATATAGATTATGTACTTAATTTTGAAGAATTAGGTGCATGGTTTATAGCTTTGAATGTTCAAGTTTCTGCTTGCGATGAATCTGAATTCAGAAAAGAATCGTCAGCCGAAGGCAGAAATTTTGCCAATACCGGCGGGGTCGCAGGTGCTGTGAATGCTATGCTTGATGAAGGAGATAAAGCAACTCCCTATGTTATTGACGGTCTGAACAAACAGTCAATTAGAGATTTAAAAAAGTTTGCTAAAAATGGTAAGTGCGAACTTGGAAATTTGATTGAAGTTATGGCTTGTACCGGCGGCTGTCTAGGCGGTTCAAGTACTATCAACGCATATAAACCGGCTCTGAGACAGTTGACAAATTATGTCAAAGAAAGTCCGGAAATTCGTGATGTTATTAAAAAATAATAAATGAAAAAGGAGAAAGCATATTATCTTTCTCCTTTTTTGTCCGTAAATTTTGAAATGTTTGAAATAAGATTTTTACTGTAGTAAAATTAAATCATATTTGTTTGCGTAAAAATTGATTTTGTAAAAATAATAGAGAGTGTAATTATGAAAAAAGAACTTATATTTTTAGGACCTCCGGCATGCGGAAAAGGAACTCAGACAACAAAATTGGCATTATATTTAAATCTCCCGCATATAGATACCGGTTCACTTTTGAGAGCAGAAATTCAAAAAGGTTCTGATAACGGGAAAATAGCAAAGTCTTTTATTGATAAAGGAGAATTAGTTCCGGTAAATCTTGTAGGTTCTATAATTAAAGATCGTTTATCAAAAGAGGACTGCAGTAACGGATATATTTTAGACGGTTATCCGAGAAGTTTGGAGCAGGCAGATATTTTAACAGTTATCAATTCTGAAATAAACGGTGATACAGAAGTTGATTTCAAAGCTATATATTTTGATTTGCATCAGGATATTTTGATTTCAAGAATTGTGAACAGAAGATCTTGTCCGAAATGCGGAGAGATTTATAATATCAAATTCAAACCGACCAGAGTTGCAGGTATTTGTGATAATTGCGGTGCAGAACTCGTTCAAAGAAAAGATGATACAGAAGAAATTGCAAAAGCAAGATTTGAAACTTATTTTCATGAAACTGCTCCGTTGATTGATTATTACAAAAATAAAGGTGTTCTTAAGACTTTAAATGCAGACGGCTCAATTGATGAGGTTTGGGAAAGATTATTAAAAATAATAAATGACTAAATATTATATAATAATTTAAAATTAAAAGAACTCTAACTTTTTAGAGTTCTTTTAATTTTTGATATTTTAGAATTATTTTTTTAATGGTCTTTGGAAATGAGCCATCAATTTTCCAAAACCGTTACGCATTTTGATAATAGGATTAGATATTTCCTTTTTTTCTTTTTTAACAAATGTATCTACAGACTGCGGGTATTCTGTTTTAACTGTAGTAGCAATTCTTTTGATCGGTTTATATTGAATTCCCTCTAATGCTGATTCAATAGTAGAAACAGGCAAATCAGATATTCCGAAAATTTTTCCCATAGTAACTCTCTTAAAATACTAATAACTTTTTTATATTACATGATTATAATGGTTAATGTCAATTTAACAAATTGATATCTTAAGAAATATTGTTATAATAATAGTTATGTTAGATATTGATAAAAGCGGTTTGGACGAAATAAAGCAGAAGGTAAAAGAAAAACTTTCAGGTACTGAATTATATACATATAGAGGTTCCGTATCAAAGTTATTAGGCTTGACAGTTGAGGTTAAACTTCCCGGATTAAAGGTTGGAGATTTATGTTATATAGAAACTTATGACGGAAAACAAAAACCTGCCGAGGTTCAGGCTTTTAAAGGTGAAGTAGCTCAATTATCTTTGCTTTTGGACGGAAGCGGAATTGGTCAGGGTAGTCTTGTGACATCAACCGGACGACCTATTACCGTTCCTGTTGGAGATTTTCTGCTTGGGAGATTGATCGATCCTTTAGGTAATCCGCTTGACGGTAAACCTCTTGATATAACAGGTGCATTGTGGCGTCCGATAGAAGGACCTCCGCCCGGACCTTTTGAAAGACCTATTATTACGGAGCAATTTTCTACAGGTGTCAGGGCAATTGACGGGTGTATGACTATGGGCTGCGGACAACGTTTGGGGTTGTTTGCAGGATCAGGGGTTGGTAAAAGTACATTGTTAGGTATGATTGCACGAAATTCTGATGCTGATGTAAACGTTGTTGCATTGATTGGGGAACGTGGTCGTGAGGTTAAAGAATTTATTGAAGATTCTTTAGGTGAAGTTGGTATGGCGAAATCAGTTCTGGTTTGTTCTACAGGCGACCAGCCTCCGCTGATTCGTCAAAAAGCTCTTTTGACAGCAACTGCAGTTTGCGAATATTTCAGAGATCAGGGTAAAAAAGTTTTCTTAATGACGGATACTGTTACACGTTGTGCAATGGCAGGGCGTGAAGTGGGATTGTCGTTAGGTGAGCCGCCTACTATGAAAGGGTATCCGCCTTCTATATTTTCGTGGCTGCAAAAGGTTTTAGAGCGTGCCGGTAATAGTCCAAAAGGTTCTATTACGGCTTTATATACGGTTTTAATGGAAGGTGATGATATATCCGACCCTATTGTTGATATTGTGCGTGGTATTGTTGACGGACACATTTTTTTGTCAAGAAAAGTTGCAGAATCTAATCATTACCCTGCAATTGATGTTCTTGGAAGTATTTCACGTTTGATGAGTGCAATAGCAAGTCCTGAACATAAACAAGCTGCTGCAAAATTAAGAACTATGCTTTCTTTATATCGTGAAAACAAGGATTTAATTGATGTAGGTATGTACCAGCCGGGTTCAAATCCAAGATTGGATACAGCTATTGAAATGATGCCGAAAATCAATGCATTTTTGCAGCAGAGAACATCTGAAAGTGTTACGATGGAGGGTACCATAAAACAACTTGTTGATATGATGCAGGGTGTTGACATTTAGTTTGGGTTAATTTACGTAAATAAATTTGGCACAGAATATTCTTTTGTGCTATACTATTACTATATTTTCAGTATGTTAGGGGAGAAATTTATGCCTGAGAACGCACAAGATATCATCAATGATAAAGGAATGGAAGCTTTAAAAGAAGTTGAGGAAAAGCAGATAAATGAACAGCTTAGCCAACAGTATGACGAGATTGAAACTCATACATCAGAACATTACGATGCAAGTAACATCAGAGTTTTGGAAGGGTTAGAGGCTGTAAGAATACGACCTGGTATGTATATTGGCTCAACTTCTCAAAGAGGTTTGCATCATTGTATTTATGAAATCGTAGATAATTCTATTGATGAATCTTTGGCAGGTTTTTGTACTGATATATATGTGACTGTTCATAAGGATAACAGCGTTACTGTTGAAGATAACGGTCGTGGTATCCCTGTTGATATTAAACCTGATAGCGGTAAATCAGCATTGGAAATTGTCCATACCGTACTTCACGCAGGCGGCAAGTTTGGTGATGGCGGATATAAAGTTTCTGGCGGTCTGCATGGTGTTGGTGCTTCTGTAGTAAACGCTTTATCAGAAAAATATATTGTTGAAGTTTCCCGTCAAGGCTATGTCTGGCGTCAGGAATATATGAGAGGAGAGCCTTTAGCTCCTGTTGAAAAGTGTGAAGCTACTGATAAAACTGGGACAAAAACGACTTTTTGGCCTGATCCTGAAATATTTACCGAAACTACTGAAATTGACTGTGATGTTATTGCAAATCGTTTGAGAGAAATGGCATTTCTTAATAAAGGTTTAAAAATTATTTTCAACCGTCATGATTCTGAAGAAATTGAAACTTTTCACTATGAAGGCGGTATAGGCAGTTATGTAGAATTCTTAAACAAGAATAAAACAGTTTTGCATGAAAAACCTATCTATATTGATAAAGTTGTCGGTGATTTGCAGGTAGAAGTGGCAATGCAGTATACTGATTCTTATACTGAAAGTGTTTTGTCATTTGCAAATAACATCAATACTCACTCAGGAGGAACTCACTTAACAGGTTTTAGAAATTCTATTACAAGAGTGTTGAATGATTATGCAAGGAAAAATAATATCCTGAAAGATTCTGATCAGAATTTGTCAGGTGAAGATGTCAGAGAAGGTTTAACGGCAATTGTTTCTGTAAAATTACCTAATCCGGAATTTGAAGGTCAGACAAAGGAAAAATTAGGTTCTCAGGAAGCTATGGGCGCAGTTCAGGATGCAGTTCGAGATAAATTGCAAGAGTGGCTTGAATTTAATCCAAAAATAGCTAAAACTATTCTTGATAAAACTCTTCAGGCTCAGCGTGCAAGAGAAGCCGCAAGAAAAGCAAGAGAATTGACAAGAAGAAAAACGGTGCTTGAAAATTCTACATTACCAGGAAAATTGGCAGATTGCTCTAATAGAGAACCTGAAAAATGTGAAATCTTTCTGGTTGAGGGTGATTCCGCAGGCGGTTCTGCAAAACAAGGCAGAAACAGAATGTTTCAGGCTATTTTACCTTTAAGAGGTAAAATTTTAAATGTTGAAAAAGCAAGATTAGACAGAATTTACGGTAATAATGAAATTCAATCAATGGTGCAGGCTTTTGGTATTAAAATCAGCAGAAACCCTGAAGAAGTTGAAATTGATAAATTAAGATATCATAAAATTATTATTATGACAGATGCGGATGTTGATGGTGCTCATATTAGAACATTGATGTTAACTTTCTTCTTTAGATATGCAAGACCATTGATTGAAAACGGTTTTGTATATATAGCTCAGCCGCCTTTATTCAAGGTTACTCAAGGAAAAACTTCAGAATATTTGTTTAATGAACATGTACTGGATAAAATGTTAAAAGAACGTGGTATTAAAAACTTGAGTTTATCTGATAAGGATAAGAAGACTGTTAAAACAGGCAGTGAGCTTCTTGATTTGATTAAAAATATGTCAGAATTTTATCGTTCTTATAATAACCCTATTTTAAATCTGTTCCCTGCAGTATTTTTAAGAGGGCTTGTAAGATCAAATATTTCGTTGGAAGATTTTGATAATCAGGCGAAAATGAATGAAATCTGTGATTACTTAAATCATTATTTAGTTGATCATGCTACGAATTATAACATTCAGGAAGCAGAAAATTATAAAGTTGAAGTTAAATATAATCCGGAAAATGCTAAATATTCGTTTGTTCTTCATTTGAATGAAGAAGAACATGTTAATTTAAATCAGAATATTATAAAGAGTTCTGAGTATAAGAAGCTGAAAAATTCTTATCCTTTAATCAGAGATTTCTTAATTGAAGAATCAAACGGTTTATTGTTAGAAACTGATACTGAAAAATATGAAATTAATTCATTTGAAAAATTGCAGAAAATTATTGATGAAAGAGGTCAAAAAGGATTGCAAATTCAACGTTTCAAAGGGTTAGGCGAAATGATGCCGCAGCAACTCTGGGAAACAACAATGGATCCGGCAACCAGAACTCTGTTAAAAGTCAATATTGAAGATGCAATGATGTGTGACCAATTATTTGATGTATTGATGGGTGATAAAGTTGAACCAAGACGTGACTTTATTGAAACACATGCGGTTTATGCCACTAATATTGATACATAGTTTGAGTTTATTGTTTTATCAACAGCCTGCAAATTTTAAATTTGCAGGCTGGTTTAATTTTTGAAAAATAAAAAGGTTAGATAAATTCTAACCTTGATAAAATTTTTTAATAAACCGAATCATATAAATTCCTAAATTATAGTGTATATAGTTTTATTGTTCTTTTATCATTTGAGTTAAAGTGCTGTTTTGTTTAAAAATAATTTCTTTGTTTGCGGTAATACTTGGAATTGAAGCTGCCGGATAATTTTGTTGCGACGGCTGTTTATTCTTTGGAGCTACTTCGTATGATTTGATTGAACGTTTACCTGTCAAACGCTGCATAAATTTGTAGTAATCTTTTTTGAAGCCTGTTGAATTATTTTGTTTTGTTTCTTCTGCAATCAATTCATCTCTTGTATGTGTTTTAACCGGAGTTCCGACGGATTTTCTTGTTAAAATCTCACCTAATGTAGTATCCGTTAATGTTACCCAGCTCATTCCTAATAGAGATGCATTATATTGATTTCTGAAGGTTGAGTTAAACAGGTCAATCAATAATGTTTGATAGAATAATCTGGAACCTTCCTGTACAAATCTTTCTTTGAATTTTGTATCTGCACCTTGTTTATCATTACCGTTTGATTTCAACATAACCATATTATAGTTATCTGTCATCAAGAACCATATAGTTGCGATTGATGCTGCGGTTTTTGCAAGATTTGAAAGTTCAGCATTTGAAACATTTGATAATGAATCCACGTTGAAAGCTTTTAAAAGATTTACTTGAATATAATCTTTGAATTGTTCTTTTGAAATCTTTTTATCAGCAAGAGCCTGTGCTTGTTTTGAAATTTTTTCAAAACTGTTTGATAAAGCTTCAATATCTTTCATTTTCTTTTTAGGTTTAGCTTTTCTGAACACACTCATCAATTTTTCATCAATCATCCAGTATGGGAGAGTGATTGTATTCCACATAAATTTGAATGGTGCAATTATGAAGTTTACAAACGGTTTTATCTTTTTATCTCTATTATTAAGATCTATAATCATTTTTCCGTTTTCAGATTTCAATGCGGATTTTCCGACTTCATTGTATTTTTGTGCAAGTTGTTCAAAACCATTTTCTTTTAGAGTTTTTACAACTGCATCAAATTTGTTTTCATCAATAATATATTTTTCTGTTGTTAACCGTTTGTACAAATCTGTGAATGGTTTATAAATAACTTTGCTTTCAAAAGTTTTTACTGCATCGTCTAAATCAAGATCTTTTATACCGAGTTTTGCAAATTTTTCAGGATTATTTGCTTTCATATTTTCAAAATATTTCAAGGCAGCTTTTTTAACTGCAGGGATATTTTTAAATCCTTTAATCCCGTAACCTGCTGCTAGAACCACTGCAGAAGCTTTCATTACCGTATTAAATGATAATAGAGGTTTTTGTTCTTTTTGTTTTTGCTTTTGGTCATTTCCGGTAGAGGCAATTTCTTTTTCTTCCTCTGATTTAAATGTTAGCGGAGTTATATTGGCTTCTGCTGCATGATTTTTCTCGTTTATTTCTCTTGCTTGTTCTGGAGTTAATCTTGTAATGTATTTACCGTTGGATAAACGGGAGAACATTTCGGTAACAAGTACTGTTATACCTGTTGTAATTACGATACCGGCTTTTGATTTGTTGATAAATTTTTGGAAAGCACCCATTGTAATCAATGTTAAATAACCGCTTGTTAAAATTCTGCAGACTTCTTGCTTAAATCTTGTTTTTCTTTCGCGGTTTGCGGCTTTAGGATCATCATCCATCATTCTTGAAAGGTTGTAAGCATCATTTGCAAGGAAAATTGCAGGAGGCAGACCTGAAACTAATCTGTTTAAGGCTCTTTCATGTTTTGTATCATAGTTGCCTGATTTTGGATCAAACATTTTTAACGCACTTTGGAAAACGCTTGAATCCATGTTTTTATCAACATCAGCTATAATTTTATTTATTTCCTCTTGGGTTAAATCATCAACTTTTTTGCCTGCCTGTTTTGCAAATGATTCTTTGGCACTGTCAATCTTCATATCTCTGTAGGTAATTAGACCTGTAAGAGAGTTAATTTTGGAATCTATTTTTGAGCGTTGTCTGATATTTTTGAATAAAGATTTTTGTAAAATTTTCTCAGACCAGCCTTTTAAGCCTGGAACTTTTCCAAGTAATTCGACTGTTCCGTTTAATATATCTCCTGGCAGTATTTTAAACGGATAAATAATTCCGTCCCAGGCAAGATGAGGAATTGTTTTTTTATGAATAATAATTTTATCCGGATCTTTAGGGTCTATGTAAATTAGTTTATTGGTTTTAGAACCATGAGCGATTGTGATATTATCCAACAGTTCTTCACCCATATCTCCAAGAAATCTTCTGGTAAATTCTAAAAACTCTTTTTTACTGTAACTTTTATCCAGTTGTTTATATAACCCTAAAGAAAGACCTTTAAAACTTAAATCTGAAGGATTTGATTTTAAAGGTCTCTTAATATCTTTATTAATATAATTTGTATATAACTTGAATTCTGAATTGGAAAGTGAGGACTCTGATTTTGGGGACATGTATTCCTGTTTTGGTCGTTGTTTATCTATTCGGAATTTTGTCACACTATTTATTATCATTTCACACATCCTATTTTTATGTATTTTCATTCATACTAAAACAAAACGCAAGTAAAATTTGCTAAAATTTTACGTAATTTAACAATTAAATTTAACAAAATAATCAAAATAGTTATTATAACTATTTTACAAGATATAGATTTTAATGTATAATCTGGGGTAAGAGAAGTTTTATGTTAAAAAAAGAAAACAAAACAGAAGTTATAGTTGTTGGTGCAGGTCCTGCAGGTGTTGCTTGTGCGATTACTCTTGCCAGAGCAGGCAGAGAAGTTGTACTTATTGAACGCGGGTTATTTGCAGGCAGCAAGAATGTTTTTGGCGGGGCTATATATACACAGGCAACAAAAGAAATTTTCCCGAATTTTGAAACAGAAGCACCGTTGGAACGTCGTAATATTGAACATAATTATCTTATTTTAGGCGAGAAAGATTCTACAAATATTTCTTATCGGAAAGATGATAATTCCAGTTATTCTGTAATACGCGGGAAATTTGACCGTTGGGCTGCTGAAGAAGCTAAAAAAGCCGGTGTTTATCTTGTTGAAGAAACTGTTGTCAGAGATTTAATAAAAGAAAAAGGTAAAGTTGTCGGAGTCAGAACTGAACTTGAAGAGTTTTATGCTGATATTGTTGTTCTTGCAGACGGAGTCAATTCTTTACTTGCGAAACAAATAGGTCTGAGAAGCGAAATAGAAACAAAAGATGTTGCATTAAGTGTGAAAGAAGTTTTAACCCTTGATAAAGATATAATAAATCAAAGATTCAGAGTAAATGATGAAGAGGGGTCAATTGTTGAGATTTTTGGCGGGCCTATGCTTGGAATGCTCGGATTAGGTTTTATGTACACAAACAAAGATTCTGTAACGATAGGTTTAGGGGTTACATTGAATGAGCTTGCAGAAAATAATTACAGGCCGTTTGAATTATTGGAACAATTAAAACAGCATCCTTCAATTGCACCTTTAATTAAAGATGCCGTCTTGAAGGAATATTCGGCACATTTGATTCCTGAAGGCGGATATAAAAAAGTTCCGAAATTATGTGATGACGGGGTTCTGGTGGTTGGTGATGCTGCTATGCTTGTTAATAATCTTCACTGGGAAGGCACTAATCTAGCAATGATAAGCGGAAAGCTTGCTGCTGAAACTGTAATTATTGCTTTGGAAAAAGAGGATTATTCTAAGAAAACTCTATCTAAATATGAGAAAAAATTGCAAAATTCTTTCGTATTGAAAGATATGAAAACATACAGAGAACTTTTTGATGTTATGCATTCAAGAAAGAAAGCTTTTTTATCTTATTATCTTACAAAGATAAATTCATTTTTTGAAATGTTTACATCTTCTGACGGAACACCTAAAAAAGATAACTACTGGAAATTTATAAAAAGTATCTTTACTGATAGAAAAATTTATGAATTATTTAAAGATGTATGGGCAGTGATACGGCTTTTATGGAGTATTTTGTTATGAATATAGATATTGATAAAAAATTATATACATTGAAATACTCGCCGGATACGCAATCGCATCTCAATCCTGACAGGGAGCAGTGCCGATTGTGCAAAAGCCGCAATTGTACGTATATTTGTCCGGCAAAAGTTTATGAATGGAACGAAGAAAAACAGGAAATTATTGTAAATTATGAAAACTGTTTGGAATGCGGTGCTTGCCGTATTGCTTGTGAAAGACATGCCATAGATTGGCAGTATCCTAAAGGTACTAAAGGAGTTACATTTAAACAAGGTTAAATTAAAAGGAGAAACAGGTATGAAAGAAGAGTATTCCAACAAATACAGACGCTGGTATGACAAAGATCCGGTATTATCAGAAGCCGTAAAAACTCTGGAAGAAACAGATGATCAAACACAAATTCGTATTGCGTTGAATTTGATTAAAATTATTATTGAACACAATATTGAAGATGAAAAATATGAAGCCGTAGATGACATTATCAGTGCAGTAGGTTCAGGTTTGGACGATAACAGACGCGGACGCTGGTATGATATAGATACTACTTTAAGAACAGCTATGAATATGCTGCAAAATTGTCCTGCTGATACCCAGAAAGTTATCGCAAAAGAAATGGCACAGCTTGTAGTTAAAGAAATTAAAAAAGATGAATCTGATGAGGATTCAGAAGAATAAATATAGCAAACTATTATAATGAAATTCAAAAAGGGAACAAATTTATTTGTTCCCTTTTGCTCTATTATGTGTTTTGCAAAGCATTTGACAATTACTAATATCGGTGGCTCCGCCTTTTGACCAGGCTGTAACATGGTCTGCATCCATTTCATTTAATTTCCAAATTCGTGTTTTATTATTATCATTACCTAATGCACAAAGCGGGCAATTTGAAATCCCTTTTTCTTGAGCTTCTTTTGTTTGGCGTTCATAAACAGTTTTTTTGTCACGTTCTTCAAATATACGAATTTCAAGCAATTTACTGTCGTTGCTGCCACCTAAAATATATTCAAAGATACCTTTTTTATTTTTTACATATTCATCTGCATATAATTCAGCTGCTTTTTTGCTGACTTCTTCAGGATTGTATGGTTGTTTATGATATTGTTCATATAACCTGCCCCATTCGATTGTTTGCATTTCGGTATAGACATTAAGGAATATACTGTCAACCCAATCGATTACCGAGTTAAAATATGTTTTTAATTCATTAATATTGTCATCATATCTGTGTAATGACATATAGTGTTCAATATTTCCTTTACTTACCCAATCCAGAGCACGTTCAAGATATTCCTGTCTGTTTACTACGGCTTTTATGTATGAACTCCATTTAGCAATATTTGAATTTTGGGAGTTGCTAAATTCTTCTTTTGCCAAAGTTACAAACGGACCTGAATATATTGCATTTAAGACTTCCTGATTGTTTAGTGGAATACCTGCAATGTTTATTGTTTTAAACCATTCTTTTATTTCGGTTTCGCTGCCTTCACAAACATATATCAACAGTTTAGTATTAAGAATTTTATCTTGTTTATCTTTTGCTATACCTCTAAAATATTGCTGTATTCCGTTATCTACAATGGCAAATCTGCTTGTGATAAAACGACCAAGGCTTGTTATACGCTGTTGTCCATCTAATATTTCTAATTGACCGTCATCCAGGCGATTAAAGTATATCAAACCAATTGGATAACCTTTAAGGATTGAATCGATAACGGCAACATCTTTTTTGCCGTCGGCATAAATGTAATTACGCTGATATTCAGGTTGAATAGTTAATTTACCATTCATTCCGAATAATCCTTTGCCTTCAAGTTCATTGTAAACAAATCCTTCACAAATATCTTTTACAGTCCAATCAGTATGCAGTTCTGTTTTCATCTTTACCTCTTTATTATTAGTATTCTTCTGTATGTTTCTTTCCCGTTGAGTAATCCGTTCATTGTTCCTGCAGCTCGACTTGTAATACTCAATGGAAAAAATAAATCTATTGGTTCAATTTCCGCCTTATTGTTATTCTTGCGTAAGTAATTTTCCCATTTATCTTTCCTTCTGCGTTTTTTATCATTCCCGGTATCGAAGTCGAACAAGGATACGAAAGTACGGTTGAACTCTCTCTCTCTCTCTAGTAAATACGAGATCTCGACCATCTTCACCCTTGCGGAATGCTACTATTTCAAATTGTTCAGGGCAATACTTATCTAAAAAGCTTATAGGTACACCCATAACACCTTCATAATCACTTGGAATTGCATCGGTGAAAGGAACTTCTATTGCATCATAGTTATCGTATTTTTGATATCCATATTCTCTGATTTCTTTATGCTTGCTGTGTTTTATATTATCTGCCATTGTCATCAATTGAAGCGGCTGATGACGTCTGCCATGTTCAATGTTTGTGAACCAGACAGAAGGAATATTTTTCATGTCAATTCCATTAATTACTTCATCAACATTATTTTTATCTTTTGTCTCAAACCACATACCGCCAGCCCATTCTGTCCGTCCGGACCAGATTTTGTTTTCTTTAATTAACGGGAAAACTTCTTTGTAGGTAACTGCATTTTTATTACTTACAATTGCAAATTTCTTATCCGCCTCTATAATCCATGCCAGAAATTCTCTAAATAATGAAAATGGCGGATTTGTAATAATTATGTCTGCTTCATCACGTAGTCTTTTTACTTCGTCGCTTCGGAAATCTCCGTCGCCTTCCAGATATTGCCATTGTAAATCTTCTATATCAATGACACCGTTTTTATTTGTATCATGGTCAAGTGTAAATATTTTACCTCTGGTTTTATTTATTTCAGGGTCAAAATGCGGAGCCTGTTCTTCAAACAACGAAATTTGATAAGGTATATTTACTCTTTTGCTTTCATAGGCATAACTTGTACTAATTAGTTTTTTTAACCCGAAAGCCTCAAAATTCTGGGCAAAGAATTTTGTAAAATTACTCCATTCAGGATCATCACATGGCAGCAAAACAGTTTTATCTTTGAATACATCAGGATTATATTCTATATATGCCATAATTTCTTTTTCTATATCTGCCCATTGAGTATAAAATTCATCATTTTTAGCCTTTTTAGCATTTTTTAAGTTTTCGTTTGCCATAATTTTTCTCTTTTATGATATCTATTAGTCACATGTAACATATTTAAATTCCATTGAAATCATTTAAAAAATTGAATTTAGTTGTATGACTATTAGACTCTAGATATCTAGTAGTAGGTAAGACATAATATTATTATGCGAAAGGACGAGAAATTAAAAAAGAGAATTGCTCAAAAAATAGGTAATGCAATAAAATTTTATCGTTGTAAAAATGACCTTTCTCAGGAAAAATTAGCTGAGCTGGTAGAAGTCGATAGGACTTATATAAGTGCATTAGAACAGGGAATAAAATGTGCTTCTGTTTATTGTCTTGTTCTAATTGCTAAAGAGTTGAAAATAAAAGTAAGCGAATTGTTGGATGTAAATATTTAAATTATCTGCGGATATTCTTTGCTATGTTATTTCCTATATTTATAGGATATCTGAATGTATATGTTTACGCTATCATATAAGTATGGATATTTATGACCAAAACGAAGAAGATAGACAGCTAAAATCCGTCGGGTTGGAGTTGATGTTTTTAACTCCTGAAAAATGTTCCTCTAAAGAGGGAATTACAGCGGTTGAACTTGCAAAACTTGTGGATCTGCCTTTGGAGGTTGTAAAAAAGAAACTTAACATTCTCAAAGAGAAAGATATTGTTCGTGTCAAAGGTATAAACCCTAAGTACTGGAAATTTAATGAATATAATTTTCAGCGTATGGACGAAAATGACGAAATATTTATGCTGCTATGCAGTTTTGATGACGTTGATTTTGATAAATATTTTTCTTATTAAATACTGGATTTGCAGTATGAAAATCTTTGTTATTATGGTATTATAAATATGAGACTGCAATAAGAAGGAGTGATAATGACAACCAGTACCAATCAGTTTTTAAAACCGTTGACAACAGGTGTCAATAGTACCGGAAATTTGGAAATTGGCGGCTGTGATCTGGTTGAATTAGCGGAAAAATACGGGACCCCTTTATATGTGCTTGATGAAGAAACCATTAGAGCAGTCTGTAGAGATTATAAAAAAGCGTTTGCAAAATATCCTAAAATCCATATGATGTACGCATCAAAAGCTTTGTGCGTATCTGCTGTTACAAAAATTCTTGATAATGAAGGCTTCGGTTTCGATACCGTTTCTGCCGGTGAAATTTATACTGTTTATAAAGCCGGTGTTGATATGAGCCATGTTTTGTTTAACGGAAATAACAAATCTTTTGATGAATTATCACTGGCATTGGAGCTGGGTGTTGGCAGAATTTCTGTTGACAATTTCTTTGAACTTGCTTTATTAAATGAAATTGCTCAAAGTAAGAATAAAACAGTTGATATTTTGTTAAGAATTACACCGGGGATTGAATGTCATACACATGAATATATCCAAACCGGGCATTTGGACTCTAAATTTGGGTTTGATTTGACGCAGATTGATGAAGCTGTTGAACTTATTTTGAATGAATATAAAAATTTAAAAATCCATGGACTTCACGCTCATATTGGTTCTCAGATTTTTGAAACAAGTATTTATCCTGACGAAATCGAAATTTTAGTTAAAGAAATTGCACGTTTGGATAAAAAATTTGGTTTGAAGCTTGATGAAATCAATCTTGGTGGCGGTATTGGCGTTAAATACACAGATTTTGACAATCCGCCTTCTATATACGATATAGGAAATCTTGCTGTTGAAAAATTGTTTGAATCTGTTGAAAAATACGGTATTGATTTTCCTACGGTGTTTTTAGAACCGGGCAGAAGTATAATTTCAACAGCGGGTGTTACATTATACACAGTTGGCAGTTCAAAACAGGTTCCGCATGGTAAAAAATATGTTGCAGTTGACGGCGGGATGGCTGATAATCCTCGTCCTGGCATGTATCAGGCAATGTATAGTGCTGAAATTGTAAATAAGAAAGAAGGAGATGTGCCTTGTGAAACTGTCACAATTGCAGGAAGATATTGCGAATCCGGAGATATTTTAATCCCTGAAATTGATCTTCCGCAATTGTGTGAAGGTGATATCCTTTGTGTATATAATACCGGTGCTTACAATTATTCTATGGCATCTAATTATAATAAGGTTACAAAACCCGCAATGGTACTTGTAAATAATTCTCAATCTGATATTATTATCAATAGAGAGACTCTCGATGATTTAATTTCTAAAGAAGTAATTCCTAACAGGCTGACAAAATGATAGATGATCTTTTAATGTTGTTTTACAATTTCATAGGTAACTGGCATCTTTATATTAAAGATACTTTCGGCTGGAAAAATATTTTTGAAATTTGTATTATTGCTGCTATATTGGTTGTTTTCTATCAAAAATTTATTAAGAATACTCATTCTGAAAAATTTGTAAAAGGTGCAATTGTTCTTGTATTTTTATGGATTGTGAGCGAAATTCTGATTGCCGTTGATTTAACAATCCTCGGTGTGTTTTTAAGATCAATTGTTTCATTGATTGCACTGAGTTTAATTGTTATTTTCCAGCCTGAATTGCGTAGATTTTTGGGATATTTAGGGCAGGTAGACTTTTTTAAAAAAATATTTGAAAATGATAAGAAAAAAGAATCTAACAGATCCATTGATGTTATAAAAGAAATTATCGAAGCTGTTAAATATCTTTCAAAATCTCATACGGGTGCATTGATTGTTTTCCAAAATGATTTGAGCAATACTTATCACGATGTTGGAACTATCTTAAATGCAGATGTTTCGACCGAATTGCTTTTGACAATTTTTCATGTTAATACCCCGCTGCATGATGGGGCTGTTGTAATAAGCGGCTCGAAAATTATATCAGCAGGTGTTTTGCTGCCGCTGACTGATGATCCTAAGTTAAGCTGGAAATACGGTACCCGTCATAGAGCAGCTATAGGAATGACAGAATCAAGTAATGCAGCTTGTCTGGTTGTTTCTGAAGAAACCGGTGATGTTTCTATAACCTTAGATGGTGTTTTAAAAAAATACGATGATATCCCGACATTAAAAACTGATTTGGAGAATATTTTAGGATATAAGAAATCTGAACAGCAAGAAAAGAAATCTATTTTTAATTTGGAAAAGCTTATTACTATAAATAAAAATAAAAAATAAGAGGGAATATGCCTGAAAATACTAAGAACAACACTATATTTAAGTTTATTAAAAATATGTTTTTTATAACCTTTGGTGCTGTGGTTGCCGCATTTGCTCTGGAGACTTTTTTGGTTCCGAATCAGATAATTGATGGCGGTGTAATTGGTATTTCAATGATTGTCAGTCATGTAACAAAGTGGAATTTAGGTTTGCTTGTAATTCTGTTAAATACCCCGTTTATTATTCTGGCATTCAAAAAAATGGGCAAAATGTTTGTTTTTCAGACTGCTTATGCAAACGTTATATTAGCATTATCTTTAAATATTTTTCAGCATTACAAAGTAACGGAGGATTTACTTCTGGCAACAGCTTTCGGTGGAATTATTCTTGGCACCGGTGTCGGGCTTATATTAAAAAATGAATCATCTTTAGACGGTACCGAAATTTTATCGTTGTTGATATCAAAAAAATTCGGATTTTCTGTCGGCGAATTTATTATGGGCATAAATCTATTTATATATTTGGTTGCCGGTAAGGTTTTTGGCTGGGAAAATGCGATGTATTCTATCTTGACATATTTTATTGCTTCAAAAGTTATAGATATTGTTATGGAAGGTTTGAACAGTTCAAAATCTGTAGAAATTATCAGTGATGAAGCCGGAGCAATTGGTAATGCCTTGATTGAAAGACTTGATATAAGTGTTACATATTTAAGGGGTATAGGCGGATATTCAGGGCAGGATAAGGATATAATATATTGTGTTATTTCAAGGCTTGAATTGCCTAAAATGCTTGAGATTATTAAAGAAATTGATCCGAGAGCTTTTGTTGCGGTTGTTGATGTTCACGAAGCTTACGGCGGAAGATTCAAAAAACATTGATAAATTTTAATATATGGACAATTTTTGCGAAATATAATATACTTAATCATAAGAAGAGGTAAATGAGAAAATGGCAAAACATACGGATACAGTTCCTATAGAAGTTACAATATTAACGGCTGACCATGATATCAAAGGGGTTGTGCATGTTTCTAAATATACAAATACAAATAGAGAATTGACTGACTTATTAAATGATAAAGAAAGAAGATTTTTAGCTGTTACAAATGCAGAAATCTATCCTCGTGTCGGTAATCAATCTCCGAGAAGATATAATTTTTTGGAAATTCATATGGATTATGTATTGATGGTTCACCCTACAACACAGGCAGTATTTAAAGATTCCGGAAAAACTCAGGAAGATATTGCAAGATTTAGAGATTTAAGATTGAAACTCAATCAAACAAAACCTTTTTAAAATCACAAAAGACCTGATTTATATCAGGTCTTTTTCAAAATATGAATTTTTATTTAATATCCGGGAAAAAGTATTTAATTCCGTCATCGGATCTCCAGCGAATGTATCCTGTTTTGGGGGTTCTATCAAGATCCATTACGCTGACTAATGCCCAGTTACCACGTATTACGTTCAAATTGATTTTCTGCGGATAATTCATTGTTGAAATATTTTGCCCTTTATCATTGGTTTCAGATTTTATATTTTTGCAGGATTCAGGTGCTCCATGTAAAAGTGTTAAGCCGTATTTTTTCCCGTAAGTATTATAAAAATTTATCCAGGTCATAAATTTATAAGGATCATCTTTTTTTATCCAGCCTGTGGCTCCTGTATTATTGTTATAAACTATTTGTACCCAGTTGTCTGTGTAGTCTGTAACTTCAACAAGTGCTAGAGCTTTTTTTTCTAAAAACACTGTAAAAAATTTTTCAAATCCGATTTCTTCAGGGAAAAATTCATTATTTTTATTCCACCTTACACGATATAGAATTTGTGAATTTTCATCGGGTTCTTTATATATTGTTATATCATCTCCGACCTGATACATTCCTATAGTTTGAGTATTTGGGCTCGGAGTTATCGGGATAACATCTTTTGCAAGGACAACTCCGCTTATGCCGGTAGTTATGATGCTAACCAGAATAACAGTTATGGATAACAATATTTTTTTCATAATTTACTCCCTGAATGTTATTTGAGCGTATGCTTTCTGTAACTTTTCTCTGACAGACTGCATTTGCTGGTCAATAATTTCATCTGTTAAAGTTGCATTTTCATCTTGCATTTTAATACGGAAAGCAACACTTTTGAATCCGTCTTCTATATGTTCGCCCTGGTAAACGTCAAATATCTCGGAACCTTTATAGATATTTTGTTTAACAGCACTTTTGATAACTCGCTGAATATCATCAGAGGATACATTATCATTGATAATAAATGCCAAATCTCTTCTAACTTCCGGATATTGCGGAAGATGTTTAAATCTTGGAACTGTTTCTTTAACAGCAGAAATCAATTCATCTAAGTCTAATTTGAATAAAAATGCATTCTGATTTAATTTCAATTTATCTTGTAGTGTCGGGTGTAATTGTCCGAAATATCCGATAGGCTGCGGCTTCTTACCTAACAGCAAAATTACGGCAGTTTTATACGGGTGAAGAATTTTATGAGTTTTAGCAAGTTCTGTTTCTTCTAACGGAACAATTTTAATTCTTCTTGTAACTTCAAGGTCTTCAAATAAACTTTCTAGAATACCTTTTACAGTGTAAAAATCTGTTTGTGATTCTATCTGCCATTTTGAATTTTGTACTTCACCGGTCAAAATGCCTTCTAATACAAGAGTTTCTTTTACTCCGGAATGTTTTTCGTCTGCTTCTGCTACTTTTAGATATGTTCTGCCGATTTCATAAGCCCAGAAATTCTTTTGACCGTTGTCAAAATTATATTTCATACAGTTAAGTACACTTGCTGCTAAGGTTTGACGAAGCATAGAATAATCTTCACTTGCGGCATTTGCAACTTTTACAGCATTAGCATCATCATAAGGAATTTTAAATTTATCTAATAACGGTTTTCCTATAAGCGAACTGGTTTGAATTTCATTCAAGCCTGCAGAAAGCATGAGTTCGTGTATTCTTTTGATTACTTTTTCTGCAAGTGTAATTACAGGAGTTTGTGATTTATTTGGAAGAGTCGGAGAAATTTTATCATATCCGTTAATTCTGGCGATTTCTTCAATCAAATCAATTTCTCTTGTTACGTCATAGGCTCTGAAACTTGGAACTAGGAATTTTGCAGCGGCATCGTTTCCTCCGAGTTTTTCAAAACCAAGATTTCCAAGGATATTTATACATCTTTCCGGTGTAATTTCGCAGCCTAAAATTCTTTTAACCTGATTATATCTTAAAGTAATTTCAGTTGGTTCAAGTTTGTTTTCTCCGTCTTCAACTACTCCTTCTACCTGTGCATCAGCATAATCTACAAGTAATTGCATAGCACGCATTAGAGCAGGTTTAACGGCTTCTATATCAATACCTCTTTCAAATCTGGCACTTGCTTCACTTCTGTAGCCGGCACTTCTGGCTGATTTTCTGTTTGTTGCCGGAGTGAAATATGCAGCTTCAAGAGCTATAGATTTTGTATTATCATCAATTTCGGAATTTTCTCCGCCGAATACTCCGCCTAAGCAAACCCCCTCTTTTTCTGTAGCGATTAAAACAGAATCTGTTGTAAGAGTTCTTTCTACACCGTCTAAAGTGGTTAGTTTTTCACCATCTTCAGCCCGTCTTACACAAAGATATCCGTTTAATTTATCATAATCAAACGCATGTAAAGGACAACCGTATTCAAGCATAACGTAGTTTGTAATATCAACAACATTGTTAATTGCACGTACTCCTGATGCTAATAGTCTTTTTTGCATCCAATCAGGTGACGGTTTGATTTTGATATTTTTCAAAACTGCAATTGAATAATATTTGCAGACATCCTTATCTTTAATTTCAACTTTGAATTTATCAGTTGATAAATCATTTGTGCATTCAATTTTGTTTATTTTTAAAGGTATATTAAATATTGCACTCAATTCTCTTGCAACCCCGATAACAGACATTTGATCGCCTCTGTTGGCTGTTGGTGCAACATCTAATACGGTATCTTTTTCAAATCCTAATACATCTTTTACATCCTGTCCTATTTGAACATCAGGGAAAATTCTGTTTAAAATTAATATGCCGTCTTCTTCCTGATATCCTCTTTCTGCTACTCCGAGTTCATCTGCTGAACAGAGCATTCCTTGAGATTCAACTCCTCGTATAACCGCCGGTGTCAGGGTAAACATTTCTCCTGTTTTTCTGTCTAATACTTGTGAGCCTACACTTGCGTATGGTACAATTTGACCTTCCTGAATATTTTGAGCTCCGCAGACAACTGTTTTTTCTCCTGCTCCTGTATTGACAGTTACAAGATGCAGTCTGTCAGAATTCGGATGGGCATCAATCTTATCTATTTTAACTGTTTTTATATTGGTAAACATCGGTTTAACGTCTTCTGTTCCCTCAACTTCAAGGCCGCTCATTGTTAATTCGTGAGCGATTTGTGATGCTTCAATATTTGATAAATCTACGAATTCGTTTAACCAATTTAAAGATACTTGCATTTATTACTTCCCTCATAATCTAAATATAAATCTATACCTATATTTTATTACAAAAGAAATGTTATGTAAAATTTCACAAATTTGATTTTATCTTTTTTTTTGTGATACCCTAAGATTAAGGGTAGGGAAGAAATTATGATAAATAGAAAATCAAGAGATGAAATTAAAAGAATGCGTCATGCAGGTCATATTGTTGCTCTTGTGCATCAGAAAATGAAAGAGGTTGTTGAACCGGGCATTTCTACAAAAGAGTTAGATAATATTGCAATGCATATTATTAAAGAAAATCGTGCAGTGCCTACATTTTTAGGGTATGCCGGTTTTCCTGCAAGTATTTGTACATCAGTAAATGAGCAGGTTGTTCATGGTATTCCTTCTGAAGATGTTATTTTAAAGGAGGGTGACATTATTGCAATAGATGTCGGTGCAACTTATGGCGGTATGGTTGGAGATAGTGCATGGTCATATCGTGTCGGAAAAGTATCTGATGAAATTGATAAGTTGATGAAAGTTACTGAAGAATCACTTTATGCAGGTATAGAACAAATGTGTCCGGGAAATGTGTTAGATGATATTTCTAAAGCAATTGAAGCAGTTGCCAATCGTGAAGGTTACGGAATTGTGCGTCAATACGGCGGACATGGTGTCGGACATGAAATGCATGAAGATCCGTTCTTGTTCAATTACAGTGTCGGTGATAATACTTTAATAAAGTCAAATGTTGCGATTGCAATTGAGCCTATGTTAAATTTGGGCGGTGATGATGTAGTTGTTTCTCAAGAAGACGGCTGGACTGTAAGTACAAAAGACGGCAAACCGTCGGCACATTTCGAACATACTGTTATTGCAACAGATGATGGTCCATTAATTACAACTAAATTAATGAATTAGGAGATATAAATGAATTATTATATAGGTTTGTCGCTGGCAGCAGGTTCAAGTATGGATTCAGGAATTGCTGTAGTTGATGAAGATAATAAAATTATTCTTCTTGATAAAGCTTACAAAATGAATGATGTAATGTTCTTTTTTGAAAATTTTTCATCATTAAAAAATTCCAAAATATGTGTTTCAGTTCCGTCTGATAGAACGATGCTTGAAGGCAAATGGCGAATATTGTCAAAACCGTATCAGCTTGTTTCAACTAACAAACTGATGCCTAATCGTGATAACTGGACTCAAAGACATTCAAACAGAGGCTCTGAATATTTAAAAGAACTTTCTGAACGTGGTATTACAGTTAATCGTTTTGATATTTATATGACAAGACAGAGTATGCATTTAAATTCTTGTTACAAAGATCGTTCTCCTGCTGATTGTAAATTTTTGCAACAAGCTTTGAAGTATGAATGGGGATTTGAAGATCTTCCGGTAAATATGATTCCTATGTCCCATCTGGAGGCAATATTGGGTGCTATTCTTGCAAAAGAATATGCCAATAATCCTGAAATGATAAATGTTATATATAATTTCAGAGGGCTTGATGTTATTGATATTAAAGATAATTTGAATATATCAACCGATGTTTATAATTTTGAAAGGAGTCTTGCTGCTAAATCAGATTTGGCATAAATCGGTTTATCAATTATAATTATTAGTGTTATGTTAAAAGAAATTTTTGAAAACTTAAGTAGTCCTATATTGTATTATGTTGACAAGTCCGGAAATTCCATATTTAGGAATTTTTGTATAACTGGGGATACAGGCTTTTTGTACAGGACAACAATTCCTAAAGCAAATGCCGGTAAGGTTCTTGAATACAGATTTATGCTGGACAGATATCTAAGAATTGCTTATATTCTTATTCCGCTTTTATTATATTTTATATTTATACATGTAAAATATTCTTTGATAGGATTATTGTTTTTTGAATTTTTGTGGCTTGTGCTGGTTAATGCTTGCCGTTTGTATTGTTCAAATCTATATAGCAATTTTTTGTTAAGAAATATTGGGAAATATGAAAGAGTAAAATTTACTCCGAATGTTCCTCAAGGAAAAAAAGACGAATTTGTTGCAGTGTATCGTTCAAAAATAATAGTTATAGGTATTGTTATTTTATTATTTTTCCTTCCGGCTTTGATAATGAGATACACAATGTCTTTGAATGCAAATGCAAAACGTAATTTCCGGCAGATAGTAAAAATGTCTGATGTATATTTTGCACTATATCCTAAATCTGTAAAAATATATGATATGAGAGCTTATGCAAAAGCTATGGAAAGGGATTATAAAGGAGCTTTGGCGGATTATAAAACAGTACTGGATATTTCTGGAAAACATTTTGGTAAGCACGATTATGTAAGATTTGCAAATCTTTTATTTATGCAAAAAAAGGTTACAACACCGACGGATGCTGTAGATATTTTTAATGAATATGTTACAAAGAAGAATTTGTCGATACTTGAGACTTCCCAAATGCTCTGGATAAAATCTATATTTAAAATCGAAAATAATATTCCGGAGGGAATTGTTCAAGAATATGATGATTTAATATCTTCTCTGGATTCCAAAGATACAGATAACCAGTTTTATATTTCATCTGATAAAGCGTATATTTTATATTTGATGGGGGAATACGCTTCGGCTCTTGAAACTTATAATATTCTAATTTCTTATGCTCAAGGTAATCAGAAGCATTATGGCAAACAATTAAAATCTCTTTATGCTGAACGTGGATTTGCTAAAAGACGTATGGGTGATACAGCAGGTGCAGCTATGGATTTTGCAGTGTCAGGAATTTCTCCTGCTGAATTACCTGAATACGAACCATCTTATTCGGATCAGGAATTTGTAGTTGAAAAATTCTAATTAACTTATTGTCGCCAGTTGTCTATCTCATAGAGAAAGGTGAGTAACTCTAAAGTTAAATATATTTGAACCGGAGTCAACCTGTAATGATATTTTTCCCCCTTGCTGATTAGATAACATTTTCAGGCGGATGGGAAATTTCGTATTCAACACGATCTTTTATTGCTCCGATTGGTTCGTAATATGGTGAAACGGTCATTATTTGAGCTGCAATATCTGGATAATAATATATAAATCTTAGTTCGCTTGTTGTTAACGGCTTTTGGGTATGAACGTTTGCATAGCGGACAAGTTCCAGAATATTTCTGGCTTCGTGTTCATCTTTAAATTCAAGTTCAAGTTTATTATATACGTTTCTGAAACCTTTAATTCCGCCGTATTCTCCTGTGGTAATCATTCTACCGGTTTCAATAATTTCAGGTTCCCCTCGTCCGAGTTCTTCAAAGTCGTAAAGTTCGTAATTCCTGCGATCTTTTAATGCTCCGTCAGCGTGAATTCCTGATTCGTGAGCAAAAGCGTTATCACCAACGGCAGGCTGGTTTATTGGAATAGGAACTCCGAAGGCATAAGAGGTATATTTTGCAAGCTGCCATGCTTTATCAAGCTTAATATTTTCATCAATCGGATATTTATTTTTAAACCCGGCTGATTTCAGGCATGCCAAAAGACAGGATACCAAATCTGCGTTGCCGGCTCTTTCTCCAAGTCCGTTTATTGCAGTATTTATATATGCATCAACACCTGCATCAATTGCCGCTCTCGCACCCATAACAGAACAGGCAACTCCCATTCCAAGATCGTTATGGTAATGAAGTTCTACAGGCATTTGGATAGCTTTGGCAATTTGGTAGATTCTGTCATAGGCAGTTTGAGGATCTTCATAGCCTAAAGTATCACAATATCTGAAGCGGCTTGCTCCTGATTTTTTTGCTTCAGATGCATATTTGATGAGAAAATTTATATCACTCCTTGATGCATCTTCGGCATTTACACCGATAAGTTTTGCACCTTTATCAACGGCACATTCAACAGCTTCTTTAGTCATTTTTATAATGTCATCGGGAGTTTTTTTACCCATGTATTTGCCGTTTATCATCTGTTGAGATGTAGATTGGGACAGATTAACATTTTCCAGAGCGGGAACATTTTTAAATGACAGTTCGACATCTTCTGCTATTCCTCTCATCCACCCTGAAAGTTTTGTTGTAGTTATTGCATTTCTTTTAACAAGTTCAAGGTTTCCGTTCAGATAATTTATTTCGTGTTTTGTAGTTGGAAATCCGAATTCTGACTGGGTTATCCCCATAGAGTCAAGCATAAGATTTATTATGGTTTTTTCAAGTTTTGCCAGTCCTAAACGTGATGTTTGAACTCCGTCTCTGTTTGTTACGTCTACAAAGTATATTTTATTTTCTGTCATTTAATTACCCCCGTATAATAAATTCTATTATACACTAAATTCTATTAATTAACTTGCTTTTTTATATAAAATTAATTAAAATAGGTGGTAAAGAGCTTTTTATGAATATGAAGAACGATACAAAAATTTTAGATAAAAAAATTAAAAAAGAAATTAAAACCGGCAATGTAAAATCAGCAATTGAATTATGCCAGATAGGACTTCAAAAAGACCCCACGAATGCAGATTTGCATTTAAGGTTAGGAGATTTGTATTTAGCGTGGCATCTGGATATTTATTCTTCCTGTCAGTATATAGATGAGGCTATTACGGAATATCAAATTGCCCTTGAGTCGTATATTGATTCGGCAGAAATTTATTATAAAATCGGGCTGGCTCAGTTTTATAAAGGTGATTTAGATAAGGCTGTCAATTATTTTGATAATGCCGTTTCCAAAAATCCAAAATATGCAAAAGCATATCATATGCTTGCTGAAACTTATACCAAAAAGGCCCGGTTTCTTGATGCTGAAATGAACGCTAAAAAAGCGATTAAATGTGCACCTTTTGCAAGTTCCAGATCTCATTATCTGCTTCATAATTTATATGAGATTTCATCATTTAGAATTATTAAAAATAAAATTAAATCATTATATGAATATATGATGTCTGTAGTCACTCTTCCTTTTGATAGAGAAGCTATAAAAAAAGTGAAAGAAGCTTTTTCTTATACAAAATTTTTGCCGGTATTATTCAAAGGTTATATGAAGGTTCAATCTAAGGGGCTTGATGAAGCGTTAGATATTTATATTGATGCAATAGAAAAAGCCCCGGGCTTTGTTCCGTTATACTGTCTTTTAGGGGATATTTATTCAACTTTAGGACAGTTTGAAAATGCTATTACGGAATATAAAATGGCAATATGGCTGGATAATTTAAATATTCCGGCATACCGTCATTTATGTAAGGCCTATGAAGATTTAGGCGATTATGATAATGCAATTGAGGTGTATAAAAAACTTATTCAAATTATGCCGAATATGCCTGAATTCCATTCAAATTTAGCTAATATTTTATATGTAAAAGGTGATATTGAAGGAGCTGTATCACATTTTCAAACAGCAATAACTTTGAATCCCAGCAAAGAATGGACAAGTGTTGTTAACCAAACTTTGGGATTTGTGTTTCAGGAGGCAAAGCAGGATTTAGATGCTGCAATTACATCTTATCAAAGTGCATATCTTTTAACTCCTGAAGATATTGACATTTACATAAATCTTGGCAGTGCATTTTATGATAAAGAAGACTATGAAAATGCTTTGACTGTGTATAGAAATGCACTGGAATTGAATCCCAAAAATGCAAAAATCCATTGTAATCTCGGGTTTTTATACTGGGGTAAAGGTGATACAGATGAAGCAATAAGAGAATATGAGCTGGCTATAGAATTTGATAAAAATTATGATATCGCTTATAACAATCTCGGTGTAATTTATCTTGATGATTTAGGAAGAGTGCAGAAAGCCATTGAAATGTTTAAAAAATCAGTAGAATGCAATCCTAATTATGCACTTGCTCATTTTAATCTTGCACGTTCAATTGCTATAACCGGTGATAAGATAGAGGCTGCAAAATTATACCAAATTGCACAGGATATAAACAAAGTTACAAATGAAATAGATCCGCAGGATATTACAGATAAAATCAATGCCCTGTTTGATTAAGCTTATAATGAAGTTTATATAAATGAGTTATAAGACGGTGTATTGTTCATAATGTAAAATTGTGCTGATAAATATTTTTAAATTCTGCCTTTACCAGCAGACTTGACCTCCGCCTATTAAGTGTCCGTCAGTCATGTCATACATTACACCTGCCTGTCCCGGAGTAATTGAGTTGACAGGTTCATAGAATTCGATTTCAGCTTTGCCTTCAATAATTTTTATATGTGCTTTTTTAGCTTGCATATTGTAACGAATTTTTACCATTGCATCAAAGTCTTTTTTTTCTGTTGGATATGAAAAATTGAGATTTTCAATTATTAAAGACTTTCTTAAATCATCTTCTTTTTTGCCCAGATATACAATATTTTTTTCAGCATCAATATTTATTACATATAAAGGATAAGGGGCAGCTATCCCTATACCTTTTCTCTGGCCTATTGTATACTGGTAATATCCTTGATGGGTTCCGAGTTTTTTACCTGTGGAAATTTCTATGAAATCTCCGGATATTTGTCCGAATTTATCTGTGAGATATTTTTTTGTTGTGTTTGGCTTTTGAATAAAGCAGATGTCTTGACTTTCTTTTGAGGATTTAGGCGGAAGATCAAAATCATAAGCCATTTGTTTTACCTGCTCTTTGTCATACTCGCTCAGCGGAAAAATGGTTTTGGAAAGTTCTTTTTGACCTAATCTGTAAAGAAAATATAATTGGTCTTTATGTTCATCTTTTGCCGGATATAGTTTGTAAATGCCGTTATCATTTTTAATTTGAGCATAGTGTCCTGTTGCAAAAATATCGGCATTGAGATTGTTTATTGCATAATTGAAAATTTCACCCCATTTGATAAATTGGTTGCAGACAATACAAGGATTCGGGGTTTGTCCTGTTTTATATGAGTTTTCAAAATAATCAATAACTTTTTTTTGAAATTTGTCACTTACGTCAAGAATATGTAATTTTATTCCGAGTTTATCCGCAACTTTTTGTGCATTCCGGCAAATTATTTCTGAAGCTGTAGATTTAATCATTTTGCCTGTTATGCCTATAACTTCATATCCTTTTTGCTGTAGAATCAATGCTGTTACAGAACTGTCGACTCCGCCGCTTAAGGCTACTGCTGCTATTTTCTTTCTTGTGTTTTCCATTTTCAAGTTCCTGAGCTTTCTTTTATTTATTATCTATCAAATATATTTAAATGTCCAAAATTTGAAACTTGTTAGTTTTGTTTTATAAATTTTGTTCATTAAGCCTTTTATGATATAATTTTTATATGAAAAAGTTATTGCTATCCATTCTTTTAATTGCAGCTGTAAGTTGTTATGTTCCTGTATTTGCAAATGAAATAGAGGAAGATTATCTTGATATGGCTGCAAATTATTGTGTTATTGGAGATTATAATTCTGCAATGGAATATTTGGACAAAATTTTAACAATAAATCCGGATAATCAACAGGTCATTGATTTAAAAAAGGGATTGGCTCATGTTATAGCTCAGGATAAAAAGACTTTTGTTACAAGTGTAAATCCTTTAATAAAGCAGGCTCAAGAATATAAGCGGGTTGGAGATGAACAGATGGAGTTATCAACCCTGAATGAAGCTGCAAGTAGTCAAAATGCATATTTAGCATATTATTATCTTGGAAATTTTTACAGAGATAAAAATGATTATATGAAAGCTTTAGATGCATTTAACAGTGCATTATCGGCAAGAGCGGATTTTGCTCAGGCATATTTATCAACTGCTATTACTCTGTATGATGTCGGACGGTATGATGCTGTTATAAATCCTATTGATAAGTATTTGACTTTTGTTCCAAATGATGATTTGGCTTATGCTGTTAAATCACGTGCCGAGTTTGAGCTGGGTATGCTGGAAGAATCTAAAGCAGATAATGAAAAAGCTATTGAAATCAATAATTGTCCGGAATATCAGTTCGATAAAGCAAAAATTTTATATAAATCCGGTGATTATAAGGGGGCAAAAAATATTTTTACAGAACTTTTACCTGATATACAGACATCAAAAATTTATGAGTATATGTGCTATTGTGATTATGCAATGCAGGATTATATGAGTGCATTGATGAATATCGATAAAGCAATCATTCTCTCTGATGATGACGAATTTTTACAGAATAAATATAATGAAATAAAAGGAATATTAGAAAGCGGCAGTAATGAGCAGACGCAAACACAACAAGAACAGCAATAAAAAGGAGAACAAAGAAGGCTTTTTTACCAGAGTTTTAAATGCCTTTATAACTCTTTGTTTGACTGCCGGCATGTTGTGGGGTTTGCAGGCATACAGCGGTGCAGGAACTGTTAGTTTAAATTTTGCTCAGGTTAGTGATGTTCATTTTTTGGAAGACGGTTCCAATACAACTTATAAAATGACAGGTGAATCTCCTCGTCTGCTTGATGATGCTATTGCACAAATAAATGAAAATAAAGACCTTGACTTTGTGATGTTTACAGGAGATTTAATTGATAAATCTTTTGAAAAAGAATTAAGAGCAATGCTTCCGCATTTGCAAAAATTGGATATTCCCTGGTATTTTGCTTTCGGTAACCATGACAGATGTGTGGGCGGTTATTTAACAACGCTTGTTTATTTGGATATGGTCCGGAATGCTAATCCGAATTTTAAATTTAAAAAAGCTTATTATTCTTTTGAACCCAAGAAACATTATAAAGTTATAGTTTTAGATGATATTATTACTGATGAAATTACATCGAACGGTTATATTGATGAAACCCAGTTAAAGTGGCTTAAAAAGGAATTAGACGGTTCTAAAAATGATACGGTTCTAATCTTTTTGCATGTTCCTGTAATTGAGCCTTTTGCAAGTCCCAATCATCGTTTGAGAAATGCAACAGCATTGAAACAATTGATAGAAAGTTATGATAATCCTATAGGGGTATTTCAGGGGCATTACCATGCTGCAAAAATTACACAGCATGATAACGTTTTGTACGTAAGTTCACCGGCTTTGGTTTCTTATCCGAATGCATTCAGATTTGTCAAAGTTACAAATTATAAAGATAAAGCTGTTTTCGAATTGGAATGGAAAGAAACCAGAGAAACAACTATTCAAAAAATGGCTAAAATTTTGGTATTTTCTGGTTCAATTTATGCCGGTGAAGAAAAAGATCAGTCAGGAATTTATCAAATTAAAAGAAAATAATAAGTTTGAGGAATGAGTATGAGCGAATTCAAAGTAAAATTCAGAGGTGTAAGAGGAAGTTTTCCGGTTGCTAATAAAAATTTTTTAAAGTATGGCGGAAACACATCTTGTGTAGAAGTTAATGTCGGCGGACATTTAATAATTTTAGATGCCGGTACCGGGATTGTTGGTGTCGGAGATGAACTAATGGCTAATTATATTGCTTCTTCCGTAAAACCGGAAGATAGAAAGCCAATTTTTGCTACGATTTTGATTTCGCATATTCATCAGGACCATTTGCTTGGTTTGACATTTTTTAAACCTTTGCATATAAATTCAACCCGCTTGATGATATTTGGTTCAGGTTCAGTAGAGAATGGTTTATCAAAAGATTTGTCAGAACTTGTTTTTGGAAAAACTTTTCCGCTGGATTTAGGAGATATTGCCTGTGGTATTGATATACGCAATATTTCAGATGAACAGGCTATATTAATGAAACCAGATGAAAAACCTGTTATTGTCAAGCTTGATGGTTTGAAACCAGGTGAAGATGATGTTGTGGTTACTTTTTATAAATCTTATGTTCATCCGCAGGACGGGGTTATGATTTATAAAATTACATATAAAAATAAATCTCTGGTTTATGCAACGGATAAAGAATGTTATTTTGGCGGAGATAAAAAATTCAGCCGGTTTGCTAAAAATTGTGATTTATTAATCCATGATGCACAGTATACAACGGAAGATTATCTCAGCCCGTATTCTCCAAAACAAGGTTACGGGCATTCGACTTATGATATGGCGGTTGAAGTTATGAAACAGGCCAAAGCCAAAAATCTTGTGTTTTTCCATTATGATCCCGGATATGATGATACACAGCTCAACCGAATTAAAGAACATTATGTTTCGGATAATAAAAATATTTTTATGGCCTATGAAGGTTTGGAATTTGATATAATCTAATTTCAGATTGAATATTTTTATTTTGTAATTAAATAGGTTAATGTATGAAAAAATTTTGGGTGTTACTGTTTGTTTTAATTTCGAGTTTTCTTCCTGTTTTTGCATCAGGCAGAACAAGTGTTACCTATGTTATTGATCCTGAAAAAAATGCTTATGATCATAATAACAAGGGTGTGATATATGTCGAAGAAAAATGTTATTATGCTGCAATACAGGAATTTAAAATGGCAATCAGTTTAAATCCGAAAACTCAAGCTACTGCTGTTTATTTTAATAATCTTGGTAAAGTTTATATGATAATTGGTTATCCGCAGCTTGCTCTTGACTGTTTTAAAAATGCACTGACACAGTATAATTTAAATTTTGAATATTATCAAAATCTAGTTAAATGTTATAAACAGCTCAATCAAATTCCTGCTCAGCTGAGAATTTATCGGGCTAAAGGAGATGCAAATCCTCTGGATAAAGTTATGCTCGGATTGTTATATGAATATTCCGGTGATACAAAAAAGGCTATAATAACTCTTGATGAATTTGCAATGTCTGAACCTGATTTGATAATTACTCCGGCAGTTAAGTATCATATTCAAGAACTTGTAGATTCAATTCTATAAAAAATAAGTACGGAACCGTTTTCAATTATTTGAAAACGGTCCCCTTTTATAGTAGATGTATTTTTATTTTCTATATTTTGTTAATAAGTTAGTATTTGTGTCGCTATTATTTGAAGTTTTAATTGGCTGAGTTTTTACAGGCTCCGGAGTATTTTTATTTACCGGAGGTTTGTCAACCCCCTTCATTGCCGGATTTGATTTGTCATCTTTTGGCTGCGAAGCGGGAAGTCCTTTTTTCTTAGCTTCGTGTTCTGTCATTTTCTTTTCCACTTTATCTGCAAGAGGGGTTGCAATCAGC
Source organism: Candidatus Gastranaerophilales bacterium (assembly GCA_944324395.1). Taxonomy (GTDB): domain Bacteria; phylum Cyanobacteriota; class Vampirovibrionia; order Gastranaerophilales; family Gastranaerophilaceae; genus Zag111. Next base: position 33,554 of record CALUWC010000008.1, on the reverse strand, counting down.
GGTACAAGCATACGCTTACCAACGATTGTTGCTGCTGCTAATGATGTTAAACCGCCAAATGCATCTTTAACGTTGCCTCTGATTTTTTGGAATTCTTTGTTGAATTTTATACCGTTAATATCTTCAAATCCCGGCTGATTTTGTACCAGTTTGTAATATGTTTTTCTGACCGGTCTGTCGAATAGTTTTCCGAAGAATTTATCGAACATCTTAGTCTGACATACTTTATTTGATACTGTAAAGAACATCGCAAGTTGTAACAATATCATTAAAATACCATTAGTTAAGTCTAAAGAAGCAACGAATTTACGTTTGTCATCAGGTATGTCTTTGTTATTTAAACTCTGGGTTACATATAAGTAGCAGCCTAAGCCGTCTTTTGCAATGATTGAAGCTACTCCTAAGCCGTCAATATATTTTCTGTTATTTGCATAAACCTCGTTTCCTGCCTTGCGTGCTATTTTAGAATTAGCAAACCAGGCAATCGGTCTGTATACAGTATTGGCAAGAAGTTTAGGGATTCCGTTGTTTGACATCTACTTCACCTCCCCTTTCTTTTCATTGCTTTCTTTGGCTTTTCCAGCCTTATTTGATAGTTTAGGAAATGCTAAATCCATAAACCAAGGATAAATTTTGTTTAATAACCAGCAGGTTGCAGGAAGTATTGCTAATGATACTCCAAGACCTGTCCAGCGTTTTAATCCGTCGATATTGGCTTTTGCGTGGTCTTTTAATTGCTCTCCGATATTTTTAGCCAGAGAAGCTGTTTTTTCTGTTAATCTTGAACCTACACCTTCTGCAAAGTCTACTGATTGGATTATTTCTTCTTTGCTCAAGCCTTGTGCACTGAGTCTTGTCCAGATCTCTTTTCTTGAGGTTGATATTTTGGTATCAATCATTTCTTGAGCTTCTTTTACACTTATTCCTGTAGTTTCAAGTTTGGTTTTGATTTGATTGAATAATTCAAGCAGACTGTCTATGGCATCTGTACGTTTGTAAATGACTTCGTTTACATATTCCATAATTTCTTTTGTTGACTTTTTAGCACGCATTCTGTTTAAGTCATTTGTCATTTTGGTTATATGTTGAGAAATCGTATTCATTGTATTAGAATCAGATCCGATATTTTTACGTTGGATTTCGTGTACCAGTTTTATAAGTTCATTATTAACATATTTCTTTGACGGATCTTTTTTGATTTCTTTTCTAAGTTCTGCAATGGTGTTTTTGCATTCTTTGTCGAACGCTTTACTTGCAGCTGCAATTTTATCAGAGCTGTTGGCAAAGTCAGATTGTGTATAAAGTTGAGAAACTTTATTTGCCATTTTTTGTAAGATAGCTTCAGCTTCCTGCGGGTGGCTGTTGTAGAAAATACCTCTTTCTACTTTTTGAGGCAGTTTCTTTTCAATTGCATTTATTTTTTCGCCTTTTTCTTCTTCCATAATTTTATTTATGGTTTCAAGGAAAAGTTTCTTGAAATCTTCCGGCGGCAATTCAACTTTGGAAGCAGAGTTTATATCTGTTGTTGTTAATATGATTTTGTCTTTTTTAATCATATCTTCAAGATCTTTGCTATATCTTTTTTTGTATATTTCAAGTTCTTTTTTCATCTCTTCTTTGCTGAATTTTTTATCAGGATTATCTTTTTTAATTTGATTTTTAATAAAGGTATCTGACGGGAATAAAGAAGAATTGTATTGAAGCGGTAAATGTACATATCCGATATCAGCCATTTTCTTAATAGCTGCATTGAACGGAATAACTATAGCACATTGAGTTGCAACAGCAAGTACTGCTGATATTGGCTGACGCCATGCTGTATATGTTCTTGTATCTTTATCTGTATCAGATATCGGGTTATATTTAATAAATAAAGGTGCAACTAAACCTGTCCCGATTGCGTTAATTAATTGGTTTTGTATTTCTCCCATGCCCTCATGAATTTTAACCATGTTTTTAATTTTATTGGGCATTATTTCAAGAATAAATTCTTTTAAACTTTTTGTTGCGGCAGCTCCCCCGCCTGTAAAACTTGTACTATCTTTCGGAATGCTTAGATATGCTCTGTTCTGTACGGCATGTCCGAAGTTTAAGCTCTTAGGGCTAAAAGGCCCGTCCACACTGCTTTTAATCTTTTCGATACTCATTTTTACACCTACTATGACCTTCTATATATATAGAATTCCAAACATTATAAAAATTGCTAAAACTTTTAGGATTGTTACAAAATATTAAGATAAATTTCGAAAAATATTCCATAAATGCAGATAATTCCCTATTCTAAAATATTTAAGAATCTCTTTTAAATATATAACAGTGTTCCCGATGTTCGGAAACACTGTTATTATATCTAACATATATTTTATTTTAAAGTGGCTTGTAAAGATTTTTTAATTATTTTTTTGAATCAAGCATTTTGCGAATTCTTAAAAATCTGTCGATTTCTTTACTTACCAGTTCAGTTTTTCCGAGAAAAGCATTTGATAAAAGAACTTTGTTGTCATACTTCGGATCCATCAGGAATACTGTAGGAAATCCTGTAATGCCGACTTCGTTAACAACTTTTTCGTATTTTTTATCTTCAACGTTAACTTTTGAAAATTCTAATGTGTCTTTATATTTTTCAGAAAGTTCCTGGAATATAGGCATGAAACGTACGCAATAATGACACCAGTCTGCGTAGAACAGAACCATTACCGGTTTTTTGCCTTTCATTGCTTTGTTATAATCAATACCAATATTGTATTCAGATGGTTTTTTAGGTTCGCCCTGCTCATTCAATGTTGAAATATTTCTAAGCATATCTTCTTGAGCCTCTGCGGCTTTTGTTTTCATATTGTTGTATTGATAATATTCAAATCCTGCAATAACACACATTACAAGAATGAATAATATAGAAACAACAATCGCTATGTTTTTCTTATTAACATTTTGTAATTTTTCTTTCAAATTTAGTCCCATTTTTATAAATCTCCTTTTCTCCTCCTCAACTATTATAATATGAAAATATCATAAATAGAGCAGAATAGCACAGCTTTATAAAAGTTTACATTCACATTTCTTAACATGATGTAACTGTTAGTATATATTTGGGTATATACAAAATATATAACCTCGTGTTACATTTACCTGACTAAGGTGGTTTTGAGGCACCGCCTAAATTTCCCATGCAAGAAGGAGTTTAAATATATGAATGAAGAGTTGCTTATCAAAATGAAAGTAGAACCCCAAAATTCAAATCCGGCAAAAAATGAAGTATTAGAAGCGTCAAAGGATTCTGTACTGAAGGCTTATCTTAGAGAAATTGCTGATTATCCTCAATTATCATTTGAACAGGAAAAACTTTTAGCACAAAAAATTGAGCAAGGTGATATTGAAGCTAAGAAAAGTTTAATTCAGGCAAATTTAAAATTAGTTGTAACCATTGCAAGAAAGGCTATTCATATGTCATCACTTCCTATGATTGATTTAATTCAGGAAGGCAATATGGGGCTGATGATTGCAGTTGAAAAATATAATTACAGATTAGGTTACAGATTTTCAACTTATGCCGGCTGGTGGGTTAAACAGTCTATGTTCAAAGCTATATCAGAGCAGTCTTATTGTATGAAAATTCCTGTTTATATACAGGAAACTTTATCAAAATTTTCAAAAGTAAAATCCCAGATGGAGCAGGAAGCAAATACTTCTGTTAAAACTGAAGATGTTGCAAAAAAAATGAAAATTGCACCTGATAAAATTGAAAAATTTTTGGGAGCATATTCAAAAACAATCTCAATCGAAAATGGGCTGGAAAAAAATGATGGTAAGGAATTAAATGTTGCGGATATACTTGCTGACGATACCACGCTTGTTTCTGAAAATATTGAATATGAAGCTTTGAAGCATGATATCAATAACGTTATTTCTACACTGAAAGAGCGTGAACAAGAAGTTGTAAAGATGAGATACGGGTTGGATGACAGCGAGAAATATACATTAGAAGAAATCGGAAATATTTATGGAGTTACCAAAGAATGTATCAGACAGACAGAATTAAGAGCCTTGAAAAAGATGAAGATGACAGGCGAAACATTATTATCCTGTTATATTTGTTAAGTCTTATAGAATTTCTCGTGTTTATTTCGTTATCCTTGCCATAATGTTAAATTATGGCTTTTTCATTTATAAACTGATATACATAATCTTCACCTTCTCTGATAGATAGGGTTTTGAGGTATCCCAGCGGGTTTAGAAATTCATCAATTTCATTTTTTCTGTTGAAACTTTCTATAACAATAGTTGGAGTATTTTTAATTATAGTTTTTTTAGCACCTTTTAAAACTTCTACTTCCGCACCTTCAACATCTATTTTGATAAGATCTATTTTGTCTTTGATTTTCAATGAATCTAAAGTTCTTAATTCAAATAGCCCGTTTTTATTTTTAGTAAATGATGCGGCACCGATATTATCAGGGGTGTATGTTTGCAGCATTGCTTTTGATTTTTTATCGGACAGTCCGAAATTGTACGGAATTATTTTATCTTCAAGTTTATTTAATTCAATATTTTTTTTAAGAATTTCAAATGTTGCAGGAAGTGGTTCAAATGAATAAATTTTATCAGCATTCCTTTCAATTGCCCAGTATATTGAATGACTCCCGATATTTGCACCTATATCAAGAATAGTTGCATGTTCTTTTATAAATATGTCTATATAATTCAATGCATAAGTATCCCAGTAATCAGAAGTTTTTACCATGATTTTTTGGATAATGTCACGAGGATAATTTGGGAGCCAGAATCTTGCATTGCGTATTTGTGCAATGCTGTTCGGCATACTGAGTTTTATTTTAATTTCTTCAAGATTTTGGTTTAAATTTTTTAAATATTCTTCCAGTTCTTCTGTTTCCATTGTTTTCTCCAGTTGAATATTACTTTAATATTCAATTCCTTTTCTGGCAGCAATTCCTGTATCCCAGTAGTGTTTCACAGGTTCTATTTTTGATACCAGATGGGCAATTTCAATAATTTTAGGGTGAGCATTTCTGCCTGTTAAAACTATTTCCATCTCATCTGGCTTGTTTTTCAAAACCTCAACTACTTCATCAACATCAATTATCCCCATATCAATTACGATATTCAGTTCATCAAGAATTAAAAGCTGGCATTCGTGGTTTTTTATAACTTTTTTTGCAAGCTCCCAGCCTTTTGTTATTTCTTTTATATCTTCTTCAGATTGATTCTTTTTATATATAATTCTATCCAGTCCCGCCTGAACAATTGTAAGATTATCAGAAATTGCCGGAGAAAGTTCTCTGAATGAATTAAGTTCGCCATAGTCATTTCCGCCTTTTGTGAACATTATGATAAGAACTTTCCAGCATCTGCCTAAAGCTCTCATGGCAAGCCCAAGTGATGCCGTTGTTTTACCTTTTCCGTTGCCTGTATATACCTGAATGTAGCCATGTTGTGCCCAGTCAGGATTTATTAAATTGTTTTCGCAGTTTGGCATTTTTGACCTCTGGTAGTAATTACCTCTTTATTATATATTAAAACTATGGATAAGAAAATAGATTTACGGGCTAAAGCAAAAATAGTAAGAAGAAGTCTTAATATGGATAAAATTTCTGTTTGTTTGACAGAAAAATTGAGAGAGCGTTCGATTTATAAAGATTCTGAAAATATTATGCTATTTTATCCAATGAAATATGAAGTTAATTTATTGTCGCTGCTTAAGGATTCGAAAACATTTTATCTGCCGAAAGTTAATAGTGATGAACTGATAGTTTGTCCATACAAATTCGGTGATAAGCTTGAAAAATCAAAGTTTGGAGTACTTGAGCCATGCAGCGTACCTGTAAATCCTCAAATTTTGGATTTAATAATTGTTCCGGCTTTGCTTGTTGATAAAGCAGGATACAGGCTTGGTTACGGCGGCGGATTTTATGACAGATTTTTATCAAAATATTGTAAAAATAAAAACACAGTATGTCTTATGCCTGAAGTTTTAGTGGTTGACAAACTGCCGGTTGATGAATTTGATGTTCCCGTAAAAGAAATTATATATGTATAAAAAGTATAAGACCCATCAACGATGGGTCTTATACTCATTTTTAGGGTTAGTTATTATATAAAATAGGGTTAAGTTAATTTACTCTAATCTATCTTATGCGAATGTATATTTTGGAGCCATATCTTTAATGCCTTGATCTCTAGCTTCTTTAGCTGATTTCAATTCTTCTTCGATTGACTTTCCTAAAGCTTCCAGCTTATCTTTTTCTTGCTGCAGCCTGTCTTCTTCGAGTTTTAAATTTCTTGTTTCAATTTGCATTGCACGTTCTCTGCCTTGCATATACAATTGTCTCAAAATGTACATATTCATCATTTGCTGCTGCTGTGGATTTTGATTTGGTCCCATTTGCTGCATCCATAGCTGTTGCATCATTGGTGCATTTTGGTTCATATATGCTATGGCACTGTTGTGTGCAAAGCCTAAGTAACCTAATGTTCTGCCCATCATTGATCCCGGAGAATTGAGCAAGTCACCTATCGAAATTCCTCCGTTAGCAATTGTGGCTGCGTACTGTTGTACGTCTCTTAATCTTTTTGTCAGCTTGGCAAGACGATATTCTACATTACTTTTCTGGTAAATGAGATCGTGCACCCGAGCTGTAAAAATCAGAATGCCCATAATTCTAACCCTACCTTTTTAACCTTTATAACTAACCTTTTTTTACCTACATATATATAAAAACATGCAACATCAAGATATTGCATGTTTTTGGACTGTTTGTTAATATTTCTTAATATTTATTAATGACTGCGTTCTATAACCTTGTCTATAAGTCCGTATTCTTTAGCTTCAAATGCAGACAGGTAATGATCTCTTTCGCAATCTTCTTTAACTTTGTCAAAAGGCTGCCCGGAATTTTCTGCCATAATACCGATTAACATATCTTTCATTCTGAGAATTTCTTTTGCTTCCAATTCAATATCGGTAGCTTGACCTTTGGCACCGCCTAAAGGCTGGTGAATCATTATTCTTGCACTTGGCAGAGCCATTCTTTTACCTTTTGTTCCGGCAGAAAGCAGGAAAGCACCCATTGAAGCTGCTTCTCCAAGACATATAGTAGAAACATCAGCTTTGATAAGCTGCATCGTATCGTATATTGCCATTCCTGAAGTGATAACTCCGCCTGGACTATTAATATATAGCATGATATCTTTTTCTGAATTTTCGCTATCTAATAGTAAAAGCTGTGCTACAATTGAATTTGCAACATCATCATCAATTTCTGTTCCGAGAAATATAATTCTTTCTCTTAAAAGTCTTGAAAATATATCAAAAGATCTTTCGCCCCTTGAAGATGCTTCAATAACAGTGGGAACATAGCCCATTATTTTCATATATGTTTCCTGGTCCATTTAAACTCTCCTTTTCTGGAGAAATTATACTACAAAAATTAATAATCTTATATAGTTTAAAATGCTTATTTTTATAAAGTTAGTGCTTTGGTGATTTTATATACTTCTTGAATTTTGTCAGGGTTATTTTTGAGCATAATTATAATTTCGTCTATAAGATTTTCTTTGGGCTGCAGGTGGCTGAATGTAAAAAGTTCCTGCGGCTCAATATCAAGAGTTTTGATAAGACGTTCTAACGTTTCTGCAGAAAAGAAATTTTCTCCTGTTTCAATATAACTCAGAGCATTTTGGCTTATTTCAAGCTTCTCTGCTAACTGTTCCTGGGAGTAATGTTTATTCTTTCTAAGCTCTTTAATTCTTTTTCCTAAATATTTTTTTATATTCATTCTATAAAGTCCATTTTCTATTAAAACATATTCCAGAATTTTTAGAACCAAGTAAAAATGATTAAATATTGATAATTATAATTAAAAATGATAATATAAAACTTAGAATGATATATTTGTAAATTTTACAACTTTAAATCAAAGATGAGGTGTTTATGAAAAGTATGATGGAACGGAAAACAAAAGCTTCAGCGTTCACATTAACGGAAGTTTTGATAGCGGTTGCAATCGTTGGAATAATTGCAGGGCTGGTTTTGCCAAAGGCGTTTAGTAGTTACCAAAAGCGAACATTTGATTCTGCTTTTGAAAGAGAAATACAGACCATACAGAATTCTATAGATGGTCTTGCTGTTTCTGAAAATAAAGCTGATTTCTTTTCTACAATGATGTATGTAGAAACAAAGCCGGATAATTATGATGATAGTGTCGGATTGTATATGAAAAAGTATTTACGGACAACATCAATATGCGATGAGCCAAAAAATTGTTTTGCTGATGAATATTATATATATGAGAAAGGGAAGAAACGTGACGAGTACAAACCTGATTATAAAGGTGCCTGTGCAATTTTAAAAAACGGCATGAGTCTTTGTTTAACTCCTCAGATTGGAGCTGATAATATTTACGGTGTAATAGATTTAAACGGCAAAAAAGGCCCTAACGTTTTTGACAGAGATCTTCGGGTGTTTACTATAGGTATGAAAACAAGAATAGGACAAAATAAGGATACTGAGGGAGTAATAAGACTTGATTGGGAAAATCTGGAAGGGGAAGAACCTGAAATTGAAGAACCAACGCCACCACCAGAGCCGGATCCATGCGAAACAAATCCTAAGGGCTTAGGCTGCTGTTTGACAAAAACTATTTCTAATGCAAATGATGATTGTTGTACGTATGAAGAAATCAGAAAAAATAATCCGGCATGTACTAAAACTGCGACTATTCAAGTTCTCTGGGATAAAGATTCTGATGATAATGACAGCCGTCCTTCATGTGAAGATGGAGGAAACTGCTGGGAAGAAAAATATATGATTTATGAAGTTAAGGCCAGTGATGGAGCTCCTGTAAAAATATCAGTTGAGTATGATAGAGTGCGAACAGCGGCTAGTAGCTCTTATTGCGTAGTTTCTTGTAATGGTAGTGGCAGTTATTGGCAAGGTCGTACTTGTATTACAACTACGCATAAAAAAGAATCAGGTACAAATTATCTTGAATATACTTATGAGCGTGAAAAAAAGCAAAGACATGGCTGCAAAAGTAAATATGAAGCTGAAAACGTTGTATGTACTCTGACAGTTGATGGCGGAACCGGACGATGTGAGGGCGGTACTATTGTTGGAAAAACAACAACATATACCGTTAATTATTCGAAAAAATAATTACAGTTGCTGAAACAAAAATCTCGTAACAACATTTACCCTTCCCCTTACACCTTGCTGGTACGGGGACTTATCAGGCAGGGGTAACGGCTGTTATCACGACAGTTTTACATCTACTAATTCCCCTGCCTTTGTTTTTCTATATTCGACTCTCACCACTACCCTCTCACCCCAACAACGAAAACTCAATTTTCTATTGATTAGTGTTCGATTTTTACTTTGTTTGTGTTTTTGCGAAATGTCCAAAAAAAAGCTTCTTTGTAAAAAGAAGCTCCTTGGAATCTTTACAATTCCTCGTGTAAAAGATTAGTAGGTAGAAAGTAGAAGGTAGTAATGTATATATAAAAAGCATTTATATATCATTTATATATACTAATAAAGTATTTTTTATATCAAAAATTGCTAAGTTCTTGTTGTAAATTTACAATTGTTCACATGCTGAATTCCTTGCCAGGCATGGTTTAGCTCTGAAGTTGAAAAAAAAAGCTTCTTAATTTATAATCAAGCAAGAAATGAGGGAAAAATGAAAATTGCAATATATCCGGGCAGTTTTGATCCGGTAACAAAAGGACATTTGGATATTTTGAAAAGTGCGGCTGGTATTTTTGACAAGGTTATTATAGCAGTTGCTCACAATGGCGAAAAAAAAGGCTTTTTGTCGGTTGAAGAAAGAGTTATGCTTATAAGAAAGAGTATTCCGCATCTTGATAACGTTGAAGTAGATTCCTTTGAAGGTTTGACTATTGAATATGCTAAAAAACATGGAGCAGAGGTTTTAATCAGGGGACTTCGTGCGGTTTCTGATTTTGAATATGAAATGCAGTTGTCGCAAACTAACAGTGCATTGTGTGAAGATATTAAAACAGTTTTTTTAATCACAAAACCCAAATATAACTTTATTTCATCTAGTACAATAAAAGAAATTCTCACTAACGGCGGTGATATTTCGAAATTTGTGCCTGAAGCGGTTGATGAATATTTGAAAAGGAGAAGTTTTTAGATATGTATTTCAGGTCAACTAAAATTATCAAAGAACTTGAAAGCAAAATAAATCAAAGTTATTCCCTGCCTATTTTTAGAGGTTATGTTGCTGTTAACAAGCGGGGGGTTGAAAAACTTATTGATGAAATATATGAAACTCTGCCTGTGGATTTGCAAGTAGCAAGAGAATATTTAAAAAATACTAAAAATCTTCCTAAGCAAGACAAAACTGTTGATTCAGGACGCAATAAGTTATATGAATATTTGAAAATGCTTGAAATTATGGTTGCGGAAGCGTTGAGTGTTGCTTCTTATGTAATAATCAATATTCGTGAGATTGAGAACCTTCTTGACAAGATTTCCGCCAATATCCCTGATGAAATTGTGGAAGTTCAAACCCTGAGCAATGATAAGACATGTTAAATTATGTAATTACATGGAAAGATATTATTTGACAATTAAAAAGTGCTTATGTAATATATATAATATAAAATGTGAAAGGGATAAGGGATATTAAATATGCCACAAAACGGAGTGTATGATTTACTAAAGATGTTAGAAATAAGCCTTGATGAGGGTTATTCCGTACTTAAATACACTGTAGTAAATAAACGGGAAATAGAAGCACTGATTGATAGAATATATGCGGCTTTGCCTGTTGAGGTTCAGGAAGCAAGACTCTTTTTGAAACGTAAAGAAGAACTTCAAAATGAAGCCCAGCAAAAAGCTAATAAAATTATACAAGATGCCCAGGCAGAAGCTGACAGGAAATTGTCTGAATCTGATCAGATTAAAGCAATTGAGCGTGAAGGTATAAGAATTAAAAATGAAGTTGTAGAAGATTGTGAAAAAATTAAGCATATCGCACTTCAAGATGCAGAAAATATTAGGCTTCAGGCTACAGATGAAGCTATGAAAATCAGAGAAGGTGCTGAATTATATGCAGAACAAGTTTTGACAAGTTTGGAAGGCAATTTGACTCAATTGCAGCAAGTTGTTAAAAATGGTCAGATATATATGGAACAGCTTAGAAATGATGCAATAGGTAAATATCAATCACAAGCTGTCAATTCGCGTCGTTAAATACAATGTTTATAAATATTTTAAAAGCACCTGATATCAGGTGCTTTTTATATGTCAAAAATGTAGTATTTGTTAACAATTGGTTTGCAATTTATTTTGTTTGGTATAAAATAGAGCTATAAGCCGAAAAAGATAGAATGTGTAATGTTCACATTCTATTTTAAATAGGAGACAAGTTAATAAAATAATAAAGGAAATAAAAACAATGGGTATCAAAGGAAAAAATGACAGAATGGTAGTTTTAGCTTGTGAAGAATGCAAAGAAAGAAACTACACAACAACAAAAAACAAAAAGAACATTAAGGAAAGATTGGAATTAAACAAATATTGTCCTAAATGTCAAAAACATACAGCTCACAAAGAAACAAAATAGCAATTGAGCTGAGGCGGCACTGCTGCCGGTATGCAATAGGGGATAATCCCCGCTTGCGTCCTTAGTTCAGTTGGTAGAACGTCGGTCTCCAAAACCGGATGTCGAGGGTTCGAGTCCTTCAGGGCGCGGATTTAACTAAAAATAATAAAGGATTACAAAATGAATCAAGCAGTAGAAGCAATTAAAACATATTTCAAAGGTGTAAGAACAGAATGGACGAAAGTCAGCTGGCCTGAAAGAAGACAGGTTGTTACCGAAACAATTTCTGTTATTGTAATTGTATTTGTATTTACTGTGGCAATATATTTGATGGATCTTTTGTTCAAAGGGTTGCTTAGCCTGATTAAGTAAGATTTTAAGCAGAATTTATAAAGGTGGCTTATGACTAAAAAAGAAAAAACAATGGAAGAACAACTTAATGAAGATGTCTTAGCAGAACAAGCTGAAGCAGAAGCTAAAGAATCAGCAGAAAAAGAAGCTAAGGAAGCTAAGAAAAACCAAAAAAGATGGTATATAGTACACACATATTCAGGATACGAAAACAAGGTTAAAGTAAATCTTGAAAAACGTATTGAATATATGAATATGGGTGACAAAATCTTTAGAATCGAAGTTCCTCAAAAAACAGTAACCCAAATGAAAGCCGGTAAGAAACAGGAAAAAGAAGAAAAAATCTTTCCGGGTTATGTGCTTGTAGAGATGATAATGGATGAAGACAGCTGGTATGTTGTAAGACACACTTCCGGTGTTACAAAATTTGTGGGTTCAGCCAAAAAACCGATACCGGCAAGAGAAAGTGAAATTAAGAAGATTCTTCACAGATCATCTTCACAGGTTGAAAAAGTTGAACTTGATGTCAAAGTCGGTGATAAAGTTAGAATTATATCAGGACCGTTTGCAGACTTTGATGCGGATATTATTGAGGTTTATCCTGATAAGTCTAAATTAAGAGCAAACGTATCTATCTTCGGACGTGAAACTCCGGTAGAATTGGAATACAAACAAATTAATAAATTATAATAAGTAAGTACAAACAATGTGGAAGGATTTATCTTGTACGGATAAACCGCTTGAACCACAAAAGGAGAAAAAAATGGCAAAAAAAGTAGTAGGAAAAATCAAGCTTCAAATTGAAGCAGGCAAAGCTAATCCATCACCACCGGTTGGTCCGGCATTAGGTCAGCATGGTGTAAATATCATGGATTTTTGTAAGCAGTTCAATGCAAAAACACAAGACAAAGCAGGATATATTATTCCGGTTGTTATTGATGTTTATGAAGATAAAAGTTTTACATTTATCATCAAATCACCTCCAGCTCCTGTATTGATTAAAAAAGCATTAAATATCTCAAAAGGATCATCAGCTCCTAACAAAGATAAAGTTGCAGAAATCACAAGAGCACAATTAGAAGAAATCGCTAAAATTAAAATGGACGATTTAAATGCTACTACAATGGAAGCTGCAGTAAAAATGATTGCAGGTTCTTGCAGAGCAATGGGTGTTACAGTAAAAGATTAATTAGATGGAAGGATTAATAATCCGCTATTACCACGAAAGGAAAATTAAAAAATGTCAAAATTAACTAAAAAACAAAGAAAAATGCAAGAAATGCTGGAAGGTTTTGTTCAACCGTCAACAGCAGTAGATGCTATTAAAAAATTACAGGAAATATCAAAAGAAGTTTCAAAATTTAATGAAACAGTTGAATGTCACATGCGTTTAGGTATTGATGTTCGTCAAGCAGATCAACAAATCAGATCAACAGTTGTATTACCTGCAGGCTTAGGCAAAGAAGTAAAAGTTTGTGTTATTGCAAAAGGAGCAAAAGCTACTGAAGCAACTGAAGCCGGTGCAGATTATGCGGGTGCTGAAGAAATTATTGATAAGATTTCAGGCGGTTGGTTTGATTTTGATACATTGATTGCAACACCTGATTGTATGGGAATGTTGGGTAAATTAGGTAGAGTATTAGGACCTAAAGGTTTGATGCCAAACCCGAAAACAGGAACAGTAACAATGGATATTGCAAAAGCTGTTAAAGATGCTAAAGCCGGTAAAGTTGAATATAGAGCAGACAAACAAGGTATGATTCACTGCCCTATCGGAAAAATTCAATTCTCAGAAGAAGATTTGATTAAAAACTATGCTACTTTAGCGGATGCTGTTTTGAAAGCAAAACCGGCTTCTGCAAAGGGTACATTTGTTAAATCAGTTTACTTATCAACAACAATGGGACCTGGAATTAAATTAGATCCTAAGAACTTTGCTGCTGAAGTAAAAGAATTAGTATAAAATTTGTACTAAATTTTAAAAAAGACTTTGGAGTATTTCCAAAGTCTTTTTTATTTATAAATCCCATGGGTTTTTATCCCAGGGGTTACTGAACGGATCATTGTTCAATATTCCGTATGAGTCATCATTATAAAGCGGATCATAATTTGGACTCAGCGGATTTTGTTTATTTAACGGATCAAACGGATCATCATCAAATAACCGGCGGCTTTTATCCGGAGCCTTTTCTGTTCCGTCAAATCTTATTGTTGTTAATTTTTTATTGCCGGCTAATTGAGTTTCTACCCCTTTGTTGTAATCATACATTCCGACTTTTTCATATCTGCCTTTTTTAATTTTACCGTTTAACGAATTTTTCCAGCTGATTAATTCCCCATCTGTATTGTACAACTTTGTATATTTCATGCCTTTTGAAGTCACACCGGTTTTAGCAATAACCTTTTCTCCGCCCAAATTAAAAATACGTTCAAACGGAACATTATTTACAAACGAACGTACATAACGACCAAAAGTTAACCCCATAAAATAATTCCTTTCTGTTATTCCACTTTCCCCGTAATAAAAATCGATTTTAGCTTACTATTATATAAAAACATTTTGCAAGAAAAAATTGCACTTTATATAAAATTTAACTTTACATAAGAAACAATTTCCTATAAAATAAATATATGGATGGTTGACACTCTGCCAAACAAAACAATTGAGTATTGTTTTGTGAGAGGGGTAGCGTATCCGAGGGAAATGCGAGTTTCCCGATAATAAAATTGACAATAAAAGAATTTATGGGCGGTTGGCGCAGATGGTAGCGTATCACATTGACATTGTGGGGGTCATCGGTTCGAGTCCGGTACCGCCCACCACTTTAGGGAATAGGGATTTTTTGCGAAAAATGGTACCAGGATGAGAACCGATATAAGCGGAGCTTTGTCGGGTTCGAGCGTGAGTGAGCAGAGTGCGAAGGAGCTTTCTTTTAAACAAAGAATTTGTGGAAAAGAAAGTCCGGAGACACGTATAAAGCGAACGAAACAAGACAGTCCGGTACTGCTCACCACTTTAGGGAATATGGATTTTTTTGCGAAAAATGGTACCAGGATGAGAACCGATATAAGCGGAGCTGACACTGTTTTATTTTTATAATATATGTTGATGTTTTCTTGCAGGAACATCTGGGACAAAGCTAGGAAGATATGTTTCAACCATTTCATTAACTTTGGATAACATTTCTGAATGGTGTCCGTTTTTGGAGTTGTAAGTCTTTACTGTTGCACTGCCATGGTCTGTTTTAATAGCTTTTTCATATTTGAAAATATTTGGATTGGCTCTATCTATGGTAACTGTTTCAATATATTTTCCGTCTTTAACTTCTAAATGTATTGCTTCTCTAATTAAATTATATACAGGCTTCAATATAATTGATTTTTCTCCTTTTTGGGCTTTAAATTCAGGGATAGTCATAGGAGCTTTTTTCTTAACTTTTGGCCAGGTTTCATCAATAAGTCGTCCTGCTCTTTTTACAAGTTTACTTGCTCTTAATGAAAGTTCGTGGTCTATTGATTGTAGATTTGGACCGCCTGTGAATGAAACTTTTTTGTTGAGTGTATTGTTTGATGCTGATAAACTGTATAATGTAATTGGCTGCATATTTTAAACCTCCGGTGTTAAATTGATATAAAATATTAAATACAAACAAAATATTTTTTGCGGTCTAATTTTAGAATTGAATACCTATACAAAAAGCGACGGTTTCTTATTAAAACCGCCGCTTAAAAAATTATTAAATTTTGAGTTAAATTTTGTGCATATTATCAAAGATTTCTTTTTTCTGCACCCAAATTTCCATTCCCATTTCCAGACCTTTTGAAGTGAGAGCTTCTTTAATTTCTTTGAATGAAAATTTTGATTTTTCTATATTACAAAGCATAAACATGACAAAATGTCCCTGCATTAAAGTTTGTTTAATATCTTCAATATTGACCTCATATTGAGCAAGAACAGCTGTAACTCCAGCTACAATTCCTACTTTATCAACTCCTGAAACGGTAACAATTATTTGATCTGACATTTAGAATCTCCTATTTCTTTTTCTTCAACAATAGTTTCTGCAACAACAGCTGGAACTTTTGCCAATTCAGCTTCTTCAATCCATTTTTTATTAACCAATTTACCTACTTTATATTTTTGGCAATAAGCTTTCAAATCTTTTTTAACTTCAGGAGCCAGAATATACATAGCAATGATATTCGGAACTGACATAGCAATCATCATAGCATCCGTAATATTAATAACTGAAGTTACGTTCATCACTGAACCTATGACAATAAAAGCACAGTAAATGAATTGGAATGTAAGAGTTCTTTTTTTACCTTCTCCTACAAGATAATTCCATGATTTCTGACCGTAATATGCCCAGGCTAACAATGTAGATAATGCATATAAAAGGACAATAGCAGCCAGTAATTTCGGGAAAAATGGAATAACTGATTGAATTGCACTGGATGTCATTTCAACACCTGATGTAGATCCTGCATAATCTTTATAAACTCCTGTAATAACAATAGTTACAGCAGTAAGAGTACACATAAAGCCTGTCATAAAAGGTTCCATTAAAGAAACAAAACCTTGAGAAATAGGTTCGTGAGTTTTAACTGTCGCATAAGCGATAGGTGCAGAACCTGTACCTGCTTCATTTGTTTGAACAGAACGACGCAGGCCCATAATCATTGCAACAAATACCCCGCCGTATATTGATTCAGGGCAGAAGGCTTCTTTAACGATTACGAAGCAAGCATGCGGTAAAGCTTTTATATTAAATAAGATAACAGCTAAAGCTGAAAATAAGTATACAAAAATTTTCAACGGAACAATTTTTTCGGTAACTTTAACAATGCCTTTGATACCGCCTATAATAATCATACCGACAACGATTGCCATTAGTAAACCTATAACCCAGTGGAAATGAGCCAATATACTGTGTTCTCCGCCTGTAACATTAACAAACTGATGTGCAGCCTGATTGATTTGAATCATATTACCGCCTGTTATACCTCCGCAGATACAAAGAACTGCAAAAATAACAGCTAAAGGCTGCCCGAGCCATCTTAGTTTTTTACGGGTTAAACCATGAGCCATATAGTGCATAGGACCACCGGATATTGAACCGTCTAAGTTAAATCTTCTGTACTTAACTGCCAGAGCTGCCTCAACAAATTTTAAAGACATTCCTAAAATAGAACCTATGATAACCCAAAATGCAGCCCCCGGACCGCCCATCGAAATTGCAAGTGCAACACCTGCAATACTACCCATACCGATAGTACCTGAAAGAGCTGTCATCAAAGCTTGAAAAGATGAAACTTCTCCGCTGCCGTCATCATTGGCACCCTGTTCTTTGTTAGGTTTTACAATACTTTGAATTGAATGTGCAAAACCCCAGATAGGGATACCTTTTAAATATATTGTAAAGAACAATCCTGCAATTAAAATCCAAAATATAATTATAGGAACTTCTGCTCCAAAAATCGAGATAGGATAAAAAATAATATCAGCAACAAAATTGGACGCAGGGGCAATATGTTTATCCATAAAAGCATCAATATTGAACGCATAAGCACCTTGCATACCAGATAATAGTAATGCACAAAAAATCATAAATTTTTTCATAAATTCTTTATCCTTTCGAACTGATTAAAAGGTTCAATTACCTGATAGGGTAAACCAACCAAATGTTTACTAATAGTATAGCAAAAACATGATAATTGAAGTAAAAATACAATAATTTATGTTACTAACTGTTACACAAACGATTGATTATTTAATAATAGGAATATAATCTAGCAAAGAATATCACTATAAATCCAAAATATTTTGCCTCAAGAACTGAAACTTGTAATATAGCAATACTATTGGTCGTAACATTTATCCCCTACTTGTTTATAAATATTTCAATGATACAATAATATTAAGCAAGGGGTTTCGGTTTATGATGAGTCAGACCAAAAAATTATCCATAGCTTTTTACTGGCATATGCATCAGCCGGTTTATTCTTTATCAGTAAATGGAGATTTTTTGATGCCTTGGGTAAGGCTTCACGCAGTGAAAGATTATCTTGATATGGCTTTGTGGGCTAAAAAATTTGATAAATTAAAATTGAATTTTAATTATACTCCGGTTTTGCTTGACTCAATTGTAGATTATGCACAGAAAGATGCTCATGATATTCATTCAAGACTTACTATTACTCCTGAAGATAAACTTACAAAAGAAGATAAGATATTTATTTTAAATAACTTTTTTGATTCTAACTATCAAACAATGATATTGCCTAATGACGAATATCACAGATTATATCAAATTGTGCAGGCTGAAGGCACAGGTGATATTTCGGTTTTAACAAATCAAGAATATGCGGACTTAATGGCATTATTTAATCTTGCTTGGATTGACCCTTCATTTAAAACTTCAAATGCCGAATTAAAAAAACTTGTAAAAAAGGGAAAAAATTATACTCTCGAAGATAGAATAAGAATTATTGAAATTCAAAGAGAAATTATAAAGAAGATAATTCCGTCTATTAAAAAATTAGTTGAAAAAAATAAGATAGAAATTACTACGAGTCCTTATTACCACCCTATTTTACCGATTTTGCTTGATTATAAAAATATAAAGAAAAATCCGGTGCCTGATGAAGAATTATCTAATTTGAAAACAGATTTAGATGCAAAAATTCAAACTAAAATGGCATTAGATAAAATAGAAGAAATTTTTGGGAAACGTCCAAGAGGAATATGGCCGTCTGAACAGTGTGTAAGCGGTAAAACTCTTGATATGCTCAGTACTTTAGGTGTAGAATGGTCTATTGCCGATGAAGGAATTTTAGCAAATTCTATAAATTTTGAATTTGAACACGATTTTAAAGGATATTTAAAAGAACCTTATCATTTGTTAAAAACTTATCAGTATAAGACCAAAAATTCTGATATAAAAATGATATTCAGGGATTCAACAATTCCTAATTTGATAGGTTTTGAATATGCAAATCATAATCCTATATCAACCGCAAATGATTTGTATGACAGAATAAAAGTTCTGCAGAGCAAAATTTTATCATCTCCGGATAATGAACATTTGTTGACTATTGCACTTGATGGTGAGAATTGCTGGGAAAATTATTTAGAGGACGGTGCATCATTTTTAAAAACTCTTTATACTTTAATTTCAGAAGATGATACTTTAGAAGCAGTATTGATAAGTGATTATCTTGAGAAAGCAAAAGAAAATAAACTTTTGAATAAAATATCTTCAGGTTCGTGGATAAACCGGAATTTTAAGTTGTGGATTGATGAGCCGGTTAAGGATCTGGCATGGACGTATTTAAAAAGAGTAAGACAGGATTTTTCTGCATTTGTAAAAAGAGAACCGTTAAATCCGAATATAGAACTTGCAAGACGTGAGTTGTTTATATGTGAAGGCAGTGACTGGTTCTGGTGGTACGGTGAGCCGAATGATTCCGGCAGGGATAATATATTTGATTTTCTTTTCAGAACGCATTTAAAAAATATCTACAGATATTTGGACTTAGATACTCCGAAATATTTAGATGAACCTTTGTCAAATATTTCAGCATCAAAACCTTCTAAATATCCAAGATTTTTAATTTCTCCTGTTATTGACGGTAAAAATGTGGTTACTGAAGATGATATCTGGAATAATGCCGGTTATATTGAAATTCCTGACGGACCGGTTTTAAGAGAATCAAAGTTATTTGACAAAATCAGATTTGGAAATGATGAAGATAATTTTTATCTAAAATTCCATTTAAACAGATATATTAAAGAAAGAGCCGATTTAAAAAACAGGGTTTATCAGATGTATATTTATATGAGAAAATCTACTCACAAGCAAGATTTAGCTCCTGTAAGATTAATTCATAAAACACAGAATATACTTCCAATTTCTATGGAAAAATTTCATCACGAAATCCAAATATCAATTTGTAACAGCGAATTAAAATCAATAAGAATTATCAAGGCTATTCCGGGCGATATGTGGATTATTGCAAATTCAAAACCAATTGAATATGCTTATGATGAAGTTCTGGATTTAAAAATACCGTTTGAAGCTTTGGAAATAAAAAACGGTGAAACCCTTGAATTTCTTTTTGTTAATGCTAATGATGAAATAAAAGATTTTTATATTCCAAATGAAATGGTATTATCTATTACCCGTCCTTCGTTAGTTTTGCGTAAGTAAACTTTTAGAAAGTGTACCGATAGCAAGCACCTGTAATGTTATAAATAAAAATCCCATTTTCTTATCCCCTTTAATTACATGTGTATAAAGGATTTTATTTATACAAAATTGCTAAATTATGAATTTTTATGAAGCGAGATAATTAATTTCCTTTGGTCTTAAATATTACATATCAAGAGCAAGGTCAAGCGTTGGTGCTTTGGCTACAATTGCACTGGATGAGATTATATCGACTCCGCATTGTGCAATTTCTCTGACTGTTTCAAGACGTACATTCCCGCTTGCTTCGACTATAGCCCTGTGATCTATAAGTTTAACTGCTTCTTTCATTGTTTCCAAATCCATATTATCAAGCATGATAATATCTACTCCAAGAGGCAGAGCTTCTTTAATTTGTTCAATATTGTCGCATTCAAGTTCTATTTTATGTGCGTGAGAAAGATTTTCTTTAACCATTTTTACGGCATTAGTAACAGAACCTGCAACCTGGATATGATTATCTTTAATCATTGCACAATCAGAAAGATTAAATCTGTGTAATGCTCCTCCTCCGATTTTTACTGCATATTTTTCAAATGCTCTGAAATTCGGAGTTGTTTTTCTGGTGTCTACAATTTTGCAGGGAAGATTACCGATTGCCTGTTGATATTTGTGTGTTTCTGTTGCAATACCGCTCATTCTTTGTATGTAGTTTAGCGAAACTCTTTCGCCGAGAAGAATATATTTCCCTGGTCCTTTAATGCGGGCAAGAATATCGCCTTTTTTTATTTTGTCTCCGTCTTTAAATATTAAATCTACATTAACTTTTTCGGATAAAATTTTATATACGGTTTTGAAAACTTCAAGACCGCAAATTATACCTTCGCATCTTGATACCAGTGATGCTTCAAATATTTTATCTTCTCCAACAATACTTTCTGTTGTAACATCTCCAAATCCGATGTCTTCCATCAATGCTGATTTAATATGATCCTCTACATAAAAATTAATTAACAAAACTTATTTCTCCTTTATTTTTAATAATTACACTGTGTTCGCCTTTTGGGCTGGTGTTCAAATAATCTGTTCTATAATGTGCTCCTCGGGATTCTTTTCTGTTCAAAGCTGATTTAACAATCAATTTTGCTGTAGTCAGCATATTGCGAAGTTCGTATTCTTCTTTTGACTGACATTTGTACTTACGGTTAAATCTGATTTCAATATTGTTGATTTCGTCCAGAGCTTTTTTTAATGATTCTTCACTGCGATAAATTCCGACATTTTCCCACATTAAATTTTTTAATTCGGTTTTTAATTTATCTGTATCAATTTGTGTGAATTGAATTTCATCACTATATTTTGAAACAATATTTTTGTCGATTTTTTCTGTATCCAAAACGGAACCCTCAGGTTTTAAATTTGTTCCTACTTTGTAAGCACAGACTACGCATTCTAATAAAGAATTACTTGCAAGTCTGTTTGCTCCATGTAATCCGGTTGAAGAAACTTCTCCGATTGCATAGAGATTTTTAATTGAGGTTTCGCAGTTTAAATCTGTTTTTATCCCTCCCATAAAATAATGAGCAGCCGGAGCAACAGGAATAAAATCTTTTGCAATATCTATTCCATATTTCATACAAACTGCTGCAATTGTGGGAAATCTTTTGTACAGTTTATCTTTTCCTATAACAGCTGCATTGAGATAAACATTCTGAAGATTATTTTTAGACATTTCTGAAAAAATTGCTCTTGCAACAATATCACGAGGAGCCAGTTCTTTTCTGGAATCATATTTTGCCATAAATTCTTCTGAAAATTCTGTACAAAGTTTTCCGCCTTCTCCCCTGACCGCTTCACTAATTAAAAATCTGTTATGGCTTTTGGGATTATCAATTGCTAAAGCTGTCGGATGAAATTGTACAAATTCCATATCCTGTAAAACAGCTCCGGCATTATATCCTATTGCAAATCCGTCGCCTGTTGCACCTATAGGATTTGTGGTATAACGATATAATTGACCTATTCCACCTGTTGCAAGGATTGTTGATTGAGCGTATACAATTCCATATTCTTTTGAATTATTGTTGAAAGTTATAACCCCATAACATTTTTGAGAATTTTCATCTGTCAATATTTCAACAACAGAGGTATTTTCGTAAATTTTAATATTCTTATTATTTTTAACTGCTTCACATAGGGCAATTTCCATTTCCCTTCCTGTGGCATCACCGCCTGAATGTAAGATTCTTCTTACACTGTGTGCAGCTTCTCTTGTCAGGGTAAATTCTCCATTTTCAGATTTGTCAAATTGAACCCCGAATTTTAACAAATCACGTACTACTTTGTCTGAATTTTGGCTTATAAATTTAACTGTTTTTTCTTCACTGAGCCCAGCTCCTGCTTTCAAGGTATCTTGGACATGCGAATCAACAGAATCGGCTTTGTTTTCTTTTAATACGGCAACCATGCCGCCTTGTGCGTAGTATGAATTACTATCTTCTAATTTTGATTTTGTAATAAGCAAAACTCTATCAGGTTGTTTTATTTGCTGTTCAATTTTCAGTGCTGCATATAAACCTGAAATACCACTTCCAATAATAACCGCTGAATATTCGGAGTTTTTCATAATTTAATATCCCGTATATATACTTTTATCCTGCTGTAATAAATTTGTATTATTAACATTTTACTCCAAAATTTTATAAAAATAAATAAAATTCAAACTCAAATTTATACACAAAAATATCAATATAAAATAATATCCCTTAAATTTAAACACAATACAGTTAATCCCGAGCAATACACTCCATATAATAGAAATAACCTGTAAGGAGTACAAAAATGATGAATTCTTCAATAAAATTACTTCTGGTAGAAGATCACAAATTGATGCGGGTCGGTTTGAAATCTCTTTTCGAGGAACAGGACGGATTAGAGGTAACTTCGGAAGCAAATAACGGCAAAGATGCGATTGAAAAATTTAAAACCACCCACCCTGATGTTACATTAATGGATATAGGTTTGCCTGATATTTCAGGGATTGAAGCTACAAAAAAAATTCTTGAATTAAATACAAATGCAAAAGTAATAATTTTGACTTCTCATTTAAGTGAACATGAAGTTTTGGAATCTCTTCAATCCGGAGCATGTGCTTATGTAATGAAAGATATAAATACTGATATATTAAAGATGATTATTCAAACTATAAAAGACGGTGCTATGTGGATTGATCCTCTGGCTGTTCCTATATTAAGGGACAAAAACTGCGGACTTGTTCCGCAGCGGCAAATGTCACGTGCAATGTTCAGAGAACAGCATTCTAATTTGACGCAAAGAGAATATGAAGTTTTAAAACTTGTTGTCGAAGGCAAATCAAATAATGAAATCGCCGAAGCTTTAACTATATCTTCTCATACAGCAAAGGCACATGTTTGTAATATTATCCAGAAACTGCTTGTAGATGACAGAACTCAGGCAGCAGTAAAGGCTTTGAAAGAAGGGTTAGTATAATTTTGGCAGGCATCAAATTTAGTTTTTCAAATACACCAAAGGGAACAGAATTTTCTGTTCCCTTGTTCTACAAGCGACCCAAAATCTCACACCAGTATCGCTATGCCGCATTTTCACTGCGTATAAATTGTAAAACATTGTATGCAACTTGTGATTGAACTTTGTTGTCTGAATCTTTTAAGTATTCAAATGCCATAAATAGAAATCTGTTTTTGTCATACCAGCGACGCATATTATAGCTTCTTATTCTGTCTAAATAAATTTGTTTGTTAGGTTCATAACCGGCTAATCTTAATTCTTTAAGCATAATTTTAGCATATCTGGTTCGATCTTCCTCTTTTGACATTTCAATTTTACTTATTACTATACAGACATCTGGAGATAGTTCATACCAACGTTTTCCCATTTATCCTCCGTTTTAAATATATCTCTCATATATATTATAAGATATCTTTTAAAAGATTTAAAGTCTAATGCTTTGGAATTAATACATTCCTTAATAAAAACGTCAGACCTTTTAACAATAAAAGGTCTGACGTTAATACTTATTTATTTAAATTTATTCTTCTGATTCAGCTTCTTCTGAAACACTTCCGTCTTCAATGTCACTTTCATCAATTGCCTGTTGATTCATTTCTTCTTCAATTTCTTCTTGCAACTCTTCAGAATCAACGACATTATCTACAGAAGACTCATCGGTTTCCGGTTCTTCTTCGTATTCATAATTGCTGATATTCTGATTTTCAGCTTGTTCCATTTGAGAAACTGATTTAATATCTATTTTCCAGCCTGTAAGCTTGTGAGCAAGTCTGACGTTTTGACCTTCTCTGCCTATAGCAAGACTTAATTGATCATCAGGAACAACAACAAGTGCTTCATGAGCATATTCATCATCAGCCATAATATCAACAGATACAACTCTTGCCGGTGATAATGCATTAACAATATATTCTACAGGGTCTTCAGAATATCTTACGATATCAATTTTTTCATTTTTTAATTCTCCGACAATTGTTTGAATTCGGCTTCCTCTTGGTCCGATACAAGCACCTACGGAATCAACTTCAGGGTCATTTGACCATACTGCAATCTTTGTTCTGTATCCTGCTTCACGTGAAATTGATTTAATTTCAACAATACCGTCTTCAATTTCAGGAACTTCAAGTTCAAATAATTCTCTTACAATTTCTGCATGAGCGTGAGAAACGATAACCTGAGGAAGCCTTGTTGTTTCTTTAACGTTCAAAACAAATACTCTGATTCTGTTGCCCGGTTTGTAATATTCTCCGGGAATTTGTTCTTTTCTTGGCATTATAGCATCTGTTTTGCCTATATTAACGATAACATTTCTTCTGTCATCAACTTTTTGGATTATACCTGTAATTAAGGTACCTTTCTTGTCAAGGAATTCGTTTAATACAAGATTTCTTTCAGCTTCTCTGATACGCTGGGTCAAAACCTGGTTAGCTGCTTGAGCCGCAATTCTTCCGAATTGTTCAGGTGTTACTTCCAGTTTAACTTCGTCGCCTAATTCAACATCTTCATCAATTTCTTTTGCTTCAGCTAAAGATATCTCGTTATCAGGATCTTCAACTTTATCAACAACTGTTTTCCCTTTAAAAATACCGATTTCTCCGGATTGTTCATCTAAGAATGCTTCAACATTTTCTATTTCTTTAATTCTTAAATGTTTTTTATAAGCTGCAACCATAGCATCGCACAAAGAAGAAATTACAACATCTTTGGAAATGCCTTTTTCTCTTTCCAGTTCTTCGAAAACTTCGTTTAAATTTCCTGCTCCGATTTTAATCATTTTGTTATCCTTTCATTTATAATTTACTTTTTAGTTTTTACATTTTATTTGTTAGGAATCCTTCGCTTTGCTCCGGATGACGGTATCTTATGTTGTCATTCTAAGGGAATGCAATGACCGAAGAATCTTATAATATTTAGTTTTAATCAATGTACAGTTTTGCTGACTGAATATTTTCTTTTGGAATTTGAAGTTCACATCCATCGTCAAATCTGAAAAATGTTAGTCCTTCATTGTAGTCATAATCAAGGATTTCACCCTTAAAAATTTTTTCGGTTTCACCCATTAGCGGTTCTTTGAGCTTTAAACTTATTCTTTTACCTTTGAAGATTATAAATTCTTTTTCAGATTTGAATTTTCTTTCCAATCCGGGAGAAGATACTTCAAGATAGTATTTGACAGGGATAAGTTCATCTAAAAACCCTTCTAAACTTCTTGTAATATTTTCACAATCATCAAGCGTAATATTGCGTTCTTTCGAATATAAAAATATTCTCAAAAACCAGCGGTGGTTTTCTTTTGAAAAATCTATTTCAATAGGAATAAGAT
The DNA here is from genome assembly GCA_944324395.1 of Candidatus Gastranaerophilales bacterium. Lineage (GTDB taxonomy): Bacteria > Cyanobacteriota > Vampirovibrionia > Gastranaerophilales > Gastranaerophilaceae > Zag111. The sequence goes on along the minus strand of CALUWC010000008.1, from coordinate 7,551 downwards.
TGAAACGCATAGCTGTATTTTCAATTAATGGAGTAATAGCATTTAACACTTCCAATCTGTTTACATCTTGTTTCATCGGCATAACCTTTCCTACTTAGTGAAAAAAAGAACGGGGTAACCGTTCTTTTTTTGTTTGCAATACTGCTTGCTTCCTATATTCTAATATAGATATTTTTAAATGTAAAGTGTTTGTAAATATTTGGTTAAGCAGAAACTCCCTGAGCTGCTATTTTGTATTCTTCTTCAGATATCAACTGATTGTCTTTATAGTATACTTCATTGCCGCCAGGTGTTGTTATGTGTCTATATTTTTGACCGCCTGAAGTAAAGTCAATAGGTCCATTGTCCAACTGTTCTTTGATATATTGAGTTTCAGAAACACTTGTAGAATATGCGTTTCGTTTATTTAAATTTTCTTCAACGTTTTCATTTGTTCTTTCCATTTTTTTGCTTAAACGTCTTTCTCTGAAGGTATTTACACCGTCTTCATAATTTATCTTTTCATTTCTGGTTTCATTTTTATCTATACCTTTTTGGGCTTTTTCATCATATTTTTCATATTTATCAATTTCTTTTTCTTCTAGTTTTGATAATCTTTCCTGTTGTTTTTCAATTGCTTTGCTTAAGTTTTCAACACTTTTAGCGTGTGCTTTGCATTTTTCTATAATACTTTCATTAGATGCTAGTATTGTTTGTGCTTGTTGATATGTTTCTTGTGCTGCATTGTAATTATCTTGAGCTTTTCCTGCAGCTTTCTTAGCTGTATCTAATTTTTCCTGAGCTTCCTTTAATTTGCTTTCTGCAGCATCAACAGCTTCTTTTTTATCTCCAAGATTTTTATAAGCATCTTCTTTTGCCTGCAATGCTTTATTTTCGGCATCTGCTGCTTGATCCATTTTTTCTTTAGCTTGAGCTTCTGCTTTTTTAGCTTGTTCTAATTGAGCTTCTGCATTTTCAACAGCTGCTTTTGCTGGTTCATATGCAGGGTTTTTAACTTTTACTCCATTAGCACCATCGATGTATTCAGGAGTGTTCGCTAAAGTTGCTTTCGCCTGATTTAAACTTGTTTGTGCCCGAGCGGTTGTATTTTGTGCTGTTTGATAGTTTGCTTTTGCAGTTGTATGTGCATCATGGGCTTGAGTATAAGCACTAACAGCTTTACCATACTCTGCATCAGCTTTTGAAACAGCATTCAGACAATTATTTCTATTTCCTTCAGTCGCTTTAACTGTTTCGTTTGCAGTACCTAATGCACCTTTTGTCGTCGCTACATTCTTTAGTGCACTCTCTTCAGCCTTTCCATATCCATCAGTTTTACTTTCCGCTTGTGCTTGTGCATCTTGATAAACTGAAGTTTGAGAATTAAGTGTTGATAATTGTCCGTTAGCCTCTGAAAGTGCTGACCTTAGAGTTGTTGAATCTGTTGCACCTTCCATATTTGAAATGTAACTGCTGATATCTGAAGAGGTATCAATTCCTGAACTGCTTCCTGTTAATATTGCAGCATCAAGTTTTTGAGAATTTGTTTGTACTGTATCTCCGCCTTTAAGTTTGTCAAATACTCCGAATTCATTCAATAGTGAGAATGTTCCGTTCAATATTTGACCGAAAATCATACCTTTCTGGTAAGCAGTATTATTATTTACGGTAAATGTAGTTGTTTCTGCTACTGCAGGTGCTGAATATGTTCTTGCCGGAGCAAATGATCCGTTCAAGGCCTTGCGTGTGCCTTGATAATTAAACTGGTTTTTCCCTCGTGATACATTTTGTCCTGCTACCCAGCCTGACTTTTTCGTATTTTTCAGTGAGAATTTTATTGTACTGTTTGCAGTAGAAGCATTCGCCAAATTTTTAGTGGCTTGAGATGACACACCAGAAGTTTTGCGGCTTCCAAAGGAACCGCTCACGCCCGGTCGGCTATTCAGTTTTCTGAATTCAATCGACATAATGCTCTCTCAATTTTTTCTTCTTAAATATATAAAAACATGTGAAATCAAGCGATTTCACATGTTTTAAGGTTTGTTACATTTGTTTACAATATGTAATTGAAAAATATTTGCAGAAAAATTTTCGATAAATTGTTACATTTCGTAATAATTAAATAATGCAAGTTTTTAATTCGAATTATATATTTTCTAAATAAGCAAAAATACGGTAAGAGTAAGGGTAGTTATTGCAAAAATCCCGACAATTATCCAGTAATAAGGTGTCTTTTGTTTCTGCGGGCATGACTTTATTACAGAGATTTGTTTTGTTGCTTTTTTAATTTTTGATGTTTTAGGTTTTGAATCTTTTTTTATAGATTTTTGTTTTGCTTGTTCGTATTTTTGAGCGAGAGTTTTATCTTTTTTCCCTGTAGCAAGGAGTTGAATATCGTAATGCAGATTTAAATTATTTTTATCGCCATTTTTATTATAAACGGAGTAATTTATTGCAACCTCAAAAGCTCTTTGCAGGCATTCAAGAGCATTGATACCGTCTTTTTTCACTGAAGATGAGTGGACGGATTGGTTTCCGAACTTTTTTAGGAAGTATAAATCTTCAATAAATTCTTTTTCCTGTTCTGATCCTTGAGAATTATCTTTAAGGGTTGCAAGCATCTGATCGAAGGTATCTTCTGTTGTTCGTTTTCTGCCAAGAACATTTTTACATACATTTTCGGCAAATCTTCGTGTTTGCCCCATGCATTGTTCAAAATATTCATCACGATATAATTTTTCGGCTTCTGAAATTATTTCGTATAAATTTTTATCTGTTTTTCTTAAAAAATCAAAATTTGTGGCCATTATGTTTCTTTTCCGAAACTTATAGTACAATGTGGATATTTAATTGTCAAAGGGGATATATTTTTATGTTTATATTACAATGTAGGAAAATGGTACGAAGAAAAGGAGAGATATAATGTTGACAAAAAATTCAGCTGTAAAAACAACTTTTTCAGGTGTTGATTTCAGCAAGTATGAATCAAAAGTATCTGAATTTGTAAAAGAATTTGCATCTCGTGCAAATAAAAAAGGTTACTTTTTAAACTGGGTAAATTTACCTTCAGAGCAATTAAAAAGAGTTGATGAATTATATTCAATGGTTGAAAAGTTTAAGGCTCAAACCGGTGCTAAGAAATTATGCGTAATGGGTATCGGCGGGTCTAAACATACTGTTGAACATATGCTCGGTATCAACGGTTTAAATGTATGTCATAATGTAGTTGATTTTTATTCTGATGTTGATTCAATCAGTCTGGCAAGATTTATGCACAGATTAGGCGACGTTACATCTGCAAATTATATGATAGCTTCAAAATCAGGTTCAACTTTTGAAACAAAAGACGGATTTTTGAGAATTCAGCAAATGCTGATTGATGCTTATATGTTAAAAGGTCAATCAAAAGAAGAAGCAGAAAAATCTGCAGCAAAACATTTAATTGCCGTTACTGATGCAAATGCGGAAAAAAGTGAGTTACGCCGTACTTCGATTGCTAACGGCTGGTTAGGCGATTTATTTATTCATGACGATGTAGGCGGAAGATTTTCAGCATTTGATGATCATGCTTTGTTTACTTTAATATGGGCAGGTTTGCCGAAAGCTGATATGGTTGCTTTATTGAATGCCGCTCAGGAAGTTTCAGAACAGTCATTATCCGAAGATTTAGAAATCAATGATGCTTTAAAAGAAGGTATTTTCTGGGCAGATGCGAAATTAAACGGAATTGAAGCTTCTGTTCATCAATATATGGGTTCTATGTTTGAAAATACTGTGTATTGGCATGCTCAAATGCAGAATGAATCAGTAAAAGATACATTAAAACAGGTTGCAAAAGTTCCTGATGCAATGCATCACTCTGCAGAAGCTCATTTCAATCCTGCGAATAAACTTGTATTTGCATTAACAGTTCCGGTGGATAATGGAGTTTGTGCAGAAAATGCTCAGGCTTATATCGGAGCATTAACAAAATCATATGAAATTACAGGTGCATTCTTCAGAGAAGATGTTGAAACTTCTAATATGGGTTTAACACCTGCTGCTGCAGGTGCAATGACTCAATTAAGAGCCTTTGCAACAGTGTATCAGGAAATTGTACAGTGCATAATGACAGGAAAAGCACTGCCTGAAGTTTTAGACAGTGTATTACAGCCGCATGTTGAATTCTATAAAAAGAATTTAAAAGGCGGAGTTGTAATGCCCGGCAGAATTTCTAAATAATTAATTACTTTATATTATAAAACCCGCCTGAATAAATTTCAGGCGGGTTTTATTTATGCCGAAAGTATATATAATCATTATTTTTTTATTAAGATTATTTTGTAAAGTTATGTTTATGGTATATTGGTTGTAATGGTATACTTGGAGAGGTATTAAATTAATGTTGAAATATTTGTTAAAGCTGTTGGGTGATCCAAATGAAAAGAAAGTAAAGGCTATGATGGGTATTGTTGAGCATATCAATGCTCTGGAGCCGGAATTTGCCAAACTTACTGATGATGAATTAAGAGCAAAAACCCAGGAGTTTAAGGATATTCTTGCAAAACGTCCTACATCAAAGAATTTTAAGGAAGATTTAAGATTAGAAAAAGAAGCTTTGGATAAAATCTTACCGGAAGCTTTTGCAACTGTCAGAGAAGCCGGCAAGAGAGTTTTGAATATGCGTCATTTTGATGTACAGCTAATCGGCGGATATTTTCTTCATAACGGACATATAGCAGAAATGAGAACAGGTGAAGGTAAAACTCTTGTTGCGACATTGCCTGCATATTTGAATGCTTTGACCGGAAAGGGTGTTCACGTTATTACGGTTAATGATTATCTTGCAAAACGTGACAGCGAATGGATGGGTAAAATCTATAAATTCCTCGGTTTGACTGTTGGTGTAATTTTATCAAACGGTGACGGTGCAAGAGATTTTGAAGTTAAACGTGCAGCATATCAATGTGATATTACTTATGGTACAAATAATGAATTCGGTTTTGATTATTTGCGGGATAATATGGCAGGCAGTACAGAGATGCTTGTTCAAAGACCTTTTAATTACGCTATTATTGATGAAGTCGATAGTATCTTAATTGATGAAGCCAGAACTCCATTGATTATAAGCGGTCGTTTGGCCCAATCTGCAGAAACATATCAATTGATGGCAAAAATAGCTCCTCAATTGACAAAAGAAGTTGATTATACTGTTGATGAGAAGAATAAAAACGTAATTTTAACTGAAGAAGGTATTGATAGAGCTCAAGAACTAATTGGTATTAAAGATTTATTTGATATTCATACCCAGTATGCACATCACCTTTTGCAAGCACTGAAAGCAAAGGAATTATTTGTAAGAGATACTGATTATGTTGTTAAAAACGGTGAAGTAATGATTGTTGATGAATTCACCGGACGTTTAATGGAAGGTAGACGCTGGTCAGACGGATTACATCAGGCTGTTGAAGCAAAAGAAGGAGTTCAAATTCAAGACGAAACTCAAACGCTTGCAAGTATCACATTCCAAAATCTCTTCAGATTATATCCGAAACTTTCAGGCATGACAGGTACTGCAATGACTGAAGAAGCTGAATTTGGCAAGATTTATAACCTTGAAGTTACATCTATACCTACGAACAAGCCGGATATCAGAATAAATTATCCTGATATAATTTATAAAAACGAGGTGCAAAAATATTTAGCTGTTGTAAATGATATTGTTGCCCAGCACAAAATTGGCAGACCTGTTCTGGTTGGTACAATAAGTATTGAAAAGTCTGAATACGTTTCTTCCCTTTTGCGTCAAAGAGGAATAAAACATAACGTATTGAATGCAAAACATCATGAAAAGGAAGCCCATATAATTGCACAGGCAGGCCGCTGGGGTGCAGTTACAATTGCAACTAATATGGCAGGACGTGGTACTGATATTTTGCTTGGCGGAAATGCCGAATATCTTGCAAAAGAGGAATTAGATGAGCAGGATATAGATGAAACAACTCCAAATTACGAGCAATATAAAAATGAAGCATTAGCCAGAGCCAGAAAAATAACAGAGGAAGAGCATGCCAAAGTTGTAGAAGTAGGCGGATTGCATGTAATAGGTACGGAGCGTCATGAATCACGTCGTATTGATAACCAGTTAAGAGGTCGTGCCGCCCGTCAGGGTGACCCCGGATCTACAAGATTCTTTTTATCTTTAGAAGATAATTTGATGAGAATATTCGGCGGAGAGAAAATTACACAACTAATGACAGCTTTGAATGTTCCTGAAAATATGCCGATTGAATCTCCTCTTATAACAAAACGTATTGAATCTGCTCAGAAAAAAGTTGAAACTTTCCACTTTGATATAAGAAAATCTGTTCTTGAATATGATGATGTTATGAATATTCAACGTGAAAAATTCTATCGCCAAAGACGTAAAGTCTTGGCTGGTGAAGGCTTGCGTGATGATATTTATTATATGATGGAGCGTGAAGTTGACAGACTTATGAGAAGCTACATTTCTCCTGAACAAAAAGTTGAAGAGTATGTGTACGAAGATTTACAGACAATGATAAAAGAACTTCATTCTACTGTTCCTCAACTTGCTTCTTTCGGGGTTGCAGATATCCAAAACATGCGCTTTGAGCCTATGTATAATAAGATAAAAGATTTTGTTATTGATGCATACAAAAGTCATGAAATTGAAATTATCAACTTTTACAATAAGGTTGTTGAAGAATATGGTGCTAGTTACGAATTGCAAGAACCATTCTCCGAACATAATGTAGTAAGGCAGCTTGAAAAAGATGTTTTGTTGAAAGTTGTTGATAACAAATGGATTGACCACCTTCACAATATTGACATGCTCAGAGATGGAATTGGATTAAGGGCATACGGTCAGAAAGATCCTTTGATAGAGTATAAAAAAGAAGCTTATGATATGTTCAATAAAATGATGTACGAAATTCAAAGTGATACTGTAAAACACCTATTCAGGACAAGATTTGGAGTTCAAGTAGTAAACAGTGCCCCGAATCAGCCTTCCGAGGATTATGAAATTGAGCATGAAGATCCAATAGAACCAGATGGCGGAGAATAGAGTTATGTAATTATAAATAAAAAGGCATGGGTAATTAGAATTCCATGCCTTTTTTATTTAATATTAGTATGTATTTATTGATAAAGTATAAATTAGTTTTAATAAAATATTAAAATTAATTTGTCTATAACTTGTCAAAATTCACTTATATTGTTTATTTAAGAGTGATTGAATAATATTAAAATTTTTTCAAAAAATATTAAATAAGGTACTTGATTTTTATTTTTTTTTATTTTACACTGAAAGACGTGCGATATGCACAGTTGAATTTTGAAAATATAAATAGCATTTTTTAAAATTCTTAAGAAAGCTACTTGACATAAAAAATTTAAGTAGTAAGATAAAGGAACCGTGAATGAGCGGTTTGTTTATTACCCCGATAGCGGACAACCATTGGAGTTGGAAGCGTTGGAGACTGAAGATAAGGTACATTGAAAACAGAATAGCTGAAAACGGTGTGACTATGGAGACATAGACACAGAACTTGTTAATTTCGAAAAAAT
>CALUWC010000007.1 GCA_944324395.1 Candidatus Gastranaerophilales bacterium | reverse complement strand
GGCAGATAAAATTAGAAAATATAAAAAAGCATTTACATACTTGTCAGCCGAGTTAGGAAGAGAGCCTACGGATCAGGAATTGGCAGAATATCTTGATATTTCATTAAATAAACTCAGAAGAATAAAACAATCTATAATTTTAGAACCAATAAGTCTTGAAACTTCTGTGACAGATGATTTATCTCTTGGTGATTATATAGAGGATAAAAAATGTAATCTTCCGGAGGAGCAAGTGAAAGAGAATTTTTTAAAAAGTGATATTCCTCAAATATTTGAGAATTTGACAGAAAGAGAGAAAAAAGTTATTACCATGCGATTTGGAATAAATTCCTCAAAACCTAAAACTCTTGCTGAACTTGGTGAGGTTATGGGATATTCCAAAGAGCGTATCAGACAGATTGAGGAAGGTGCAATAAAAAAGCTCAGAAGACTTGAGAATATATCTCATTTAAAAGATTATATCGACAATTAAAACCATATCTCATTGTTGTAATTAATTCATCATCTACAACTGATATCATTCCGGTATCAGTTTTTTATATTCAGACGCTTAAAAGAGATTTAGCAAATTCTATGGATTGTTCGTTTATTGTTCCGCCTGCCAGCTCGGCTATTGCTTTAATTCTGTTATCGCCTGTAAGAACGTAGACTTCAACTTTTGTATGGTCTTGCTGGGATTTCCTTACATAGAAATGTTTATCGGCTTTAGATGCTATGATTGCCTGATGTGTGATTACAAATATTTGATGTGATTTGCTTAATTCTACCATCTCATCAGCTACACTCTGAGTTGCTTTGCCGGAAATTCCGGTGTCTATTTCGTCAAAAATTACTGTGTCAATGTCGTCATTTTGAGCAAATATTGATTTAATTGCTAGCATAACTCGAGAAATTTCTCCGCCTGAAGCTACTTTTGCAAGCGGTTTTAACTCCTCCGAAATGTTTGTTGATATTAAAAATTCGACATTATCAATTCCGTTTGGGGATAAGTCTTTTTGAGATATATGAATTTCAAATCTGGCCTTTGGCAGTTCAAGTACAGCAAGCTTATCTTGGATTAGAACAGACAGAACCTGTGCATAATTCTTTCTGTTTTCGCTTATTTCATCTGCCAGAGTTTGTAATAAAGCTTTCTGTTCTCTAATTTGCATTTCAATTTTTTCAATATTTTGGGTAGAAAACTCAATTTGTGAAAGTTCTTCCTGAAAATCAGCATAGCTTTTCAATACAGATTTTAAAGTTCCGCCATATTTGCGTTTGAGTTTATCAATAAGAAAAAGTCTTTCCTGTATTTCGTTAAGTCTTTGAGTATCATTATCAAGACTCTGGCTGTAATCTCTAAGGGAAGAGGATATATCTTTGAGATTTTCAACAGCATCAAGAAATTGACTGTTTATACCCTCAAGCTGCGGGTCAAAAGATTCTGCTTTTGATAAATCGACTTTAATTTTAGCCAATGCTTCAAGTATTGAGCCGTCATCTCCGTTTATTGTCCAGTATGCAGATCCCGTTAGTTCCTTTAGTTTTTCTGCATTTTCAAGAATTTCAAGTTCTCTGTTTAAATCCTCATCTTCTGTTTCACTTTGAATATTTGCTTCTTCTATTTCATTTATTTGAAATTTAAGAAAATCTATTTGTGATTCTGTTGCAGTAGCACTGCCTTTAGCTTCTTCAAGAGCATTTTTTAATTCTTCATATTCTTTGTATTTTTCTTTATAGGATTGAAGAGTTTGGCCGTAAATATCTTTTGCATAGGAATCCAAAAGATTTATATGGTATTGAGGCTGAAGAAAAGTATATGTCTGGTGCTGTGAATGAATATCAATAAATAAGGCTCTCAGATTTTTTAAGAGTTCTTGATTAACAAGAGTTCCGTTAATTCTGGAGCGGACGGAATTCTGTGTTATTTCTTTAGATATAATTATTTCTGAGCCAAGATTATCAATGCCGTTTTCCTCAAATAATTTGGACAGGTCATGTTTAGTATTCTCAAGGGTTATTTCAATAGAAGCTTTATCACAGCCGCTTTTTATAACATCTTTTGATACTCTGGAGGAAAAAACAAGATCAATTGCATTTATAATAATACTTTTGCCGGCACCTGTTTCACCTGTTATTATGTTCAGGCCTTTGTGAAAATTTGCACACAATTCATCTATTAATATGTAATCCTTAAGCTTTAACTGTTTTATCATAATTCTGATTTATATATTTTATTAAACATTAGCACCGCAGCATTTTTTGTATTTTTTTCCGCTGCCGCATGGACACAAGTCATTTCTTCCGATTTTTTTAGTTGTGTCAATTTGCGGTTTATTTTCGTTGTCTTCAATTAATCCCAGAGTGTTTGAAAATGCGTTTGAACGATATAAAACTGTTGTTGATGAAATAATTTTATTATCAAGATATCTTTTCTTATATTTTTTCAACAGTTCTTCAAGTGTGTAATTCTTTGCCAGTACAGCATTAACGATTTCCATAAAGTTTTTATGTTTATTTGCAACCGTTCTGATTAAGTTTGCTGAATATTTATCATTTTCAAGGAAATATTTAATGCAGGCATCATAGTTTACAATTTTTGTATAATCCTTTACTTCGAAAATTTTATTAAATGTCCCGTAGAATGGGATAGCATACAATCCTAATTCTTCATCATATATAATTCCCACATCATAAATTTCTTTATGTGAAGAAAATCCTCCCAATGAATTTTCAAGGAAATTGTCATAGGAATTGTTGAATTCGGAAACATTGAAGTATTTATATTCTTCAGGTTCAACTATGAGATTGGAATAGTCTGCTTTAGTTCCTTCTTCTGCATAATCATTAAATATTCCGATTAAGTCGTCTGCATTTTTGTTTGTTGTAATAATTTCTGTTGTTCCGAAGAATTCAATAAACTTTTTATGTATATCTGCAACATCCTCTTCAATTTCTTTTTGTTTTTCCGGGTTATCAAGGTAGACCAGTTCAGGGTTTTGGATAATTTTGGCAACCGCAAACCTGTAAGCATCATCTTTTCTTGTAGCCGGGAGTACTCCTGAAATTTCAAGCAGATAATAGTCCCCGTTCAGATTAAATATTCTTGCAATAATGTAGTCTCCGGAACCGATTCCTCTGAATGCAGTCATTTTCATCAGAGATGTAATCATATATCTGCGTTCATTTACTATATTTAAAAGGTCAAATCCGGCTTTTGTAACTTTTTTTATCTCAAAAACTGATGATATGGATTCATCAATGGCTTTTACTATTTTTTTTGTTTCATTATCAATGTCTTTTGTATTTTCAAGGTATAATTGCGGAATACTTTTTAAATCCTCTCCGATGTTACGCTCCAAAATGTAGCTGAAGCAGGCCGTCTGCAACGGTACTCCATTTTTGGAAGCTGCTCCGATGGTTTGTAAATAGTCATTAAAATCTGATTTTATCTCAGAATGATTCTGTATAAATTCCGCTATATTTTTAATTACGCCGTTAATGCTGTCCATGCGTTCTTGAATATTCATATTATCTCCCTTTTAAGTCTGTTTATATTATTAGAATATTATATTTTAGAGCTTAACTCAAATATATTAAGATTTTAATTAAGAATATCGGATTTAACAACTAGTCAGTAAGTTTAAAATCCCCGTTTTTCTTTATGTGTTCAACTAGTCCGCCGTCATTGAGCAATTTTATCATAACAGGCGGAAGCGGTTCTATTTGTATTATTGTTCCGTTTGTAAGATTTGTAATAATACCTTTTTTGATATCAAGTTCCAGTTCATCTCCATCATCAATGGAATCTGTGTCGCATTCAATTGCCAAAAGTCCTATATTGATTGCGTTTCTATAGAAAATTCTTGCAAAAGATTTTGCCAAAACTGCTCCAACTCCGGCAATCTTCATAATTAAAGGAGCATGTTCTCTTGAGGAGCCTAACCCGAAATTGCTGCCGGCAACAACAAAATCTCCTTTTTTCATTCTTGAGGCAAAAGTTTCATCGGCATCTTCCAGAACATGCTTTGCAAATTCCGGTAAATTTGAACGAAGGTGGTATAATCTGCCGGGTGCAATATGGTCAGTAGAAATGTTATCTCCGAATTTAAAAGCTTTTCCTCTCATATATCTCTCCTTTTTCTTTTAATACTACCGCAAAAATAAAAAGTATGCTATAATATAATAAAGGTGAATTTATTATGTACTTTAATAGAAAATGTAAAATAACTTTTGTATGCCATGGTGCTACAATATATTCAGAAGAGGGCAGATTTTCTGATGCGGAGAATTATCCTCCGTTGTCTGAACTCGGTGTTGAAGAGATGAAAAATCTTTCGAATTATCTGAAGGCTCGTGCTGTTAAGAATGATGTTATATACACATCTCCGTCTGTTCGAACTGTTCAGTCTGCGATGATGATTGCAAAAATTTTTAAAAAGGATTATGTAGTTGTTGAAGATTTAAAAACTCGTCAGTGCGGCAAATGGAATGGCTTAACTTTTACACAAATTCAAGAGCAGTATCCCGGCGGATTGGAAAGTGTTCTTAACCGTCCTGATGACAGAACCGTTGCTGATGCAGAAAGTTCTAATGAATTTATTTCAAGAATTAAAAAGGTAATTGATGAACTGGTTGCTCAGAATATCGGAAACAGGATAATAATTGTTACTCATCCTGAGGTTATTCAGGCTGCTATTTGTGCCGCATTAAAAATTCCGGCAGCAAATCTTCCTAAAATATTTATTAGAACAGGTAGTGCTACTCAGATAAGTTATTATGAAGACTGGGCAAGCCTTGTATATTCTGATTATACTCCGTTATAACCGGTTAGATTATTTTTAATCAATATTTGCCTGAGAAATCAAACGTTGACTTTCTTTGATTAAAAATTCTTTCCCCGGTTTTGTATCAATGAAATCCCATGGGAGTTTTTGTACATAGGGGTATGTCTTGTTTGCGTAATAATCGGTGTCAATTTTGAGAACTCTGGCTGCAGATTTGAAGGCTCCGAGTTTTCCGCCTTGTTTATATACTTCAATGAGGTAATCTGTCAGTTTTTCATCTCCTCTTGATAGTACCGCTTGATAGTAATCCCATTTTGCACTTGAGATACTTGCTTGAATTCCTAGCTGATGAAGTTCTTTTTTTAAGTATTTTGATTTTGCTTCAAGTGATTTTTCATCTTCTCTGCCGAACCATTGAAATGGTGTATTTGCTTTAGGCACAAATGTTGAAAACCCGAAAGACAGTTCAAATCCCTTATATTTTTTCTTTAATCTCTTAGATAAATTTATGATTTCTTCAATGTCTTCTTGAGTTTCTGTCGGAAGTCCTATCATTCCGTAGAATTTAATACCATGCAGCCCGCAGTTTTTAGCAACATCAATCGCATTGTGTACTTGATTTTCTGTTAAATTTTTATTTATAACCCTTCGCAATCGTTCGCTTCCTGCTTCTATTGCCAGCGTAAGATTTTTTTGTCCGGCTTTCACAAGAGTATTAACGATTTCAGGAGTGAAAGAATCAACTCTTAACGAAGATACACTCATTTCGATGTTCTCGCCGGCATCAATCCTTTTTTCAATATATTTGCAGATATCGTTGAATCCGGGGTGAGCGGTAATTTGTGCTCCAAGTAGTGCAATTTTATTTGTATAACTGAGTCCAAGGTCGATTGCTTCAATAATTTTTTCATATTCTGCAAATCTTATCGGCAAATTTAAGTATGAAGCAAGACAAAATCCGCATCTGTTGGCACATCCCCGCTCAACTTCCAAGATAAACGTATTTGGGAAAAATGCATTTCCGCTGATAATAGGGGTATATATGCATTCAGTAAGTTTTTTTGTTCTTTTTATGATTTTAGCAGGGTGAACTGAAGGTACATAAACTCCTTCCAGTTCTGCCAGCTTAGAAAGAACTTCACTTTTTGGACGGTTTTTTAGAGTTTTACAGATTTCTACAACCTCTTCATTCACACCTTCCCCATCACCTATGATAAAAAAATCAAATATTTTCTTATAAGGTTCGGGATTTGCACTTACAACCGGCCCGCCTGCAAACATTAGCGGGTCTGTATCTTTTCTTTCTGAGGCTTTGAAGCTGAATTTGTTGTGTTCCAAAAATTTAAAAATTTCCAAAAAATCTGTGTCAAATGTGAATGAAAAGCCGATTAAATTGATTTTTTCACGCATAATACGGGTAGTTTTCGTATCTGAGTATATTCTTTCAATATCTACCCCTTCAAGCATGTCTATTGCTTTATAAAGCCATAGATACCCTAAAGATGACATAGCAAAGGCTTCCGGCCCGGGAAATACAAACCACATGTTAAAATTACAATATTTTTCAATATTTTGTTTATATAGAAATATTTCAGATGTATTATTTTTGTTCTTCAATAGCTTTTCCTGTCTCTTTTGCATTCATCGGGTTCAGGTATAGTTCATCGACAAGCACACATAATGTTGCCGCAATTGCAGGTGAAAGTATAACTCCCCATACACCCAGAAATTCTTCAGCAACAAATAATGCCACAAGTATTGTAATCGGGTGTAATTTCATAAATTTACCGAATAAGAACGGTCTTATTACGTAATTTGATATCTGTTGAACGGCAAGGAATAGTATAATTGCAAGTATAACCTTGATTATCCCTAACGGAAGAGCTATTACAACAATAACAGCGATAGAAATTGTCGGACCCAGTATCGGAATAATATCCATGATACCTGAGATTAAACCAAGTAATATCGGATATTCTATTCCAAGTATACCAACAGCAAAAGTTACCATGACACCAACGGTAATCATTGATACTACTTGTGCCCTTACATAATTCCCGACTCTGGAAGTTATATTATAAAGTATGCTGCTTGCTTTTTCTTTTAAATCAGGCGGGAAAAATTCTATGAACTTATCTCTTAAGTATTGTTTATCTACAAGAATATAATATATAAACATTGTCAGGGCTAATGTCACAAATATCATTTGCACAGCTGCCATCGTAATATTAAGTGACTGATTGAGAACATTTTGTGCAATATGTGATGATGCATTCATAATGTTATCCATAGGGATAAGATCTGCAATTGTGTGTCCGTATAATTTTGAGTGTGTTACAAATTTATATAATGCTGCAGCTTTTTGAGGCATTATTGATATAAACAGAACGGTTTCTTTATAGCACATTACAAAAATCGGTAAAATAAGTGCAAATACTGTAACTATAGATGTTAAAACGACAATAGTAGATGACAAGGATCTGTTTTTGAGTCTTTCATCTATCTTATTTACAAAAGGATTGAGGGCAGCTGCCAGAACGAATGATGCGAACAGCAGCATAAGCAGACCTATAAGTTTTGGTGTAAAGAATAACAGTAATATTATCAGCAGCGTGAAAATAATTGTCTTGGGATTAAAAAATTTTTTCATTATTTAGCTCCTCAAATCTTTAGAATTTATAAATTTCTCCTTGCATAATACAAAAAATCATGAAATTTTTCAACTTGCTTAATGTGGGTAAATACTTTATTACATAAGGCTTTATATAAAAAGTATATACTATTTTATTTACTTGATTTGTAACATTTCTTTACAAAAAAAGGCAAAAAACGCAATTATGAGCAAAACAAATACTTTATATAATTACGAGGACACTAAACACAAGGATACTAGAACAATGGGTTTCTTATTAGGCGCATTTGGAAAATTGGCTGCAGGCAGGAGGGTACGACAACTCCAAGCCAAGATGATGCGCGTCCAATCTAGATTGAGACGTGCAACACGTCAGATTGAAACGACTAGTAAAATGATTGAAACTCAGAAAAAATATGCCTTGAATTCTTTGACTATGCAATCCAGCATGGCTAATCAGCTTATGCCAGGTATGATAATGAACCAAATGGGCATTGATCAATCTTTATTTAATAAATTTATGGGTTATGGCGGATTGAATAATGGTACAGGTTTAACTGATGATGAAAAATTAAAATTCGGTGAATTCCAAAATCTTCAAAATCAATTCAAGATGAATAACGAAATGGCTATTGCAATGCAAAAACAACAGATTGAAGAATATTGCGAAAATCTGAACGATATGTTGTTGGAACCATTAAAAATGGAAGAAGATTCCTTGCAAACAGAAAAAGATTCTCTGGAATCTCAAATACAGATTGCTCAAGCAGATTACGAAGCTTGCAAGAAGATGGAACAGGCAGATGCCAAGAATCTGGCTCCAAACTATACAGGTGCTGCATAATAATTATAATCTTTATAAAAAACTCCCGGTCACCGCCGGGAGTTTTTGTATGTTTGAGTTTATATTACCGTTCACTCCAGCTACTCTTGAAAAACAGTCTTAATTAAGTACAGGTTTCATGTTTATATCAATTATAGGATTTTCCGCTACGCTCTGAATGACGGATATTTTCATTCCGATATTTCACTTCTAACAGTATAAGATAAACTATTTTGTCATGCTGAACTTGTTTTCATAGCTATCTATGATAAATTATTATGCCATCTGGAACTAGTTTCGGATCTCATTGTTATCAAAGATCAGGGATTACGAAACCCCAAGTAGGAACAGAAAATTACATTTCTAGCAGACTCTCAACTAATTTTCTACTTAGTTCGGGATGACAATCCACTTACCTCGTCATTCTGAGCGTGGCGAAGAATAACTTTACTAAATTTTCGACTGTACTCTAATAGTTTTGTAAACTAATTTACAAATTTTACTTTATAAGCTAAAATGGAGACATGGAAAATATGAGTTTAAATGAGAAGATAAACGACCTTGTCGTTAAAATGGCAAAAGAGCCTAACAATGTTGATAATTACCACGAATTATCCGAGCTTTATCTGCAACAGAAGGATTATGATAAAGTTATGTCGGTACTGGACAGCCTTCTGGCTATAAAGCCTGATGATGTACAGGCTCTTGTCGGTATGGGAACAATGTGGTTTTATGAGAGAGATTTCAGAAAATCTCTTTCTTATTACAATAAAGCATTGGAAGTGAATCCGAAAAATTTCCTTATTTATTACAATATCGGGAATGTTTTTGCTGAGTGGAAAAACTTTTCAAAAGCATTGTTCTATTATAACAGGGCTATTGATTTGAATTCCCAAAATCCTGAAATTTATAATGCTATAGCTTTGTTATATCAGGATATTGAAGATTATGTTGAGGCAAAAGCATATTATGAAAAGGCTCTTTCTTTAGATCCTGAAAATGTTAATGCTTTAATCGACTTGGGAAATGTTTGTTTTAAATTATTCGATTATGAAACTGCATTGAAATTGTTCAAAAAGGTTTTTGTACTAAATCCTGATAATGAGCTTATAGCTGTTTGTATAGCTAATGCTCTTACTCTTATGAAAGATAAGAAGCAGGCTTATACTTATTATGAAAAAGCTCTTTCTATGACTGATGACAAATATCGAATTTATATATGCTATGCTATTGCACTTACAGAATTCGGTGAATATCAGGTAGCAGAAGAAATGTATAAAAAAGCTATTGATTGTGACCCTAAATTGTCAAATGCTTATGTTCTTCTTGCAAATTTATATTCAAGTTCAAACAGAGTTAGTGAAGCTATTGATCTGTATAAACAAGCTTTAAGAGTTGAGCCTAATAATCCTGAAACTTATATGTTATTAGGCAATGCACATTATCTTAATAACGATATTGAACAGTCAATTTCATCTTATAGAGCATCAATCAGTATTGCTCCGGCAAATGATGAATACAAGCTTATTTACAGCCAAATAGTTGAAGATTATGTTAAATCTGTTCGTGGAGAATAATAATGTCCGGTAAAATTTCTGTAGGATTGTTTGATAGATTGATTTCGAGTCTGTCTTACCTTACTGCGGGCTGGGCAGGGCTTATATATTGTGTAATTTTATATTTTAGAAAAAAATCGCCGTCTGCTTTTGTCAGATTTAATGTTTTTCAGTCAATATTTATTTCTTTGTTATATTTTGTACTGGCTATGGCACTTGGTTTGATTTGTGATTTGCTTGTGCATGTTCCGGTTATAAATATTATTATTTCATATATTTCATACATTTTTAACAGCCCTTTAATTTTTGAGTATTCTATTCTGCAGGCTGTAGTTACGCTGTTAATATTGTATTTGTCAATTTTTTCATTGCTTGGCAGACGTCCCAGAATTTATTGGATTTCTCGTATTATAGACGGTGCCGCTTCATAGATGCAGTTTATCAGGTTATATTGGTTAATATTTTTAAAATATTGTTGACAAGAGACTATGCTTGGTGTTTGATATTTATGTACTAGTCGAAATTTTCGTGCTGGATTTGACGGTTAGTATAACTAAGTAAAGCCCGGGACGTGACGCCCAAACTCCCGATTCGGCTTAGGTAGGGCAAATTTGGTAATATAAAGGAGAAATTATGCCAACCATTAACCAGCTTGTACGTTCTGAACGTAAAAAGCTTAAAGACAAAACAAAGTCACCTGCTTTGATGAATTGTCCTCAAAGGCGTGGTGGATGTACTAGGGTTTATACTACAACCCCTAAAAAACCAAACTCAGCACTTAGAAAAGTTGCCAGAGTCAGATTAACTAACGGATTTGAAGTTACTTCATATATTCCGGGTATTGGCCACAATTTACAAGAACACAGTGTTGTTCTTATAAGAGGCGGTCGTGTTAAGGATTTACCTGGTGTTCGTTATCACATCGTTCGTGGTACATTGGATACTGCCGGTGTTGCTAACAGAACTCAAAGCAGATCAAAATACGGTGCAAAGAAAGATGCAAAAGGAAAGGGAGGTAAGAAGTAATGTCTAGACGTTCTAAACCTGCAAGAAGAATTCCTTTAGCAGATCCGGTTTATAATAGCGTTGATGTTTCTAAGTTTATTAACAGAATTATGAGACGCGGTAAAAAATCTTTAGCTGAAAAGATTTTCTATGCTACTATGGAAAGAATCAAAGAAAGAACTAATCAAGATCCTATTGAAGTTTTCCAGAAAGCTATGACAAATGCAACTCCGTTATTGGAAGTTAAAGCTCGTCGTATCGGCGGTTCAACTTATCAGGTGCCTATTGAAGTTAAAGCTGACAGAGGTTTTGCTCTATCTTCTTCATGGATAATTGAATCTGCTAAGAAACGCGGCGGAAAATCATTTATTGAAAAACTGACTAATGAAATTATTGATGCTTCAAACGGTCAGGGTTCTGCTTGCAAAAAGCGTGAAGATACTCACAAAATGGCTGAGGCTAACAAAGCATTTGCTCATTACAGATACTAATTTTCTGGTATTTGTTTTAATATATTTTAAACAGCATAGTTTGCATAATGCATTCTATGCTGTTTTAATATATTGACTTTATTCTTTATAATTCATATTATTTTAATATAAATGGGGGTATCATGCCGGTTAAATCTGCCGAATATAAACAAAATACTGCTGGAATAAAGGATAGTTATTTATCTTTATCAGATTTATGTAAAGAACTTTCTATATCTACTGCTACCGGTAAAAATTGGCTCAAATTAGGTAAAATTAAGCCTTCAAGATTGATTGGCAAAGCTCCTGTATTTAATCCGGATTATCTTATAGAGTTGAAAAATGATATTGTTGCAGGTTACAATTCATCATTAAAAAGCCGCAGAAATAAAAAATATGTTTCAGGGAATAGTATCTATTGTTCTTATATTTCCGAGAATTCCCAAAATTTACCTTTAATTCAGTCTATTGTTGATTATATCAAAGACGAGCAGATTGAAGTTACTGATGATTTGTTAAATGTTTTGCTTGCGGATTGTGCAATACGTCTTATTTATTCCAGATTTCGCGGGGAAGAACCTTCTAATGCTGTTATATTTGATATTATTTCCGGGAATAATCTACAATTTGAGTATGCATATCTAATTTCTGATATACTTTGTAATTGTGATTCTTCATATGAAATTTATTTGAAATATCAGCATCTATTTAGTAATGCTTATATTTACGAGTACGGCGAAGATATTTTGGGATTATTATATATATCCTTAAAGAATATGGCAGAAAGAAAAGCCTCCGGAGCATATTATACACCTACTAAGATTGTCAAAAAGTTATGCAGTAATTTATTTGCTCTCAATAACACTAATAATAAGTCTGTCCTTGATCCCTGCTGCGGTACGGGAAATTTTATTTTGCAGCTGCCTGAGAATATTCCGTTTGATATGGTTTACGGTAATGATATAGATCCTGTCAGTGTAAAAATAGCAAGATTAAATTATGCATTAAAATATAATATTCGTGATAAGAATATTATTTATTCTCATATAACTGAAAGTAACTATCTTTTTGACTATGAAGTGAATAAATATGATTTTATTATTGGTAATCCTCCTTGGGGATATGATTTTTCATCTTCAGATGCTGATAATCTGCGAAAACTATATATATCTGCAGTAGGGACTAATATTGAATCGTATGATGTGTTTGTCGAAAAATCATTAAAATCCTTAAAAATAGGAGGCATTCTTGCTTTTGTTTTGCCCGAAGCATTTTTGAATGTTAGGACGCATGCTCCTATCAGGGATTACATGTTAATGTCATCAAAAATTCAGTATGTTGAATATTTAGGCAATGCTTTTGATAAAGTTCAGTGTCCTAGTATAATTTTGATGACCAGACTTGATGATAAGACTTCAAATTGTGCGATACAGGTTAATGACGGAACCAGAACTTTTACTATAAAACAAGATCGGAAATTCAGTGCGGATTGTTTGTCTTTTCTGATGACTGATGATGAATTTGATGTTTTATCGAAGATAGAAAATATCAAAAATAAGGTTACCTTAGAAAATAATGCTGTTTTTGCTCTTGGTATTGTTACAGGAAACAACAAGGAATATATTTCTAGTATTCAAACTCCTGCTAATGAAATGATTCTAAAAGGTTCTGATATTTGCAAATTTAGATTTAAATCACCTGATAGTTTTATTGAATTTATTCCTGAAAAATTTCAGCAGGTTGCACCGGTTGAGTATTACAGAGCTGAAGAAAAACTGCTTTATCGTTTTATTTGTAATCAACTGGTATTTGCTTATGATTCCAATAAAACATTATCGTTAAATAGTTGTAATATTTTAATCCCGAAACTTAAAGATTTAGACATAAAATATATAATGGCAGTTTTGAATTCCAGGGTCGCACAGTTTTATTACTCAAGGAAATTCAATTCTGTAAAAGTTTTACGTTCGCATATAGAGCAAATTCCGATTCCAAAAGCTGCAGTTATTGCCCAAAAACAGATTATAAATATGGTTGATGTAATACAAAATGCGACTGAGCTGTCTGAACTTGAAAGAATTTATGAACAGCTGGATTTGCAAATATCTGCTCTGTATGGATTAACAGAAAGTGATTATTCTGTTGTAAAATCAGCGTTATCCGGTAAAAATATGTTTTTGGTTTAACTTTTGCTGAATGATAAATTTATGCATTTTGTTTTAATAATAGAAGGTATTTCATTTTGATTGACAAGATATGGTTTTAAATCATTTTCATTCATAAATACTTGTCCTTCAAATATTGTACCACTTTTTATTCCGGTATTTTCATTTCTGTGCTGCGGGCAGAACTTTGGACAATTCTTTACTTCTTCATTTGTTAGTACCCAATAAAGTATTTCATCTCTACAGACTCCAATCCAAATAAAAGCATCACAGCAAGATGGTTTTAGCTGCTGGTAATGATATTCAAAGTTGTATTTAATTGCCTCTTCTCTTGAATAAGCTCTGCTGCTCAGGCTGGCGGCATTTTTATTAAATTTGTCTTTGTTTGCTCTGCACGCTTTAACTTCAATTCTCAGTCCATCTAAAAATAGATCAAATTCTCCGGCATAGTTGGGGTATAAATCAATCATAGATTTTCTTGTTGCTTTTATAAATGTGTCTGGATATAGTGCTAGAATATGGTTTTCTCCCCAGGTTTCACCAAAGGTTCTTGGAGCCATGTCATATAAATAGAGGTATTTGTTTCTTATAGCATACTCTCTTGATATTTGCATGTATTTTTCAAAATCAATCACTCCTTTTGACATAAGATAGGCTATTTGACAGCCTTCTTTGCTAAAAGGTGAAATATAATCTTGGTTATTTATGTATTCTCTTATTTGACCACTATTATCTATAGAGTCAATAAGCTGGTCCAGTTCATTTCTTAATTTGTTCATATAACCTCCGAAGTTTAGATTTAATAATCTATATTACTAATATAGTACTTGTAATGTTGCTTTTCTGTCAAGGTTTCAGCTGAAACATATGCTATTGTAATTATTTTACTTTCTAATATTTTTTAAATCGTCAATTGCATTGGTTGTTATTTTAACTTTATATTTATTTTTAAAAGTTTCTAAGACCGATGGGTTGACTTGTGTTGGCGGGCATTTTGCTATGTAGATATTTTTAACCTTTTCTTTTTTGAGAGCTATGATGTTTGAAATTGTCATAACATCACAAGTTGTAAAGAAAAACACGATTTTTTCACTTGTAGCAGGATATTTTGTAAATAATATTTTTAAGAGTTTTGTAGCTAAAGCCATGTAGTCTCCTACAGGAATAGTCAAGATATTATTTTTATTACTTGTATATGAAAAACTTATTACCTGTTCACAATCTTTGATATTTGAAAATAGTTCATTAAAGTATTCTTTTTGCATTTCTAGATGTGCATCAATTCCTATTATATATAATTTTTTTAATTGATTGTTTTTTATTTTTTTTATTATTAAGTCAAATTCTTTTATAATGTTTTTTTCATTGTAGCCGATGGTAGTATTATCTTTAATTTTTCCTTTTGAAAATCCTTTTGCTTTTTTTGCAGAGTCTATCAATTCTTTAAAATTATTATTTTCAATTTTTATAACACCATCCGGTACTATATAATCATTCGAAAATAATCTGCCTCTATACAGATATTCCGGTGTGTTTTTTGAATTTTTTGTAATAAGTATTGCCCCCGGAAATGTCGCAAAATCCAATATACAATTTTCTGTTTTGTTTCCGAAATGACCTTTCAAGTTTTTAAATTCTTTGAATTTTTTTAAAGCATGGCTTATCAATAGATTTGAATGTGTATATATTCCGATATCTTCATCTTTTGCTGCTTTTAGGACATTATAAAGGTCAAATAAATTATTTCCGGATACTAGTATTGCTTTTCCTTTGCTTGTAGAATGTGAAACTTCTGTTTTTTCAATGCTGCCAAATGTTTCAGGTATCAATTCGCTTATTTTTAGTTGTAATTTGATGTTATGTTCGGATAATTCTTCTGTCATTTCCTGTATCTTTTTGGAAGAAACTTTGTAGTGATTAAATGTATCAAGTATGGTTAATATTTTATGGTATGTGTCCTCTTCAAATACTTTGAAATCCGATAATTTTACCATATTTAAGCTTGTACTTTTTATTACAATAAGCAATAATGTCATTAAATTTTTTTGTTCGACAGTTAATTTTTTATATTTCTCAAAAAATATTTTTTCGCCCAGAGCAATTGCTTGAGAAATGGATGTTGAATTATTTATTTTTATAATTTTACGCAGGTCTTTCGGTATAATATTTTTTGCGGAACAAAGTTCATTATATGCTTTCTTTGAGTTTGTCAGCATATAGTATTCTTTTAATATTATTTCATATAATTGTTTATCACTAAATTCGTTAACTGATATCAAGCTTGCAAGAACAGTAATTATTTCATATTTTATATTATTATTGTTTGCACCCATTTCTTCTAACTGAAGAATATAATGTGAAAGATTTTGTAATATTTGTATTGCAAGTTCCTGTAGTGCAGATATAGTTGGAGATATTGAACAGGCACCCCGAGATGTGCATTCGTTAATATCTATATATGTATTTTTGTATTCATTGTTGTATTGCATAGTCATTCCTGTTAATAGTAATTTTTCAAGTATTCTATAATATTATTCGAATCGTATATTTTTTCGTTTGTTTCTTCGTTATATAAAAATGGTACTTGATCTATACCGCCTATGGATAATAATCTTAGAGCATTATCATTGTCATTTGTATCAAAAACATTGCATACTATTTTGTTTTTATCCATGAATTTGACTACTTTTTGGCAGTACGGGCAGTTTGGTATTATGAATAAATCAAGCATTTTGAGTTTCTCCTTTATGTTCATTATAAATGTTCCCTGTTAAATGTAATTAGCCGGTTGTTTATAATTATATTTAGTATTTTGGACTTATGTAGCAAATCCAGCTAAAATTATTTAAAATAGCGTCATACTGAGCGTTAGCGAAGTATCTAAATAAAAAGATTCTTCGGACTATATTCCTCCGAATGACGGGCTTTTATAGTATCAGTGGAATTTGTTATATAAGGCACCAGTATTTCTAATTGCAAATTTTAAATGTTTATATTAAACTCTGGTTATGAATAAGAAGAATATATTATTTGTTTTTGGTACCCGTCCGGAAGTTATAAAATTAGCTCCTATTATATTAGAAATGAAGAATTACCCCGATAAATACAGGGTTATTATATGTAATACCGAGCAGCAAAAAGAGCTGTCAAATCAAACACTTGCATATTTTGGTTTACAAGCTGATATAAATTTGGATTGTATGAAAGAAAATCAAACATTGATTGAAATTCAAACAAGAATTTTATCGGCATTGGATAAGGTTTATTCTGATAATACTGTTGATGCAACTATTGTTCAGGGAGATACAATGACTGTGCTGTGCGGAGCTCTGGCAAGTTTTTACAGAAAAATCCCTGTATTTCATGTTGAAGCCGGTTTGCGTTCTTATGATATATATGAGCCTTTTCCTGAAGAGATTATGCGTCAAATGACTTCAAGGGTTGCAGAGTTACATTTTGCCCCGACCGAGAAGAATAAAAATGCACTCTTAAAAGAAGATATTTCAGAAAATAAAATATTTGTGACAGGTAATACTGTTATAGATGCCTTATTTTGTTTGTCTGAAGATACCATGCAGAAAGCTAAGCTTTTTTATGAAGAGAATGAAATCGAAATTGACGATAAAGTTGTTTTAATAACGGTTCACAGACGTGAAAATCATGGTGAGCGTCTTGACAGGATATTAAATGCAATTGAATTTTTAATTAAGAAATTTTCTGATCATAAATTTATCATTCCTGTTCACCCAAATCCGAATGTCCGCTGCAAAATTTATGACAGGCTCGGAGAATATGAGAATGTTTATTTATTAAAACCTCTGGATTATCCGTATTTAGTTTATTTAATGAAACATGCAAAACTTATTTTAACAGATTCCGGCGGCATACAGGAAGAAGCTCCGTCTTTTGGCTGTCCAACACTTGTAATGCGATATGAAACAGAACGTCAGGAAGGTATTGATGCAGGGGTTTCTGTTCTTGTAGGTGCAGAGTATGATAAGATAATTTCTCTTTCTGATGAAATATTATCAAGACCGAGGTCAGAATCCCGTTTAAAAGCCCAAAATCCGTATGGAAAAGGTGACTCCGCAAAAATTATTGAACACATTATTGATAAACATTTTAACCGTTAAATTTCCCAATAAAAAAGCAAGCTTTGAAACTTGCTAGACATAAAATGTTTTAGGGATATATTTAAGTTTTTCTTGAGGTTTAATACTTATCTGAGATTTGAAGTTAAACGTTCATCAATTTTTCTGTCGATTTTTCTCATTACTCTTTGCATTTTGAGTTCCTGAGCATTTAATTCCTGGTGAGCAAGTACTTCATCTCTATATTTTTTGTAAAGTTCAATTTCTCTGTCTTTTATATCTCTTTTAATTAAAAGATTGTCATCTTCTTCAGATATATCTTTTGATATTTTGAATATCACTGCAAATAATGCCAGAACAAAAACTGTCCACAAAACTTTATCCAGAGGCATACTTTCTCCTACAATAGCAGGTTCGCCATTAATTGGTTCAAGAATCAATGTTGAATTTTTTATATTATCGGCCGTAATATAAATTTTTAATTTACCCGGTGTTGAATTTTCAATAACTAATCCGTCAACATTTGTTGTTCCTTTGTAAATGGCATTTACAGTATCTTGAGATGTAATTCCAATTAAATCCATTTCAAGCTCGTTATCAGCCGGTGTTTTCTTTATAACTTTTGTGGCTCTGTCTGTTCCGAGAATTATATTATAGCCTGAACTGCTTTTTTCTAATGTAATTGTATGCAGATGATTATTTTGTGCAAATGCTGCAACTGTTGTGAATCCAAATGCAATTAAGAATGTGAATATTAAAAATACTTTTTTCAATTCTCTTCCTCCCTAATCTACATATTCATACTACAACTCATTGCATCTTTGTACATCAATCTTTGGGTTTAGATATGTAGGTCAAAAGTTTTAAGTTTTTATTAAGAATTGTAACGAATAATAACCATGCTGAAATCCGGATAAATTTTAAACCTTTATATAAGTGTAGAGAATATGAGATATTAGGAGTCAAAAATGATATTACTATTCGGAGAGCAGGCATCAAAATCAACAAAATCATCAAAAACTAACAAAAATACAAATGTTAGAAATAATCCGGTTGAGAATGCAGGAATTCTCGCGATGGGATTGAGTGAAGCTAAAAGCATGCTTTCAATGGGCGAATATGATACATATATATCTTCTAATCCTGTAGCAGTTGATTATTCAATGTATTCCGACAGTAGTTTTGATACTTCAGCCGATGCAGGCTTTATGAGCGGATTTTCTTCTGCTCTGGCTACAATTAACGCTGGCGGCGGGTTTGTTTCTGCAGGATCTTTCGGCTTCTCCGGTGGAAGCTTCTCAGCAGGAGGCGGCTTTGGCGGCTCTTGCTCTTCATTCTCTTCTGTTGGTTAATAAGTATTTTTTACTGATGGATGATAAATTATAAGGAACAGAAATTTTCTGTTCCTTTTTTGTTACATGTTATTTGTAACAAATTCTTAATATTTTACTTAATAATCCTAAAGTTTAGCTAAAATATGCCGATTTATACGATAAGAAAAGTTACAAGGAAATTGAAAGGACAAAGCTAACAATGGGAATGGCAGCATCACAAGCTAGATTATTAACAATCACTGCTCGTTTGGCTGATAATGAGCTGAGATCTCAGACCATTAATAATGCCAAAATGCGTTTGGCTGCTCAAAGTTCTCAGGTTAGTGAAAACTATATAAATGCATTGAACAATGCGACTTTAATGTTTGGAAATTATGATGAAGCTGGTAATGAACTTTCTCAAGTTTTAACTTACAATGCATTGACTGCATATAGTTCATACAATACTCAATATGGTCTTGTTAATTCTTCAGGTCAAATTTTAGTTAGTGAATCTGAAGCTGCCATGTTCCAAAATGCACATGGTAATTTGAATGCATATTTAAAATCTCATGGTCTTGAATATACAACAACTTACTTTGAAGAAATGGGTAATTTGGAAAATGAAGCATATCCTGCCCCGTTTAATTCAATTGAATATGAAGAAATGCAGCTGTATTATGAACAGTACAATTCATACGAAAATTCATTGGAAGTTGAAGAATATGAGAAAAACTACAGTGCTTATATTTCTGCATCAAATAATTTAATTGATGGTGCAGAAGAATCAATGCAGAGTTATTTATATAATTCCGGTAATAGTCCAGCTATGGGCTTAAATGCAGATAAAGATTTTACAACAAATATTTCTGCTAGTACTGCAGCTGATTATCTTAATAAACTAAAAGACGCTTTTCTTGGTGTTAATGACAATACTTACAATTTAGAAAAATTAGAAGAGAAAGGATTTTTATCCCAAACATATAGTGATTTATTAGCTGAACAATTATTATCTTATTCTTTATTCAATGGAACATTGCCCGGTACAACTACCAGTGCAACTGATGCATTAATGACTAAATCTGATTTAACAGATGAAGTTATTAAAGATGAGGCTGCTAAAACATATACTATTGATGATTTTGTTATTACTGTTGATGATTCTGGTAATGTTACAAACTGTACTCCTCCGGCTGTCTCAGCTGAGGATACCGAAGATGGTATATCAAATACATATCCTGATTTTTCTGCTGGATATGGTTCATCATTAGCTAATTTTGTTAATAATTACATGTATTATAATTCTACTATTACCGATGCTGATGGCAATTCATATACAACTTATTATAAATATCAGGCCGGAACAAAAACAAATGATGACGGAACAACAAGTAACACATATAGTGTCCAAACTATTATTCCTGACAATACTATTGCCATTGCAGAATTAACAGAAACTGCAGAAACTATTATGGAAACTATAATGACCTCTGCTAACTATGAGAATTTTGCAGATTGGATTTTGGAGCAAGATATAAATACTTTAAAAACCAACTATGGTATCGATCCTGATGCTACTATCGGCAAGACTTCAAATACATTAAGAGATTATCTTAATGAATATACAGATGCAAAAGATGCATTTCTTGATAATATTTTTTCAGATGATGCATTAACGATTGAGGATGCAAGCGGAAATATTCAATATGTTTCAGGTGTTGATACAAATCCTCCTCACGATTTTATATATACCTCAACTTCAGGATCTTCAAATCTATCTTCAAAGGATATTGTTGAAGAAGATTTGAAAAATGGTTATTCATTTACAAATGATGAGGGTGAAACTGTTGTTGTCACCGCAGAAAATTTAACAGATATAGATTTTGTATTACAATATTTAAAACATAGAGATTTGACACAATCTGAAAGCTTTAATACTGTTATTAAAGAATTTTTAGTTGAACAAATGATTTCTATATACGGTGAACCTAAATATGCTTGGGTCGACGAAAATGATTTAAATAACACCGGTAATGCTGATGCAAAAGCTCAGTGGTATACAAATTTATTCAACAGAATGATGCAGGGATACAAAGTTTTAGAAAACGGTCTTGCTTCATCCTCTGAATGGATTGAATATGCACTGGAAAGCGGTATCGTTTCTCTTGAACAGGTTGATAAATCATACAATTGGGATAGTTTGGATTACAAAACTTGTACGAAGATTACCGAAGAAACTGTCAATGATGAAATTACCAAAGCTGAGGCTGAATACAACAGGGCAATGAAAGATATCGAAGCTAAAGACAATATTTATGATATTGAATTGAAAAATATTGATACCGAACATTCTTCTTTGCAGACTGAGTATGAATCTATTAAAAGTGTAATTTCCAAGAATATAGAAAGAACTTTCAAGTTTAATCAGAGTGCGTAATAACTAATTTCAAAGTTAATAATTATTAATCCTGCCTGAGTAGTTTCTTGTAATTTATATTTGATTATATAAAATAAAATTAAGAACACTAACGAATATAAATTATTAGGAAGGGGTATTAGGGATCAATGATTCAATTTGATTACAGAAATTCGGACGCCTCGGTTGTCGGAGAAGAGCATGGTTTAGATATTGCTCAGGTATTTGAACTGTATAAAGATCGCATCGCATCTATTATTGCAGATTTGAATAAAAGAAAAGATAAACCAGAGCAATGGCTTCAATGGATGAACTTGGGGTATAATGAAGAAACTGTCTGGTATGTAAAAGAATATGCCTCTATGGTTCGTGGTCGTTTTGATAATATCCTTGTGTTAGGTATCGGCGGTTCTGCGTTAGGCGGTATTGCTATGACCGAAGCTTTATTAAAACCTTATTGGAATTTATTGACTCCAGAGCAAAGAGAAAATTATCCCCGAATCTTTTTCCTTGATAACATTGATCCGGATACAATGACCGGTTTGCTTGATGTACTCGACTTAAAACGAACACTTGTTAATGTTATTACAAAATCAGGTTCTACAGCAGAAACAATGTCACAATTTATGATAGTTAAGGATAGACTTGAAAAAGAACTTGGTGAAGATGAATACAGAAAAAATGTTGTTGCAACAACAGATCGTCAAACAGGTGTTTTAAGACAGATAGCTGAACAGGAAGGTTATAAAACTTTTGTAGTTCCGGATGATGTCGGCGGAAGATTTTCGGTGTTTTCTGCAGTTGGTTTATTGCCAATTGCTTTAGTTGGTCTTGATATTGATGATATCATGAACGGTATTAAAGACATGGATTTGGCTTTAAAAAATACTGATATCAACAATAATATTGCAGCTCAAGGTGCTTTAATTCAATATCTTATGGATGTTAATAAAGGAAAAAATATTTCTGTTATGATGCCTTATTCAAGCAGACTTAAATATGTATCTGATTGGTATGCACAATTGTGGGCTGAATCTCTTGGTAAAAGTATGGATAAAGACGGTAATCATGTTCATGTCGGTCCGACACCGGTTAAGGCTCTTGGAGCAACGGATCAGCATTCGCAAATTCAGCTTTATAATGAGGGACCTAATAATAAGATTATTACTTTTATAAGGGTTGGAGAATTTGATACAACTCTTGAAATTCCGAGAATTTTTGAGTATACGGGCATCGGATATCTAGGGGGAAAAACAATAAATGATTTAATGAACGCTGAAGCGGATTCAACAAGGGTTTCTCTTTCCGATTATTCCCGTCCGACAGTTACTATCACTATACCGAAGGTTGACGGCTATAATGTTGCTCAATTGCTTTATATGCTCGAAGTCCAGACCGCTATTGCCGGAGAATTGTATAATATTGATACTTTTGATCAACCGGGAGTTGAGCAGGCTAAAAATTATACTTACGCTTTGATGGGCAGAGCTGGTTATGAAGATTCTGCAAGAATATTGCAATCTAAGATAGCTATGCATTAGTTTGACATATTGGTTATTAAAATTATATAAATTTATAATGAGAAATTTGTTTAGATTATTATTAACTGTTTTAATTTGTATATTTTGTGTTTCGGCAGTGTCTGCAAAAATGTTGAAAGCGTCTATTACTGCTGTTCCAAATTACCTGTTCGGTTCGTGGAGAGTAGTATCGCAGCGTATTGAAACTGATTCGCCAATGAGTTTTAAAGATAAAGGATTAGATTTGTGGAACTTATCCAGGGATAATGACGTCATAACATTAAGTAATCCGTTTTCGGGTGCATCTGCACAGATTCAGATTAACAGCGTAAATAAAAATCATATCATATTCAGTAAAACCGGAAAATATGATAATAAAGTACTATCCGATACTGTAAGTATAAAGGTAGGAAAAGAAAGCTTTACCGGAACAGATGAATTGAGGCTTGATACAGTTTCAGATGTTGATGGTAAAATAATTAAATCAGAAACGGCAATATATTCTATAAGAGGGGAGAAAATTGCCGGTCAGAGTGTAATAGGTAATTGAGGGTTAATAATTATGCAAACTTATGAATTTGATACTATTGTTTTAGGCGGCGGACCCGGCGGTTTTAGTGCAGGTATTTATGCTGCCAGGGGTGCAGTTTCTACTGCTATTATTGATATAAGTATGCTCGGCGGTCAGCCTTCTAATTATTTGGAATTAGAAAATTATCCGGGTTTTTCTCAGGTTGGCGGATATGAGTTAATGGAGAAATTTGAAGAGCATGCTGATAAATTCGGTGTTAATAAATTCCCGATGCAAGAAATACAATCAGTTGATCTTGTTTCTAATCCAAAAGTTATTATTACAAATGAAGGTGAATTTAGAGCAAAAACTGTTATTATTGCTACAGGAGCTAAACCTATGCGGCTTGGGGTTCCTGGAGAAGAAGAATTTATAGGCAGAGGTGTGAGTTTTTGTGCGGTTTGTGATGGGGCTTTTTACAAGGATAAAGTTGTTGCTGTTGTGGGAGGAGGAAATTCTGCGGTTGAAGAGGCTATGTACCTGACCAAATTTGCCTCAAAAGTTTATTTGATTCATAGAAGAAATGAACTTAGAGCTGATAAAATTGTACAGGAGCGAGCTTTCAAAAACGATAAGATTGAATTTGTTTGGGATACTATTGTCAGGGAAATTAAGGGCGAGGAGCTGGTTAATTCTCTTATTGTTGAAAATGTGAAATCCGGCGAAGTCTCAAAACTTGAGGTAAATGGAATATTCCCTTATATTGGAATCCTTCCTAATGTAGATAATTTTGCCGGACAGCTAACTCAAGATCAACGCGGCTTTATTGTAACAGATGAAACCATGAAAACCTCTTTAGACGGAGTTTATGCTGTTGGAGATGTCAGAGTTACTCCGCTAAGACAAGTTATCACGGCTGCAGCTGATGGTGCAGTCGGAGCAGTCTATGCCGTTAAATATGTTGAAGCATTGAAAGAAGTTACTGTATAGCAGTAAAATATTAATAAGATATAAAGACCGTACAAACCCTTATATGTACGGTCTTTTGGTATATTTTTTATTCATTTTTAAGATTATTATTAATATTTTTATTACAGATATAAAGATTATGTAAGGAAATCGGACTTCGGGTATTTTTTAATTTATAATAATAATGTAAGGTAATGAATATGGAGAAAAAGGATATGCAATCAGTTAATGAAATTCTTTCTGAACTAGAAAACGCAGATAATAATACAAAAAATAAAATTGAAAATGAATTAGTTAGCATTGGTACTTCTGTTGTTCCTCAATTGGTTGACCAGCTTCAAGTTGTTAGAGGAATAAAAAGAGGTGTTGTTGCTATGACTTTGATCCGTTTAGGTGATGTGTCTGTGAAGTATTTAGAAAAAGCTGCTCATGAAAATAAAGATTTTGAATGGGTTGCAGAATATTTAATCAGAGAAATTAAAGGTTTAGCAGCATAATATTATAAATTTAATCTAATAAAAAAGGATTGGCTGATGTGTCAATCCTTTTTTTATGCTAATATTTTTTTAATGAGAGAGCATAATAATTTCAGATATACTTGTTTATTTGGCGGCGGTGCAATCAGAGGTGCAGCTCATGTAGGTGTCTTGCGAGCTTTGGAAAGACTAGGAATTGAGCTTTCAACTATTGCAGGTTCTTCTGTAGGGGCTCTGGTTGCTGCTTTGTATGCTGTCGGTTATACTCCGAATGAACTTGCTGATGTATTTCTATCTGTTAATTTTGAGCTGTTCAGGGATATTTCTCTGGGATTTAATAATAAATTTGCACTTAGCAAAGGGGAAGTTTTTCTTGAGTGGCTTAGAGATTTGATAGAAAGAAAATATTATGGTGATGCTTATTTAAAAGGTCAGTGCCGTCCGGTTTCATTTAAAGATTTAGATAAGAATCTTATAATTATTTCTACAAATATGAAAGATTTTACCTGTAAGGAATTTTCTTCTTTTGAAACTCCGGATTTTGAAGTTGCGTTAGCTGTTCGAATTTCTTGCTGTATGCCGGGTTTAATGAGAGCAGTTACATTAAAAGACGATTTGCTTGTAGATGGTGATTTGATGAAAGGAAAACCAATGTGGTCTTTGTCAAAGAATATACAAAAATCTCCTGACAGAATCTTAGAAATAAGACTAGAAGGATCCTTCGCAGGTTCTGACCAAAGTCCTATTGAATATGTAAACGGGATGTATTCCTGTATTACATATTCTGAAACTTCTTTTATCAAATCAATTTACGGGAATAGAGACAGATTTGATTATCTTGTAATAAATACAGGTAATGTTGTTGTGGTAGATTTCAACTACCCTCCGGAAAAACGCCAGTCAATTATAGATGATGGATACAGGCAGACAATGGAGTATTTTAGAGATTATTTAGTATTAAAAAAACATACAATTTCAGATGTTTATTCTGAAATTTTAGATAAACTTCGACAGGTGCAGACTTTTTTCCTGTTGAAGAAATTTACAGCTGCAAAAAATTCAATATCTGAACTTTTTATATATCTGTCTAAAACTTCTAATATTATTGATAAAGAATTGTTTGATGCAATTTGTGTCTTTCAAAAACTTGTTTTTTCCAATGTCAAATCCGGTCTGTTAGGTCGTTCAAATTGCGAAAATTTTGATACAATTTCAAATTCTTTATCTTCCATTATTACTGATATAACTTTACGAATTGAAGAATTAGATAAGTATATCGACAAATTTTCTGTTTGACAACTTGTTTTGTTTGTTATACTATTTGTTTACAGTCGAAAGGTTATTGACAATAGAATATGCTCCAGTGGCGGAATCGGTAGACGCGTTGGACTTAAAATCCAATTGGGCGTATAACCCAGTGCCAGTTCAAGTCTGGCCTGGAGCATTTATAAAGACTCACATTTGTGAGTCTTTTTTATTATTTGATAATATAAAACACTTCCTTTTTGAATTTTCGGAAGTGCTTTTTCTATAATATTAAATTTTATTTGCTTATTTTTTCTAAAAGCCAGACAATATTTTCTCCAAGATTGACCATATTTGCTTTTGCTTCTTCATCGGATTGCACTTCTCCTTTGTCTCTGCCAATCCCAAAGTTCCAGTATAAAGATCCAGGAATAATCATCTCCTTCATTAAAAACATATGATGGATAGATGCCTGAATAGCTGGGCCGCCTCCTCTTCTTTGAGCAACGACAGCTGCTCCGATTTTGTGTTTTAAAGGATTTCCTATACTGCCTGCAACTACTCCGACTCTATCAATAAATGCTTTTAATTCAGGTGTCATATCAGCAAAGTATGACGGGGTTCCAAGAATCAGTGCGTCTGCAGAATAAACTTCATCTAATAGTTCATTTAAGATATCGTCATTAAATGCACATTTGCCGTTTTTTATTTTTGCACATGCCCAGCAGCCTCTGCAGCCATGGATATTTGTTCCGCCTATTTGTATAAGTTTTGTTTCTATACCCGATTTTTTTATTGTGTCCAGCACAATATTTAACATTTGTTCAGTGTTTCCGCCCTTCCTCGGGCTTCCATTAATTGCTACTGCTTTCATTTTTATCCTTCTTTCTATTATTTAAACCGTACCTTTTACCAAATAGATAAATAGCTTTTTCATTTTTATTAAATTTAATACTGATAATTTTCTTTTTAAATCTTTTCAATAGCAAAATTTGTATGCAATGAGTACACAAATAATAGAGTTTTTTATTTTGTTTTCTTATTATATTTGAATTATAAACAATTTTCGGTTGCATTCTGGTACAGCTTTTTTTAATCCTGCCTATACAATCATTCATATCCGGAATATCTTTAATTCTCAGTATAATATTTATGTAAGACAGCTCTTTTTCATATATTGCTGCAAGTATGTTTTTATCGGTGATATTTTTCTGTTTAAGCCAATTGTGTATTTCACTACATCTTTTGAACGGGATTGTGTAATCTTTAATATCCTGAGCATCATCAATAGTTCTGCATCTCCAGTGATAAAAAGCTTTATCAGTGTAATATATATTTTCAGCCAGGCACATTGTTTCTATTTGAAAAGGATTGTCTGTCCAGCCTGCACCGGGAGCTTCTATAAAACGAATGTTGTTTATGTTGAGAAATTCTCTTTTGTAAATAGCACTCCATATACTCGGGTGCAAAGCTAAAAATTGCGGGTATTCATTGATTTTAAAAGGCTTATCCGGTAACTTAAACCTTTTTGACCAGTCAATTTTTACGGTTTCCGTTTTTTCGGGAGTTTCATATTTTTTATAGTAAGATGACTTTACAATGTCTGAATTATATTGTTTTGCAAGCTCATACAATCTTTTGTACATATCGGACTCTATAAAATCGTCAGGTTCCAGAATTGCTATATATTCTCCATTTGCCTTTTCTAGTCCAAGGTTGCAGGCTTTGCCGTATCCTCCGTTTTCTTTGTGTATGGCAGTGATACGTTTATCTCTATATGCGTATTCATCAATAATTGCGGCACTGTCGTCACTACTTCCGTCATCTATTAAAATTATTTCAATATTTTCAAGTGTCTGGTTTAAAACACTATCCAAACACTGTTTCAAATATTTCTCAACATTATAAACAGGTATTATTACTGATAAATTTATATTATATGTCATTATTTTCAAAACCTTACAGATATTTAAATATGTTCAATCCCATATCCAGAGCGTTTTTGGTCGCTTCATCAGGTTCAATTTTGCCCTGAGAATCAAAATAGAAAATACAATCTCTTGTCCCCATAACATTTTGTGGCATAGTATAAGAAGTTGTAATTATACAATTTTTCTCAGATATGCTGCATAAATTAGAACCCATTTTAGAAAATGTGACGCTGTATAGAGCAAGTTGATTACCGCTGTCATTCATAGTAAAGGTAACTGTATTACCTTCAACTTTTGTATTTTTAAAGTTTGAAGCGAACTGACTTGCTAGCTCGCTTTGAGAAATTGGGTCTGTTGATAGTGCAATTTTTGGCAGACCATGCTTAATTTTGCTGTAAGAAACAGTACATTGTGCATTTTCAACAAGTTTAAGCGGATTGTCTGCAGATTTTTGGACAAATCTGGCTGCAATCCCGAGAACTGCAACCGGTACTATAATACTCAAAGCGATAGCAGCTGCTGCCCACTTAATTTGTGTATTTTGAAAATCTCTGGGAGTTTTCCACCAATCAACCTGATAAGCCCATTCATTACCCTTAATCCCGCAATATATCTGCAGTATAGTAAATAAAATCCAGTTTAACCCCAGCGGCAGCTGAAACCAGATTAAAGGAATAGCAATAAGGGTAATCCAGGCTCTAAATCGGATACCCCAGATAAAAGTTAAAAGGAAAGCCCCCCAGTTGAATCCTTTGAGCTCATTTGGAAGTACTTTCCCTCTATTTCCTGTAATAAATTCTCTCCAATTCATTCTTTAATTGTAAATAACTTCTTTATTTGTGTCAATTTTATTACCTTTTATGATTGCTAATATTTTGGTTATTAACTTATTTTCATTATTTTCATAAATAATTTCATTGATGTTGTTTCTATGGAAATTGCAATTTAAAGAATAAATATTAAAAATGTTTTCAAATTCTGTTAAGCCGGTTTGCTCGTGATATTTATTAAGCAGATTGTCAAATACAAACTTGTTTGCCCATATAACTTCTAAGTTTGGCGGATAAATTGCAGTAAGATTATTTATCCCCACTCCTGCCAGAACATCGCATATTCCCGAACGAAAAGATACAATATGTTTTACCTGTTGACAGAATGCTAAAAAATCTGTCATTTCAAGAAAGGTAGATGAATATTTTTTAAAAACTTTGTTATTACTGTTGAACACAACATCAAAACCTTCTGATAAAAGTTTATTGGCTAAACTTATCCAAAATTTACTGCTTAAAACCCGATAATCAAACATAACTGCTTCCGGTATTAATATTATTGTTCTGTTTGGATTGCAATTTAGTTTTTTAAATTCTAAATTAGCATTTTCAAAGTTTTCATTAGTTATTACGGGAGCTGTTCTATTTGCTTGCAAGTCAAGGTCTAAAAGATTGGTATAAGAATCTGCAAATACAAAATTTTTCTTTGTTCCTCTGTACGGAAAAAAAAGATAGTTTATTTTTCCCGGTTCGATTTTCTTTTGCAGCGGTGATATAGCCTGTAATATTTTAAAATCAGTATCTGCTATTATGATATCTGCAGCCTTAAATGATGAGATAAATTTTACTAATTTCGGTTTATCTGTCAGATATATAATTTTTCTATTTTTATGTTTTTGTTTAAATTCTTTTAATAAACTTGCAACAAAATAAATATCTCCTACTCCATTTCTTGAAAAAATAATATAATCATTTGGGTAGCTTTCTGAAATTTCATTATTTATACTTTTTATTAGTTCGAAATCTAATTCGGTTCTTATCTTTTTCCTCAAGCTTTTGTTGAAAAAAAACAGGAGGTTTATTATTCTTTTAATAATTTTGTTTCGTTCTGCAATTTTCATTTTATTTCTCCAATATTTTATTTATTATATGCTTCCTTTAATTTTTCTAAGGGTTCTAATCATTGGTTTGTAGGTATCCTTTTGTTTCTTTAATTTGTTTCTTTGTTTCCCTAATGTAAGATTGAATAACAATTTTGCAGAATAATATTTATAGTAGATTTTGTAACGGTTTGCATATATCGATAATTGCTTATCTCTGTTGTCCATTTCATTTTGTGCCATATTTAATATTGCATCAAATAATTTATCTTCTTCACTAAGGTGATTTTGTTTTGGTTTTTCAAGCTGTTCTTTTAACCAGGTTTTACTTCTTTCAATTTCTATTGCTAGATTTTTGTTTGCTTCACTCCAATCTATATCTTCAAATAAGTATTGTTTATTCTCTATTTCTTGCGGATTAAGGAGTAATCTATCCATCATATTTGTTATGTTTAGTATTGTTTCAAATCTGGTTGGCTTTTCATTGCAGACGTTGATTGAAATAAAGTTTTTATTATAAATTGTAGCAAAACAAGTTCCATGAAATGAATCAGTAATTAGTATTTTGCAATTTTTTATATAGTATAGCCAATCCTCTACCGGTAAATTGCCTTTTATATCAACTGATTTAATGCCGAATTTTTCTTCTGCCATTTTGACTATTTTCATCTTATCTTCTGTTGGAGCTATCATGTAGTATGCAATATAGTTTTGCTCTTTTTTATCAGAATTATTTATTATTATTTCATATTTTGATTTATCTACCAAGAATACAGGGTCTATTACTTGAATTCCTTTTAGTCCAAAGTCTTCCTGTAAAATGTTTACCCCATCGTATTCTCTGACTGATATTCCATCAAATCTTTTTAGATAGTGTCGTCTTAGTATTCTTGCTTCCTCTGGACCATCATATCTTTCTGTGCCGAAACTGGTTGAGTAGCTAAATAGTTTTTTGTTGTTATTTACAAAGTTCAAAAATAAATGTCCTAATGGATATTTTCTAAATACCCAACGCCAAAGTTGATCAGAGCCGACAATAAAGGTACTAAAGTAATTGTTTAGTTGTTTTAGGCCTTGTCTTGAAGTTACTACGTGTGTCAATTTTAGGTATTTTTTTGCAAATTTTTCTGCAATACTATTACTATACGTGTTTTTTCTTCCATTTTGAGGAATAAAATTAATTGTTTTAACATTGTATCCGAGTTCCTTTATTGCTTCATTTAATGCGTAATTTGTAAGGATTGCACCCCTATTTGGAACCCAGAACCAGCCCATAATTCCTACATTATATTTGTTACTTAGGCACTCATTTACATTCTCGTTAAAATTTTTACTATCCATATTTTTATTGAACATATCAATGCAAGGATGAGGCGGAAAGTGTCCTTTCAATACCCAATTACTTTTTATTGCATCTTTAAGGGTTCTTTTTTCTATTAATTTAAATTTAGACTTAATTTGGTTAAAAATTTGTTTTCCTTTTTCAGAATTTATTAAAACACATGACGTTCCTTTTCTATCATCAAGATGAGGAGCTCTTTTTCCTATTCCCCAATAATCGCCTATTGTTATGTCTCCTTGTCTGGATGTTGTTGTGTATTTACAATTTTTACAGCATTCATTCATCATTAAATGTTTAGCATATGGGGTCATAAAATTGTGTGTTATTTCTTCTTGTGGATGTTGCTCTGTGATTACTACTGTATGTGCATCCCAGCCCTTAATTTTGCTTCTGAAATTTATATTTTTTATTTCTTCGCCGGGATAATTATCTGCTAAAAATTTTCGATAGGCTTTTGGTGATGCCGAGTGTGCACAGAGTAAATCAACTATGTATAATTTATCATAGTTTTTTCCTAAGTAACTTCTTAATCCGGCAGCTTGGCAAGGACATCCTGAAAATAATACATAATTATCATCCTTAAGTAATTTTTCAATGTCTTTATAAAAATCTTCTCTTATATATGATTGTACATATTTTGATCTGCGTAATTTATCAAGTTTTTCTATACTGTTAATTATCATATGGTGTACTTTCCAATTTTCATCAAATCCTACACCTGCAACGTAACCGCCTTTTGCTAGGATTTCTTCTGCCAGTAAAGTGAAAACTCCGCCTGAAGAGCTTACGTACCTGATATCATCATTAGCTTGGCAGGCATAAACTTCAGGTTTTGTTGTGTTACCTTTTATTGGATTAATTTCAGGACATAATTTTTCACATTTGCCGCAGTGTATACATTTTTCTTCATCAATTATTGGTTGGTAATATCCTATTTCATTCTCTTCTAATTTTATTGCATTAACCGGACATATATTTGCACAGGCTGAACAGCCGGTGCATTCTTTAATACTAGATTTTATATTTTTCCCTATTGTTTGATTTTCTGTTATTGTCATATCTTCTCCTTATTCTATATTTTTACGATTTATCAACAAACCATGCATATTTGTCTTTTGTGCTGCCTGCCCACTCTACCCATTTGGTTTTATCTTTCGGCAGACAGTGTGCGCATGTTGGAATTGGTGCTCTTAAGTATTCCATAATTTTCTGTGCTGAGTGTGTATAAATATCTATGCCCTCTTCCTCAGGTAAATTTTCATTAAAATATTTATTATAATTCTTCATATATCCTGCTGTCGGACAATGTGTAAGTTTTCCGTTTATTAAATTTACACATCTTTTATATGGGCATTTGTCAAAGGTTTCCTGAATATTATTTACAGGTTCGAATGTCATACTCTTACTGAATTTTGATGCTATCCATATCCAGCCAAGCTGATGGTTTGTATTTTTGCCTATTGCATCCAGTGCCTCTCCAAATTTTTTGTCTACCCCAGGGTATTTGCTCATATCAATTTTTATATTTGTATCTCTCACTGCTTTCCAAAATTCCTCGCTTGCCTCTGCTAATAGTATCCCGTTTGTTACAAGCATAATTTCAGAATTAGGAAAGTATTCTTTTGTTATATAAAGAAATTCAGCTATTTCAGGATGCAGTAATGGCTCTCCTCCCATTAAACGTATAAGCTTTATATCAAATTTCTTTGATAATTCTTTCATATCATTGCGAAAATCTTCAACTTTTATAAAGTTCTTTTTTGTTACATTACAGTAATGACAGCAATATGTGCAATTTAGATTACAATGATCTGTAATATGTGTTTCAAGATATTTAATGTAACCTTTAGCAGGATCTCTAGATTGTTCAAATTTTGATATTTTGCCTTCTGAATATAATTTATTTATTATTCGCTCTGTATTGAGATTGTATTTATTTAATTTAGATGAGATGGATCTTAATTGAGTATTTATTTCTTTAGCTCTGTCTCTGATTTTTATTTTTATTCCCAATATAGATATAACTTTATGATAATCTTTATTTGTTACGCTAAAAAGACAGTTCATTTATGCTACTCCTATTCTGTTTTTAATTTTGTCTATTGAAGTTTTATAGGAGGTGCTGTCTTTAAATAGGGTAGCTGTCCCGAGAATAAATCCTTTTACTCCTTTATTTGACCATTTTTCTATTCGTTCCGGCGTTACCGCACCGTCTAAGAAAATTTCATAGTTGTACTTTGTTTTTAGGCTAATAAGGGTTTCTATTTTATTATCTACATAATCCTGATATTTTCTTCCTGCATGTCCGGGATTCACTCCAAGCACAAGTACTCTGTCTGCGGTGTTTAGAAGTTCACATATACTGGCGATTGATGTTCCGGGGTTAATTGCTATTCCTGCTATTGCACCGGCATTGTGTATCTTTTCTATTGTCGTTGCAGGATCAGGATCAACTTCAGGGTGTATATAGATAATATCAATTCCCAGTCTGAACAGTATATCAAGATAATTGTAAGGTTTTCTTACCATTAAATGTGCATCAACTGTTTTACAAGTGGAATTTTTAATATATGCCATATCTTGATATCCCATTCCAAAGTTATCAACAAAGCTTCCATCCATAATATCTATATGGAAAGAATCTATTCCTGCAGCTTCTAATTCTTTTACTTCATGTTCAAGATGTGCATAATTGGCACACATCATCGAGGCTGATAATTCGATATCCATTATTCTTTCCCTCCGATTAAGGGTCTTGCTGTTATAAATGTTGATTTGTTCAATTGTATACTTTCCTCCGGTTCTAATACAATTGTTGTGCCTGTTTGAACTTTTATATTTTCTATTGTGCTTTCTCCGTTGAGAATTGTCAGACATTCAAGCGTATTTGATTTATTTTTGTATTCAGATATATCTTTGTGTAATTGTGTCGCATACAGCCGTTCTTTGATTTCATTACCGTTGTATTTTTGTGTTTTTGATTTTAACTCCGGTTTAATTGCTTTTAGTGCTTTTTCAATATGCAATTCTCTTAAAATTCCGTTTGAGTCTTTTCTGTTATAGTCGTAAAATCTGTATGTAAGATTGCAATTTTCTTCAATTTCATAGAATAAAGCTCCATGTGTTGCTGCATGTATTGTTCCTGCTTCTACAAACACGTAATCACCTTTTTGAATTTGCAGATGCCCGATTACATCTTCTTCTACTCGGTTTTGCTCTATTTTCTCTTTAATTTCCTCTGTTGAATGTAGTTTGCAGCCGTTAAACAGCCAGCCGTTTTCCGGCGGTTCTATAAAATACCAGGACTCATTTTTCCCAAAAGCTTTTTGTTCAAGTTCTTTGGCACAATTATCATCCGGGTGGACCTGAATGCTTAAATCCTGTGCCGGATCAACCAGTGCTATAACAAATGGAAATTGTTCAAAATTATCAAGGTTGTATTTTGATTTATTATTTTCAAAATATTCCCTAAAAAGTTTATTTTTGTATTCTCCGTTAATTATTACACTTTCAAATTCGCCGTTTGACACCAATGAATATAAATGTCCGAGATGACTGTGATTTTCATGTGCAAACGGAAGAAGCTTTTTCCCGCCCCAGATTGTTTCATGTGCTATAGGTTTTAATATAAACATTTTTTCTCCTATAAGTTTTCATCAATAATTATATTTAAATTCTTCAGACCTTCATTTCTTTTCGGATTGAGTGCATAGGCACATTTTAGTCCTGAGGGTTTGTCGTCGTTGAGAAGTATTCTTTCACCCATTGGCATTTCAAACAGGATTAAGTTGTATCTGATATTGTTTTCTTTTAAAAACTTTTCAGTTTTCACCTTTGCCTCTTTCTCTCGTGCAGTCATTATCAGAACAAAATCATTTTCAGGTATAGATTGTAAAAATTCTTTAGCTCCGGGTAAAAATCTGTCATCACCCGTTTTATAGCCGTTATGCTCCACAAGTGTGCCGTCAAAATCAAGTATCCAGGTTTTATTAAGCGTTGACAGTTTCAATGTACTTTCTTTCAAAAGCATTATTATCTCCTTCTATTGTTTCATTAAGTAAGTACAGACCGTTGTAATATGCAAGGCACATTGAATCATAATCTTCCCAAGCATGGCTTGCCAGAGAGAGCCATATAATTGCGTGTATTAGTTTTATTTCCTTGATATTTACGTTTTCTAGTTTTGACAAGAAATATTCAGTTAATTTATCCCAGCCTGCAGAGTGTATTTGATATGATATTTCTGTATCTGTAATTTTGAGATCAAAATTCTTGATATTAAATTGATCAAAGCTTCCGGCAATTGAATAGTATAATTTTGCCCAGTCATATCTGATATCACCCAGAACTTTTTGAGAGCCAAAATATCCTCTGGCATCAATGAAATATATTTTCCCCGCATTATTTATCATTGTGTTTGTAAGTGTACAGTCGCCATGAATAGGGCAGTAGATTGTGT
The DNA here is from genome assembly GCA_944324395.1 of Candidatus Gastranaerophilales bacterium. Classification (GTDB taxonomy): domain Bacteria; phylum Cyanobacteriota; class Vampirovibrionia; order Gastranaerophilales; family Gastranaerophilaceae; genus Zag111. Next base: position 97,964 of record CALUWC010000007.1, on the reverse strand, counting down.
TCATCAGATATTTTTCAACGAGTATTTTTAATAAATTTCTATCTTTAAGTATATTTCTGCATTTTTTGCCATTAATTGTTATGTGTTCTTCATCTGAAAACGGTATTGAGCTTTTAATGCTATCAAGACGTTTGATTGTTTTTGTGTAGTATTCTTCTTCAATATCGCAGCTATTGCATGAAATATGCTCATAGTTGTGCATTTTATTTACGGCATTTATAAGATTATCTATAACTATTTTTTTCTCTTCATAGTTAAGTTTTGCATTAAAGATATTAGTTCCGTTAATTTTTTCCATTGTTAACGGAGAATAGGAATAGATTTTGGGAATTGCATCAAATCCGTATTCTTCCATTTTTTGGTACCAGATAATTTCTCTTTCAATAAGTTTATTCCCTTCATTTGTAATACCTTTTTTGATAACTTTATCTTCTGTAAAAGTCATTTCATTATATGGTCTGCATCTGTTTGTAACTGGTGAAATTTTATTTATGGCTTCAATTGTGCCGGTTTCGGCTGAGTGTTTTAGAGAAATAGGCTCAAATTGAATATTTTTTGAAAGCAGATATCTTGTAAAAGAGCCGGTTAATGGTATATCTGCAAGAATTGATTTGTTGCTAAATATATAGCAGCCGGCAACACCGTATTTTTTTGACGGAGTATGTACTAATTCCCCGTTTTTATAACTCCAGCTGCATTCAAAATCTTCTGATAATCCAATGTAGTTGTTATTATTATTATTAACAGTTTTGATATTAAATTCATCACTTAAGATTAAATCAGACCAGATAATCATAAACTGTTCATTATCAGGTATATAGCGTAATGCATCTTTAATACCGCAAATATTTCCTTCTCCGGAGGCTTTTATAAGCTCGTATTTTGCATTTGCAAATGTTTCAAGATATTTTTTTAATACTTCAAATTTATAATCACCTATTATGATAAATTCTGAATCAGAGTATTTTTTAAATAAATGAAATAGTATTGGCAAATTGTTAACCGGAACCAGACATTTCGGTTTATTTAATGTTAAATTTTTCAGACGTGTACCTTTTCCGCCTGCTTGTACAATGATTTTCATATAGTAAATTCCTTTGCTTTTATAATGTTTAATATATTTTCTATAATTTCATTTTCATGCTCATCTGAATATAACAATTCATAAATGTTATTATTAGTTACTCCCAAATTCTTTATAGAGTACATTTTTAATACATTTTCTTTCTTGATTTCATTGAACCTGTATCGTTTCTTAAAGTTTGTATATATTACAATATGCGAGTTTGCTGTTTCTGATAAAATTTCTGACAAACCGCTTCTAAGGCTGATGACTGCAGATGCCTTCTCTGCCAGATAACTTACTTCTTCCAGTTTAAAGCTATTGTTGTTGCAAATAATTTTTATGGGGATTTTGCTTTCAAGTTTTTTCCAGAATTTTTCAGACAAATTTTCAGAAGTATTTGCATATTTTGATATAAATATGAATTTGTCTATATGGTTTTTAATTAAATAATTTTCTATTCCCTTTATACTTGCTTCAGAGAGGTTTATACGATTTATTTTTGCTTTTTTTTCATCAGAGATTTGATAATATCTGTACATTTCATTTAAATAACAAATATCTGAATTTCCGGCACTATTTTCAACATCAATATAAAATTTCAGAGGATAGGCAATGTAAATGGTCTTTTCATCAATATTAAAAATTTTTTGATTAACTTCATAATTAAGTTTATTACAATATAAACTTTGAATATTTGGCACTAGCATTTTTGCTATTTGCAAATGCATAGGCTTTGTCGCTATTATAAGCGGTATATCTGTGTCCGTTATAAAATTATTGATTATATATTTTAAAAATAAATATGCTTCTCCCAGATTTGATTTGAGAATAAACACTTTGGTGATCTCGTCAGGAATCAACTTTTTCAATTGTTTAATAATTGCTTTTTGTTTATTCTGTGTCTTTAAAATACCTAAAATGTTAATTTTAATTGCATCTAAATCTTCAATTCTTTGATAAATCTGCTGTCCGAAAATTTTTATTTCTTGAATTTCTGTATAATTGTTAAATGATTTTTCCTTTTGAATGATATTTAAGAAATTTTTAAATTTAGTATTATCGGTTCTTTTTATTTTGCAAATTGGAATTCCACAAAAAGTGTAATTTTCATGTTCGGATATAAAAGATTTATCAGAATTTTTTATATTTGCCATTCCGTAGTGTCCCAAAATTTCTCCTAGGACATTCTAATATGCTCAAATTAAAAATAATCAGACATTTAAATAAAAATAGCCTGCATGGCTAATATTTTGTTAATATAAATTAATATCTATTCGTTTATGATTTTTTCAAAACCGCTCCAGTCAAATTTTTTATTCCGGACAGCTGCTGCAATTTTATAAGTATCAAGTTCTTTTAATTCATGAAACTGATTCTTGAATCCGGTTTTTAAATCAATAATCGGCAGTTCAAACTCTGCAGCAATTTTTTCAATTTTTATATCATAATCTATGGCCAGTGTTCTTGTTGCTGATAATAGAGCAACAATTATTGCGTGAAAACGCATTGCAATAAGGTATTTAGCTTTTGTAAGTCCTGAAATAATTTCTTCATCTGTAAGATTTGAATAAACAGATGTTTTAATCTTATCATTCAACATATTGAGCGATTTTTCAAATTTCTTACACACTTCAATATCAATTTCATTCTGGAATGAGTAGATCTCTACTTTCATATTTGAAAATTCTTTTGATACTTTTTGAGCAAGTCTGTCAATAAAATCCTCGTTCATATATTTACAATTTCTCAATTGAACAGCTAAAATATCTTCTTTTTCTATATCGGGGATTTCTGATGAAAATATAGGATCGCAAAGCAAGTCAGTATCTATTCCCCAGCTTTTTAATAATTCATAACTTTTAGTATCTCGCACACTGACATATGCACAATGTCTTAATATATTCTTTGTTAAAAATTTGCCCAAAGGATTATTTATAGGACCAATACCCTGTGCAAAAATGATAACTTTTTTACGAAGCATAAGACCTGCAAAAATTATCCCAAGATAGTAAATCAGGCTCTTGAAACTTGTTGCATCCTGCAGTAAACTTCCCCCACCGGATATCAGACAGTCGGATTTAGAAATCGCACCTATGATGTCTCCAATGTTAAATGTATAAACACTCCTAATATGTTTAAATTTGCTCATTGTATACTTCGGATCAGAAGAAATAACTGTAATTCTATGATTATACTGTTTCAATTTTTGTACAATTACAGACAATATTGCTTCATCGCCGAAATTTTTAAATCCGAAATATCCTGATAGTACAAATCTTTTTTTACGCATTATTATTCCTCTGATTTGTAAATTTTATAAACCTCATCGTAATAAGGTAATGATTTAACCGCACCTATTCCCTGAGCTTGTATACCTGCGGCAATAGATGCAATTTTGGCGGCTTCTGCAGGAGAATATGCCTCAGCTGTAGCATGCAAAAAGGCACCGTTGAATGCATCTCCGGATGATGTTGTATCAATTACATGATCAGTATAAAACGGTACAAAAACAGTGTTCCGCTGGTTGTTATTTACAAAATACCCTTTATCCATGCTCGATTTTATAACTACGGTCTGTACTCCGTAATCTGTTATTGCTTTTATTATATTTTCAAGTGAATCTATATCAAAAATACTTTTGGTATCATATTTTGAACTCATAAACAGTATATCTGTCAGTTCAATAATTTCGTCGAAATATTCTCTGGCATCTTCTTTTGTTGAAATTAAACTTGAATAATTTGGATCATATGCTGTCAGAATATTATTGTCTTTAGCTATAGTAAATGCTTTTTTAACAGCCTCTCTAGCCTGCAGCGAAAGTGATTGGGTTATCCCGGATGCATAAACTATTTTTGCATTTTTAATGTATTCTTCGCTAATATCATCAATTGATAACTTAGCGGGAGCAATTTTATTTCTGTAATATATAAACTCTTTTTCTTCATTTTCTGCTCTTGAAACCATATATAAACCGTTTTTACAGTCAACATGTTTTAAGTGGTCAAGATTCAGCCCTTCTTTTTCCCAGCAGTTAAGTAAAAAACCTTTAAACGGGTCATTACCCAAAGCGGTAATAAATCCGACTTTTGAATTTAATCTTTTGGCAGCTATTGCGGTTACTAAACTATCTCCGCCATAATATTTATGCAGGCATTCAGCATTTTCAAGTTTTTGATTTGTTGAAAATTCAACCAGACTTTCTCCGATTGTAATAAGATCAAGTAATTTATCACTCATATTTAGTTTAATTGCTCCAATAGTATTTTTGTACGTTTTGTAATTTCATCGTAAGACTCTGCTTTTGTCAAATGTCTGCCGACACCTACAGCAATAGCTCCGGCATCAATATAGCTTTGAACTTCAGATAATTGAACATTTCCTTGCGGTATTACACTTAAAAATGGCATGGGTCTAAGTAGATTTTCAATATATTCAACTCCGCCCATAGCAGTAATCGGGTATATTTTAACAATCGGAATTCTGCATTTCCAAGCATTGTAAGCTTCATTTGCGGTTGAGGTACCTGCTATGAATGGAATTCGTTTATCTTTTGAAATTTTCAGCAAGTTTGTCTGAAATATTGGTGAAGATATTATTTGAGCTCCTGAATCCAATGCCGCTTGAGCCTGCATTGAAGTTATAATACCTCCGGCACAAATAACAGCTTTATCAGATACAGCACGAATTGCATTATAAATTTTTGTATTTTCAACATTAATTTCCATTACATCAAGTCCGCCGTCAATCAGAGCATTTACTTTATTTATTACATCCTGCGGATCTTTACTCCTTATTATCGGCAGAACTTTATTCTTTTTAAGTTTTTCTATTAAGTTTATGTTCATAATTTGTCCTTTTTTTCTAATTTATTATATCATAACATTAATTACAGCTTGGGAGAATTTTATGAAAAATTTTAAGAATAAATTATTTTATGCGGGCACCTTTTTTGTATATATTATTCTTGCTCTGACGGCCTTTATACTAACATTTGTTTTTCTTGAACCCGATATTAAGGCATTTTTTATAAAAAATTTCACTGCATTAAAAGTTAGTTCTCCTAAAATTATTGATGTAGTAGTTGATGATACCTCAATCAATAAATACCCGCTGCCCTGGCCAAAGTATATGTATACTGAGATACTAGATTATTTTTCAAACTATGCAAAGCCGGCTTCTGTCGGGTTTGATTTTATAAATGTTGATATAAATCCTATGTCAAAAGCTGATATGGATTTCCTGAACAAAATTTCTAAAATGAACAATTTTGTTACGGGATTTACATATTCTACAAAAACTCCGACAGGTTCAGAAGTTGAATATATGAAGATGATTAAGGATAAATTTGCATTAAATGTTGACTATAAAGCCCTTGAGCACCCTTCCGATTATCATCAAATAAATAAATTCCCAAAACTATACACCGATACAGTTAAAAATATAGCCTGTGTAAATATTAGTGCTGATTCTCCGCTTGATTACAAATTTTCGGGTATAAACATTATTAAAATCGGTGATTCATATTATCCGTCGCTTGCATTAAAGCTGTATCTGCTAGAAAACAACACAAATAATGTTGTTATTGATGATTACTATATAATAGTCCCGAAAACAGGTTTAAAAATTCCCCACAAACTTATAACAAATTCTGTTATTGAAACAAATATCAGGTATTATTCACCTGCTACATCTCCGGATGACGCTTATACGCATTATTCTGTATCTGCTTCACGAATCATTGATTCCTATAGACATTTAAAAGCCGGTAAATTACAAGAAGGAGATTTAGATCCGAAAATTTTTGACGGTATGACTGTTTTAATCGGAGGGAACATTACAGGTCCTTCTGCCGATGTTGTTAAATCTCCGTTGAGTTCCAGACACCCAGGAGTTGATATTCAGGCTACAATGTATGATAATATTAAAAACGGGCAGTTTCTGCATGATGCAGGATTTTTTGTACAGCTATTTACTGTTATTCTGCTTGCCCTGTTTACTTTCTGGTGTGTTTTAAAATGCAGAGTTCTTCGTTCATTATTTTTAATACTGCTGATTGATATATTATTTTTTATAATGGTTAGTATTTGTGCATATAACAATTATCTATTCAGTTTTATAGGTCCTATCTCAGTCCAGCTTGTAACTTTAATTTTCGGCTACTCGTTTAAATTTATTACCGAAAACAGAAATAAAGAAAAGATTAAACAGGCTATGGGAAAATATCTTTCTCAAGATATTATGAAAAATGTCGTCAGCAATATTGATGATTTAAAGCTTGGCGGTAAGCGTGCTGTTGTAACTGTTTTATTTTCAGATATTAGAGGATTTACAAGCCTGAGTGAAAAAATGACAGCAGAAGAAGTATCAATGATTCTTAATGAATATTTTGCAGAAATGGAACCTATTATCAGTAAGTATAACGGAGTAATAAATAAATTTATCGGGGATGCTGTAATGGCAATATTCGGCGAACCAATTCAAGATATTGATCATCCGAAAAATGCAGTAAAATGTGCTTACGAGATGCTTAAAAAGGTCGAATACTTAAGAGAAAAATGGCTGTATGAAGGCAAGCCTAAAATTGAAATCGGAGTAGGTATCAATACCGGTGAAGTCTTTATCGGCAACATAGGGACTGAAAACCGTATGGAATACACAGTAATTGGGGATACCGTAAACCTTGCAAGCCGTATAGAGAGCTACAATAAGGTTTATAAAACAAATCTTCTGGTAAGCAGTTCAACTTATGAATATATAGCCGATATTGCTGATGTTATAAAAATCAGCGAAGTTCATATCAGGGGCAAAGCTAAGAAAATGGATATTTATGAAGTTTTGCGAATTGATAAAGACAGATAAACTAGTTTGTACTGGCAAATGATAACTCTTTTATCAGAATTTTGGATAATAGTTCTCTGTCTTGTGTATATCTGGCATAATCATTTAAAATTTCAAAAACCAGAATAATATCTTTTATACTTATTCTTTCATATATTAAATTTGCTAAAATTATTTTCAGGTCAATAGCTGAAAGGAAAACAGGTATCAGATCATTTACTAACGTAGGGTCCTGCGTTATGACAAGTTCCATTAGTTTTAACACCGTTGTTTTACTCATAATATAATGCGGATATTTTAAACAGACCTCTTGTAGTGCATTTATTATGAGTGAAACATTCTTATTTTTAACATCAGTTTCAGAAAGGGTGCCTGTATAAACTTTTCTGCTTCTTACATTAATTTCAAAGGCAGATGAGCCAATTGCACATGAGTCTAAAATTCTGACATTTGGTATGATATATCCGAGTAAATCTGTTAATTTATACCGCAATACGCAAATTTGAGGCAATATTTCAGACACAACAACGGGGGTAATATCTGAACCTATAGTAATTGATAATATGTCAGTTCCCAGGCGTTCATACATATTATTCGGATTAGCTAAATCTTGCATTTGACTGTTAAGATCATCTAATTTGTCCTTGTTTAATCTGGGATGTTTATTTAAATTTTGGACTTGAAGTTTAAGATTACTAATTTTTTGCCGGATATTACTAACATCATTATATATATCAAGACTAACTCGTTCTATATTGCCTGCTTCAAAATTGCTATCATTTTCAATAATAGCTTTATATAATTCAGGATTAACCATAATAATATCTTTATATTTATTAACAAGTTTTTTATCTATCTCATCAAAAGAACCAATACCCATAATTTTTCCACCTTTTTTTATTAAGGTTAGCATATTATGGTAAAAATTTAATCAGTTATATATAGGAAATAAAAAAGGCTTAAACTTAAGCCTTTTTATAAATACATTTTAACTTATCTGTAATTTGTGAACTGGAGCGGGTAATCGTATTTATCTTCATTTTTTCTCAAAGTTTGAATTACAGCCTGCAAATCATCTTTATCTTTTCCTGTTACCCTTACCTGTTCACCCTGAATTGATGCCTGAACCTTTAGTTTTGTAGCTTTAATGTCTGATACTATTGTTTTTGCAAGTTCTTGAGTTAAACCTTTTTTTAGTTCAAAAACCTGTCTGACATTTCCGCCCAGTGCATTTTCTACAGGTTTCGGGTCAAGAATTTTAATGCTGATGTTTCTTTTTACCAGTTTTGATTGAAGAATATCTACAATATTCTTAAGTTTCATTTCGTCATTTGTTGTGATAGTGATTGATTTGTCCGCTTCAAGTTCGACTTGTGAATTTGAATTTTTTAAATCAAATCTTGAAGTTAATTCTCTTTTAACCTGATCAACAGCGTTTACAAGCTCTTGTTTATTGTATTCAGATACAATATCAAAACTGCAGTCTTTAGCCATAACATATCCTCCTTATTTTGTATTGTGGATAATATAACATAAAAAAGCAGAATTTTTCAATTCTGCCTAAAACACACTATTTCTACTTACGGGGAATATTTTTATAAAATGCCGTTATGGCTTCTTTTTAAATAGATTTTTTATAGCATTGTAACATTTAGTTATCGTAAATTTCCCGACTTTGTAACCGGCTATACATAATGCACCCAAGGCTGCAAAAGTCAGGATATTTTTCCAGATTTTTTTATCTTTTTCTTTTCTTGGAATGTCGACGACATCATGTGTCAGCGGTCCTCTTAAAATCATTGAATCCCTTGCTCCGGTAAATCCGCCAGTATAGCACCCGCCGTACATGCCTGTGTATGGCAAATTCATAGGATTAAATCCAAAAGATACTCCTAAATCTTCTGTGTATGCAGGACCTATATTATAGCTTGCACCGTCAAACATTTTTCTAACCTTTCAAAAATAACCTACATTTATATAAAGTATTTTTTTGTAAAATAATTTACAATTTATAAAAAATTTGCTTTAATATTCTTAATAATATGAGGATTGTTGTATGAAGATGTTTAAAAGATGGTATGATGCAGATGCAATTGTCAGCCGTGCAATCAATGAACTGGAGCATTCGCCGGAAGATATTCAAGTCAGATGTGCGGATTATATTATTGAACTTTTAAAAGATGTTGAACTGGAAAAGCTAAGCCTTGAAGATCAATATAACTATATTATGCGAAGATGGTATGATAAAAACATAAAAGTTTCCCATGCTATTGAATATTTGAGACTCTCTCCGGCTGAAGTGAGAAGAGAAACCGCTTTAAAAGTTGTAAATTATCTTAAAGAATTGTCAAAAGATTAATCTTAATATTTAGACATTTTTGTTATTATGTAGTTTAATATTTTTTGGAGGGATATTTGTGTCTGATGAAATAAATAAAAATGTCATAAATATGTTTTCCCAGCATAATAATGACAGATTGTCCGCAGAAGCGAAAAACCGAGTTAAATATTATGCGGGATTTAATTATGTTAAATTAAAAAAAGACACTAATGGTAACAAATTTAATAAGGATAATTTATTAAATTATGCCTCCAAATGTCATTATATGGTTACTGTTATGAGAGAACTTAACGGTGAAATAATTTTATATAGTTATGATGTCCCGAACTCGGATTTATTCAAGTTTATGAAGTCATTTGAGGAAAATACACTTGACGGGACGATTATAGAAATAGATAAGTATTTTCCTGAGGATCTGGCTTGAGAGTAAAATAATGTGTTTCTACAGTAAATATCAAGAAAACTTACATAATTGCACAAAGCCGTATCAGTATGTCGGCGGTGAATATTTATCCCATAACAAAGATTTTGACAAAGCAAGTATCAGATTTGCCATGGCTTTTCCTGATAAGTATGAGATTGGAATATCTAATCTCGGTGTACGTGTTTTATACGAACTTATAAATAATGTTCCGGAATACATGTGTGACAGGGTATATGCACCGGAACCTGATTTTGTACCTGAGGTGTTATATGCTGTCGAATCAAAAAGAGCCGTTAAAGATTTTGATGCGGTTGGTTTTTCATTACAGTATGAGATGGCTTATCCTACGGTTTTAAAAATGCTCGAAATGTCCGGTATTCCCTACAAAAATTCTGATAGAACCGACAATGATCCAATAATTATTGCAGGCGGTCCATGTGCTTTTAATCCTTTACCTGTTGCTGATTTTATTGATGTATTTATGATTGGAGATGGTGAAGATTCCATAATTGAAGTTTGCAAAATTCTTGAACAAACTAAAGGTCTTTCACGCAATGAAAGAATTAAAGCACTTTGTGAAGGCGAAAGTTCAGGACGTTGGTCAGCATTAACCGGCGGTAAAGTAAAAAAAAGAATTGCACAATTAACTTATGAAACTGCACCAAAATCTTATCCTATACCGTTTTCATCATCAATTCAGGATAGAGCTGTTGTTGAAATACGAAGAGGCTGCGGCAGAATGTGCCGTTTTTGTCAGCCCGGTCATGTTACCCTGCCGATTAGAGAACGCAGTGCAGATGAAATAATTAAAATTACAAAAGATCTTGTTAACAATACCGGATATGATGAATATTCTTTACTTTCTTTGTCGTCAAATGATTACGCTAATATAAACGAAGTTATAAAAGAACTTGCAGTTGATTTCAATGACAGAAAAATTTCGGTATCCCTTCCGAGTCAGCGAATTGACGGATTTAATTTGGAACTTGCCAACTTAGTTCAAAGTGTCAGGAAATCCACAATGACACTGGCTCCCGAGGCTGGCAGCCAGAGATTACGTGATGTAATTAAGAAAAACATTACAGAAGAACAAATAATGAATGCCGTTTTAACTCTGTATGAGCATGGCTGGTCGAGAGTTAAATTTTATTTTATTTGCGGACTGCCGACAGAAACCCTTGAAGATATGGAAGAAATGGCTGAATTGTTCAGAAGAATTCGATACAAATCCAGATTACTTAAAAAAGAAAAAGAATTGAAACATTCACTCGATTTAACGTGTACACTTTCTATTTTTGTGCCGAAACCTTTTACACCGTTTCAGTGGTGCGGTCAAATGAATCTTGATGAAGTCAGCAGCCATATTCATTATTTAATGGAACAGGTATCGCATATAAAAGGGGTAAAAGTTAATTACCATGAAAAATATGTATCATTACTGGAAGCTGTATTGACCCGGGGTGATGCTTCCTTGTGCAGGTTCGTTGAAGCTTTGTATAAAAAGGGCTGCTATCTTGATGCATGGGGTGAATATTTTAAGAAATCTGTGTGGTTTGAAACAGCAGAAGAATTAGGTATCAATTTAAATGAACTTGCTCAGAAGCAATATTCTCTTGAAGAAGATTTGCCATGGGATTTTGTTGATATAGGTGTTAATAAAGAATGGTTCAAAGAGGAGTACATAAAAGCATTCTCCGTTGATGAAAATTCTATGCATATTATTCCTACTTGTCAGCAAAAATGTGTAAACTGCGGAGTATGTGCTAATTTTGATGTTAATAAAATTATGGCATCAAAGTATAATGCATCAGATAAGGCTCAAGAAGTTTTAAATAAAGAACCGGTTGATCCTTCTGTATGTCCTCAGAATATTAAAGAAACTTATCGATATCGCATAAAGCTGACTAAAACAGGGGTTCTAAAATATTTATCACATCTTGACTGGCAGAATACTTTTTTTAAAGCTGTTGCACGTACAAAACTTAAACCTGCATTTTCATACGGCTACAATCCTTTGATGAAAATATCAATGGGTGTTGCCCTGCCGCTATTTTGCGAAAGTTACAGTGAACTTATTGATATTGAACTTCTAGCTGATACTGAAGTTTCTATTATAAAATCAGAGTTACAAAAGGTCTTGCCGGAGCAGTCGGATATTCTTGATATTCGAAAAATTTCCCATACCGAGCCGTCCATAGATCAAACTGCATCTTGGGCTGAATACAGGGTTAAAATTCCGGAGTTTTATAATTCCGGAATAAACGAATCACACCCTCTTTACGATTTTGATAAATTAGTATATAATACAGAAAAAGTTTTATCTTCTGATGAAATTTTAATCGAGAAGAAAAACAAAAAAGGTTTAGTAAAAAAAGTAGACATAAGAAAATCAATCGGTTCGCACCGATATGAAGATGATTGTCTGTATATAGTATTAAAGACCGGTCAGGGTTCAGATATTCCGGCATTAAGAGCAGATGTACTTATGAATATTATTGCTCCCGGAATAATGTTTGATATAACACGTATGAAATTCTTATCCGAGTCTTTACATGAGTTATAGTAAAGGAATTTTTATGAACGAAAAGAATCGAAATTCAAATCATCAAGTTGAGAAAAAAATTGTTATTGCAGAAAGAGATAATATTGCTGCAGTGCTTGAAAACAAAAAAGTTACTGATTTTTTCATCCACAGAGGTGAAGTTTTGCTGGGAGATGTATACTTAGCTACGGTTGATAACATTCTCCCGAGTATTGATGCTGCATTTGTTAATGTCGGTACTGACAAAATGGGCTTTTTACACGCTCAAGATGTTATGGGCAAGGGTACATTAAAAGAAAAACTTTCCCCAAAGCAAAAACTTATAGTACAGGTGGTAAAAGAACCTACAGGACATAAAGGTCCAAGAGTTACTACAGAAATCAGTTTGCCGGGAAGATTTTTAGTATTAATGCCGAGTGAGCCGGGGGTCAGTGTAAGTAAAAAAATTGAAAATTCTAAAGAACGAGCAAGATTAAAAGCTATTGTTAATCTTATTAAGCCTGTCGGTGTTGGGGTAATTATCAGAACAGAAGCTGAAGGTCAGTCAGAAGCTGATATTCAAGAAGATTTGGAAATTCTTCTTGAAAAATGGAATAATATTATTACTTCTGCGGAATCCCTTACTCCGCCGAATCTGATATATCGTGATCAGGATTTGCTTTACAGGGTTATTCGAGAGGCTTGTACTGATGATGTAAATGAAATTATTGTTGATACTCCGTTTGCTATGAACAGAGTTCAATCTATTTTACAAAACTGGCATATGGCAAAAGGTATTCAAGTTACTTTGTATAAAGGCACAGAACCCCTTTTAATTGCAATGGATATCCATAAAGAAATTAAAGCAGCTCTAAATGTTAAAGTAAATATGCCTTCCGGCGGTTATTTATACATTCAGCAAACAGAAGCTTTAACCGTTATTGATGTAAACAGCGGTAAATTTATAAGTTCTGCCACTCAGGATGAAACTATATTGAAAACTAATATAGAGGCTGTTCATGAAATTGCAAGGCAGCTCCGTTTACGTAATATTGGCGGTATGATTATTGTCGACTTCATTGATATGATGTCAAGAGCTGATAAGCTTGCAATGATGGAAGAACTTGAAATAGCTCTTGAACCGGATAAAGCTAAACCGCAAGTGGGGCAATTATCAGATTTAGGTTTGGTTGAATTGACAAGACACAGACAGGGACAGTCTTTGTCTGAAATCTTCACTAAAAAGTGTCCTCACTGTCAGGGCAGCGGTTATTCCATGATAGAATTTAACTTTGCAACACCGACAGCAGAAGGTGAATACAGAGCTAAAGCCGCAAAATTAAAAATGCCTGCTTCTTCTTTTAAGAAAAATAATAATAATAAATATAATAATACTAACCAGCAGCCTCAGGAGGCAGTACAAGAGCAGCCTCAAAAACCGGCTATTGAAACTGAACCATCAACAGTTGCTGCTGAAGAAATAGTAAAAAAAGAAAATAATAAACGTAATAAAAACAGAAAGAACAGATACGACAAAAATAAACAACAGGAAAATACTGAACAGCAGTCTGAATCTGCTGAAAATACACAGATAACTTCTGAAGTACAGTCTGTAGAACCACAGAAGCAAGAAGTTCCTGTCGCAGCAGAAGAAAGTGTTCCGGAGCCTAAAATTAAGGGCAAATCAAGAAAAAGAAAAACTAAAAAGACTGCAGAATCACCTGCTATTGCAGAAACAGTTCAAACTCCGCCGGTAGAAGTTGAACCGCAGGTCGTTGAATCTCAAGAAGTGCAGGAAGCGGAAGAGCAGCCTAAAAAAAGAACAAGACGTCCAAATAGAGGCTCTTCAAAGGTTAAATCAAGCAAAAAAGCTAAAAAAACAGAGGAAACAGGTGAGTAGAAAACTATATTATAAAGTTATGGCAGTATTAGCAGTACTTATTTGTACTGCTGATACGGTATTGGCACAAAATGCTTATACTTTTGCACAAATAAAACCCTATGCCATAAAAATTGGTATCGCAATGTTTGCGGTTATGATGTTTTCTATTTTACTTACTGTTGGTTTGTCTTTATATAATAAGTTTTTTGTTGCATCGCAGATTAAAGATTATAAATTAAGTAAAGATTCTCTCAGAACTCCTGCGGATAAAGATGAAGCCATTATGATGTATATTACAAAAAATAGGTTAAAATAATTATGAAAAATGCTGCCGGTATGCTCGAACTACTTATAGTTATAATAATTATAACGGTTTTATATTTCAGCTTTTTTGCAGGCCCGAAAACAGGACGTAAGGATCCGTTTAATGACAATGTAAATATTCAAAATCAAGAAGAAATTATTGACTCTAAAATCCAAGAAATTGAGAATTCAAAATTATTAAAACAAAAAATTGAAAGCAATTTAAAGGAAAATTATTAAATGAAAAAATCAACTCTATTTGATATAATATCCCCTATTATGATAGGCCCTTCGAGTTCTCATACGGCAGGAGCTGTGCGTTTAGGGCTGCTGGCAAAAAATATTTATAAACTTCAGCCAAATAAGGTTGTATTTACGCTTTATAATTCGTATGCACACACCGGTAAAGGTCATGGTACCGAAAAAGGCTTATTAGCCGGGGTATTAGGATTAAGTGTTGATGACAGAAGGATTAAGGACATATTTAATTCAGAATTAGCAAAACAAATAGAATATGAATTTGAATATGCCGATAATTTCAAACGTCACCCAAATGCTGTTGATATTGAATTTTCAGGGGATATAAATATGACTGTTTCCGGAGATTCAGTTGGTGCGGGTGAAATTGCGATAAGAAAAATAAATGATTTCAATGTTAAATTGACCGGCAAATATAATACAATTCTGATTGTGTATAAAGATATGCCTGGAATGATTTCACAGGTTACTTCGCTTTTGCAGTATCATAATATAAATATTGCATCTTTAAATTGTGATAGAAATGCCAAGGGTCAGCAGGCATCTATGATTATAAGTATTGACGGTAATATTGATTCTGATATTATTGATACAATTGAAGAAATTCCCGAGGTATATTTTGTTAGTTATATAGAGAAACTGGATAATTGATTATGGATATCAGTACATTTGAACAATTAAAAAATGAATGCATTACAAAAAATAAAAAAATATATGAAATTGCACAGGAAAATATGGCATCTGAAGGAGATATCAGTATAGATGAAGTAAGAGCTTTTGCAAACAGAAGTTTATTCGCTATGAAAGAGGCTATACAAAGCGGTTTGAACTGTAAAGAGCTTTCACTAAGCGGTATGTGCGGACAGGATTGCTATAGGGTACAGCAAAAATTTAAAAATGAGCCTGCCATTTTCGGGAAAACATTTGAAAAAATTATGATTTATGCCCTTGCAACTAGTGAAGAAAATATCAGAATGGGGAAAATTGTAGCCTGTCCTACTGCAGGTTCGTGCGGAATATTACCTTCAGCATTAGTTGCAGTAAGTCAAGAATATAATTATTCTGAAAGGGAGCAGATTAATGCTCTTATAACAGCGGGTGAGATAGGCAGAATTATTTCGAATAAAGTTTCACTGGCTGGAGCTGTTGCAGGATGTCAGGCAGAATGCGGTGTGGCTTCCGCAATGAGTGCAGCTGCTGTTTGTCAGTTGAGAGGAGGAACTGTTTCTCAAATTTTGAATGCATCAGCACTTGCTTTAAAAAATCTCTTAGGATTAACTTGTGATCCTGTTGCAGGTCTGGTTGAAGTACCCTGCGTTAAACGTAACCCTTTTCTGGCAATTCATTCAGTAACAGCAGTAGAAATGGCTTTAGCCGGTGTAGAATCAAAAATTCCGATTGATGAAGTCGTTGATGCCATGGAACAAACTGGAGCATTGATGTCACCAACATTGAAAGAAAGCTCGCAAGCCGGACTTGCGGTTACTAAAACGGCTCTTGAAATTCAAAAACAGGTATTCGGTTAGATAAAATTTTAGCAATAAAGAACCCTCTTATATAAGAGGGTTTTGCGTATAGTAGTTATACTAAAAGAAGATAAGGAGTTATCAAATGTTATAGCCTATTGGTTTTCTGGATGATGTGCGGTGCTGTTTTTTGAAACTTTCAATTGCATTCATAAAATCTGCTTGATTTATCATAGCATTTTCCATATCAGAAGCTTTAAAAGTTCCGTTTTCCATTTTTTCATATAAGCCAAGTCTTTCCATCATATTTTCTTTTGCAAGCTTAGTAATGAATTTAATATCGCTGCCTACGGTTCTAATTTTATACATTTCATCAACCAGAGCATCAATATTTAGTTCAGGGTCAAGCTGCCTGTTTCTGGTGTGGATTTTTAAAATTTGAGCTACTCCATCCCTGTCCGGTTCGCCGACAAGAATATGTTTACTGAACCTTTCGGCTCTTTTAATTGCATCATCAAGCATGTTATACTTATTAGTCAGACCGAGAATAAAGACATTATCATTTTCATTATAAATATCCGTCATACATGTAAGAATTTGGTCAACAAGTTTATCTCCGTAGACATCTTGACCGCTTCTTTTGTTTGCAATAGCGTCTATTTCGTCAATAATTCCGATAGAGGGCTGATTTTCCTTTAGTGCATCAAACCAGTTCCTTACATTTTCTTCAGAGCCGCCTACCCATTTGTTTTGAAAACTTGCTCCGCTTATATAAGATGAATTCATACCGGCTTCATTTGCCAGAGCTCTGCAGAGTTCTGTTTTACCTGTACCAGCGGGCCCATAAAGTATGAAACCTCTTGTAATATCATCTCCTGTAAATCCTTCGGGATTTTTGACAGGAAATAGTATACTGTGTTTTAATTCTTTTATGGCTTTGGCTTGACCACCTATATCTGCGAATGTAACAGCTTTAGCTCCTGCTTTTGCAGGTACAATCATAGTATTAACAGTTTTTGCATTTAGTTTAGCAAGTTCAGTCTGTACATTTTCGCTGTAATCAAACATGCGAGAAAATATATGTCTGCTTGTTGATAAATCAGCTTTAGGTTTATCTTTCAAGTGAATAACATCATTTGCGTACTGTATGGTATCATTGTTTACTACATAAAAACTTGTATCCGGCTCAAGGTAATATTTTTTACCGCCTGTCATATAAATCAACTTTTTATCATTTATATTAAGCAGTTCTATTTCTCCCATGGCATTTCTGATAAACGCATAGTTATTTTCAATTTTCGAATCCGGTACAAAATATTCTTTTCTTATAACCTGGCGGAGTTTGCTGAGGTGCTTTTTCAATGCAACCTGAGCTTTGTTAAAATCTTTTCCGAGTAAAAGAATATCTCCATGTTTTAAAATCTGAAATATAGATGCAAGCCTGTCTTCAATCGGAAGTTGTTGAGCCAGCACTATAGCAGTTTTTGATATTTCGTTGCCCGTAAATGTAGTTTGCGGACGATTTACCAGATCCAATCCGTAAGAATATTTACCAATGCCGGTTCTGTTTTCGCTATCAGGATTACTTACAGTACTGTTTGTTTGGTAATTGTTAATTTTAGTTTTATTATTATTTATAAAATTATAATTCTGTACACTCGTTATTCTCATGTTTTACACCTCACAACCCACAAAAAAGGAATAAAATACTATATGCTACGTATGTAGTAGAATAAAACTTTGTTTCTTATTTGTCAAGTACATAACAGGATAATCCGGCAATATCGTAACTGTATTATTCTTAAAACCTGTATGGCAATTGTGTTTTGTACACTTTTTATATGTTAAGATTTATTACACTATAATTAAAAATTCAATTTTACTCGGGGCAATTTTTAGAATTTATGAGTTTTAAAGACGGTATGAAACCTATTACATCTGATGAAATTAAAAATTTGAGATATGCTGTACAGTATTTTCAGGACTGCTATCTGGTATCGTCAGTAAGTTCGCTGACTAAAACTTCAAACGGCCGCAGAATTTTGACGGAAAACATTGCACACACAGATGACGGATACCGCATAAGATTTCAGAATGTTAAAGGGAAAAGTCAGGACTATTTTGTCTCTCAAAAAGAAATTGACCTGCTTACATATTTAGACAAATACGGAAATACAATTATCATACCGGAAGATAAGCCGCATAATCAGATTATCAAAGCTATTGAAACAGCAATGAACAAATTATTAAGGCGATATCCGGATAAAAAATCTTTTTTGTGCAGAATTCCCAATTGCAACGAGAAATTTGAGTTTAATAAACCGTCTGTATTTCTTGAAATGTTCACAGGTAAAAAACCAATAAAACTTAATGAAGATGGTTTAAGTTTAAATTTGAAATCAAAAAAAACAGAATGTATTGATCTGTTTGAAAAAATAAGTAAAGAACCCGAAAATAGTTTTGTTGCCGGTACTTCATTTAATTTTAATAGAAAATTTTCAGATTATCACTGTTACAGTGTGCAAAATATTGATAGAGAAAAAGAAACCATCGAACTTTTTGACCACAGACTGCTTGATAGTATAGTATTAACATATAATGAGGCTATAAAGTATATTAAATATTTTGCAGGATATTTTAACAAAGATTTGTTATAGATTTGCATATATGTAAATTTTTTGTAATATATCAATATCTTTATTCAGAGTAACAAATATTCTGTGTTATGCTAGTACCAAGTTGTATTTGGGGAAATATAATGAAAATAAATCCAATTAAATCCAATTAAATCGTTTGCATTTAAAGCTAATAATTTTAATGAAGATAATATTCTGGGATATGATGATGAAATCTCGCAATCAAGACGCAACTATAATGCATTTAATCCGAAATGTAGTAGAGAATTGGAATTTTGGGATTTTAATAAGGTGAATTGCCTGAGAAATTTATATGATAAATTAACCGCCTGTGATAAAAAACTGATGGGTTGGACAAAAGAGTTTGATGCGAACTTTTTACCTAAATTAGAAGTTGCAGAAAAGAAATTATCAGAAATATTATTAAAAGAGGCTCAAAGGTTATTTTAAATTTAGACGGTTTATAATTTTATGTTGTTTAGCAAGTAAGATTTGAAAAGTGCTTCTCAGTAATTAGACTTTAGCAGGACTGCTAAAATTCTTTAAATACAATATGAAAAACAATACATGAAAAAAGACAGGCATAAGACCTGTCTTTTTATTTACGCTCGAAGAGATTCGAACTCCCGACCTTTTGGTTCGTAGCCAAACGCTCTATCCAACTGAGCTACGAGCGCTTACTATTCTGTGTCTATATATTATACGGAACATACAAAATTTTCAAGTATAAATTATAAAAAATATAATAGTTTTCTCTCGATTGATATAAATATTATAAATGTGTAACATTTTTGCCAATTGAAATAATGGTTATATAATTCATAATAGGTAATGACTATGAAGAAATTATTTGCTAAATTCATTTTTATATTTGCATTTATCCTGTGTTTTGCACTCAACGTTTTTGCTGCGGGAGATTTAAATATTACATCTGTTGTTTATGATAATTCAGCTTCATTTCTATCTATAAACACACCTGACAATGATGAATATACTTTTTCTGCCCAGCCTAAATTATACGTTGTACCAGAAGAGAAGAAAGCTTATTTTGATATAAATTCTTCTGTTCTCAGATGTCCGGCTCAGGATCTTGTTATTACTTCATCTGAAATTAAAGAAATTGTTGTCAAACAATTTAGTGCAAGCCCGAATATAGTCAGAGTTGTGATTTATTATAACGACGGTTATGATCCGAATAATATACAGCTCAAAAAACTGAATAATACCCTTATTGTCAGATTTGCAAATGCTCAAATTCAAAATTTTTATTTCCAGCAGGTTTATACTACCTCGGCAAAAGATATTACTCCGTTTTATGAGTCTGTTTCAATCCAGACACCTGTTGTACAGGCACAAAATAACATATTAAATCAGATTGATTCTGCGTTTAATCTTGGAATTGGTACTAATAATGAAAATTATGTTCTTTCAAAAAAAGATTTGATGTTACCAACAAAATACTATGTCGATAATGTAAATATAAAAAATTCAATTGTTTACATCACCGGTATAGGTTCGGCTATGCTCTCCAAGCCTATGCTCCTATCAAACCCGTCGAGAATTGCCTATGATATACCGAATGCATTTGTTAACCATTTAATAAGAAACAAAACAACCTATATTTCCCAAAATGAAACTATTAAAATAGGGCAATTTGACAGAACTACAGCCAGAGTTGTTATTACAAGTCCGAATGCAGATAAGTATATTCCGGTTATTTACGCTGATACACAGAGAATTGCATTTATTGATAAATTAAATTCTAATCCTCAAAAGTTATATAATACCAAAGCCGTATTAAATAATATAACAGATGAAATAAACGATGCTCATACGCATTCCGTAAAACTTATATTTTCAAAGCCTATTGTATTCGGGCTTGAAAGAACTGCATCAAATTTGAATTTATTATTTTATAATGTAGAAGCAGGCGGTGCTGTCGATATAGATTCTTCTTTAATATTTGAAGGTGCTAAAATTTTACCGATTAAAAACGGCGGTATTGAGTTAATGATACCATCTGCACAGGCTTCTTCAATTGATGTGCATCTTGGCACAGACGGTAAAACTCTAAGAATAAAAGAAACATCTTCGCAAATAAATCTTCCTGCTCAGGACAAACCGGAAATATCAGTTCCGGCTGTTATACTGCCGCAAAAAAATAGTAATAAAAGGCTTGTTGTTCTTGATCCGGGGCATGGCGGTTCTGATGTCGGCTGTACAAGAAATGATATTTATGAAAAAAATATTACCCTTGATATCTCAAACCGTATAGCAGAATTACTTGAGAAAAAGGGGTATGAAGTCATTATGACACGTGGCAGGGACGCTACTGTTTCTTTGCAAGATAGAGTTGCTATTTCAGAAGCGGCTCAGCCTGATATATTTGTCAGTGTCCATGTGAATTCAAGTAACAGCGAGTCTCCAAACGGAATTGAAACTCATTATTATAAAGATAACAGTCTGCTGCTTGCAAAGACTCTGCACGCTTCTATGTTGAACCACGTCAAGGCTAATGATCGAGGCTTGTTTAAATCTAAATTTTATGTTATAAACCATACTACAGCTCCTGCTGTTCTTGTTGAAATCGGCTTTATATCTAATCCGGCAGAAAGAGCACAACTGGTATCAGAAAGTCGAAAACAAGCAACTGCAAAAGCGATAGCTGAGGGTATTGATGGCTACTTTAAATAATAATTATGACAAAAATTCCCCTATTGCATTTTTCGATTCAGGTGTCGGCGGTCTTACCGTATTAAATAAGGTAAAGGCTCTTTTGCCAAACGAAAGCTGCATATATTACGGCGATACTTTACATATGCCTTACGGAGAAAAATCAAAAGAGCAATTACTTGAATATTCCGATAATATTTTCAGATTTTTTGAATTAAAAAACTGCAAAGCTGTTGTTATGGCTTGCAATACTACTTCTTCTGTTATTTATGAAACGGTTAAGGATAAATACAATTTTAAATTATTCCCGATTGTACAATCTGTTTCAGAAATTCTGGCAAAACTTCCCGTAACAAGACTCGGTATATTTGCTACAAGGGCAACTATTACATCGAATGCATACCAGAATGAAATTGCAAAATATAATAAAAATATTAAAGTTTTTGGTCAATATTGTCCTGATTGGGTGCATATTGCAGAAGAAAATTCTATGGAAACGACTAAGAGCAGAGATATTATAAAACGTGATCTTGACAAAATGCTTGCAAATAATCCTGAAAAAATTGTGCTTGGCTGTACACATTATCCGTTTTTGCTGGATGTTCTGTCTGAATATTCTTCAAAAGATTTATTTATAGATCCGGCTATACCATTTGCCTTGCATATAAAAAATGAACTTGAAAAAGCTGATTTGCTCACTGATAATAATAATTTTCACGACTTATTTTATGTAAGCTCCAATCCTGAGAACTTCAAAACAGCCGCAAAAATGTTTTATGAGTTATCTAAAGTTCCTGAGCTATTAGTTTTTTAAAATCAATTCAAGGCAGTCTTTATATGTCGCAGGCTCAATAATATCAGAAGCCGGAAAAAGTTTATCTTTTGTTATATTAAGTGCAGTTGTATTCTCTTTAACCGCATAAACCGGGATATTTCTCTTAATTGCCTCAAATACAGGAATAGAACCAAGACTATCATAGGGTATTACAAGAAAATCCAAATCATTTACATTTAATCCGATAGTTAAATCTTGTGAAATATGCGGAGCATCAGCAAGTCCCAGTAAAATACAAGGGAGAAATGTCGGAGTAATGTATTCCGATGCAGCTTTGGGATTAACAAGTTCAGGATAAATTGTGTAATCGGCAAAAGCCGGAGAATGAGCACATGGTAAAAGGTAATGTTTTGAAATATAATGCGAAATTACGGCTTCAACACCGCCTACAGGGTCAACTCCAAGTCCTGCTGAATACTCAGGATTATCTTCATCCGGTTCTTCAAAAAAACAAACAACTGCTATCGCATTGCAGCCGTCAGCCAGCAATTTATTGCAAGCTTTATCCAGTGTTTTTATATTCTTTATATTTCCTGTTGAAATTCCATCTTCTGTTATATAAAATTCTACACCGACTTCTTCGTCTGTAACTGTATAACTGTGAATTTGAATACCGTAAACCGCGGAAACAGCATTGTGAGTATTTATATGCACATTTAAAACATCTTTTGGTATAGATTTATCATAAATAATGCCTATTTTGTTATTAGTAGACGGAATAATAGAAATTTCTCCCTTGAAAAATAAATCAATGATATAACCTTCCATATAGAACATGTTATCGGAAATTCCGGAAAACCCGCCTGCATTAACAACATTAGGATTAACTATAAGGTGTGTATGTTTGGCAAATTCTCGTGCAAAAGGAGCTGCATCTCCTGCATATCCCCCGATTGATGCACCTATTCCGGTAGGTACAATAAAAGCACCCAGTTTTCTATTCAAGTATGCCACTATAGTATTCCTCCAAACTATGTGCGATTACTTCTGCCGCCTTATTTTGAAATTCAGGATCAATAAGTTTTACACTATCTTCTGGTTTTATAAGGTAACCTAATTCTAATAAAACACATAATGATTCAGTATTACGCAGCACTGCAAAACTTCTCTGCCTTAACCCGTCATTATTCATTCCAAGTTTACCGGTCAGATTATTAAGCAGAGTTTGAGCGAGTCTTTTTGAAATTAGAGAATAGTAATAAACACTTGTACCTAAATTTTCTTTATCAGCAGACGAATCAGGCAACGCATTATTATGTATGCTTATAAATATATCTGAATGATTATTTTGTGAAATTTTTACTCTATCGTACAAAGGAACCTCTGAATCATCATTTCTTGTTAAAAATACAATAGCCCCCTTATTTTCCAGTGCTTTTTTAAGTTTTAGTGCAAATTCAAGATTTATGTCTTTCTCTTTGTTACCAAGACAGCCTGTTGTACCGTATTCTTTACCTCCATGACCGGGATCAAGTGTAATAATCAAACCTTTTAACGGCTCCTTTGTATTTATTTGAGATTTCACAAGTTCAATTATGAGTTCATTATCAGCCGTATAATAACTTTTATAACCTTTGAGCGGGAAATTTCTGCCGTTAATAAAATATTCGTACTTATTTTCAGGATATCCTGACACATTGTAAATTACCAGATCCAATCCGTTAAAATAAGGTATAAGCTTTGTCTTGTCACTGTTCCAGTTGTATGAAACTCTTTCACTTAATATATAAGGAACTTTTTTGTTCAATTTAATGTGGTAAATATTCTTAGGCGGAATATCATCATAGCTGAAGCTTGTTATTTTAGCTGCAGAGATGTCATTTGAATCATTCTTTTTAACGAAAGCTTTATTTATCCAGCCAAAATCATCTCTTGCAAGTTTAACTTTATAAAAATTACCTGATTCACCAATAACATTTAATTGCACACCTTTATAAAAATGCTGCAGACGATTTAAACCATAATCGTACGGAGTTGACCTGAGAGGAATATTATTTTTCACAACAACATAACTGATCGAATTCTTATAAATTAAAGGCTGTACAGATTGTGAAATTTTTTTGTCAGGTCGATATATTGTGTAAATCATTGTTGAATCATTGTCTTTGATTTTAAAATTGTTTTGTCCGGGTTCCAACTTGACAACATGCAAAAAACCGCCTGATTCATGAATTTTTACAGGCTCAGAGTTTATAGTTAAATTTCTGCCATATTTTTCATTACCAATAAAAAAAGTTATATCAGAGTCAATTGTTGTTGATTCAGAATTCGGATAGATAATATTCGCTGCTTGTACAAAATTTTGAGCGGATATTAAAAATATAATAAAAAAATATAGAAAATATCTCATATATTTTAATATACACTAATATTTCAAATATTTTAATTTCGTAAATTTATTTAATAATTACCCAATTTTATATGCATTGTGCTAAAATTATAAAAGTAAGGGAAGAGTAATGAAAAGGGATATTGATAAAAACATTAGACCCTCTAAAAATCGGTATTGCAACAATGTTTCAGGGGTACTGGATATTCTTTATTGTATTGCAATTGCCGTTCTAATTATTCATTTATTTATTATACAGGTTTTTGACTTGCAAAAATATAAAATTAGGGGAAAAATGCAGCGTTCCAGCCATGATTTTGCTGTCCGGGGTGATATTTATGACAGAAACGGCATAAAACTTGCAACAGACAGAATATATTATAATATTTATGCTCGTCCTGTTGACTACTCTGATAAAGAAAATCCGAGAAAAATAGCAAAATTGTTTGCTCCTATACTCGGGATTTCAGAAGCTAATTTATATGCTAAACTTTCTAATACTAAAATACCCGTAATCGCTGTAAAAAAAGACGTGGATAGAGATACAGCCGAAAAAATAATGAAAATAATCAGAGAAAACAGCTTCCGTTCAATAAGCCTTGATAAGAAAAATACAAGAGAATATCCACAGGGAATATTTGCCTCTCATGTTCTCGGATTCTACAATTTCGATGCTAATGTTTCTAACGGGGTAGAATTAACTGCAAAAGATAAATTGGAACATACTGTAAAAGTTTCATACGATAAAACACGTGACGGTAAAATCATTTACAGCACCACAACAGACCCTATTTTACCAACAAGAACTCCAAAAGGACAGGATATCACGCTTACAATTGATGCTGCAATTCAGCATGTTTGCGAAAAAGAACTCCAAAAAATAATAAAAGAAAAAGAGGCTCTAAGAGGTGCTGTAATTGTTATGAATCCTAAAAACGGAGAAATTCTTGCTTATGCGGTTTATCCGACTTATGATCCTAATTATTTTCAAAAAGCAACAAACACACAAATAAAAAATTGGACACTGACTGATGTTTATCCGCCCGGCTCAACATTTAAAACTATTACAGTTACAAGTGCAATGGAATTGGGCAAAATTAATGAAAACTCTATAATCCAGGATCAGGGCAGAATGAAATTTGGCGGCTATACCATTGAAAACTACGACTATAAAGAAAAAGGCGCCCCCGGAAAAATCAATTTAATTTATCTATTTGAACATTCAAGTAATATTGGTTCTGTTAATGTCGGATTTTTAATGACACATAACGAATTTTACAATATGCTTAAGAAATTCGGATTTGGTGAAAAATCAGGAATTGACCTGCCGGGAGAGTCATCAGGTCTTTTAGCTTCCCCGAGATACTGGGATAAAGGTCTGCATATGACAATGTCGTACGGATACGGAACTTCTGTTTCAATTATGCAGATGGTATCTGCGGTATCTGCACTTGCCAATAACGGGATAAGGGTCACTCCGCATGTTATTAAATATTCTCCGGAGGAAGAAGCTGAAAAAGTAAAACACATTCAAACAATTAGCCCGCAAACAGCCAGAACAATTACAAAACTGCTTGCGATGAGTGTAAATAATGGGAAATCAGTTATTAAAATGGATAAATATAATGTAGCAGCGAAAACAGGTACTTCCAGAAAGCCTTTAGAAAACGGTGTGGGCTATTCAGGAGCTATGTACACATCAACTATCGGATACCTGCCGGCCAGTGATCCTAAAGTTTTGATATATGTAGTTGTTGACAGTGCTAAAAAAGGACCGGTCTGGGGAAATACAGTTGCTGGACCGATATTCAAAGAAGTTGCAGAACAAACGGCCAGAATTCTTGATTTAAAGCCTGACAAAATTCCTGCACAAACAAATACAATTAAGCATAATAATTAATTTTAAGGAGAGATATAATGAAACTTGACGAATTGATTGAATATTTACAATATGAAGACTTAATTAATTTTAAAAATATCGATATCACCGGTATTTCATATAATTCAAAAACAACTAAAAAAGGAGATATTTTCATTTGCCTGCCCGGAGAACATGCTGACGGTCATGAATATGCTAAAATGGCAATTGATAATGGTGCAGCAGCATTACTTGTTGAAAGAAAAGTCGAAGGAGTAAGAGTTCCGCAAGTTGTTGTTGATTCAACACGTCATAAAATTGCGGATATTGCGGACAGGTTTTATTCCAGCCCGTCAAAAGGTATCAATTTAATTGGTGTAACCGGTACAAATGGAAAAACAACTGTTACACATTTGATTCAAAAAATATTTGAAGAAAATGGTCAAAAATGTGCTTTAATCGGCACACTTGGCTATAAATTGTCTTCTAACGGTGAATACAGAGATGCTAAGCATACAACTCCCCAAGCTCCGGAATTGCAAGCAACATTGAGAATGATTAAAGATGTTGAAAAAATAGACAATGTCGTTATGGAGGTTAGTTCACATGCTCTTGAGCAAAATAGAGTAGGCGGCTGCAGATTTAACGGTGCGGTATTTACAAACTTAACTCAGGATCATCTTGATTACCATATAACAATGGAAAACTACTTCAAAGCAAAAGCCTTGCTGTTTGAAAGATTAACAGAAGGGGATTTTGCAGCTATCAATATGGACGATGAATATGGCAGCAGATTTTTATCCGTTGTTCCTGAAGGAGTTAGAAAATATACCTACGGTATTAAAAATAATGCTGATGTTATGGCAAAGAATGTCTCTTTTTCTTTGAATGGTGCTGAGTTTAAACTTCTGGTTAAAGGAGTTGAATATAATGTAAATCTCCATATGAACGGAATGTTCAGTGTCTATAATGTATTAGCGGCAATTACTGCAGCAATAGCAATGAATATTGATATAAAAATTGCATTAAAAGCTTTACAAAACGTCCATGGTGTTGCAGGAAGATTTGAGGTTGTTAATAAAAAACCACTTGTTATTGTTGACTATGCTCATACCCCTGACGGTTTGGAAAATGTTTTAAAATCTGCCAGAGAAATTACCCCGGCCGACGGAAAACTTATATGTTTATTTGGCTGCGGCGGGGACAGAGATGCTACAAAACGACCTAAAATGGGTGCAATAGCTCAAAAACTTGCGGATAAAATTATTATCACCAGTGATAATCCAAGATCAGAAGATCCGCAGCAAATTATTACAGATATTATTGCAGGATTAAAATCAGTAGACCCTGAAATTGTTACTGTTGAACCTGATAGGGGAGAAGCTATTGCATTATTAAAAACAATAGCTGATAATAATGATGTTGTTATTATTGCCGGAAAAGGTCACGAAGATTATCAAATACTAAAAGACAAAACAATTCATTTCGATGACAGAGAACAGGCTAGAAAAGTCTTTGAAGGAAGTGTTATTTAATGAAAACAAAATTACTTGTTGAACAGCATTTTCATGGGTGTTACGGAATAGATTTTAATAGTGCATCTGTTGACGATATTTGTTATCTTGCAAACAGAATCTTAAAAGAGGGTGTAGGTTTTATATTTCCGACACTTGTAACTGATAGTGCAGATAATATTAAACGGCAAATAAACATTATTAAAACTGCTGCATCTAAACAGACATCAGATATGGCAAAAATCTGCGGTGTCCATTTAGAGGGTGTATTTTTAAATCCCGAAAAAAAAGGTATTCACAATTCTGATTATTTTATGAAACCTACACTGGACAATTTCAAATTAGTAGAAGATGATTTTATTAAAATTATCACTCTGGCACCGGAACTTGCTGATACTGAATTACTCAATTACCTAAAAAATAAAGGAGTAAAGGTTCAGGCTGGCCATTGTACCGGTTCTGATTTAACTAATTGTGACGGTACAACTCATACCTTCAACGCAATGAGCGGAATTACCCATAGAAGCAGTTCTACCGCCCTGAGTGCTTTAATAGATGACAATATTTATACAGAAGTTATAGCAGACGGTGTCCATGTTTATGATGATGCTCTAAAGCTTTTATTTAAAGTTAAGCAAATGAATAAAATACTGCTGATTTCTGACTGTCTGCCTTGTACTCACAGTAATGTTAAAGAATTTATATTTGCAGGTTCAAAAGTGTATTTTGACGGTAATAGAGCAGCTTCTAAGGATGGAACATTAGCCGGCAGTACAAAATTATTACCTGATATTGTTAAAATCCTAGGTCAAAAAGATATGTTCAGCAAACAGTATATTTCAAATTCTTATGATTACCATAATCTTATTTCCAATGGTGAAATTGAATGGGATGAGGAGTATAACATTGTAAAAATGAAATATTAGAGGATAGAATATTCATTTTTTAATGATATAATAAATTTAATGAGAAGTGACAATATTAAAAAAGGAATAGCCCATACACCGCATAGAGGATTGTTAATGGCTGCCGGTGTCAGCAGAAAAAATATGGCAGCACCGTTTATCGGTATAGCCAGCTCTTTTTCTGATTTAGTACCAGGTCATATTGGGATGAGAGATCTAGAAAGACAAATTGAAAAGGGTATTCATTCTGCCGGCGGTCAAGCTTTTATATTTGGTGTTCCTGCTGTGTGCGACGGTATATCTATGGGACATAGCGGAATGAGATATTCACTGCCTTCAAGGGATTTAATTGCTGATTGTATTGAGACCGTTGCTGAAGCTCATCAGTTAGACGGACTCATTTTATTATCAAATTGCGATAAAATTACCCCCGGAATGTTGATTGCAGCATTAAGATTAAATATTCCGGCAATTATTGTAACAGCAGGACCAATGCTTGATGGTGAAAGCAGATGTGAAAAACTTTCTATGATAAAAGGTTCTTTTGAAGCTGTGGGCAAATTTAGAAGCGGTGTTATTGATGAAAAAAGACTGCTTGAGCTGGAGGAGGAATCTTGCCCGACAGCCGGCTCATGCCAGGGAATGTACACAGCCAATACAATGGCCTGCCTGACAGAAGTAATGGGAATGAGCCTGCCTTTATGTGCAACATCAGCTGCAGTATCTTCTAAAAAACGTCGTATAGCTTTCGATAGCGGTATGCAAATTGTTGATCTCGTAAGAAAAAATATTTGTCCGCTTGATATTGTAGATAAAGCTACATTAAGAAATGCTATTATTTGTGATTTAGCTATGGGCGGTTCTACAAACTCGTTTTTGCATATACTTGCTATTGCTAATTCTGGCGGTATTGATATTACTTTAAAAGATTTTGAAGAACTCAGCCACAAAATCCATCAAGTCGTTAAACTTGATCCTGCGGCCGCCCCTACAATGACAGATTTTCATAAAGCAGGCGGAGTTCCTGCACTGCTAAAAACTTTGATTGATGCTAATATCGGTATAACTGACAGAATAACAGTCTGCGGCTTGAAATTGTCTGAAATTACAAAAGATGCTTATATTGATAAAAGTTTAATTCATCCTTATAATGAGCCTTTTACAACTAAACCGGGACTTGGTATTTTATACGGAAATATTGCTCCTAACGGATGCGTTACAAAAATATCAGGTATTGATGAATCCTGCTATTATTTTGAAGGGGTTGCAAAAACTTTTGATAGCGAAGAAGAAGCAATGCATGTACTTGAAAATGATGAAATAAAATCAGGTGATATACTTATAATACGTTATGAAGGACCTAAAGGCGGTCCCGGTATGCGAGAAATGCTTGCACCAACATCACTTTTAGTCGGCAAAGGCTTAGGCACATCCTGTGCATTAATTACAGACGGAAGATTTTCCGGCGGCACAAGAGGTGTTTGTATTGGTCATGTTTGTCCGGAGGCGGCTGCAGGCGGAAATATTGCTCTAATTAAGAACGGTGATAAAATTGTTATTGATATTGATAAAAGACAGATAAATCTTCTCGTTTCTGATGAGGAACTTGAAAAGCGAAGACTATCTTTGAAGCCGTTTGAACTCAAATGCAAATCAGGTTATTTAACAAAATATGCAAAAAATGTTCAAGATGCTTCGCATGGAGCTATAGTAAATTAAGATATATGGATTATGGAAAAAGAAATTAAAACTATTGTATCAAATACAAATTTAAAACACATTGCAATTATTATGGACGGTAACAGACGCTGGGCAAAAAATAAAAACCTGCCTTCCGCTGTAGGTCATAAAAAAGGAGTTGAAGCTTTAAAAAAGACTTTGCGTGCCTGTAATGACTTCGGGGTGAAATATCTTACTGTCTATGCATTTTCAACAGAAAATTGGAACAGAAAAAAAGAAGAAGTAGATTTTCTCATGAATCTTGTTGCGATAACATTAACAAATGAACTTGAGGAGATGCATAAGGAAAATGTTCAAATACATTTTATCGGGGATTTGACAAAACTTTCTCAATCTTTACAGGAAATTTTGCAAAATGCTGTTAATAAGACTAAAAATAATACCGGTGTTAATCTTCAAATTGCTTTGAATTACGGTTCAAGAGATGAAATTGTGCACGCGGTAAAAAAAATTGTATCTTCAGAAATATCAGAATCTGAAATTACCGAAAAATTAATCTCTGATAATTTGTATACAAACGGAATTCCTGATCCGGATGTTTTAATCAGAACAGGCGGGGAACAGCGAATTTCTAATTATTTATTGTGGCAGATTGCATATTCAGAAATTATAATTATGAATGAATACTGGCCGGAATTCGATAAAAAATTACTGGCAAGTGCTATAAAAGAATTTGGAAATAGGCACAGAAGATATGGAAAATAAAATAAAAATCGTTTTTGCAACAGGGAATGCACACAAATTACAGGAAATAAATGAAATATCAAAAGGTTCCGGTATTGAATTTGTTCTGCCGCCAGAAGGATTTAATCCTGTTGAAAACGGCTCAACATTTGAACAAAATTCATATGTTAAAGCAAAAGAGGCCGCTTTACTTTCTCATAACATATCACTTGCCGATGATTCAGGTCTTTGTGTTGAAGCATTAAACGGCGAACCAGGAATACATTCTGCCAGATATTCGGACACTCCGCAGCATAGAATTGATAAATTATTAACTAATCTTACCCGCCAGAGTAATAGAAAGGCTCAATTTGTTTGTGTTATGACTTTAGTTGACCAGAACGGTAATATTCTAACGCAGGAAAAAGGAACCTGTAATGGAGAAATTGCCAAATGTCAATCAGGAACCAATGGTTTTGGTTATGATCCGGTGTTTGTGGTTGATGGTTACGGGATAACAATGGCAGATATGTCAGAGGAATTAAAAAATAAAGTTTCACACAGAAATAACGCATTACAAAAGATTATTGCATTTATCAAATCAAACCTTATTTAAACCTCTGTATCATTATTGACAGCCAATTTGTCTATTATAAAATTAATATTGTAGTTGATTAGGTATTTATCCCAATTTTATCAAGGAGTCGATAAAATGAAAAAAAAGATTATAATAATAATTCTTATAGTAGTGCTTGCTATCGCTGTAAGATTTATAGTATCTTCCGCCGGTTCATTTATAAAAACTCATTATGGAGCAAAACTTGTACCGCCAAAAGTTACAATTGAAACAATAAAAGAAGATAACGTTATACAGAATTTCGAAGCTCCTGGCAGAGTAGTTTCAAAATATCAAGTCAGTATAATGGCTCGTATTTCAGGCTATTTACAAAAAAGTTTTTTCAAAGAAGGCGATTATGTAAAAGCAGGTGATACGTTATTTCTTATTGAACCTCTGGAATATCAAAATGCTTCAAGTGTAGCCGGTGCTGACATTCAAAATATAAAAGCCCAGTTAGAATATGCTAATAAACAGCTTGCGAGAGCAGAGGAACTTGTTAAACAAGATTATATAGCAAAATCCAGATATGATGAAATTCTGGCAAACAGAGATGCTCTAAAAGCACAATTGAAAGCTGCACAATCAAAATATAATGATTCTAACAGAAATCTCAGTTACACCAGAGTAAAGGCTCCTGTTGACGGCAGAATAGGGATTATTGACGTAACTGTGGGGAACTATGTTACACCATCATCGGGTTCATTAACAACAATTAACAGTACAAATCCGATATATGTTACTTTCCCGCTCTCATCAGAAGACTATGCAACATTATCTTCGATTGATAATAATGCAAATGAAAAACGAAAAGTTGAATTGTATTTCCAAAATGGTGATAAATACGATATCGACGGAATACAGGATTTTCTTGATAATAAAGTTGACCAATCAACCGGTACAGTCACAATGAGAGCAACCTTCCAAAATCCTGAAAATAAACTTTTACATGGAGAATTTGTTAATGTCAAATTGTATGCTAACAATAAAATTAAAGTTCCCGTTGTTCCTTTAATTGCAGTTCAGGAAAATCAAGAAGGTAAATATGTTTATACTCTAGACGAAAAAGGGCTGCCAAAATTAACTTATATAAAAGTTCAAGGACAATCCGGCAACAATTGGATTGTAAAAAGCGGTCTTAAAGCAGGAGACAAAGTAATAACAGAAGGTATACTGAAGGTTATGCCAGGTTCCCCTGTTAATATTGTATCTAAAGAAGAAATGAAGAAAATAACTGATTCTGAGAAAAATAAATCTGATAACAAGAATAAGAACTCTGAAACTAAAGGAAAATAATGTCGGACGATAGACAAAAAAATATTTTTATAGAAAGACCAAAACTTGCAATAGTTATATCTCTTGCAATACTTCTTGCCGGAATATTGATGATAAAAACCCTGCCTTTAGAAGAATATCCGTCAATTACTCCGCCGCAGGTTGTTGTTACTGCAACTTATGCCGGAGCTAGTTCTGATGTTATAGAATCTACTATTGCCGCTCCTGTTGAAGCCCAGCTAAACGGCGTTGAAGATATGATATATATGACTTCTACTTCACAAAACGGAAATTACAAATTGACTCTGTTCTTTGAAGTAGGTTCCGATCCAGATATGGCAGTTGTAAATGTTCAAAACCAATTGCAGCTTGTTACCCCCAGACTTCCTGAAGAAGTCCGAAGATACGGTTTAACCGTAAAAAAATCAACCGGAGGCCCCGGTTTAATGATGATTTCTGTAAATTCTCCGCATGGCTCATACGATAATTTATTTATTTCAAATTATGCTGATATATTTATCAAAGATGAACTTGCCCGTATCAGAGGAGTAGGGTCAGTTGCTGTATTCGCCTCTTCTACTTACTCTATGAGGATTTGGCTTGATGCGGATAAAATGGCAAACTACAGCTTATCTGCATCAGATGTAACAAATGCTATTCAGGCTCAAAACATTCAATCTCCAGCCGGCGATCTCGGAGTTGAACCAATGAAAAATAAACAGCTTTTGAAACTCACAATGAGAACAAAAGGCCGTTTGAAAGATGCAAGTGAATTTGAAGATATTGTTATAAAATCATTGCCGAACGGTGCTCAGGTTAAATTAAAAGATGTTGCCAGAGTCGAACTGGGAGCGGAAAATTACTCTAAATTTTCTCGTATAAGCGGTAAAACTTCCGCAATTATCACTGTCAGCCAGCTTCCGGAAGCAAATGCCATAGATTTGTCAAATAAAATTCGAAAAAAAATGGAGGAACTCAGCAAATCTTTTCCAAAAGATATTGAATACAAAATCCAGCACGATGAAACAGAATTCGTAAGAGAATCCATTAACGAAGTTGTAAATGCCGTAGCTTTAGCTGTTATTCTTGTATCTATAGTAACATATATGTTTTTAGGAACTGCCAGAGCTGCATTTATTCCATTTTGTGCTATTCCTGTTTCCCTAATAGGTGTATTTATCTTTATGAATCTGTTTGGTTTTTCTATTAACCTTCTGATACTTTTCGGTTTAGTTCTTGCTGTAGGTCTGGTTGTTGATGATGCCATCGTAGTTTTAGAAAATACTCAAAGACATATTCAGGAGGGTAAAGACCCGAAAACAGCAACAGAAATCACAATGAAAGAAGTTTTCGGAGCGGTTCTTGCTACATCTCTTGTACTAATGGCCGTATTTGTTCCGGTTTCATTTATGGGTGGAATTACTGGTAAAATGTTCAAACAATTTGCCCTGTGTATCGCTTCGTCCATTGGTTTGTCAACATTAGTTGCCTTGACTTTATCTCCTGCATTATGTTCTATGATATTAAAATCAGGTGAAGAAAAGGCGGACTTCAAATTTATTCAGATTTTTGATGACTGGTTTAATAAAATCAGAGATAAATATCTTGAAAATACAAAACATTTTGTCGATTCCTGGAAATTAACATTTGGAGTTCTTGGTACAGTTGTACTTTTTACCTTTCTGATGTTTATTATTATTCCGAAAGGCTTTCTTCCTGACGAAGACAGAGGTGCAATCTTTACACAAATACAATTACCTGACGGTTCTTCTGCGTCAAGAACAGATGAAGTAGCCAGAGATGTTGAATCTAAACTCCTTAAAACTCCTGGGGTCGAAGAAACTATTACACTTGTAGGTATGAATGGGGAAAACACAGCTTTTATTGTGTCTGATTTTAAGCCCTGGTCTGAAAGAAAGAAAGCTGAAGAATCTATCGGCGGTATTATGAAAAATATTAAAAAACAATTTTCTTCATATCCTCCGGCAACAGTTGCAACATTTTCTCCACCGGCGATTTCCGGTTTAGGTATGTTCGGCGGTTTTGAGTACCAGCTGCTTGACAAGGGTGACAGGTCTGCTTCCGAATTGTATGCTGAAGCAAAAAAACTTATATCGGAAGCTTCACAAAATCCTGATTTAGCAATGATTTATACATCATACAGTGCTAATTTGCCGCAAATTATGGTCGATGTCGATGTAACAAAAGCAATGGCTCAAAATGTTGAAGTTTCTGAAATATATAACGCAATTGCATCTTATTTTGCGACGTCTTATATAAATGACTTTAATAAATACGGTCGTGTTTATCGTGTATTTGTTCAAGCTGACTCTCAATTCAGGGAAAAAGCCTCTGATCTTGATAAAGTTTATGTCAAAAATACTCTTGGCAAGATGGTTCCGCTATCATCAGTAATAAAAGTCAAAAATATTGTCGGTCCCTATACAAGAACCAGATATAATATGTATCCGGCAATCACTATCAACGGAAACCCCAGACAGGGTGTAAGTTCCGGTAAGGCAATGGAAATTATGGAACAGATTTCTGATAGAGTTTTGCCTGAAGATATGGGATTTGCATGGTCTGGAACCTCCTTACAGGAAAAACAGTCAAGCGGTCAGATTATTCCAATATTGATGATGTCATTGGTTTTCATATTCTTGTTCCTTGTAGGACTATATGAAAGCTGGCTTCTGCCAATAAGTGTATTGCTTGTAACGCCGGTCGCACTGGTTGGAGCCTTGATATTCCAGTACATTGCAGGTTATGCTCTTGATATATATTCACAAATCGGTCTTGTTATGTTAATCGGCTTAAGTACAAAACAAGCTATTTTAATTATTGAATTTGCTAAAGATGCACATAAAGAAGGTTTATCAATAAAAGATGCCGCAATGCAGGCTGCAAAACTAAGATTCAGAGCTGTAATGATGACTAATATTGCTTTCATTCTCGGACTATTGCCTCTGGTATTTGCATCCGGTGCAGGTGCAGCATCTCGTCATTCTGTTGGTATGACTGTATTTGGCGGTATGATTGCAGTAGCATTTATCGGAACATTTCTGGTACCGGCATTTTACGTAATGATAGAAAACTTCAAGGCTAATTTTGCCAAAAAAGTTAAAGAATTCAGGGATAAAAAGAAAAATGGCTAAAAAAATTCTAATTATAGCTCTAATAATATTCAATTTTATGCCTATAGCTTTTGCTAAAGCCCTTGGCAATAAAATTAATGCGAAGGAGTATCCGAAAAGTGAAGGTGTTCTCCCTGATGTGCAAGTAAATCCGGATTATGTAATATCAGGATCGGTTGAAAAAAATATAGATATGACACTTGATAATTGCATAAAACTTGCTCTGGGCAATAATCCACAGATCAATGCAGCATTTCAAGATATTTTAGCCTCTGATGCAAGAGTTAGACAAGTCTGGTCAAATTATTTCCCAACCATTTCTTGGCAAACAGGTTATACAAGATTAAAGCAGCTTCAATTGTCTGATGCGTTGGGCAGAAAACTTGAATTTGACTACTATTTGCTTGGTCAAATCTCTTTGCAGCAAATGTTGTATGATTTTGGAGTTACTCAAAATCAAGCTACAATCAGGAAATTAGATTATGAAGGGTATAAAAAAACATTTGAAGCTACAGTAAATAACGTGATTTATCAAACAAAAGATGCTTATTACAATGTATTATATGCCTATGAAGCCAAACGTGTTGCTCAGGATACCGTTGATAAATTCCAAATGTTCTATGATCAGGCAAAAGCATTTTATCAAATCGGTATGAATCCGAAAGTTGATGTAACAATTGCTGAATCAAATTTAAGCAATGCTAAATTACGGCTTATTGAAGCTGATAATGCTGTAAATCTTGCAATTGCAAAACTAAATAACATTATGGGTGTTCCATATATTGAAAAATACGATGTACAGGACAAATTGCAATACAGACCGATAAATTTAACATTTGAACAGGCCATTGATATTGCAAGAGATTCCAGACCTGAATTGAAACTTGCGGAAATAAAAGTCGAAGGCACTAACCAAACAATTAAACTTACTAAAAAATCATTTTTACCAACAATATCAGTTGAAGGTCAATATCAACGAGGCGGCAAATCCTGGAATTCAAACTACGGATTCAATTTGGGTGCTTATCTGACATTCCCTGCAATAAATGCTATGCTTATAAAAAATGAAATTAAAGAAGCCAGATATCTTTATGACAGAGAACTTGCAAATGCAAGAAATACGCAAAATGCGATTTACCTTGAAATTCAAAATGCCTATTTAAAACTAGATGAAAAAAGAAACCAGATACCTGTTGCTATGCTGCAAGTTAAGCAGTCTAAAGAAAATTATGAACTTTCATACGGCAGATACAGAGTCGGTGAAGCCAGCCCGACAGAATTAAAAGATGCCGAAATTATGTATGAAGAGGCTCAGTTAACATACTATAATGCTTTATATCAATACAATTCCGCCAAAGCAGAATTGGAAAAATCTATCGGCAAAAACATTCCGGAAGATGATTCTGTAGACTTTGTACAATAATATTAAGGATTGTTAACATAACAAATATAAAAAAAGCAATTTTTCTTGAAATATTTACTTTATATATATGTAAGATATAAGAGAGAGTAAGAATTATGTTAGCAGCATCAGGACAAGCATTTGGAACAATGACCAGAAGATCCCCAAGACGTAGAAAACAATCTGTTGAGGATTTTAAGTATCTGGAAAATAAAGATAAAAGAATGAGATTTAATAATTCTCAAGATCCGATATACTATGTATTTGACTGCATAGAAAACAGACCAATCAAAGTTTTGGCTAAAGAATTTGTAAAAGATTCATTCTTTGAAGCCGTAAACTTTATATCAAAAGTTGTTGGATAATCAATAGGACAAAAGAGAAAAGAAACACAGGAAAAGGATAGGAAATAAACACTAATAACATTAAGCGGTCAAATACAGACCGCTTTTTATTTTGCATTTAGAAAATCACAGTTTGAGGATAAACCTCTTCAACATAATTTGCCCAATCTTTAACACCAAAAAATCCTATTGAAAATTCTGCAATATTTTCTCCAAGCATCTGAGCTCCCGGAACCTCAAGAGGCGGACCGGCAGGAGTAGAACGTGCAGGATTTTTAGGATTTGAAATTACACCCGTACTCCTTAATAAGGTAATTGATAAAGAGTTTTTATACACTTCATATTCTGTCAAACCTTTTGTAATAATACCCAGTTTATTTGCCCACACAAATCTCTGCATAGGAGCTATATTTGCCTTTGCCTCTATACCTCTGGTTTTTGGAAGATTTTCCCTTATATTGTAATCAGGATCAAATTTTCGTGAGATAAGCAGATTCATATCCTCAGATTGAACCTCTTTCACCGGATTATTAAAATTAAATCTAACCTGCCATAACTTATTTGACAAGAGATTAAGCCATTTTATTTTAAAATTCAAAAGTTTTGATTTTTTATTCAAAGATACATCTACAGAGAAAAAAGATGTAACAATTCGCAGAGCAACACGCAGAGGTCCTTTTTCTATGACTCTTGCTGACTTTATTTCAGCAACTTCATAAACATCATCCGCAACCGGTCCAAAGTTATATGTATCACCTTTATCCTTGCAGCGGATAAACTCAATAAAGTTAGGATAGCACTTTGCCCTGTCGTAAACATTCAATTTACCATCATCAATTTCAAGTCTTATATTGGAATTAAATATATTGCTTGAGTCAACTAAAACATCAGATTTTGAACCATCTGCATTGAATTCTTTCAACATCGTGTACAAAGTCGTATAATCTTCAGTAACGGGAACCTTGTTTGTATCATAAAGCAAAGCCGCAGGAAAACCTTTACGCTGAGAAATAACCTGTGCATTTTTATCAACTACAGGTCTTTCAACCTCTAAAATTTTGTATTTATCAAGATACTTAAATGTGATTGTCATATTTTCAGGTTGTTCAAGGCGAATTTCTTCAACTATCGTATCTGCAATCTGCATAATTTTTTTGTACCTTGTAATATTTTCTTCATGCACCATATCGGTAGAGCATCCGCAAATACTGTCATGTGCTTGATTTTGAAGCAACATTTTATAAGCATATTCAATACTGTTTTCATATTTACTGCCGAAATTAAACTGCAATTTATCGGCGATATCAAGTTTATAAGAACATTCAGTATTTAATTGTTTTAATTTCATTCTGGCAGAATAAGAGCCGGGCAAAATAAATGTTTTTGAATTATCTCTAAGTTCATCATTATGTTTGTGCTTGAATTTAACTTTATTGAAATACTCAAACGGAGAACCGATTCTAATTGTGTAATCATCAAGAATTTCATTGACTGCCTCTATTTGTGCCATAATATCATCCGGAACATTAAGATGGTCGGCTCCGATTGGAAGAAGTAATGTCTCTCCTGATTTTTCAGCAATTTTATCTAAATTGGATTTTAAAAACTCAGCCTTTTCTTCAATTGTTTTATCAGAAGAAAAAATATCCATATAGTAACCTCTGATAAGATTTACTGTATTGATTTTATTCCAGATAAATTCAGAAGGAATATCTCCACAGCCTCTCCAAACAATAGCTTTGTCTATACCATATTCTTTCAAAATCAGCGGAACATTTTTACTGTGTCCAAAAGTATCAGCAAGATATGCTATAAAATCAGTACAACCAAAGTCTTTGGCTATTTTCATACCAATCTCAATATTTTTTCTAAAACAAATACCGTCAGTTAAAAATTCATCAACTAAGCAATAAAACGGACCGATAAACAGTTTTTTTTGCCCGATAAACATTCTGATTAAATCTTCTTTTTCCGGACGCATTTCAAGATAATCAAGTAAAGCGGCGACTTGACCGTCAAAATAAAATGACGGAATTTTATCTTCTAACAGCATATCAAGAACATGGTCAAATACTCTCAACAAACGGAGTCTGAAAACTTCATATTCTCTGTACCATTCTCTATCCCAGTGGGTATGTATATATGCAATTACATCTTTTTTCTTCTTCTTATTGAACATAAATATATAATATCATTTTATTCAAAAAAAATCTAATTGTTAAGATTATCCGACAGTAGAATGAATATAACAATACAATAATATATTATCTCAGTAAAGAGAAATTGAGGTTTACATGAAAAAAATACTAACTATTGGACTAACATTATGCTGTTTACTGCTAATTGAAAACTTGGCACATGCTTACATCATTAACGGAAAATCAAATATTCCTGTTTACAGCGGAACAACAGACAATGCATACGGCAATGATTTAATACACATTGAAGATTACCTATTCGGAAAAAACTATAGAAATGAAAATATAAATGAAAGATTAAACAGAATCGAAAAGAAAATATTTAAAAAGAGTTATTCAACTATGAATACAGCAGATAGAATGAATAATATCCTTGCTAATTACAAGAAAATTGCTTCCTCTTCTAATACATACGGCAGATATTCTGAAAATTCGTACCCGACAGGCACAAGCAGCTATTTTACAAGGAACGGAAATTTTACATCATATACACCAAGACAAAGATTATATAACAGATTTATCGGCCAGCCAACAGGTTTTACACCATCAATAATAAATTCACCGTTTCATCCAAACAGTTTCAGACATGGAGTTAGGCCGGGAATAAGGCCGGGATTCAGAGCAGGCTATCGTCACAGACCATACGATAACCGATTTGGTTATCGTCCGAGAACAAACAGTACATATGGAACAAGAACATATTATGGTACTCCAAGCTATTTACAGCCGACCTCATCTCGTGCAAGTATAACCATT
The DNA here is from genome assembly GCA_944324395.1 of Candidatus Gastranaerophilales bacterium. Lineage (GTDB taxonomy): Bacteria > Cyanobacteriota > Vampirovibrionia > Gastranaerophilales > Gastranaerophilaceae > Zag111. The sequence continues at coordinate 56,984 of CALUWC010000007.1, read as the reverse complement.
CTTGATTAAATATAAATATAAAATTTATATTAAGGTTTAATAATCTTGCTATTTTGATGATACTATATATATTGTAGTTAGCTAAGGGAGAAGAAAACAATATGTGTGGTATCGTAGGATACGTCGGTTATAAACCGGTTGTTGATATATTATTAGACGGATTGGAACAGTTAGAATACAGGGGCTATGATTCCTCAGGTATTGCAGTTAAATGTGAAGATTCAATTAAGGTTTACAAAGCAGAAGGAAAACTGGGCAATCTGCGGGAAGAATTAACCCCGCATGCCTATGAAATTTCAAAAGCAACCATGGGTATAGGACACATCAGATGGGCAACGCATGGAGCTCCTACTGTTGTTAATGCTCACCCGCATACATGCGGCTGCGGTAAATTAGTTGTTGTCCACAACGGTATTATAGAAAATTACAAAGAACTAAAAGCAGAATTAGAAGCTAAGGGTTGTAAATTCAGATCCCAGACCGATACAGAAACTGTTGCACATCTTGTAGCTGATATTTATGGCCAAGTGAAAGATTTAACAAAAGCTGTACAATTAGCGGCAAAGAAAATAGAAGGAGCGTATGCTCTTTGCATAATGCATAATGATGAACCAAATAAACTTGTTGTTACCAAAAGAAATGCACCGCTTATAATCGGAGTCGGTGAAAATGAGTATTATGTAGCATCTGATGTTCCGGCTATTATAAAACACACTAAAAAAGCAATCTATCTGACAGATAATCAGGTAGCTACATTAACTCCAAATTCAATGAAACTTGAAGATGAAAATGAAAATGAAGTTACACCTAAAGTAGAAATTCTTCCATGGGAACCTGTAGCATTAAGTAAAATGGGCTATAAGCATTTTATGCTCAAAGAAATTCATGAGCAGCCTGATGTTATAAGAAATATTCTTGTAGGAAAATTGCACACCTCCGATTCTCCTATCATTTTAAATGAAGTAAAATTAACAAGAAATACCCTAAAAGAACTTAACAGAATACAAATTATTGCATGCGGAACATCATTACATGCCGCTATGATAGGTAAATATATAATTGAAGATTTTTGCGGAATCCCAGTAGATGTGGAAGCCTCAAGCGAATATATTTATAGAAAAACTGTAACTGATACACATACTCTTGTTATAGGGGTATCCCAATCCGGAGAAACTGCAGATACACTAACGGCAATCAAGCAGTCTAAAGCAAAAGGCTCTCATATTCTGATTATTACAAATCGTCCTGATAGTGCTATGGCAAGGGAAGCCGACAGCTTAATCCCTGTTAGTGCAGGTATTGAAGTTTCTGTTGCAGCAACAAAATCATACATTGCTCAGCTTACATCGTTCTATCTGCTTGCATTATATATGGCAGAAATTAAAGAAACTATGAGTGCGGCTGATTTAAAAACTATAAAATCAGAAATGCTCATATTACCGCAAAAAATAGAGCAAATTCTGGCTCATAAAGAAAATATTCAAACCTGTGCCAGAAAATATTCAAATACAAGAGATTTCATTTATATAGCACGCGGTATAAATTACCCTACAGCGTTAGAAGGGGCATTAAAACTAAAAGAAATCAGCTATATTAATGCAACCGGATATCCTGCAGGAGAATTAAAACATGGACCTATAGCAATGCTTGATGAAACAATGCCTGTTTTATCAATATTGATGAAGGGTAAAGTTTATGAAAAACTTCTTTCAAACAGCGAAGAAGCAAAAGCCCGCAATGCGAGAATGATTGCCTTGACAGATTCTGCTGATAAAAAGTTAGACGAATTATTTGATTATATAATAAGAGTTCCGGAAGTTGATGAACTCTTATCTCCAATAGTTGCTATGGTTCCGTTACAATTGATAGCTTACTACATTGCAGAATTTTTAGGTAAAGATGTAGACCAACCAAGAAACCTTGCAAAATCTGTAACAGTCGAATAATTCAGGGAAACCAAATTATGAAAAGTATAATATCCGAAGTTACTGAATTGGAATATAATACATCTATATCCATTGAAAATTTGCTAAAAGATATATACGGTGAAATTCTACGATGGGCAATTGTAGATGTTTGTGAAAATAAGTTGAAGTTATGTATAACATACGAAAAAGAGGTATAGCTTTATACCTCTTTTTCAATATTATATATTATAATATTTCATATTATTTTACATAATAATCAAGTACAACATTTTTTGTCTGCTGTTCTATAGCTGCAGCATCTGTATATTTTTGGTCAATTTGACCTGCTTTGAACGCATGCTTTTCAATTTTATTTAATACCCATAGAGCAGCTGCGGCAATCATACCGTATTTTCCAAATTTTGTCGGATTTTTCATAATTTTTGCAGCCATGCCTTTGGCACCTAATTTACCAACTAATTTTGAAGCTACTTCACCAATTTTAGTTGCAATTTTAACTAAAAATTTTGGTTTCTTTGCAATAGCAAGACCGCCGGCTGCACCTGCTAACCCTAACTGTAAATTAGTGCTTAAATTATTTTTAAAATGTTCTTTTGCACACTCAGCTCTGTTTGTTAAACTTCCTTTTGAAGGATCTACCATAACTCTTACAGGAGATGCTGAATAAATAGTACTTGTCATAAATAACCTACCTTTCTTTACACACAAAATTTAAATAACCTTACTTCTATATAAAGAAATTTATAAATAAAAAATTGCCCGAATAAATTTCGGACAATTTTAAAACTCTTATACTAAAAGGGTTACAAGACTTTACAAAAGTTAATAATCGTAAATTTCAATTGCATTAACAGGACAACTTATAGCAGCATCAATACATAAATCCTCACTTTCAGAAATTTTCACTGAATTTACAACAGCCTTATTGTCTTTCATATCGAAAACTTCGGGATTTATAATAGCACACGCACCGCAGCCTACACAAGAATCTAAAACAGTAACATTCATAAAAATATCCTCCATAATATGCAATTATTATGAAGGATATCATTATTACATTAAATCAGTATCGTTTCTAATACAACAAGCTAATCTTCATTAGATATAATTTGAGCACCGTTATTTTCAACAGACAAGGTTTTAATAACACATTTGATATTTTGGTCAGCCCAGGTATCTCTAACAACATTTCTAACTTTTTCAAGGTCATTCTTTTCTGAAATAACAAGTATTGAAGATCCTGCACCACTCAAAACACAACCCAAAACATTATCAAAATGTCTTAAATTAGCTATAATTTTATCTAAACCAGGAACCAGCTTCATTCTATACGGCTGGTGAAGTTTATCTTTTAGAGCAAGTTTCATCAACTCTGCATCTTCTGTGTGAATTGCTTCTACAAACATGGCTAATCGCTGTGCATTGAATACAGCATCTTTAATCGGAACTTCTGTCGGTAAAACTGATCTTGCGATATCCGTAGATAATTCGAAATCAGGCACACAAACCGTTACTGCCCAATTGTCAGGCCATTTCAACTTTCTGTAAACAACTCTGCCGTCTTCTTCCTGAGAAGAAATAACTAATCCGCCGACAATAGCGGGAGTAATATTATCAGGATGACCTTCAATTTCGCAAGCAATAGATAATAAAGCAACTTCATCAGCAGGCCTGCCTAACAGCTCATTTGCAGCGATTAATGCTCCTACAATAACAGAAGAACTGCTTCCTAAGCCTCTGGCTACAGGGATATTTGAATGTATATTAATTCTCAATTCACTCGGAGTTTGTCCAATAGAGTTATATAAAAGTTCAACAGCTTTATATACAATACTATTTTCATCACATGGGACATGATCTAATGACAATTGATCTATAGTATCACTATCCGCAATTACATTTATTTCAACACCAGTACCGGGAAGAACCGTTTCTTCAATTGTAATAGTGTTATAAATCGGCAAAGCCATACCCATACAGTCAAAACCGGGGCCGATATTGGCAGTGGTTGCCGGTACTTTAACGCTAATTTTCATAATCTCTTAATCTACCTTTCTCAACTATTATACCAAAAACACAAAAATTGCACTTATAATAAGATATTTAAAAAATTTGAACCTTTAAAAATATAGATATATAATCAATATATGTATGATTTTCACCCTTACTTCACAAATGACGGTTCTGTAGGGCTGTATAACAAAGAATTCAATGATATTTACCATAGTGCAGACGGTGCTTTAACAGAAGCATTTGAAAAATTTGTACTGCCAGTTAATATTGACTCACTCATACACAAGGATTCAATAAAAGTTTTAGATTTATGCTACGGCATTGGATATAACACAAAAAGTTTTTTGAATTTTATTTTTGAAAAATATTCTGAAAGAAATTTTATAAAAAACTTTTACCATGCAAAAAATAATATCGAAACGATACATACTAATAATATTTTAGATAACAAAAATCAGATTTATAACGAACAGATATATACTAATAATATTTCGAGAGACAAAGAGAATAATTTTACATCAGAACATGCTACTTGTAACAAAACGATATATACCAATAATACATTAGCAAAAATATACATAAAAGCTGTAGATTACGATAAAATTTTAACATTTTTATCTCCCTTCATAAAAACCGGAGTAAAAGGTGTTAAATTTCAAAATCTTGACTTTGACTACAAACCTGTTGATAGAATTCTAAAAAATAAAGAAAATATTCTGCATAGAAAAATTAAAAACGAAATAAATTTTTTAATTTTCGATAAAATAGCCCAAAATACCCCTGAAATTTTTGATAACTCTGACTTTCTCAGCATTGTAAATTCTGAAAAATATGCTGAGTATTTTGACAAACATATTAAGGGGATATTCAACTTTTATCGAAATAGTATATATAAATATACCCCCATGGACAACAAACCCGCCTTTTTACATAATATATATTATCGGCATATATCTAATTGTTATAAAAGAAGGCTAAAAGTCTATCCTCTAAACGATGTAGATTTTGAATTAAAAAATAATGATGCTAGACAAGTTATTATAAACGATAACAATTTATATAATCTTATATTTTTAGATGCATTTACCCCATCAAAATGCCCATGTCTCTGGTCATACGAATTTTTTAAGGAACTGTATAAGCATCTTGCACCTGACGGAACATTATTAACATATTCAACATCAGCTTCAATCAGAGCAGCCATGATGGAAGCCGGCTTTTTTATAGGAAATATTTATAATAAAAGAGAAAATAAATTTACAGGTACTATTGCTTCAAAAGATAAATCCCAGATAAAATATGAACTCTCAGAATACGATTTAGGACTATTAAAAACTACGGCAGGTATATTTTATCGTGATAAAAATTTAACGGCTCAAAATGAGGCGATTATTGAGGCCAGAAATCAGGAAGTAAAATCCAGTACCAGATTATCAAGTTCAAAATACAAAAAATACTATAAACAGGAGGATTTATGTTCTACGACGTAGTAGTAGTCGGCGGAGGAACTGCTGGCTGTGCAGCAGCCTATATGAGCGGCAAACTAGGGTTAAAAACTCTTTTAATCGAAAAAAATATTCACCTCGGCGGAACCATAACATCAGGACTTGTTATTCCGGTTATGAAATCCGGGAATAATCAAATAAATACTGAGTTTCGGGCTGAATTGATAAATGAGTTAAAAGAATTAGGCGGGCAGACAACCTATCAGGACAACCCTGCCTGGTTTAACCCTGAACTTGCTAAAATTGCTCTTGATAATTTGATGAGAAAAGCAAACGTAGAAGTTTTTTTCGATACCCATATTATTGCTGTAAAAATTGAAAATAAAAATATAAAAAAGATTAAATTATCCAAAGAAATATTATCGGTATCTACCGACGAGATAGATATGGAGAAGAAAAAATTATTGGTATCTATCGAGGCGAGATACGTTGTAGACGCAACCGGAAATTGTGAAATCGGAAAAATTTCAAATTGCAAATTTTTGGAAAAAGATGATGAATTTCAGCCGGTAACTCTTCGATTTATGATGGGCGGAATAGATCTTAATGTATTTTCAAAATGGCTTGAAGAATATGATACTGATAGAAACGTTACAACAATTGAAAGAAAAAATGGTCATGTACACCTATCTACAGCCTATACGTGGGATAAAGACCGTAAATGGGCTTTAGAGCCTATTTTTGAAGATGCAGTAAAGAAAAAAATCCTAAAACGCTATGATACCAATTATTTTCAGATTTTTACAGTACCGGGAATGTCTGGCACTGTTGCATTTAACTGTCCTCGAATTATTGATTACAACAATTCGCTTGAGATTACGAGCATTTCAAAAGCTCTAATCCTTGCAAGGCAAAATATTTACAGATATTTGAAATTTTGCAGGGTATATTTTCCGGGATTCGAAAATGCGTATATCTCTAATATCGCAGATATGCTTGGTGTAAGGGCTTCAAGAAGAATTCGAGGGAAATATATTTACACTGTTGAAGATTTAAAATCAGGTAAAAAATTTGACAATCCGGCGGTTATTTCGGACTATCCCGTAGATGTTCACTCCAATAAGAAAAACGGGTCAACTCTTAAATCATACAAAGAATATCAACTCCCTATCGAAAGCCTCATGTCAGATGATATTGATAACCTGTTTGTTGCAGGCAGATGCTTATCAGCGGATTACATGGCTCAGGGTGCATTAAGAGTTCAATCCAGCTGCTTTTCTATGGGCGAGGCAGTTGCAAAATACATATACAGTCATATAAAATAATTATTCACGAATTTTATTTTTTAAAACCATCATTGCATTAAGCAGCGGGTCAATAGTGGGAGAATACGGAGGAGAATAGGTAAGATCATTATTACTGTATTCATCAACCGTCATATGCGACAAAAGAGCAGGAGTGAGTGAATTTATGCGTTTGTCTGCACCTACAGCACCTATTGCTTGTGCTCCGAGTATCAAACCTGTTACTCTATCCGCAACAACTTTTAAATATATTTCACCGGCATCAGGCATATAGCCTACTCTGTCCAATTTATCTATCCTTACAGATACAGGAGTAAATCCGGCAGAGGCAGCTTGTTTTTCTGTTAATCCTGTCATTGACATCGTTGTATTCAGACATCTCGTTACAGCAGAACCCAGTACCCCTTCAAATTGTTCAAATTCCCCTGCAGCATTTATTGCGGCACAACGACCTTCTTTATTAGCTGTCGAACCTAGAGGTATCCATACTTCTTTGCCGCTGACAATATGTGTTTTTTCTGCACAATCACCGCAGGCATACACATTTTCTATTGATGTCTGCATAAGTTTATTTACCTTTATCGCACCGTTTTTACCCAATTCTATTCCTGCATCGGCAGCCACTTGCACATTAGGAACAACTCCGGCACAAAATATAACTATATCGGTTTGAATTTCTTTACCTGATGATAGTTTAACACTTTCAGCTAAACCATTTTCGCCCGAAATTTCAGTTATTGTTTCTCCTGTATAAAATTCAATATTATCAGAGTATTCATTTTTAAGCCGCTCGAAGATTAAATTTGAAATATCATCATCAAACACAGACATAATTTTATTATTTTTTTCTATAACGCTAACCCGTAATCCATTTTTAACAAATGCTTCAAGAATTTCCATACCTATGTAACCGCTGCCCACAATTACAGCACTTTTAGAACTAAGCATTTTATCTCTTATATTCAAACCATCCTCAATTTTACGAACTGTAAATATATTATTATAAGAAGACAAATTAAGATTATCCGGAATAAATGGGGTTGCTCCGGTTGCAACTATCAGCTTGTCATATTCGACTAAACTTGCACTATTGTTATCACACACCAGAACCTGCCTTTGCTCCGGCAAAATTTTAATAACTTTTGACTGCAGGTATATATCAATACCCATTGATTTAAATTCTTCAACCGAACGGACAAGTAATAATTTATAATCAGTAAAATTGCCTTCTATATAATACGGAATACCGCAAGAAGAATAAGAAACGTGTGTATCGTCAGTAAAAACAGTAACTTTGGAATTTGGAAGTAAACGTTTAATTTTCGAAGCGGCTTTTGCTCCTGCTGCAACTCCGCCGATTATTACAATATTCATGTATTCAATCTAAAACGGAATCATAAAAAATACATTGGACAATATACTAATTAGTGCTGTAAGTATTCAAAATCATTGCCTTCATAAATTCGCAGTAGCTATCTTTGTCTTCATCAATAACCTCAGCTTTTTTAATCAGGTTTTTAAGCTCTACTATAATCTGCTTTCTTAAAAGTTCATCATACATGGTAAATACACACCCCGTATTATCTAATCACATTTAAATAATCGGAGTAATTTGCAAAAACTTTAGAAATAATTGGAATATGTAACAAAAAATTAATAATTATTCAATAAACTTGCCTTCAAAAAGCTCCATTACCATATTCACTTCATCGGTATGAAAAGAGTGGTCCGGTGAAGTTTTTGAAAGATTTTTCGGGGCATCTGACGATTCATCCTGCCCTTCTGATTCAACATCATCAGAAGGAATATCATCATTCTTCAAAGAAACAGCATCCTCAACTTCTGCAGAAGTAATCTCCGGACTTGTCTGAACAAAAGAACGAGGTTTAACTTCAGGTGCAGGGGCAGGCTTATCATCATCTTTATCTTCATTACCCTGCGACTTTCTTATACTATCATCCCCGGCTTCCGGAGTTCTTACTATAATTTTCTTTACCTGAGTTCCAAATAAAAGATTTGCAGCCTCAACAATGAAAGAATGCTTTGACCCCTCCGGTCCAAATTGCTTTAACCAACTTTGGTTTTTAATAGAAATAATAACTTCCTCACTGGTCAGTTTAACGGGCATGGCTTGCTGTTTAAGAATTGCACGTGACGGAAAACTTGAAATATTATCCAGAAATTTAACCCATAATGCCTTTATAGAGCTATCTGATGCCGGTTTTGATATTGGAACCTCATCAGTCAAAACTTCTTCGGCTGTAACAAAATTTTCTTTAGAATTAGAAACGGAAGATACTGTTTCTTGATGTTGAGGTTGAACTTTAATTTCCTGTTTTACAGGCTTCATTATTTCTGTCTTTTTAACCGGAGAAGGCGGAGTATTATAGGGAGAAGTGTTTATAGAAACTTTCGAAATACCTCCAGCCTCTAATTCGGTAATTCGTTTTTGTAAATCTTCAAGTTTGGTATTTTCGACAAGATTAGACATATCCAAAACGGCAACATCAAGCCACAACTTTGGATTAGTACTCATTTTTAGTTCTTTAATATAGTCTGCACACTTATCAATCAAAGAAACCAGCTGATGAACTTCAACCAATTGTAATTTATCAATAAGAATCTTTATCTGTTCACTGTTTAACTGCACAACAGAACTATTTATATCACAACCTGCAGATTTTAATATCAATGCATTTCGCATATATTCAAGAAGATTCGATAAAATTTGTACAGGCTCATTACCTTGATTATATATACTATTTAAAACATTTAATGCATCATTTTGTTTGGAAGCTATAATATTTTCAAATAAAGAAGTTAATGAGTCAAAGGACAAACGCCCCAGCAAGCTGTTTATATCATCAACACCAATAGGTGAATCAGAAGAATTAAGCACACTTAATTGATCAAGCAAGGCAATACTATCCCTCATTCCGCCTGCAGAATTTTGGGCTATATATGCTAAGGCATCATCCGTAATATTGATACTTTCACTATCTGAAATATAGCGAAGATGCTTTGTTATATCATCAGTTGTAATCCTTTTAAAATCAAAACGCTGACAACGGCTTTTAATAGTATCAAGCACTTTATGAACTTCAGTTGTTGCAAGTATAAATATTACATTTTTAGGAGGTTCCTCAAGTGTTTTTAACAACGCATTGAAAGCTTGATTAGTCAACATATGGACTTCGTCAATTATATATATTTTGTACCTGCTCTGAACAGGAGCAAGTGCAACTTTCTGAATTATTTCATCAGCATCATTTACAGACCTGTTGCTTGCAGCATCAATCTCAATAACATCAATAGGTATTGAATTAGTAATATTTTTACAGTTTTCACATTCGTTGCAAGGTGTAATAGTCGGCCCGTTAACGCAGTTTAACGATTTTGCAAATATTCTGGCTGTAGAAGTCTTTCCTGTGCCTCTGGGACCTGTAAATAAATAGGCATGAGAAATTCTGTCCATTTTAATGGCATTTGCCAGAGCTTTTTTAATATGTTCCTGTCCAACAATCTGCTCAATTGTCTGAGGTCTGTATTTACGATATAAAGGTACATAATTCTTATTCATGATAAAGTAATTATATCAAATAAACAGCTAAATAGGATAATATATGAACTTAATTAAACCAAAAAAGTTAAAACCCGGTGATACAATTGCAATTATAGCTCCGTCAGGTGTTGTTGATATTGATGCAATCAATAAAGCTTCAATTTATTTTACAAATAAGGGCTATAAAATTAAACTGGGAGAAAATATATCAAAAACAGACAGATATCTTGCAGGAAGTGATGTCGATCGCTTAAGCGACCTGCATTCTGCGTTTGAAGATAATTCAATTGATGCAATCATTTGTGCAAGAGGCGGCTATGGAGCCTTAAGACTAGCAAATAAATTAGATTTTGAACTTATAAAAAAACACCCTAAAATATTCTGCGGATACTCTGATATTACAGTATTAAATGCTTTATTGTTCAAACAGTGCGGGTTAATTACTTTTTCGGGTCCGATGGCTCAAAGTGATTTTACCGGCAATATAATTGAACCGTATACAGAACAGTCCTTCTTTAATGCATTATGTGGAAATTACCTTGAAATAAAACCTATTGAAAATAAATTATACAGCAACAACAGCTGCTCCGGCATACTTATCGGCGGAAATCTTACAACCCTTGCTACACTTTGCGGCTTAGATTTTGTCCCAGATGAAAAATTTATACTTTTTGCGGAAGACTTGAACGAACCAGTTTATAAAATAGACAGAGCTTTCACGCAACTGTTAAATATCGAAAAGTTTCGCCAAAATATCAACGGAATTATTCTTGGAGAATTTACAGACACTGATAATAATGCATATTTGGAACAGTACTTTAAAAATTTATCAAACGAACTAAACATACCTGTTAGCGGAATTTTTCCGATTACACATTCAAAGAAAAAAACTACAATACCTTACGGTGCAAAAGCAGTATTACAAAATAATATAGTGCAAATTTCAGATTTTACGGTCTAATTAGAAGTACATCAGACTTTGAACTTTCTAAAATTCGCTTACTAACTGAACTTAGCAAAAATTTTGATAAATATTTTCTGTTATGTATTCCGCAAACAACAAGATCAATATTACTTTTGGCAGTGTATTTAATTATTTCCGGAGCCGGAGTACCGCTTAAAACAGATTTTTTAGACACACAAAAGCCTTTGTCATTTATAAGTTTTTCAAATTTATTTAAAAGAATAGATGCAGCTGTTCCCTGCTTTTTATCTATATCTAAAATCCAATTAGAATCAATATTGCCTTCCAAAAATAAATAATCCGGTATCTCATAAACCGTAATTAACTCAATTTCTTTTGCCGTAAAATCATACAAATCAATACAATTAACCACTGCAGAATACGTCATATCTGTTGAATCTACAGCAAATAAAACTTTCTGACAAGAATTTTTCTCTTTCGATATATAAGTAGAAATATCAGCTACTGATGCAACTTCTTGTGATACTGAACCAAGCCATTTTTGAATACCTTTTTTGCCATGTGATCCGAGTATGATACAATCATAATCATTCTTCTGCGAGGCTTCCAATATGCAATCAACTGCAGCTCCACACATTTTTATTTTATTTTCAATATTAAATCCGAGTTCACTGAGAAATTTATCAGAATATTCTAAAATTGAATTCGCAGAATTTGCACACATATTACCAAATTCACTTGATTCTACAGATACAGTATCAGGCAAAAAGCTCCAATCTATTGCACATAATATATCTACTGTAAAATTTGTTGCCCAACATGCAAAATTCTGTATTGAGTGATAACTGATTTTTGATCCGTCAGTACAAAATAAAACTCTCATTGTATCTCCTTTTTTTATGACAATAAAATATGTTAAGGAAAATTACATTAGCTAGTCATATAGATATTTTTCTGATATTATGAAGATATAAGATAATATTATTTTTGTTGTATTAGGATTAGTTATAGTAATGCCAGCTGAAGAAAATGTAAAACTTAGAGAATATAAGGATTTAATAGAAATTATAGCTAAGGTTGAATATCAGAAATTTTCTCATTCACACCTTATTGAGTTGCCTGAACTTATAAATATCGGAACTCATGCATTATATATTCTTTTCAAAAATCATAAACCTGAAGCCTATAACAGCACCTATCTTTCAACAGCCATAAAATGGGCTATTCGCAATGAAGTCCGAAGAAGATACAAATGGTATACACTTAAAAATAAACAATCTTCTGCTGAAGAAGATTTTGATAATGAAGTGGAACTTAGAGCTGACGTTTATAAAAATATTTTATCTATTGACGAGCTGCAAGAAGCTGAAGTACCTACTCAAATAAAATCCAATACAAAAACTCCGGAAGAAAGCATTGAATTTTCAGAACTTAAAGAAGGAATTCTGGAAGCAATGAAAAAACTTCCGCCAAGGGAACGTGAACTGATTGAATACAAGTTTTTCAAAGAAAAAAAACTCAGAGAAATTGCAGAAGAATTTAATATTTCGCAATCACGAATTTCAAGAATAATTCAAACAGGCTTAGACAGAATAAAAAAAGACTTGGCAAAACAGGGGATAATTTAGGATATGAAAACAATATTTGAAAAAAGCAACGGTACAGACGGAATAAACCTAACTGATGAACAAATAAATACAGACTTCTTACCGTCTGATTTGCTTCGCACCTCTGATATAAATCTTCCTCAAGTAAGTGAACTTGAGGTAATGAGGCATTATAAAGAACTTTCTGATATGAATTTCTGTATTGAAAAAGGTTTTTATCCTTTAGGTTCCTGTACAATGAAATATAATCCTAAAGTCAATGAACTTCTTGCATCTCTTGAAAATTTCAATATTCACCCCGGTATTCCGGATGAATTGGCTCAGGGTTCGCTGAAACTAATGTACAATCTTCAAAAAGCATTACTTGAGATTACTGGCATGGATGCTATTACACTCCAGCCGTCGGCAGGTGCACATGGCGAAATGACCGGAATGATGATTATCAAAAAATATTTTGATAATATCGGAGAAAAAAGAACAAAAGTTATAATTCCCGATTCTGCACATGGTACAAATCCTGCAAGTGCTAAAATGAGCGGATTTGAAGTAATTGAAATAAAATCAAACAGCAAAGGGCAAGTAGACATTGAAGCTTTAAAACAAGTTCTGGATAAGGAAGTTGCAGCTATCATGCTTACAAACCCGAATACTCTCGGTATATTTGAGGAAAAAGTTGAAGAAATTTCTAAAATTATGCATGATAACGGATCATTGCTTTACTATGACGGAGCTAATTTTAATGCCATTATGGGTTACACCAATCCTAAGAAAATGGGGTTTGATGTGGTGCATTTAAATCTACATAAGACATTTTCAACTCCGCATGGCGGCGGAGGCCCCGGTGCAGGTCCGGTTGCGGTTGTTGAAAAATTAAAAGAATTTTTACCGGCTCCGATTATAAGCTTTGACGGTAATAAATATTTTAGAAATTATGATATTAAACATTCAATAGGTAATGTTAAATGCTTCTGCGGAAATTTCTCAGTTCTGGTAAAGGCATATGCTTATATTCTTATGATGGGTAAAAACCTAAAATTCGCATCAGAAAATGCTGTTTTGAATGCAAATTATCTAAAAGAAAATTTAAAAAAATACTATGAACTTCCGTATGATGAACCCTGTATGCATGAATTTGTGTTATCAGGAGATAAACAAAAACGAGAAAATGGAGTTACAACTCTAAATATTGCTAAAGCTTTGATGGACGGAAATACCCACCCGCCGACAGTATATTTCCCGCTGATCGTCCATGAAGCTCTTATGATAGAACCTACGGAATCCGAACAAAAAGAAAAACTGGATGAATTTATTGATATAATGATCAAAATTTCAAATGAAGCTAAAACTAATCCTGATATGATAATCTCTGCACCGCATAAGACTCCTGTCAAAAAAATTGACGAAGTAACGGCTGCAAGACACCCTGATTTAAAATATACACAAAATTAAGGAAAACAAAACTATGACAGATAAAAAAGAAACAAAAAAAAGAAAAATAGCATTCCCGCACATGGGAACTATAAGCTATGCCTGGGCAGCTGCTCTAAGAATCATTGGCTGTGAACCTTTTATTGAACCATATACAAGCAAAAAAACATTATCTTTAGGCACAAAACATGCTCCTGAAGCTATCTGCTTGCCTTATAAATTAATCCTCGGAAACTTTATAGAAGCAATTGAAGGCGGAACAGACTATGTTGCGATGATTACCTCTCCCGGCTGCTGCAGACTCGGTGAATATGGTAAATGCATAGAAAATGCACTCCATGACCTTGGTTATGAAGCAAAATATATTGAATTGCAATTATATGATGGTATTAAAGGTATGTATAACTTTTTGAAAGAAGCAAGCGGGAAAAATAATCCCCTGCTGTTTGCCCGAGCTATACTTATCGCTATTTTGAAAGTTTTTGTACTGGATAAACTTGAAACTACTCATTCTTACTATAGAGCAAGAGAAGTTCATCAAGGAGATGCGGAAAAACATTATTTAAAATGCTTAAAGCTGGTTGATGAAACTGACACAATCCTGGGACTGAAAAATGCAGGCAAGCAAATTGCACAGGAAATGAAAAAAGTAGAAATAAATCCTAATAAAGAAGTTCTGCATGTTGATATTACCGGAGAAATTTATGTTGTTAATGATGAATTTTCCAACCAGAATATTGAAAAAGAACTTGGAAGAATGGGAGTTGAAGTCAGAAGAAGCCTGACCGTAAGCAGCTTTCTAAAAGATGCTATAATTCCTAAAATATTCAGAAAAGGTGAAACACATCTGCAAAGAGCAGACAGACTGGCCAAACCTTATTTAATGCGAGATATAGGCGGGGATGCGTTAGAATGTGTATCTGACGTTGCTTATGCCAATGAAAGAGGAATTGATGGGATTATCCACCTGAGTCCTTTTACATGTATGCCTGAAATTATGTCACAAAATATTTTCCCGGCAATGAGAGAAAATTGTGAAATTCCTATATTACCGCTAATTTTAGATGAACAAACAGGCAGAGCCGGCTATATTACAAGAATTGAAGCTTTTGTAGACCTGATGAGAAGAAGAAAAAGAAAACGAGATCTGGAGATAAAACAAAAAGATTCTGAAACCAACGAAAAAAATGTAGTTACCAACTAACAGGAACAAATTTATGTTTAAATTATTCAAAGATAGTTTCAAAGTAACTAATGATTGTATAATATTAGCGACGCCGCTTATAATTTTCCTATCTATTCTGGGCTGGTACTTTACGTATACTTTCAATGCGGTAAATACTATTCCAAAACTTATTCTGGCAATTATTACCTCGTTTATAATTGTCAGCGGATTATTATCTGCGTGGCTCTATATGGCAAAAAAGACTCTCGCTCTTTCAAAAAAAGTTATTCTATTTGATAAAGACAGAGCAAAAGAGTTATGGGAATTAGTCCTTTCTCTGCCGAGAGGTGTTGGAAAACTTTTTATGCCCGTCCTTGGTGCCGTTATTATCTATATTGCTCTATTTGCATCAGGAATATCATTGATTACCTTTCTTATTGACAACTATATTGGAGCAATAAACTTTGACATTATAAATATTGATTCTCTTTTTATCTCAAGTAAAGAACTCATAGAAGAAATCAACCAGTTAACTGATACCGAACTCATCGCCATTAATTGCTGGTATGCCCTTGTAATGACATTTTCCACAATTATATCATTATTAACTATATTATGGGTGCCTGAATTAGTTTATACCGAAAAAAATCCTATTAAAGCCCTATATAACTCTGTAATTAAATTATTTACAACATTTCCTAAATCTCTGCTGCTTTTTGTTTATATTGCATTCTTGACAATTACAATATCCGTATTAAATACTTTGTTAATGATATATCCTTTAGCGTACTTCTTAGTGTTGATTTTATACTACTATTTCTTAGTTTACATTATTGTGTTACTATTTTCATACTATGAGCAGTCATTTATCAAGTAATAAAATAAAAGTTATCGCTATAGTCGGGGCAACAGCAAGCGGTAAAACTGCATATTCTATTGAACTGGCTAAAAAAATTGGCGGAGAAATAATTTCCGCAGATTCAAGACTTGTCTACAAAGGTTTTGATATTGGCACTGCAAAGCCGACAATCAAAGAGCAATGCGGCATTCCACATTACATGATTGATATTGTTGAGCCAGAAATCGAATATTCTGCAGGTCTTTATAAACAACAAGCCCGAAAAATAATTTTTGATATTCATAATAAAGGTAAAATTCCTATTGTTGTCGGCGGTACCGGATTATATATTGATATTTTACTTAAAAATTATAATTTACCACAAATAGAGGCTAACCACAGCCTCAGGAATGAGCTTAAAACTAATAACAATACAGATTTATTCCAAATACTAAAAGAACTTGATAATGAAGCTGCAGGAATCATAGATAAAAATGACAGAAAAAAAATTATACGAGCTATCGAGATAATTAAAACTACAGGAAAACCTCTTGCTCTATCCAGAGGAATAAACGAACAAGAATTTGATATTGAATGGATTGGTAAAAATTTTGACAGAAAAACATTGTATGCAAGAATAGATAAACGTGTTGATATAATGATTGATTCCGGCTTAATAGAAGAAACTCGAAATCTTCTTAATAAGTACGGAAGAATCCCAAATCTAATTAACACAATCGGATATCGCGAAATTATCGGATATATTGATAACAAATATTCTCTTGAGGAAGCTGTTGAATTATTGAAAAAAAACACAAGAAATTATGCAAAAAGACAGCTAACCTGGTTCAGAAGAAATCCGGAAATCAAGTGGGATATTTACCCGGACAAATTAAAAAAATAGATTTAAATTTTGATTTTTACTACAACTTTTTTAACTTCAGACGGATTTGATACCGCAACCTGCGGAGCGTGTGCTTCATGTGGGAACAGCATAACAAAATTTGAATCACCTAAAGTTATATAATCGTAAGGTTCTACAGCTTCATCATAAAACATTATATCTTTTTCTAAACTGTAAGGTACTGATATTGTCATATCATTAACAGAACCTACATAAATCCTTTCTTTTCCTGATAATAAAATTTGAATATCAATATAATTTTTATGGGACTCAAATTTTGCATCATCAATGTTTTTTGTAATATAAGATTCAACATTTGCATAATTAGAAACTCCAATATTATATTTTCCTAATTTAATGTCATCTGTGAGTTCTCTTATAAAATTAACTGCATCAGCAGGAATTTCGCTATAATTTGCTATATTTTCCAATTTATCAACTATCATTACTGTTTACCTTTCCAAAAATTAAAAGGGATTGGTAAATATACCAACCCCTTTTATATCTGCTGCTAGAATGTTCTTAACTTACGTCTTACACTGACGAAGCATTTATATTTATCACACGGATTGTATGATTTTTCAGAACCCGTAGCATTTACATCATCGTATTTTATATAGTCAGTCGGTAAGGTATGATTATCTAATCCTTTACCGCTGAACTTTTCACCGAGATTCAAGCAGTACGGAGTATATTTACTAATTTGACGAGCAGAACATACACCACGTGCAAAAGATACACCGGAAAAAGCAACTTTCTTTTGACGTGAATCATCGGTAGCTTCGTAATAATAAACATCTACAGGAAGCTGTTTTGAGCTATTACCGCCAAGATATAATGAAGTGGCCGCATTAGCTCCTTTTGGTGCATCTAAAGGATATGCAGGATATACAGTACCGTTAGCACCTATATAGAATGGATAAACATCATCCCATAAAGTGCCGTTGCCCTTATTTCCATTGATGTCAACAAATACAGTAAATCCGCTTATAGCATAGGCTTGCGTATTTTTTAAATAAGCATCAGGATCAGCTGTAGTTTGAGCTTTTGCGGCAATATCGGTAATATCAACAGAGCCGCAGCAGTTTCTTGCATCACCCATTAAGGCTTTACTTTCTGCATCTAATGCAAAGCAGTTTTTCTCAGCTTTACAGAACCAACCACCGGCTTCATTACATGATAAATGAGTTGACTTCTTCAAGTTTTGACACACATTTCTAGAAGGAGTAGCATTTTCTGTTGTAAATGACAATCCCGGTATAGAAGCCGTCTTATCAGACAAAATCCACATTTTTAATCCGTTTGTAAACACAATATTAGGTTTAATTTTATCAGAACCATCAGCATTTACCCCAAAGGCTCCGGATTTTGATTTTATAGACATCAACGTACCATTTGTCCCTACAGCAGCATTATATACAGCCTGATAATACTGTATATTATTAGTTGATGTAAAACCAGAACAATATGAATCAGAAATATTCCAATACTCTTTAACTTGTTCACAAAAACGTGAGGCTTTAGTAATCGGCGGGTTAACAACACAAACCCCGTCAACCATAGTAGAACCAGGAGTACATTCATCTTCTATACAAACACCGCCCTGCATTTTATATCCTTCAATACAAGTACAAGCACCTTCTCCATCATTATAAACAGAGAATTCCGGACAGCAAGTACCCTCATTTTTATTAAAATCAGTTTCACAACAAATACAAGAATGATTTGGTTTTGCATAAGGTTTTGAACCTTCTGAACATTTTTGGCAGCATACCTTTTCATCGTTAGTTGACATTACATAACTAGACTTACATGCACAATCAATAGTAGAACCATCAGAGTTATTAACCATATTATAATAACCATAAGCAGGCGAACACCATTCTGAACCAAAAGTCGGTTTCTCTGCAGGCACTACACTGGATCCCCCAGTATCTTCCGGTACATAATAAGAAGCAGTAATAAAGCAATCACCGACAGGAGATGCTGGAGGTTCAACAAATTCTTCACCTTCAGCTAAACCGCCTTCTTCATCTTCACCATAGGAGCTATCATCACCAGATGAGCTATATTGATATGCAGTAGACATATTATATGTTGTACCATTAACGGTTTTTGAACCACCACAGGCAGTTTTATAAGCAGAATAGTAACAAAAAGAAGAAGCATTCGGTTCTGAAGAATTCATTATATAATTTCCAAGAGTAGTAAGATTAGAAGATGAACAATACTCTAAATTCAACACCAGACTAGCTAAATTTGAATGTGCAGATACAGTATATTCATAATCCTTTCCATCTGCACCTATAATTGAATATTTCTTAGATTCAGTAAGTCCAACACAACCCTGATCTGCATTTTCGGAGCCAAAAACATCATTTCGTGTATAACAATGATAAATAGTCTGTTCAGAAGTAGAACCATCTTCATTAGTTACTGTTTGGATTGATTTTGATTTTATAACACAGGTATTAGAATTATTAGGGTCGTATGACGGACTACATACTTTGTACGAAAGCCACAAGTCATCATACTCAGCAGAACTCCATTGATGAACTGTATTTGAATATGACAGAGCAAATGCTTTAGGAAACATTGCTTTGAATATATAGGCTTCTGTTTTTGCAAATTTGCTTCCTATAGAATCAAAAAATGCCGTAATTTTATTATTGCTTAATTTTTCAGCAATTAAATCTTTTACTGACTTATCTTCAGATTCTGCAATTATGATATTATTTGAATCTGTTAATTCTGTAGGATCACCAATAGCAACAATCTGACCTGCCATTTTTTCAACAGTCTTATACGCTAAATAATAGGAATATTCATCAGCTTTTTCAAGCTGTTTGTTTATGACCGGAAGAGTTACCAAAACTAATATGGCAACTATCGCAAGCGAGATCATAATTTCCATCAGCGTAAAACCAAAATTTTTGTTACGTTTTAAGTTCATCTTCCCTCCATATATTATCTTAACTCTATCATTGCTTTTTCAAAATCTTCTTTACCCGGGGCTTTGCCGTGCCAGCCGGCATTGTTTTCCATAAAACTGACACCTTTGCCCTTAATTGTGTCTGCAATTATCACTGACGGACTATCAGAAAGTTTAGCCCTCTCAATAGTATCATATATCTGAGCAATATTATGTCCGTCAATTTCCATAACATTCCAGTTGAAAGCCTTTAATTTATCAGCAAGATTATCAAGCGGCTTAATATCTTCTGTACAACCATCTATCTGCAGTCTGTTTCTGTCAATAATTGCAATTAGATTATCCAAATTTCGATGCGGAGCCTGCATAAGAGCCTCCCAAACATTACCTTCCTGCATTTCGCCATCGCCAAGCAGAACAAAAACTTTAGCCGGATTCTTATCAAGTTTCAAAGCCATAGCAATACCACAGGCCATAGATAAGCCCTGCCCTAAAGAGCCTGTTGCAATCTCAACCCCAGGAGTCCAAAGAGAAGGGTGGCCCTGAAGTCTGGTTCCTAACTTTCTAAAAGTCTTTAACTCTGATTTTTTAATAAATCCGAGCTGAGCTAAAACTGAATAGTATATAGGAGAAACATGCCCTTTAGACAGAACAAACCTGTCTCGAGCTGCATAATCATGCGATAATTTCCCGCCGATAGAATGCTTCATACACTTATGAAATAAAACTGTCATAATTTCACAAGAAGATAAAGAGCCGCCAATATGACCTGATTGTGCTTCATAAACCATTTCAAGGATATTGCGTCTATTTTCCAAGCATAAGGATTTTAATTCATTTATCTCATTTTCTGTCAGCATTTTTTAGTAAATAGCCTTTCTTTACATACATTCAAAACAAATACGGGAAGAGTCGGAAAAATCCTTTTGATTCTTCTGGGTTCGTTTATAACTCGATAGAGCCATTCCAAACCAAGCTTACGCCAAATAACAGGAGCTCGATTGACTGCTCCCGCCCAGACGTCAAAACTCCCGCCCAGCCCAATCATTGTAGTATTTGGAAGTTTTGATTTCAAAGCATTAATAAAAAACTCCTGTTTTGGAGAACCAAGAGCAACCAAAACCAAGTCCGGCCCGGCTGCTGTTACATTATTTAATATTTCATTATCATCACTAAAATAACCATCATGCGAATATACTATATTAAGATTTGGAATTTCAGATTTTAGATTTTCTACAGCTTTTGTAATAATTTCAGGCTTTGCACCAACCATAGCTACGGATTTATTTTCGTTAGAAAACTTAACAATTAGAGCTTTACCTAACTCAATACCAGGAATACGTCTTATATTGTGTCCTAAAATCTTCAGCCCGATTTCGACTCCGATACCATCGGGAACAACAAGATCAGCATTAGAAATTACATTGGCAAATTCAGGCATTTTTGAAGCCGCAGAAATCATCTCAGGGTTGATAGTAACAATCTGACCGGGATGTGAATATGCATAATCAACCGCCTCTTCAAAGTTAAAACTGTCAACTCCAAAACTTTGTATTTTAACCAAATCTCTATCCATAAGAATATTATACCATATTATCTGAAATTATGCTATAATCAAAATATGAAAAAGGTTATTTATAAAGTATTATTTACAGTTTTTTTACTGTTTGGATTTGTAGGGAGAGCAGAGGCTGTACAATTTGATTTGCTGGTATTACCAACAGAAATATTTAATGTATGCGATAATTATTTCTGCTTCCCTGAACCCTCTGAAATTGCAGCCAATTATGTAATTCAGGACATAAATTCATATAAAAACATGAGTGCAATTCCGCTTGCTCAGGTTCGCAGCAAACTGGAAGCAAATCCTCAAATGAAAGAAGAAACCCGCAATATGCTAAAAACATTTGAGGAAACAGAAAAAATCGATTTTCAAACTCTGCAAAAAATTTCTCAAGAATTCGGTGTAAAATCAGTTATTGTAATATCTTGCTATGCTATCACTGACAGATCCGCAACAAGAAGAGGTCTATGGGAAGTTCTTGAGATATCAAGTGCATTCAAAATTACCTACCCATTTAATATGACAACTACTGCTGTTCTAACCGACAATGTTAATAATGTAGTTATGTGGAGCAGCAAATACAATAAAACCGTTTCCGATTCAAACGGATATTTTCTGGCATTAAATCAAGCCCAAGCTGCCTCACATCTTGAAAAAATTAAACAATACTTCAGAACAAACGTATCACAAAATATCAGCCAAAATGTTCACTTGAGATTTTTCCCGAAAGACGTACGTACTTTTGAAATTAAAAATCAAGACAATCAGGCTGGTCAAGGAGCTGCCGAAGAAGATGTTAAACAATTTATGCCGAATGCCCTTGATAAGCTTTCTCAACCTAAAATACTAAAAGATCTGGAAGAAGAGAATTCAAATACTAATAACACAACAAACACTGAGGATTTTATATTTGAATTTTAGTCGGGATATTTGAATATCATGCTTGAATAATCAACATGCTCAATTAAATTGACTTTGGAACGGACAGAATCCTCAATAGCCAAATCAATTTGTCTGCAGCTGTCAATAAGATCAATGTAAGCAATTAAAAGTATCAGAGATAATAGTATAAATGTTAGTTTTTTATTCATATAAACATACTAATAAGAAAATAAAATCTTAAATTAGACAAATTGTTAATATTGATATACAGTAAAAAATTTTATATGAATATATAATAATTTGTATATTTTTGTAAAAAGATAATAGAAATACAACTTTAAGATGTTATTATTTCTATATGGAGTTTATGGAGGTTATATGAAAAGATTTATTATACTTGCAATAGTATTACTGAGTGCAAATACAGCATTTGCTTATAATTACAGCCAGGATTTAACTGATAGTATCATAAAAGAAGAACAGCAAGTTAAATATTGTCCGGAAAGCCAAATCTGGGGAGATAATTGCAGTGATGAAAACAAAATAACTTTTATCAAACGTATTACATACGGAAGCGGCGGATTTTCAATTTACGAAAAAGATAAAGCTCTTTATGACACAGATACCACACTTGAATTTATACATAACAACCAATTATTCGGATATAACATGCACAAATTAAAATTTTTCAAACTTATGTTCGAAAATGATAAATTCAACCAAACAGAATTAAATGAAGAACAAATAAAAGAATTATTTCCGGAAATAGATATCATAAAAGTATCAGATTTTACAAACGGAGAAATTACGATATTTAAACCATATTTCAAACCAAAATCATTTATGCTGGTAAACGATACCGATGAAACATACTATAAATACCAGCTTGAAAAATACCAAAAACAAGACGAATTGATACATAGCATTTTTGAAATACCAAAGGCAGGGAACTACGTATATTCTCATTTTGGAAGCAGAGATGCACTATTCCCGACACTAACAATACACGTAAAAAATAAACTTATGAAAAATTAAATATTTTTAGACTTTTTATACCTGGCGGATTTATTCAATTCCTCATCTGCAGCAAGTCTGGCTTTAGCATCTGCAAGAGCAATTTTATTTGTCTCCATTGCGGTTTTTGTATAATCACGACTTTCTCTTGATTCATTAACCTTTTTAGCCATAATTTGCCGTTCTTTTTTCATTGCAGAAAGTTCGCTTTTTAACTTTTGGATTTTAACATCTAAATCAGTAAGTTTTTCGACTCTATCATCAAAATTTTGAAGCACGTGCTGATACTCAGATTCAGAATTTTCATAAGCTGTTAATGCGTTTTGCTGTCTATATTTGAGCAAATTGCGGATTCTTATTTTCAAAAAATTATCTGAAGCATTTAGCAGCACCGGTTTGACTTCTTCCGGATAATTATCATATCCGATAAGTTTTCCATGCTTAATAAATGTTATTACCTTATTTATCTGCTTTTGAAGATTAGATTTCATCTCGGGGTGAACTTTTAAAAACTGCGGATACGGAATATCGGCTCTCTCGTTATTACATTGTTTGCAAAGCATAATACCATTTGAAGGCTCGTCAGTACCTTTTTTACTTTTAGCAACAATGTGTTCGAAAGTAGCCCGCAATTCTTCTACAAAATATCTGACAAGATCCATATCAGTCTTGTTTTCTTTAACAAAATTGTAAATAAACGAATGTACAATATTGCTTTCTCCGCAAGGAATTCTTGAAATTAAATTATTAATCTCATTTTTCAAAGATTTGTCTTGTAAAGTATCGGCAAAAGAATTATATAAATCTTCAATAAGTAATTTCTTAATATGCGGTTTATAATACGAGTTATTAAGAATTTCCAGAACAGTTGAATTAATTTTTTGAATACTTTTTATTTCCGAAGAGGACATTTGCGGATATAAATTCTTTAATGCTTTAAAAATTGCTATTCTCTGGCTAAACTCAGCATTTTTGTTCGCATTATAGGCATTAGAATGATGAATAATAACATCAGGCATATTAAAGATTTCAACAAATGATTTCTTTGGATATTTTTGAGAATAAATGTTCAATGTGCTTAAAATCTCTTTATTATAATTATTATACCATTCATAATACGGAGTTAAACGCTTCATAACTCCAGGAGCATTAACCGTAATTGATTCGGATAAAAGTACTATTTTCGATATATAAAGTTGTACATTCTGAGGAAGAACTTTTATCATATTAATATTTTCCGGAGTTGAAACAAGCTTTGTTATTGGAACTTTAGGAGCCATAGCAGATAACTGCTTAAGAAAATTAAACGCGTCAGTACCACGAAAAGGGGTAAGAAAACTACTTTCAAGTGCTCTTTTTGACCCCGCTGCAAACCTTTCTACTAATCCTGAGACTTCAGATAAGTTGAATGTTAAATTTCCGCAGCAGCCGCACCGTAAATGAGGAATGTTTCTTATATCTTCAACGGGAGTTTTCGGTAATTTGTAACCAAAAGAAACCGATGACGGGTGATTTTTATGATTAAAATATTGTTTATTTTCAAAAGAACATGTATTAAATATCAACATATAAAATAGTAAATCCCCAATACTAAAAATAAAAAGAACCTTTTTAGGTTCTTAAAATGGTGCCGATGGCCGGGGTCGAACCGGCACGAGGGTTGAACCTCACAAGATTTTGAGTCTAGCACGTCTACCAATTCCATCACATCGGCATATTTATTTGCTATAGGATTATAATAACAAAAAAATATTATTTTTCAAGAACTTTTAATTTTTATAATAGCAATCTTTATATAGCAATCATGGGATTAAAAATTATTATACAATCACAGATAACATCAATATGACGAAGAAAGCGATTTACACAATTATGTTATGTCTATTACTTGTTAATCCTGCTTTTTGTGAAATATTCACAGGCGGGGTTTCAAAAGTTGGACAACAGGAAAGCAATCAGATTATTGATGCTCAAACAAAACAAGGGGTCGAATTTGCAAAAGTAAGCATTCCGCAAAAAAATTACAGAACCTACTCAGATGCAAACGGGAATTTTGAACTCCCGCAGATACAAATTGCCCAGCCGACAATTATGAATATTGAAAAAGAGGGTTACAGACCCTTCTCAGTAACAATAAACAATAATGAAAGCCTGAGTTCACCAATGAAAATAACCATAGCACGAAGTGCTCCGACTGATATTACAATTGACAGTGAAATAAGACACCTTGGAGATGATAGTTTTTCAAAAGATTCGGCAAATGCCGCTGATTTCCGTCTTAAATCAAGCGGACCATACTACTCTAAAGATTTCATAATGACTGATAATGCCAAAAATAGTACTAATTATCTTGTAATAGGTTCTATTGTAGGACTGGATACACAATTGGCAAAATCAATGGGACAAAACAGAATAAAATCCTCATATTCAAGCCCCGCAGAAGTATATTTTAACGGGCAAATGATAGGTCAGCTTCAAATCAACGGAGACGGACAAAGAATAAGAATCCCCAATAGTCTAATCAACCCTAATCAAAGAAATCAAATAACAATAAAAACAGGACAAAATCTTATGCCAAGCGACCATATTGACTATGATGATATAGAAATCATGAACTTGTCTATCCTTAGCGAGTAAAAAGGAGACTGAAAACAGTCTCCTTTTATAAATTATAAACTATTTAATAAATTTATCTTTTCAAGAAATCAGGGATTTCAATATTAGTAAAGTTATTATTTGAAGACAAAATTGATTTTGTCTGGTTATTGAAAGCTCCTGAGAAGAAATCTACAGCATTCATAGGTTTAGCTTCTCCTGATTCGGAAGAGGAACTTCCAAACAAAGGAGCTGAATTATTTTTTAATTCAAAACCAGTTGCAATAACAGTAATCTGAATTTCACCCTGAATAGATTCATTAACAGCAGTACCAATGATAACAGTAGCATCATCAAGAACTGCATCATGAATAATTGAAGCAGCGTCACTGATTTCATGGATACCCATATCCGGTCCGCCAGTGATATTAACAATAACTCCTGAAGCACCGTTTATAGAAGATTCCAGCAACTGAGAATTGATTGCCTGTTGAGCAGCTTTGACAGCTCTGCCTTCGCCTTGAGCTCTGCCGATACCCATTAATGCAGAACCTGATGACTGCATTACAGTCTTCACATCAGCAAAGTCGACATTGATAATGCCCGGAACAGTAATAATATCAGAAATTCCCTGAACACCTCTCAACAAGACTTCATCTACAATAATGAATGATTCTTGCAATGAAACCTGTCTATCAACAACTTGCAGCAATTTATCATTAGGTACAATAATTACAGCATCAACAGATTCTTTTAGCTTATCCAAACCGGCATTTGCCTGATTTTGTCTTTTCTTACCTTCCCAAGAGAAAGGTTTTGTAACTACTGCAATAGTTAAAATGCCTAATTCTTTAGCAATTTTAGCAACAACAGGAGCAGCTCCGGTACCGGTACCTCCACCCATACCAGCTGTAATAAATACCATATCAGCACCTTCTAAAGCCTGAGTAATTTCCTGCTGAGCCTCTTCCGCAGCTTTCTCCCCAACTGAAGGATCACCGCCGGCACCCAAACCTTGAGTGTAAGAAGAACCTAATTGAATACGATTATTCGTCTTGCCGTTAACAAGGACTTGCAAATCAGTATTCATTAACCAGAACTCAACACCTGACAAACCGGATTGAATCATTCGATTAACAGCATTTCCGCCGCCGCCGCCGACTCCGACTACTTTTATATTTGTAGGATTTGCACCCAATCTTGAAGTTTGATCATTTGATGGTTCATCTTTTCTTGCAAAGATATCTGAAACGATATTTTCCACGTTATTTACCTCTTAAAACTATTAACTTTTCCTAAAACATATAACTACAAATAACGTAATTATAACAATATACTATTTTAAATAGAAAAAAAGTACAATAATTTTACAAAAATTATGAACAAAAATTAATATAAAATAGCTGATAATTAAATACTAGCGGGTGATATTCCCCAGTGCAGCTTATTACGCAGAACATTATAGAAATCATTATTCTTAAGTAATGCCAAATTCGCACGATATTCAGCTTTTTTAATAACAAGTTCGCCGGATAGAGAAAACACTAGCTGACCGTCTGAAGAAACCGTATACTTATTATTTTTTGCCGGTAAAATCTTAATTTCGTCATCAGAAGAAACAACAATCGGGCGGGCAGAAAATGTGTGCGGACAAATCGGAGTTATTGCAATAGCATCAATATCAGGAGATAAAACAGGACCGCCTGCAGCCATATTATATGCAGTAGAACCGGTCGGTGTAGAAATAATAATTCCGTCTGCCAGATACTCACAAACAAATTTATTATTTATCGCAAGTGCAAATCTAGAAGTTCTGGAGGATAAATCTCCCTTAATAACAAAATCATTCAATGCCAGATAATCATCAGCCCTGAGCATCATTCTTTTTTCTACATTATAATCAGATAGAAGAATCTGTTCTACGGAAGTTTCAAGATTTTCAACAGATGCCTGAGAAAGAAAACCCAAACGCCCTAAGTTTATACCAAAAATAGGAGAGCCGTACTTTGAATAAAATCTTGCAGCTTTTAATATTGTTCCGTCACCGCCTATCACAAAAACAAAATCAAATCCTGACTTAAGACTATCAATATCCAATAAAGTAAACTCTACCTTCTTTGAACTAAGAAGGTCTTTTAAATTCTCCATAACATTTATGGAATTATCCATAGACGGATTATAACATATAGCATAAGTTCTACTCATATGTTTAGTTTATATCAAATATATGAAATTATGCAAAAAGTCTCCAAACACGTAAAAAAATGTAATATAATAAAAGAATGGAAGATAATCATTTTGTATATATCCTTTTAACAGAAAGAAATACTCTGTATTGCGGATATACAGATAATGTAGAAAAACGTTTTCAGGCACACCTTGAGGGAAAGGGTGCAAAATACACAAAAGTAAATAAACCTGTTAAAATTCTCTGGCAAAAGAAATTTACAACCAAATCAGAAGCCCTGAAAGAAGAATATCGAATTAAACACAAACTTACCAGAAAACAAAAGCTTCAACTAATCAACTCTGAATAGAATTTCCGCTGTGTTCTTCCTGAGAATTACCGTCATCATCTTCTTCCGGAATGTATTTTGAAGTATCTCCGGTTTGCTCATAGAGTTTATCCAGAGTTTTGTCTATTTTTTCAATTTCTTTTCTCTTTTTCTCTATTTGTTTTTCTGCTTTTTCAATATCTTTTTTAGTCTGGTCAATTAAATATTGTTTATAAGCCTCTTGAAGCTTAACACTTTCGGTTGTTCCGGATAAGGACCGCAGTTTTTTATAATCTCTGAATTCATCTTTGTAATCAGCATATAAACCTTTAACAGTATATTCATACTCCTCTTTTATTTCTTTTATCTGCTGCTTACGCTCTTGCTTGTATTTTTTCTTCAAATATTTTGTTTCATCTTTTTTTACTTTTTCTTGTTTTTCAACTGTTTGATAAGCCTCTACTCCGTCTTTTATAATTTTGTAGCCGTTTTGGCTTATATGCAGGTCAACATTTTTCTCAAAAGAAACAAGCCTGGTCTGAACTCCTTTCCAATCGACACTCCAGGTACCTAAGAATACAGGAACTTCACCAGTAAAAGCAAAAGCCTGCACAATTATTCTTGACGGCTCGCTTTTTGAAAATCCAAGCGGATAAATATCCCACCTCTTTTCATCAAGATTCAAATCCATATACTCTTTCCAGAAATAAACAACGGCATCCCGAACTTCAGAAAGATCATAACTGAGTTTTCTGTTAAAATCGTACACATAAATTTTAGTCTGCCAGATACCATCTTCCCTGCTGCCAATTTTTAATTTAGCAAGAAGTTTTGTTCCGTCAGATGAAAAATCAACAGGAGTCAAAGTTCTGAATGAAGCATAGTTCGTAATTTCCTTATCCGTAGACAGAATAGGTTCCGGCAAACGTTTGGCTGTATTTGCTTTCAATATTTTATTTAAATTCGTATCGTCCTGCTCCAGAGGTATTACAAACAAATCACTGGCTACAGAAGCACTATCCGTATAATAATAAACCGCAGAATATACCATTTTTGAAAAATCGGGAGATACCACTCCTTGCGTATTTACAAGGCGATTTGCATACAAATTTTTACCAAGAGTTAATTCCGGACTTCCGGGAGGATCATTATATTTCGTAATACGATAGAGAGGCTTTGGAACATATTTAAAATCTGACGGGGTTTGTACATGCGGTGCATCAATTTCCAAAGTTGATCTGTCTTTATACTCAGACATTTTTTCATACTCATCAACTGTCATATAGCCGGAAGGGGTAAGATTCAATATTTTACCTTCCATTTTATTTTTTTCATCTTCTTTTAAGACTTCATATTGATATTTTAACTCTCTTGAGCGTGTATCTTTCTGCTTTGAAAAAGGATTTTCAAATGCAAAAGACTTTAAGCCTATAAAAATAACAAACAGGAAAATACACAGCTTTCTAATCATAAAACACCAATAAAAGTTATACTAAACCATCTTTCATAGCTGTAGCTACAGCCTTTGAACGTGTTTTTACATATAATTTCTGTAAAATATTATGTACATGAGTTTTTGTAGTTGCAATAGTAATTACAAGTTTTTTTGATATTTGAGGGTTTTTTAGACCTTCGACAAGTAATGCAAGCACTTCCATTTCACGTTCGGTTAAACCATACAAATTTTTACCTTTCTGGTAATTTATAACACCTGCTTTAGCCTGAGCCTCATTATTTTTTCTGATATTTGATAATACAACTCTTGCAATAGCCGGATCAAGCCAGCCTACACCTTCACTGACAGCCTTTATAGCAGATATTGTCTGTTCTGAAGTTGCTCCTTTAGTAATATAGCCGTCTGCACCTGCAGCAAAAGAATCCAATATATCATCTTCATTATCTCTTGATGTATTCATCAAAACTTTAATTTCCGGCATCGCATTTTTAATTTTTCTGGTAGCCTCTATTCCGTCGATAGTTGGCAAACCGATATCCATAATAACTAAATCAGGCTTCAAATTTAGAGCCTGCTCAACACCTTCCATACCATCTGCTGCAGTTCCTAAAACTTCAATAGCTTCATTATTTGATAAAGCAAAAGACAAGCCCATCCTTGTCATATCATGATCTTCAATTATTGTAACTTTGATGTTCTTCGACATATTAAACCACCTTTTAAACTCTTGATTTGGCAACTACATTTGTAAGTAAAAATGAAAATTCACTGCCTTTATTAACTTTGCTTTCTACCCAGATTTTACCACCATGTGCCTCAACAATCTGACGTGATAAATACAAGCCCAACCCAGTTCCTGTCGAGCGTTTTTTACTGGTTCCCTGAGAAAATCTCATAAACAAATGCGGAATATCTTCTTTTGGAATACCGTTACCATTATCTACAACTGAGAATATCAAATCTCCTGACTGAACTTTTACATAAATATCAATAGTCCCGCCTTTATTTGTATAATTCAGAGCATTACCGCATAAATTTGTAATAACACGTTTAATTTCCGCTCTATCAGCATCAATCAAAACGTCGCCATCCAAATTACAGTGCAAATTGAATTGAATATCTTTCTTCTTGGATAATGGTTCTAATTCTTCATAACACTGAGTTACCAAATCCTTTATACTGAAAACGGTTTTGCAAAGAGATAATTTTCCGCTTTCAAACCTATAAACTTCCAATAAAGCATTCACAAGCCCCAGAAGATCTTCATTACTTTGAAGCATTGTAGATAAAAGAACTTTCTGCTGTTCTGATATTTCGCCTAATGAACCGTCCAAAAAGAACTTAAGAGTTTGAATGGCTGCCAGCAACGGGGTTCTTAAGTCATGAGTCAGGGTAGCTATAAAATCATCTCTTAATCTTTCTGTTTCTTTTTGAACACTGAAATTGCGAATAACACCGACAAATTTTTCATCATCAGAATACTCGTTATTTAAAGATGCAAAATTTATTTCAACAGGAATAGCTTCGCCGTTTAGAACATTTCTGATATACAAATCTCTGAGCAAAAATTCCGAATTATCGCAAGATAAACCTAAAATAGCTGTTTTAACGGAAGATTTCGGGGATTTATTAAGCTGAGGATTATCTGTATATGCAATTTCTTGAATTTTCATTTTACATATTGCATCAGCAGACAAACCAACCATATTTTCACAAGCCGGATTAACCTGTTCAATATTACCCTTGGAATCAATAATAATTATACCGTCGGCACAATAGTTGATAATGCCTGACAATTTCATATTTGCAAGAGTAAGTTCTTTTGTCCGCTCTGCAACAAGTTCCTCTAATTTTTCAGAATACTTTGTTAACTGAGCTTTAGCTTCCTCCAGCTGCGTAATTTTTTCACGCAAATCAGCAAGTAAATGACTGCGTTCAATTCCATTTTTTATATTCATTATCAAATCATCATTATCCCAGGGCTTTTCAATATATTTATATACCCCTATTTCATTGATTGTTTTTATGGCATTCTCTTTATCTGCATAAGCAGTCAAAAGAATCATACTTGTTTCGGGATATAATTTCTTAGCTTCACGCAAAAATTCTAAACCGTTCATTTCGGGCATCAAAAAATCTGAAATTATCAAATCCGGGGATTCATTTTTCAAATATTTAACAGCATCTAAGGGGTTATTATACACAACCACATCTTTAAAACCTTCAACTTTCATCAGCGTAGAAAAAGTCGAAGTCAACAATTTGTCATCATCAACGTATAATATCTTCCCTAAACTCATATCTATATAATAAGATAGATTGGCAAAATAAACAAATAGTTTACAAAAATGCAATATTTGACACAATTTATTAAATAAAAGCCCCGAAAATTCAAAATTTCGGGGTTAAAATGAAGTACAAAATCAATAAACAGCCGCAGAATATTCCCGTTTGCCGAGTTCCCTGTCAATGAGATATAACGCTGACTTTTCAGAACCAAAGGCCTTGAGTTTGGAAATTATACGCGAAACCTCAGTTTCTTCTTCTACCTGTTCTTTCAAGTACCAATCTATAAAATTCCGAGTAGCAAGGTCACACTCACCTTCAGACTGATTTGCAACCGAGTCAATTGCAGATGTTATTGATCTTTCATGATTATAAATTTGCTCAAAAACCTCAACCGGAGAATTTAATTCGAAAACAGGTGCCGAAATTTGAGTCAAATGTATCTGAGATTTTCTGCCTAAGATATAATTGTACAAAATTAATCCATGGTCAATTTCTTCTTTAGATTGTACTTTAGCCCAGTGAGCGAAGCCGTACAAACCAATTTCAGAAAAATAAGCAGACATTGAAAGATATAAATAAGCGGAATAAAATTCCTTGTTAATTTGTCCGTTAAGGATATCTCTAATTTTATCACTAATCATTACATCTCCTTTCAAGATTATTTATCTCCTATCCACAAACCATGGATATTACAATATGCAACAGCTGATTTTACGGAAGGGAAATCACTAATATTCATAACCGGACTATCACCCGGTTTGAAAAACTTCAAAATAAAACAAGAACCATCTTCTGACACAGTTTGAACAAACTGAATATAATGTTCTTCACTCATAGGATGTAAAACAGAACCAACTTTTAATTCTGTCTGATTATCTTTAGTTTCAAAAACCGGTACATGCTTTTCTCCGGTTTCAGATTCTTGAGTTTTAGTATCTAAAAGCACCATTGGCTCACCGCAGCAAACAAGTTCACCTTTTCCTGGCAAAATAACCTGCACTAAATTACCGCAGATATTACATTTATAAAATTCTAAACAATTAGTCATTTAAACTTACTCCTTTCTTTTAAAAGAGTAAAATTTAATAAAATAAAATCATCAGCAATGTGACCAATAAGGAAAGAATAAATTATCCGGCTTAACAATATATTGTAAATCAAAAAACTTTGTGTTATATTCGATTTTGCCGTGCTCCACGGGGAATTGCAATCTCTCGACCCGAAGTGTAGGCGGGGTGCAGAGCCTGTTGTGAGGGGTATGCAGGGACTTTGAAAATTAGTATAATCGTTGATGGCAGAGGTTGCAGCGGCGTAAACTTTCGAACCGTGTCAGGGGGGAAACTCAGCAGCACTAAGATTGAACTTACGGGTGTTACAATTTCGGCAAGAGAAAGTACTAATGGACAGAGTGTTTGTATATTTCGATAGACAGTGGCACGGCTTTTATTATTTATCTCAATTCTTTTTCTGTAATATATCTTGGTCTTGCTTTTACTTCTCTATATACCTGACCTATGTATTCCCCAATAATGCCAAGACAAAATATCTGCAATCCGCCAAAAAAGCAAAGTAATATAATCATTGTTGCCGTTCCATTAGGCGAGTTGTTAAACATTATTTTTTCAAATACAGTTTCCAAACCAACAAGGAATGCAAACAGAGCCATTAAAAAACCTAAACAAGAAACAATACGCAACGGATATATGCTGAATGATGTTATTCCATTCAAAGCCAAACCCATCAGAGAAAAGAAATTAAATTTTGACTGACCTGCAAATCTGGGTTTAACATCAAAATTAACCGTAGTTGAACGTAGTCCGACTTCATGGAAAAAACCTCTTAAGAATAAAGCCTTTTCATGATACATTTCCATGATATCAAGAGCTCTCTTGCTTACAAGGCGATAATCCGAATGATTCATAGGAATTTTAGCACCAAGAATATTCATAAGCTTATAAAACAAAACTGCTGTCGTTTTTTTGAAAATGCTATCTGTTTTCCTGTTATTTCTAACACCTAATACTATATCAAATCCTTTTTGGTACTCATCTAAAAAACGTTCAATTGCAAGCTCGTCCTGCTGCAAATCTGCATCTATTGAAACTGCACAATCGCAACCAATATTCCTGACACCTTCCAAACCTGCTATCAAAGCCTTCTGGTTGCCGTAATTACGAATAAATTTCACTGCCTTCACTCTGGAAGTTCCATTATGCAGATTTTCAATAATCTCCCACGTTTTATCTGACGAACCATCATCAACGAAATACAAATAACTATCTTTCGATATTTTATTCTTGGAAATCAGCATATCCAAAACCTCAAGAAGTCTTTTACATGTAGATTCAACACAAAGCTCCTCATTATAACATGGTATTATTACGGCTAACTTTGGAATTTGCATTATATCCCTCTTTCTATTAATATAATTATATAATATTTGGTGAAAATTTTGCAAGGAAATGTAAATGATAAATAAAAAATTTGTTCTCAATGCCGATGATTTTGGACTCTCTCAAGCTCACAATCAGGCTGTTTTAGAAGGTTATGTAAACGGTTTTTTAACAAGTGCCAGTTTGTGTGCAAATGGAGAAGCCTTTGAAAGTGCAGTACACGATATTTTACCGGATTGTCCAAATCTGGGAATTGCGGCACATTTAAATATTTTAGAGGGCAAAGCTCTTACTGACTGCCATTTTTTGGTTGACAATAGTAACAAATTTTGTACAAACTACGCAATTTTATTGTTTAATAGAAAAAACAAAGTAATGCTTTCTCAGATAGAAGCAGAATTTAGGGCTCAAATAGAAAAAATTTTAAATCATACTGAAATTGATCATCTTGATTCGCATGTGCATACTCACGCAATTCCTGAAATATTTGAAATAACCTGCAAACTGGCTAAAGAATATAATATAAAATATGTAAGGACACAATTTGAAGAACTCTATATTATACCAAAACTTGAAAAACATCTGAATATAAATTATCCGCTTAATCTGATAAAAATAGCATTATTACAAAAATTTACCCTGCAAAACAGGAAAACCATTGACAAATACAATCTAAAAACAAATGATTTTATTCTCGGAGTAGGATATACAGGCATGATGGATTCTGATGCAATTGAATACGGGCTGCAAGCTATTAATGAAGAGTGTCTCGTTGAAGCACTGATTCACCCTTGCAAGTACACAAGCTCTACCGTAAAAAATTCACACACTAAAGAATTTGCTATTACACAAAATATGAACCTAAAAGATACAATAAACCGTCTTGGTTTTGAAATTACCAACTACAAAAATCCGGAATAATGAAAAATTTTCTAACTGCTATATTACTTATATTTATATTTTGCCTGTTCGCAGTATTTATATCAGTAAATAATACAACAAAACAGGTACTGCAAATTTTATCACCAACAAAATTCATTATTGATCTTGATAATGACAAAATAGCAGACCCGGATGAAACAATCTGTCTTGCAGATATAGAATCTTTTTCCACAGCCCCTGAAGATGAATTTACCAATAAATATACAAAAATCTTAAATATATCAAAAGAAGATATCATAAGTCTTGGATATCTGGCGGAAGATTTTACTCAAAAAACACTTGAAAACAGAAATGTTTCAATAAAATTTACGAATAAGAAAAATGCTGCTTGCCGGTATGCACATATTTTAATTAATGATCTTGATTACGGTAAAATCCTTGCCGAAAATGGCTTTGGAATCTTCAACGGAGAAATAAAAAATTCTGAAAAATATTCCAAGAATCTAAAAAATGCAAGAAAACTCAACCTTGTAATTCTTAACCACCATTCAAACAAATATCATACACTTACCTGCCCGTACGGCAATGCAGCACATGATAAAATTATTATTCCAAAACTCCAGCTGCCCAAAGGTGCAAAACCCTGTAAATTTTGCCATAAAACAAAAATTAAAAGAAAAATCAATAATACTACAAATATTGAAAAATATAACATACCCAATATTCCACAGCCGCCGCTTAAGGTTACATCTGGGAATATCCGGTCATTTTATACCGACTTTACTACAAAATTTAAACCTGATAGCAATTGTACAGAATCAGTCTGCCGTGAATTTGTAAAACTTGTAAATTCAAGCCAAACATCAATAGATATGGCACTATATGGATATGATAATATTCCTGCGATTACAGAAGCTTTGCAAAAAGCAAAAGCTCGAGGAATTAAAATAAGATATGTATATGATGAATCATTTTATAATAATTCCTATTACAAAAACAATGAAATTATTTCAAATCTGGCAGCCATAAGTAAATCCGACCGTACAGAATCTAAAACTCAAAGTAATATGATTATGCACAACAAATTTATTATTTTTGATAACAGCATTGTTTATACCGGCTCTATGAATTTTTCAAAATCAGGACTATCAGGCTATGATGTTAATAACATTATAATCATTAAATCTGATGAAATTGCCAGGTTATATACAAAAGAATTTGAACAAATGCTATGCGGAAAATTTCATAAACAAAAATCTCAATTAAATCTTCCAAACCGATTTACACTTGATGCTTCCGAAATTGAAATATATTTTTCTCCAAAAGACTCTTCTGCAATACGTATTATTGAACTAGTAAAAAATGCTAAAAAATATATCTATATACCTGCATTTCTTATAACACATAAAGAGATTTCCAATGAACTTATAAATGCAAAAAATCGAGGGGTAGATGTGCGTGTAATTATTGATGCAAATAGCACTAACACCAGAAACACAAAACATGCCCAATTAAGATCAAACGGTATACTTTTGAAAACAGAAAACTATGCAGGAAAATTACACTCAAAATCAATGATTATTGATGATGAATATGTCATAACAGGTTCCATGAACTTTTCAAACAGCGGAGAAAATAAAAATGATGAAAACCTGCTCATCATAAAAGATAAAAAAATTGCAGTATCATATAGAAATTTCTTTCTGTATCTGTGGACAAAAATTCCTAATAAATACCTAAAATATAATGCCAAACCGGAAAGTAAAGATTCTATAGGTTCATGTTCTGATGGTGTTGACAACAATTTCAACGGCAAAATTGATAATGCCGAAGCCCTATGCAGATAAATACAATCCTTACATTCTTTCCGGAGCTGACACAGCAAGAATTCTTAAAGCATTTGCAAGAACGGTTTTGAATGCCCAAACTAGTGCCAAACGAGATTTTGTAACATTTATATCGTCAGTTATAACTCTTGTTGAATTGTAGAAAGAATGAAATTCAGAAGCCAATTCCTGAACATAACGGCAAATTGTATAAACCTGTCTTGACTGAGCTGAAGAAACAATCAGCGGTTTAAATTCTTCAAGCTTTAATACCAGCTTTCTACCGTCATTTACCGCAGTTGAGGCAAGGGCTTTATCAAAATCAGAAATCAAAGTATTAAATTCTGATTCAGATAAAACAGCAGGTATAGATTCCCCTGACTCAGTATCAATTCTATCATTTATGGCATTTCTTATAATAGAACAAGCTCTTGCATGAGCATATTGAACATAAAATACAGGGTTTTCATCAGAGTTGGTCTTAGCCAGTTCTATATCAAAATCCAATGTAGTATCAATATTTCTCATAGCCATCCAAAAGCGGGTTGCATCAACGCCAACTTCATCTATCAAATCTTCCAGAGTAACCATATTTTTACGTTTACCCATTCTGACTTCATTGCCATTTATAACAAGATTAACGAGTTGACCGAGCAAAATTTCAAGTTTATTCGGATCATAACCTAAAGCCTCTAAAGAAGCTTTTACTCGAGCTACATAACCATGGTGATCCGCACCCCAGATATCAATCATTCTATCAAAACCACGTTCAAGTTTATCAACATGATATGCAATATCTGCAGTTAAATATGTGTTCGATCCGTCAGCCTTTTTAATAACCCGATCTTGATCATCTCCGTAATCAGATGATTTAAACCAGACAGCACCTTCTTTTTCATATATTTTGCCGCTTTTACGCAGTTTTTCAACACATTCACTGACTTTACCGGATTGATGCAAAGTCAATTCAGAATAAAATTTGTCAAAATGAACTCTGAATTTATCAAGCAAATCTCTTTGAACTTTTTCTTCGTATTCTTTTGCATAATCACAATAAACCTGAAGCTCAAGCTTATCTGCATCATTATTAACCGATTCAAGAAGGTCTTTATTATCCCTGATAAAATCCTTGGCAACAGGAATTAAATAATCGCCTGGATAATAATTTTTGCGTTCAACTTCATCATCAGGGAAATCAATATTTTCACCCAATTCCTGTTTAATTCTGATAACTAAAGATCTTCCCAATTTTTGAATTTGAGAACCTGCATCATTTATATAAAATTCCTGATAAACTTC
Source organism: Candidatus Gastranaerophilales bacterium (assembly GCA_944324395.1). Classification (GTDB taxonomy): domain Bacteria; phylum Cyanobacteriota; class Vampirovibrionia; order Gastranaerophilales; family Gastranaerophilaceae; genus Zag111. The sequence continues at coordinate 18,238 of CALUWC010000007.1, read as the reverse complement.
ATGTCCGTAGAATTTCAACAAATTAGCCAATGTACTGCCCATAGCAGCCCATCTTCCATGTCCGATATGAAAAGGTCCAGTAGGGTTTGCAGATACATATTCAAGAATAATTTTTTCTTTTTCTATGTTATCAGGTCTGCCAAAAGACTCTTTTTTCGAATAAATTTCACCAAGTAAATCAACTAATAAGCTGTTACCTGCCCTGAAATTAATAAAACCTCCAATTACAGAATATTCGCACTCAGTCTTATCTTCAATATTTTCAACTATTGCATTGGCTATCATAGGAGGGGCAATTTTAGCACTGCGGGCAAGTGAAGAAACATTTATAGCCAAATCTCCAAATTCGGGATTTTTAGGCTTTTCAACCGGCAAAGAACCTTTATTATATTCGTTCATTTGACCCAATTTACCGGCTCTAATAGCTTTATATATTGCATCTTCTATTTTATTCAAAAAATAATCTTTTAACATAATAACCTCATTTATAAATTATAATAGCAAGTTTATTATACAATAAAAAGCCCCTGAAACAAGTTCAGGAGCTTTTCAAAATTTGTATTCTTTTAAAATTCTTTGTTAGAAATTATATTCAGGAATTTCAAACGGCTCATTATTTGCATCTTTTTCAACAAACTTCAAATAATAATCCATTGCAATATCTTTTGCAGAATTATAAAATTCATCAGAAATTAAAGACTGGTGGAAATAAGTCCTTTCGCCTGAATAATTGCCCAACACTCCGGCATACTTTTCAATATCGTCTTTATTTAATCCGCCGCCATAAGCTTTTGTTTTAGCATCAGTTCCTGACGGTCTGATTTCAATATACTTATCTTCAAATTCCAAATATGTACCATCACCGACAAATTTAACAGATTTCAAATTATTAAAATTCAAGCCCTCTGAAAAAAATCTGTCGTTAAGAACTTTGATTATATCTTCTAATGTAATTTTACCTTCTCTGTATGCGATAGCTAAAGAAAGATAGAATAAATCATTTTGAGTTCTCAAGGCTTCGCCTTCAATTTTCGCCTGTTTCAGTTTGTTAATATCAGGTTCTGATTCATTGTAATACGCAATATCTACACGAGTATCATAGCGTCCGATAATTTTATTACGATTAAAAACATTAGACAAATACTCAGATAGAGAAACTTGCAAAGAGGATAATTCGGCAATCAGAGCAGAAGCAACAATTATAGCCTCAGTTGCACTTTTTTCTCTCATAGCAACAGCACAACGACCATGCTGAGATTTAATCAAATCTTCAGTTCCCATAATCATTCCGCCTGACTCTTCACCTCCAAACAATAATCTTGGATTAACTCCCAGATTTATTGAATTTCCAAAGACATCATCTACTATAACCTCTTTATCAGGATTATTTTTGATTTTTAATTCAACTTTCTTCATTATATTTGCAATTTCTTTAAATCCGACCGGAACATTAACTACTTTAACATCATTTTTTGCAGCCCACTCGTCCCATGAAAGAGCTGAAGCAGTTGTCTTAATAATAAATCTCGGGTGATTATTCCATAAACCTTGAGCTTTTAATTGTTTTGCCCAGAAATCCATCAGCATAAGAAAAGCCTGATTGGCAGTAAAAACAGTCAGCACTACTTTATCGCTCAGTTGAATATAATCTACACCTAAATTTTCCAAATCAGGAATTCTTTCAACTGATTCTGTCTGAGTTATTGTTAATCTGTCATGGTCCGGATCTGTAATTAAAACAGCAGTTCCAACAGGAAAATCTTTTAGTTTTTCATCATAGTGCAATGTATTTATTACAGGAAAGAACTTGCTGCCGTCAGCTTTTTTAGCTAAAACGGTTGCATCAACAGAATAATCGTAAAAAGCTATTTCACCCTTTGGAGTAATGTTATATTTCCCAATTGAATGGAAAAACGGATCTTCTTCAGTATTAAACCATATAAATTTATCAAAAATACCTAATTTGTTTAACACCCTTGAAAGTGTTCTATAAGCAGAGCCGCCAACATTTTCTATAGCAATTTTTGAATTAAATGATTTAATCAAATCAAGATTTATCTCCTTGGCAACACCTGATTTCAAATAATCAACATACAAATCAACACCATCATCAATAGACTTCATAACAGATTCATTGATGAGCGGATTATCCTCTGCCGCAATTTTGATTACGTAAGAACCCTTTTCCTTCACTTCGTCAAATATTTCCTGAATTTTATTTACAAATTCCATAGACTCTTCCGGCAGATATTGGCTGCCCTGACAATTCAAATCCTTAGTAGCATTTTTTACCGAAATTCCATGACTTGAGGTTATATATTCTCCGCCCAACAAATCAAGCTTAAACGCTAAGAATGATGCAAGCCATATCGGGATAGTCTGTTTGCCTGAAGGAACTAAAGTTTCGATACCATTTGCAGCCTGAATTCTTGCAATAGCATCTAAAAATAATTTTGAATTATATCGAACTTCACAGCCGGCAACTTTAACAATTTTTTTATCAGGATACTTTTCTCTTGCGACAAGAGCTTTCGCCAAAGTAGCAAGAACAATACCGACAAGATTTATAGGAAACCTTGTATCCTGCGGAAATAAAATATTCTGCGGCCCCCGGATACCTGCAGTTGAAACTTTTGCCTCCTTTGCATAATTTGCAAACCAATCTTCTAAATTCAAACCTTCAGGATTAGTTTTTTCATCATAAGGCATTAAATGTTCTTTTTTTAAAATAAAAGAGAAAAAACCTTTATTATTAAAATTCATAAGATTTAGATTTTTTATATAATCAGGGGTTTTTGAATATACACTCTTAAATAACTCGTTTTCTAATTCATTATCTGACTTTTTTAATTCTATCATACCTCTTCTCCTTTTATAAAATAATACAATAAGTATACAATAATATATAGTTTATGTAAAAATTTTTATGTATAATAAAGATATTACAGATTGGAGAGCAATAATGAAAAAAACGAAAAAACAATATTCAACAAGAAAAGCTTCTCAATTTAATATATGGAGATCAATATTTCAATTTTTGGTTTGCAAAATCGGCTATATGATCCGACTAAAATTGGTTTATAGACTTGAGGTACATGGACTGGAGAATGTACCTGAGGATAATAACTATATTATCTGCCCGAATCATTTATCTACACTGGATCCCCCGCTTATAGTAGCAATAATGCCAAGAAGTGTTTCATTTATGGCAAAAAAAGAATTATTTGACATTCCTTTTTTAAGATGGTGGATAGATTGGCTGGGAGCATTTGCAGTTAACAGAGAAAGTCTTGGACCATCTACTATAAAAACAGTAAAAATTATTAAAGAAAGTAACTGGGTTCTCGGGATGTTTCCGCAAGGTACAAGAGGTATTCCCGGAGAAATCAGAGGGGTAACCAAAGGTTTTGCAGGGCTTGCCAAAATCACAAAATGTGCTATCCTACCAGTAGGAATTATCGGATCTAATGAAGTCAAAAGATGGCCTTTTAGTGGAAAAATCATAGTAAATATAGGCACACCTATACCTTACGAAAAAGATCCTGAAATCGTCAAAACCAAATGGATTCAACAAATTCAGGAATTGACAGGATTTAAATATATTGAAGACTCAACTGAAAAAAATGACGGAGGTACTGAAAAAAATGGCTAAAGAAGTGCGAAACTTCAATAGGAGGTATGCAAAAGAATATAATATATTCAGAACAATTTTTTATATGAGTTTTCTGTATATTGTAGTATTCGGATTTTTTAACATATTTTATAATTATAAAATTGAAGGAAGAAAAAATATCCCTCCGAAAAAAGCTAAATCTGGCAAATATATTTATGCGGCAAACCATGTATCAATATTTGATCCTACAATGGTAGCAATGGCAGCATTATGCCCTATAGCTTTTATGGCAAAAAAAGAATTATTTGAACCTACGGAAAAATTAAGCTGGCTTGTAAAAAGATTAGGAGCTTTCGCTGTAGACAGAACAAAACCTGAAATAGCAACATTTAAAACAGTAAGAGATATTGTAAGTACAAGCTGGTCTCTCGGCATTTTCCCGCAGGGTGGTACCAGACCATACGGAAAACTTGAAGATATAAGAAAAGGTTTTGCTGCAATTGCAAAAAATGCAAAAGCAGATATTGTTCCTATCGCCATAGCAAAATGGGACGGATACCCGAAATTAAAACCTTTTACAAGAAGAAATGTTATAATTCGAGTAGGAACACCTATTTCTTACAAGCTCAAAGATGACGAAATAATTTATGAATGGTGCAGACAAATTTCAGAAATGGCTGATTATGAAAATTGTGCTCCACTGCCTGAATCTTATAAAGAAAAGCAATCAGCATAAATAATGTAAAATACAAAATAAACTATTAACAAAAATAAAGCCCCTATAAAGGGGCTTATTATTTAAAGAAAGGAATTTTACTTATAAATCAAACTTCAGCTTATACCTGGTTTAATCTTTCAAGTGCCACTTTAGCTGATTCTGCAACACCAGGATCCTGGTCATTCTGAGCTACAGTGAATACAGTTGTTAAATCTTTTTTGTATTCTGGATTTTGAATATAGCTCAAAGCTTCAATTGCAGATGCTCTTACCATCGGGTTAGGGTTATCTTTTAAGTTGTCGACAACTGTAATAACACCAGGTAATTCAGTCAACGGAACTGTTGTATTTGATAAACGTTTTACTTCATCGCCATACAATTTTTGCATTATAGCTGATGTAAACAGAGCGTAGCTTTTATTTCTTTCAGCTTGTTCTTTCGGTGAAAGCTTGTTAGCTAGTTGCTTTTCAGCATCTGTAGTTTCTTTACCGCTCATAAATTTTTCTCTTGCTGCCAACTGTTCTTGAGTCGGACCTTCAAGCTTGCTTGTATCTGCATTGATGATATTTGTTAAGGCATCAAATACTTTTGTATCAACTAATTCAGTTGCTTTTTCAGGAGAAGTTTTAACCATATTAGCTATTTCTTCCATACCTGATGCTTGAACTTCATAGTCAGGGTTTGTTAATTTAGCAATAAAAGAATTGATATCAACTTGCGGAGCTACTGTTTCTGATGGAACTACTTCCGGTTTTACTTCTGGTTTTACTTCCGGTTTAACAGTTTCAGGAGTTGAAACTACAGGTTCCGGAACTACAGGAGCTGCAACCGGCGGAACCGGAACAGGTTGAGGAGCTACCGGCGGAACATTGATATTTTGTTGTTGAATTACAGGCTGAGCCGGCTGTTGAACTTGTTCAGGTGCCTTTGGAGCCGGAACAGGCTGAACAGGAGCCGGTTGTACAGGAGCAGTTGCTACCGCAGCTGGAGTTTCCTGAACTGGAGCTGACTGCGGACATGGCGGGCAAACTACCGGCGGATAATACGGCTGTACAGGAGCCTGTGGATAACTATAAACTTGTGACTGCGGGTAAACATAATAAGGCATTGTTGTTTGTGCATATTGCGGTGCATATTGAGAAGGTGCACCTTGAGTACCAACTGTCGGATTATGTATGTCTATCTTAACCGCATTGTAATTCGGTTCTTGTGGAACAGGCATATATGTTGTTTGTTGTTGTACCATATACGGATTGCTCATCGGTACAAATGGGATTTGATTCATAAATACTTCCTTTCCTACATAATATTGAGTCTATTACCATTCTACCCTTTAAATACGTATGAAGGAAAAATATTGCTAAAAATAATTCATTTTTTAATAAAACTTTACATAAAAAGTCGAAATAGCCTAAGAATAAGCATTTCGGAATACTAAATTTTTAAAGACGTAAATTAAATGGAAAGAAAAAATTTTTTATGTTAAAATTATGAATATAGGATATGAAATTGGTCAAAACCATAGATATATTTGAGGATATTGATGAAGATAGACAAAAAGAAATCCAATTCCATTAGAAAAGCTTTTGGAAAAACTTTAGCACAGATCGGGGAAGTTAATGAAAAAATTGTGGTCATGGATGCCGATTTGGCATGCTCAACACAAACCAAAATTTTCGGAGATAAATTTCCTGATAGATTTTTTGATTGCGGAATTGCCGAACAGGATATGATGGCAACTGCAGCAGGACTGGCATCAGAAGGGAAAATACCTTTTGTTGCAAGCTTCGCAATGTTTGCTACAGGTAGAACCTATGACCAAATCCGTAACGGTATCTGCTATCCGGATTTTAATGTAAAAATTATCGGTACCCATGGCGGAGTTACAGTAGGTGAAGATGGAGCAACTCATCAGGCTCTTGAAGATATTTCATTAATGCGTAATATTCCTCACATGACAGTGATTGTTCCTGCTGATTGCAGAGAATGCGAAGAAGTTATAAAATATGCTTCGCTCCATGACGGTCCAATGTATATAAGAATATCAAGATGCAATGTACCGGATATTTTTGATGAACATTATCATTTTAATATACATAAAGCGGTTATAATGAAAGAAGGCAATGATGTTTCGGTCTTTACAAACGGAGAAACACTTGCAGAAGTTTTGCTTGCTGCTGAAGAACTAAAAAAAGAAAATATAAGCGTTGAAGTTATAAATGTTCCTGTCGTAAAACCGCTGGATTTCCAAACTGTCATAGAAAGTGTTAAGAAAACAAAGTTTGCAGTTACTGTTGAAAATCACTCAATTATCGGCGGATTGGGCAGTGCAATATGTGAAACTCTGGCAGACAAATACCCTGCAAAAGTTTATAGAATCGGAATACATGATGAATTCGGACAAAGCGGAAAGTCTGATGAACTTATGGAATATTATGGTTTAGATTCAAAAACTCTTGTTAAAAGAATAAGAACAATGTATAAGAGAGAAAAAGAACAAGGAAATATTTAAGAATGATTACATTTCAAAACGTTACGAAAAGGTATAAAAATAATCATTATGCATTAAAAAATGTAAGCTTAGAAATACATTCAGGAGAATTTGTATTTATTGTAGGAGCTTCAGGTGCCGGTAAATCCACCCTAATGAAACTTTTATACAGTGAAGAAAAACCCACAAGCGGTCTGATTTCTATCGGCGGTATAAATATAGCAAACCTTGCAAATAACAAAATTCCAAATCTTAGAAGATGCATGGGAATTGTATTTCAAGATTATAAACTTCTTCAAAACCAAACGGTATATGATAATGTAGCCTATGTTATCAGAACACTCGGAATAAGTAGTAAAGAAATTAATGCCAGAGTAAACGGAGCATTAAAAATAGTAGGACTTCATGAGAAAATGCATGCAAAACCAACTGAATTGTCAGGCGGGGAACAGCAGAGAGTGGGAATTGCAAGAGCAATAGTAAATGGACCTCCATTACTTATAGCAGATGAACCTACAGGAAATTTAGACCCTAAAAATTCAATGGAAATTATGCAAATTCTTGATCAAATCAATCAACGCGGGATTACTGTAATTGTATCAACCCACGATAATGTTATGGTTGATTATTTCAGAAAAAGAGTTATCACTCTTGACCATGGAGAAATAGTAAGAGACATACAAGCAGGTACTTATGAATAATAATTTAAAATCTAATGTAAAAAAACATATTCCAAAGGATTGGCTTTGTGAATTGAGAATTCTATACAGACTAGGAAAAGAAACACTCAGTGATATTATAAGAACCGGCTGGGTTAATGTTGTTATTATTACAACTATGGCAGCTATACTTATGATATTTGGAGCATGCTTTAGATCTGCACTTTCAATTTCAGCCTTTTCAAAAGAACTGGGACAGGCACTTGAAATATCTGTATATCTAAAAAACAGCACAGATGCCCAAACTGCAAAACAGGAAATTATGCAAATTCCGCATGTTCAAGATATTTCTATTATTACCAAAGAAGAATCCTGGCACAAATTAAAGAATGAAATGAACCTTCCTAATATAGAGAATCCTCTGCCGGATACTCTGCATGTAAAAGTCGATGCACCGGAAAATCTGCAGCCTGTTTTTGACAATATAAAGAAAATTGCATCTGTAGAAGATATGAGTTATGCAAAAGATTTAGCTGCAAAGATTGAACTTGTCAATCATGTTGTAAAAACAATAACTTTAGTTATCATTGCAATTATGGCATTATTAACAATTACAATTATCAACAATACAATACAGCTTGTTATTCAATCAAGAAAAGACGAAATAGAAATCATGCGTCTTATGGGTGTAAGCAACTGGTATATAAGATTCCCGTTTATTATGCAGGGTGCATTTTACGGCTTTACCGGCTCACTGTTAGCAATGATACCGCTAAATTATGTCCAAAATGGACTAAACAACGTTCATAAATTTTTCATGATCCCATCACCGCCGAATGCACAACATTTAGTTATTCTTGTAATGTTTACAATGAGTATAATGTTTGGTGCAGTCGGTAGTTTCTGGTGTATCAAAAAACATTTGCAGGTATAATTATTAGATGATTGACAGTAACAATATATTACTTATTACAGATTATAATGAAATTGCAAAAACTATCTTAGAAAAACTTGTTTTGCTGAGAAGTAATGATTGCATATCTGTTTGTAATACAAAAAATGCAAAAAAAGTACTGGAAAAATCTCTATATTACGTTGTAATTCTGCATGAATCTGAAGATAAGAATTCAACTATTAAAATGATCCGGCATATTAAAGAAATGAAACCTGATGCTGAAATAATTCTTTTGCTAAACGATACAAACCCTGAGTTTATTTTAAATGCCTACGATAATGGAATTTATGATTATTTTTTAACAGATTCTGATGCCTATGAAATGCTGATTAAAACTATAAATTGTTTTAAACTTCGATTACTTAAAGAAAATATCTCCAGAAATGAAAAATTTTTATACCAGCTTGGAGTTCTTGACCTTAAAACAAATTTATACAACTACAAATATTTAAAAGAAATATTTATTGATTTGTCTGATAATTTGCGAATTCAAAATGGAATTTTTGCAATTCTTACATTAGACGAAACAAATAAAACAAAAGTTTCAACCAATAGACTTGCTCTGGCTATAAAAAACAGTATAAGACAAGATGATATTATCGCAATAGCCAGAGGCGGAAAATTTTATCTGATACTGCCCAATATTGACCTGACAGGTGCTAAATTACTAATTCAAAAAATTCAAAATAAAATGGGAGAAGAATTTCAACTTAGAGCCGGTCTTTCAAAAATAGGCATTCAATCTTTTGAAACTCTCGATAAAAATTCTCAGGACGGACTCACTTCAGCAATTCAGAATGACCTGACAACGGTCTGCCTTGAAGATAATATTGATGTGCAAAACAGCTGGCTTGATGACGATGAAAAAGTAAAAAAAGCCAATAAAAATTTTAAACTATTTAAAATGGCATTTACAAACAAAATGAATAGTATTATTACCCCGATGTTCTACAGATATCAAAAAGAATGTGAAACCAAACTTACTAATACCCAGGTAAGCCAGTATGCAAATAATGTTGAAAGTGTTTTCTGCTTGAAAAATACAAATTTACACAGCGAATTAACAATAAGATATAACGGATATGCAAAATTTAGTATTGAAATTAACCACAGCGGACTTGATAGTGCTGAAAATACAAAAATAGAAATTCCATTGAGTAAAATGACTGAAAAATATCTAAATAATTTATTAAAACAACTAAAAGATGAATATAAACAATATGCATTTAAGGAAGGGAAATAATTATGTTAAATATAGAAAACAGCGTTTTAGTAATAATTGATATACAAGACAGGCTTGTGCTTGCCTCAAAATATGGAACGGAAGCCGCTGAGAATATGACAAAATTAGCAAAGGCTGCTAATATTTTATCCATACCTACAGTCATAACAGAACAATACCCGAAAGGTTTGGGAAATACCGTTCCAATGCTAAAAGTTGCAATATCTCCTAATGCTTTTATTACTGAAAAGTCTGCATTTTCAGCAATGATGGAACCTGAATTCGCTCAAAAAATAAGAGAACTTAAAAATGAAGGCAGAAACCAAATTTTAATCGGCGGGATAGAAACTCATATTTGCGTTTTACAAACGGCCTCCGATTTGATAAAAGAAGGATTTGAAGTTTATATAGCAAAAGATACCTGTGCCAGCAGAAAAAAAGATGAATACAAAGCTGGTATAGAACTTTTAAAACAATATGGAGCTAAAATCACATGTGTAGAAATTGCACTGTTTGAATGGCTAAAAACTTCACGTGATCAAAATTTCAAAGAAGTTCAAGCTTTAATAAAATAATATTTATTATATAGAATATATTAAACTACGGGTTTAATATAACCATTTCGCAATTTTTACAATCAAATTTTAACGGATACTTTTTACCGTTATCATCAATTAAATATAGCTTTTTAGAAGATTTTTGACATAATCCGGAAGCATATTTTAAGCAATGTTTTGTTCGCATTAGCTCAATGCCTTGTGGCAAATGTTTTTTAGATTCAGGTGCAGACTCTATAACTTTACAACCGCAATTTTTATAAAATAATTCTGATTTCTCATTAAATACGTTTCCTCTATAATCAATTTTAGCTTCCGGAAAAGTAGCATAACAAATAGGTTTTTGAGATAATTGTTTATATTTGCTTAATCTTTCTTTACTTAATAAATTTAACAAATCTCTACGCAATTCATTTATCCTTGATACCGGAACAAATTTTAAATTATTATCTCTAATATCAACATCAATTGTATAATAATTACTATTTCCGGTTTTATTGAACTGCATAATGTAATTATCTTTTAATTTATTTATATTATTAGGAACATCACCCGCTGGCAATGGCAATTTTGCGATATTACAATCCTCATCAATTGCAGAAACAAAACCTTTTTCAACAAGAAATTTAACACCTAATTTACGAACAGTCTTTGATGAAGTTAACTGTTTCTCGAAATTAGCATTAAAACTGCGATACAATAAAAGCCCTGTAGAGATTCCCTCCATCTTATTAGGGAAAACTTTGTTCCCCTCAACTTTATTAACAAGGAAGCCCCTCATTTCACCATTTTTTATATAGCACAGACCATCTTGCGGAGAACATTCAGCATCAATTTCAAAACAATTATTAAATACTCGCTTTATCTTACCTAACTTCTCGCCTCTTGATTTTGGAGACAAAAAATTAAAACACTGCTCTCGCCCTTTTAGGAAATATGACGTATAACTGCGGTTGAAAGTTTTATTGACATCAGGTTCAAAGTCAAGAAATACTTTACCTGAAGATGATCTTGGCACAGAAAGAGAATTGAGCAAATTATTATAATAAGCAACAACATTTTTCACATAACTAATATCTTTCAAACGGCCTTCTATCTTAAATGATTTAACACCACAATCGATTAAATTCCGGATATACTGCGAAGCATTAAAATCCTTTAAAGACAATAAATATTTATCCTTCAATATAACTTTTCCATTTTCGTCCACAAGAGAATATTTTTTTCTGCAAGGTTGTGCACACTCTCCTCTGTTTGCAGAGCGGCCGCCATTTGCCAAAGAAAAATAGCACTGTCCGCTATATGAAACACATAAAGCACCATGTATAAATGTTTCAATTTCACATGAGGTTTCTGTACAAATTTCCCTGATTTTATCTAAAGAGAGTTCCCTGGCAAGTATTACTCTTGACAAACCCAAGTCGTCAAAAAATTTTACTTTTTCTAAAGTTCTGTTATTACATTGAGTACTTGCATGAATTTGTATAGGCGGAATTTTAGATTCAATTGAAGATTGAACAATTCCCATATCCTGCACGATAATAGCATCTACACCAATTTTATATAATTGATTTATTAATTCAACGGCTTTTTTAAGCTCTGAATCATTAAGAATTGTATTAATTGCAACGTGGATTTTAACATTAAATAAATGAGCATAATTAACAAGATTTTCTATATCATCAATGGTATTTTGAGCATTTTTACGTGCACCGAAATCAGACGCTCCGATATAAATAGCATCTGCACCACTATTTATTGCGGCTATACCAGTTTCTAAATTTTTTGCCGGAGCTAATAATTCAATACAATTCATACACTGATTTTATAACAAAAATCATCAATATATCGTAATATTTCAAATATTTTTTACAATTAATGATAAAATTAAGAAAAGGGAATGTATGAAAATATCACTAATAAATCATGGCTGTGCAAAAAATCTTGTTGATTCAGAACTTATTCTGGGAATACTAGATAAAAACGGCTACGAAATAACTCTTGATGAAAATGAAGCAGATATTGTTATCATCAATACCTGTTCGTTTATACATGATGCGGAAAAAGAATCTGTTCAAAGCATTCTTGAAATGGTTAATAAAGGGAAAAAGGTTATTGTCGCAGGCTGCTTATCTCAAAAGCATCAGGAAGATTTAAAAAATGCTATGCCCGAAATTTCAGGAATGATAGGAACCTCTAATCTTTATGATATTGTAAAAATAATCAGAAAGATTTCTGCAGGGAAAGAATATGAAAGTATAATAGAAAAGCAGCCTAAATATATTTATCCGGAAGATATAACCAGACAGCAGATAACTATCGGAGCGAGTTCTTATTTAAAAATCGGAGAAGGCTGTAATTATCAATGCGGATACTGTATTATTCCAAAACTAAGAGGCAAATATGTATCAAGACCTATTGAAAATATTCTGAAAGAAGCAAATGAACTCGTAAATAAAGGTGTAACTGAAATTATACTCATAGCTCAAGATACTTCGTCTTACGGCATTGATTTATACGGCAGACAATCGTTACCTGAATTATTGGAAGAATTAAATAAAATTGAAAATCTGTCTTGGATTAGAATAATGTATGCTTATCCAACGCAAATGACAGACAGGCTGATTGAAGCAATTGCAAACCTTGATAAAGTCGTAAAATATGTTGATATACCTTTACAGCATTCGCACCCCAGAGTGCTTGAAGCTATGAAACGCCCTGTTATGGATTATAAAAAGCTTGTCGCAAAAATCAGAAAAAAAATACCAGGAGTTTCTGTCCGAACATCTCTAATTGTTGGCTACCCGGGAGAAACAGAAGAAGAATTCGAACATTTGTATAATTTTGTTAAGGAAGTTAAATTTGATAGAATGGGAGCTTTTGAATACTCCAGAGAAAAAAGCACTTACTCTGATACACTAAAAGGGCAGATTCCGGCAAAAGTAAAAAAAGAACGAAGAAAAAAACTAATGGAAATACAACAAAAAATTTCATTTGAAAATAACCAAAAATATATCAATACAATACTTAAATGTATCGTTGAGGGATATACAGATGAAGGAGTTGTAATTTTAAGATCTGAACATGATGCACCGGAAATTGACGGAGTAGTATATGCATCTTCGACGAATGAAGTCATTCCGGGAGATATTGAAACAGTTAAAATCACAAGTGCAGATGAATATGATTTATTTGGCGAAATTATTGAATAAGTAAGGATAGTATATGGAATATATTGAAAATAAAGAATTAGAAGAAAAAGAAGTTAAAGGAATATTTACAGACATATTAAAATACGCTCCGTCTAAATTATGCGGAATGCTTGGTAATGTAATAACTGTCCCGATTTATACAAGTTTATTTACAACAGAACAATACGGGCTATACACAATTTCTATTGCAATGCTTTCATTCCTTTGCATAATATTTTCTGATTGGGTGGGTCTGTCAGGGTTAAGATTTTTCAGACACCATCAATTGATGGATGATCTTCCAAAATACTTAACAACACTTGTTGCAATTTTAACAATGAATATGGCTCTGATGTTTGCCATTTCATTTATATTCAAAGATAATTTATACAGTTTTTTCCATGTTCCTTTTAAATACTTCTTAGCCGTATTGGTTTTAATTATTCCTGTAGCAATCAGAGCTTTACTTTCTCAGCTTTTGCGAGCACAACTAAAATCAATTTCATACACAGTAACAACTATATTGAATCAATTTGCCACAATATTTCTGGCAGTATTTTTTGCAAAGTTCTTCAACCTTGGAGCAGCTTCAATATTGCTTGGTATGGGAGTATCAATCTCTCTAATCGATATATTATTGCTCTATCAGAGTGAAATTTTAAAGGTTTTTAAACCGCAAAAAATAGAATGGAAATTCATATTGCCTATAATGAAATACGGGGTTCCAATTGCCGCAACATCTCTCAGTGCCTGGATTATAACCCAGAGCAATAAATTCATTATGAATAGCATAAGCGGATTTTCAAAAGCCGCACTTGTCGGAGTGGGCTACGGATTGACCCTTCCTATCTTAATGACACTGTTTGCAATGATTACAGTTGCTGCTGTACCTAGAATTATTAACTTATATGAAGCAAAAATTGATGTCAGACCAATTATTACAAGATTTCTTGGATACTATATATTGGTTGCGTTTCCGGTAATAACAGTAATGTCAATATACAATGTGGAATACACACACTTATTTACAAATGCAAAATTTTACGAAGCAAGTACACTTGTTCCATATTTTGCTTACGGAGTATTTTTCCTTGCAATGGCAGATTACACAACGCTTCAATACCATCTTGCAAATAAAACGCATATTGAATTTATCATAAAATTGATATCCGGAATTATCGGGGTTGCATTGAATATAATCCTAATCCCGAAAATGGGACTTGTTGGAGTCGGGATTGCCACATTTGCAGCAAACTTTTTATATCTGTTGCTAAGCCTAATAATTGTTTTACCAAACTTGAATTTATATTTTCCTAAGAAAATGCTGTTAAGAATGATTATTGCATTCATTCCAAGTGCGATAATCTGGTATCTATTCAAGATTTTAGGAGCTGCAATTCCAGCTGCAGTACAGATGGGAACCTTACTGTTTATATTCTATATTATTTACTACATAGTTAGAACAGAAGTAATAAAATCATCTACGTAATAATTCTTAATAAAGACTTAAATTACTAGCAATTTTAATTATTTTCAGACGTTATTATTTAAATAAGGGGCATGGGGGAAATATGCCTTAAGAAATCGTAATAAAGACGTACATTCTGATATGCTCCTGCTAAAATAGTAAATATCTATCTAAATTATCGATAAATTTTAATAACGTTATGAAAGGATTCAAAAATGCGTAAGGGGAAATTAGCAAAAAGAATAGTGGCAGCATCGCTGACCGGTTTATTTTTAATTCACCAGACAACGGCATTAACCGTAGTAGCTTCTGAAATTTCCGGAGTAACCGGAAACAATGGTGTTTTTAATATCAATCCTGAAAATTTTAGCGGCAATCTCGGTTTTAGACACTATGAAAAATTCAATTTGTCAAAAGGCGATATTGCCAATTTAAACTATGCAAATATTGAGACCTTTGTTAATATGGTTGATAACCAGGTTAACATCAATGGAGTTTTGAACACTGTTCGAAACAATCAATTTTATAACGGACAAGCCATATTCGTTTCCCCTAACGGCATGGTTGTCGGTGCATCAGGAGTCCTTAACGTTGGTTCATTAGGAGTATATACCCCGAGCACAGGCAGATACAAAGATTTAGTAAATAATCCGAGTGCTGAAACTTTAGAAGGAGCACAAAAAGGCAGTGCAGGAGCTCCAATAAAAATTGACGGTAAAGTATTTGCAGCAAATAATGTTGAATTATCCGGAGGAAAAGTTACTGTTTCAAACGGAGCAGGAGTCTTTGCCGGTGTAAACGAAAACAAAATTGCAAGCAATATGAATAATGCAGAAGCATTATTTAACCAGCTTGTAAATACAGACAACCTAAAAACAGGAAATTCTTTCACAAGTGACAAAGGGAATATTGTAATTACCTCTAACTCAAATGCAGGAGCTGTAAGTGCTGGAATTGACATTTCAGGTGATGTTATAAACTATGGTAAAGGAAATATTGAGACTTACAACAATATGTGGTCTGACAACGGAACAAATATTTCCGGCACCTTAGCTAACTTAGACGGAAACATTATGATTAACAATAACGAATCCGGAGTTGATATTTCAGGTACAGTTATAAATAAAGGTGTAACTCAAATTAACAATCTGCCGACAGATGGCACAACAAGTCCGTTCGGACCTGTCACAAGTGCAGATTCAGGGCTTTCAATCTCAGGTAATGTAAACACTGAAGGAACCTTATATATTCAAAACTCCGGCTATCAAGGAACCGATATTTCCGGAAACATCAACCATTCAGGCGGTGATATCTATATTCAAAACGGCAGTAACGGAGAAGGAATTCCATCATTACCAACTGATAATGAAAAAGTTGCATCACTAAACATTTCCGGACACTTAACAAATACAGACGGCAATACAACTATTTTAAACTATGGGGCAGGCGGACTTAATGTTGCACAAAGCGGAGCCATAGATAATCAGAGCGGCGATTTAACAATGTTTAATGCTGAATCTGGCAGTGCAGGTTTAACTATAAACGGTGATGTTTCAAACAACGGTAATGCGGAAGTCACAAATGAAGCAGGCAATTTAAGTATCGGCGGAGAATTTTCAAATGAAGGTGAAGCTGATATATTAAATAACGGTGCAGAATTGAATATTTCCGGAACTGTTAAAAACACTGATGGGGTTCTTAACGTTACAAACAACGGTTCTGAAGATTTTATTATTGAAGAATCCGGAGTTGTTAGAGGTATTGAAGAGGCTAATGGATTGACTTCAGAAATCAATTTAACAAACAACAGCCAAAACTTTGATATTAACGGAAAAGTTATAGGTGACGGAGGCGAAGTCAATCTAACAAACAACGGTACCGAATTTAATATCAACGGTACAGTTGGACAAAATGCAAGTGAAGCTTTTGGAGATCAAGGAGACTATGGAGTTGCTAATGATGTTAATATTACCAACAATTCAGGTAACCTAAATATCACAGGCACCATAGATACCGAAGGAACTCAAAAAACAACAAACATAATAAACAAAGGCGATACTTTAAATATTACCCAAACAGCCAAAGTAAACAATTCCGGAGAACTTAATATTACAAATGAAGGCAAAGGCGGCTTGAATATAGACGGAAGTGTTAAAACATCTAATTCTGTAGGCGGAAATATTGTAACGGATGATAATGGATACCATGGCGACACAACTATTACAAATAAAGCCGGAACTTTAAAAATTAATGGTTCTGTGACAGCAGAAAATAATTCTGCAATTAACATCAACAACAGTGGCAGCGGAATAGAAATCAACGGAACGGTTTCAGCAATCGGAACTTCATCAAATAGCACTACTTATGCACCTGTTCCGGTTGGAAACACCGTTAACATTACAAATACAAACGGAGCTGTTAATATCAATTCCACAGCCAAAGTAAATGCAACAGAAGACATCAATATTAATAATACAGGTAACGGCGGAGTTAATGTTAAAGGTCTGGTTAAAGCAGACAACAACGTTAAAATCGATAACAAAAACAGTAACATAGTAATAGGCGACAATACAGAAAACGATAATTATATTGCAGCTGGAAATAATATTGACATCGTAGTAGTTGACGGTAATATTCTTAACTACGGAGTTGAAAAAACTCTATTAAATGCCGGCGGTAACTTAAATATGAATGTTACTAACGGCTCAATTGGAGAAGAAGTCGGCGGGGGCTGTGTAGGAGCAGCTTGCACAGGTGTCGGACCAAAAGAAAATGGAACACGTGATTTTACAAAATCAATAAACGGAAATGTAAAAGGTAAAGTTACAGCAATTACAACAAAAGCTAATAAACCTGATGATTTAGTTATCAACTATGCCGCAATTGATTCTGATATGAATATTGATAGAGTAAAAGCTGACGGAAGAGTAATTCTTACCGTAGATTACGGAAAAGATGGTAATACAAGATACAATATGGTTAATGCTTCAACAGATCATTCAAAAGCTAATGTTGAAGGTAAGGGTATTTCACTTATCTCAAGCGGAAATATCGGAAGTATGGATAATAAATTAACATTTAACCAGACTACAACCGACGGATACGCAATGGATATTCTTGCTAACGGAAATATTGCAATGAAAGGTCTTGATGATAATTATGTTAACACCGTAGTTTGTGATTTGATTTCTAAAGAAGGAAGCATTTACTTTGAAGCTTCAGGTAATCTGCATATTAAAGAAACCACTGCAGATAAAGACCTTACAATTATCGGCAGAGGTGCTAATGTAACAATCGATTACTTAGGTACAGTTCCTAACATGCCGGTTGATTACTACGGACCGAACGATAATGTTACTCCGGA
>CALUWC010000006.1 GCA_944324395.1 Candidatus Gastranaerophilales bacterium | reverse complement strand
TTGAAAATTGAATAAAATATGGCAAATGAAAATGTCGAAGTGGCACTCTGCCGCAGGAAAACGATTGAGTATCGTTTTCCGAGAGGGTTGACCTTGAGTCAACGTCCGCCGCGGAGACAAAATTAGAACAAATTGAAAATTGAATAAAATATGGCAAATGAAAATGTCGAAGTGGCGGAATTGGTAGACGCGCACGATTCAGGTTCGTGTGGTTAACGCCTTGAGGGTTCGAGTCCCTTCTTCGACACCATAAAAAGAGAGGTTTTAAATCTCTCTTTTTATTTTTATCAAGTGTAATAAAGCTCATTTCGGATTACTTAAATAAATTTATAACTTGATATAATTAATTTTTTTTGTTATAATTTCCTAGATATATTTAGGAATATTTTTATGAAATTTGGGGCATCAAAAACATATCAATGTATAAAATTTTCAGGACTTTATTCTTTAGCGGCATGGATAATTATTATTCTGCTATTTGTAATAAGTTTTTTATATGCTCAAATTGATTATAAGTGGGGTGCTGTTGGCTGGATTGTTCCTGTTGTGGCTTCACTGGTATTTTTATTTGTTTTTTCTGTTTTATTTGCGTATTGTATTTTTGTATATTACAAAGAATTTTTGAGCAAAGGTGATACTTATTGTCCTTTATTGATTTCTAAAGCGGATAACCTTTTTTTTAATTTACCATTTAAAACTTTAGTTCTTATTTTTGCATTGATAGCTTTCGGGTGTAATGTTTTTTTTACTTGCTTTATTGGTATTTATGTATTTATAATCCCAATTTGTTTAAGTTTTATTATTTTTTATATTGCAGATGTTTTTAAGAATAAATCTAAATAAATTTATATGTTATAATTAGATTTATTTTTGGAGTTATTTAATGGGCAAAATTTTTAGTTATTATTTAAAGGCTTTTAAGAATTCTTTTGATTTTAAAACTACTGCTGAAAGAAGCGAATTAAACTGGTTTGTTGCTTTTATGTTTGTTTTTTTGTTTATTGCATCTGTTGTAATTATGGGAATATGTTTGATATCTGTTATATTGAGTCCGGATTCAGCAAGTATGCAGGTATTTGATATTTTTATGATTCTGGGATTTTCATATATGCTTATTCATTTTTTCCCTTTATTATCGCTTATTAAGCGAAGATTTAATAAACTGTTTCCGAATAAAACAGCTTTATTATTTTCAATTTTTTCTATTATTTGGGGATTTCAGATTTTGTCGGCTCTAGTTATGTATTTTATGATAAAATTCATACCTGTGGAAAATCTAAATATTCTTTATCTTCTTCCTTTAGGATTGTTGAATAATTTATGCGGAATTACACTATTTTTAGGTTTAATATTTTTAATGGTCAAAAAATAGGGTTATTAAAATAATTTTTTAAGCTAATTTATTTACTGTGTTTTTTGGTTGTGCTATTTGAGTTTTATTTTTATGCTGTTTATTTATATATATACCGGAGCCGGCTCCTGCAAGTACAAGAATTCCTGTAATCCACGGCCATTTTTTTGAAGATTTTTTAATATTTTTTGCAGCTTGTTCTGCTGTTTCTTCAATAATTTCTGAGTTTATTTGCGTTGGGGTAGAATCAACAATTTCAGAAACCGGAGTTATAGTTTCCGGCGGAGTTATTTTTTCAGGCTCCAGCAGGATATCTCTGTATTTAACTATTTTTTCGTACAAATCTGTTCTGGTTT
Source organism: Candidatus Gastranaerophilales bacterium (assembly GCA_944324395.1). Classification (GTDB taxonomy): domain Bacteria; phylum Cyanobacteriota; class Vampirovibrionia; order Gastranaerophilales; family Gastranaerophilaceae; genus Zag111. Next base: position 132,370 of record CALUWC010000006.1, on the reverse strand, counting down.
GATTTAGCCCCATTAGTCTGAATAATCTTTCAAACCCGTCCATTATATTGAAACCAAAGCCTTCTTTTATTGCATCTTGATATGCTTTTTGGTAATTATGATGAATTTTGTATGCATAATTTTTTTCAGGGTGAACTGTAGTATTAAACCCTTGCATATCGAAGCGTTCTTCTCTGCCAAATACGTCCATATAAAACATGAACATATTTTTTGCTCTCATTGGAACCGCCCATTTCGCTTTTGCAAATTCAACAGGATTTTGAAATACTTCTTCCGGTTGGTGGAAGATTTTTGCAAGTGCTCTTACTGCCGATTGCTTGTGGGCAGATTCTATTATTTTCCCGTCCGGACAGTGAATTTTTTCAGGGACATCATTTGCGATTTGTCTTAACGGCTGCGGATCATGGTTGCCTACTCCGAGTACAAATTCATCTGGTGACCAGCCTCTTTGTATATAAGCATCATTTGTACCCCACCCTAATGCATCGTCCCAATGCATATATGTTGTACCCATGATTTTTACTCTGCCTTTTGCTGCATCAATTTGTTCCCCTGAATTGGGTTTAAATAGTGAAAAATCTTCCGGAGAAGCTTCCATCTCATACATTAAATCGTGCAGGTCAAAGTCTTCTCCTTTGATTTCTTTAACGGCATTTTCTATGAATTTAATTACTTTATCATCTAAAAATTTTTTATTTTCGTTTAGAATTCGGTGTTCGTCTTTCGGGGTTACTACAGGTGCAATGTAAGCCCAGCCGACATCAAATCTTATAGCATCATATCTTTTTGCAAATAACTGAACTTTGCGTTTTAACAGTTTAGCTGCATCGCTTTCAGGGTTTGTTATGCTGTCATAATCAAGTGCTGGAAGATTCCAGCTCGGATCACCTATAAAATGATCTTTTTTAAATGCGTTAGGAAATGCTGCAACTTCATCCTGAGAAAATCCTATTAAACAATCTCCGCAGAGTTTTACACCCATGTCATTTAACTGTTTTTTTCCTATTTTCAGATGCTCATCAGCAAGAAACTGCTTAAATCTGAAAAAATCTAAATCAGGTTCATATTCTCTTGGTATATCAAGCCAGTCAGAATTTTCTTGTACATATTTTGAATAGTTGATTTTTAATGGAGCATCTTCAGGTATAGCTTTAAATCGTTTGTGGGCAATTTTCAAAATTCTGTTTTGCTCTCCGTCATTGTCCATAACATTTTTATAATTTACAATAGCTTCTTTATCTGACGCTGTGTTAGCTTTAACAATTTGATTAAATTCATCTTGAGTTAATAGGTGGTCGAATTCATCTGTTGTTAATAACTCAGGGTTAATCTGGTGATTGCCTAAAGATAATGATGTTCCTGCGTATGCACAGTATAAATTGTTAACGGGTGCTACCTGTCCGGGTGGAAGAACTTCTACCATATTGTAGCCCAGATAAGGTTTCATATATTTGAAAAATTCCAATGAGTCTTGTGACGAAATGTTTCCGACACCAGTATTTCTGCTGGGAGATTGCGGCAGACATGCATCATGTACTATAAATACAGATTTTCCTGTGTGAGATGTTAATGATTTACACTCTTCTTCTAAATGTTTGAAATCTTCAAGTTCGTCAGGTTTTAAAGAGCGTCCAAAGGATATTGAGTTATTGTGAATCGCAGAAATTTTCATATATCTTATTAAAACCTGAAAAATTTTTATTTGTCAATCATTCATAACATTTTGGTTAAATTTTGCAGATGCAGGGTTTTGTGTAAAGAGTGATATATTTTGCAGGTCCTTGTTTTTTTACAAAACTTTATATCTTGTAGAAGATTTTGAACTTTTTTATTTTTTAATCGTTTTAATTATGAGTGGTAGGTTTAGCAGGAATTATAAATGAGGAAAAAATATATAGTTTTGTTGATAAGTTTATTATTTCTGGGTCAGATATGCTATGCTGCTCCGAATCGTTTGGGACCTGGCAGACCAATGGTGCATGGCGGAATGCGTCCTCCCATGGGTATGCACAGACCTATTCCTCCGGGGCCAAGACCAATTCCAGGCAGACGTCCTCCTTTACATCATATAGGTACCCGTCCGCCGCTGCCGCCTCCGGTATTCCGCCCATATAGACCGCTGCCTATATATACACCCGGGTTTGGTCCATATTTTTATTCGTCTATATATTATCCGTCAACATTTTATACAACGACGTATTACTCTCCGATGGAGTATTCTTATTCAACAGTGGAACCTGTTTCCTCTGCCGTCAATACCGTTGTTGTTCGGGATAATTATGCCGGTTTAAATACTGCGGCTAATATTTTAAATGCTGCAGCTAACGTTGCAAGTACAATAAAATTTTTAACGTGGTAACCAATCTTAAATCTCCGAATAGCTGGGAGACTGAACAGCAGCGATTTTTTATCGCTGCTGTTTCAGGTATTATTTTTATGCTGTGGTTTTTTCTGCTGAATGCGGACTTTGTTTGAATTGATTATATACATTCAAATATTCTTTACTTTTTTCAGGTTCTTTTAATTGAGCATATTTTTCTGCTCTTGCTTTTGCATTTTGCGGATCAATTTTGTTTACCATAAATGTATATGTGCTTAAATCTGCGTTATCATTCTGTGTGATAGGGGTATTTACTTTTTGAATATTGATTCCGTATTTTGCAATGATTGCCTGATATTCTTTTTCTTTGTCATCTTCAATTTTTACTAAAATACCGTCTTTTGTTACTTGCATGTCTTCCGGTTTTGCAAATTTTGAAGTTTCTCTTCCTATTTGACGCATTTTTTCATTAGAGTCACTGCCTGTTTTTTTGAGTTCTGTGTAAGGAATTAGCATTGTCCCACTAAAGGCCGGATTCATCGGGTTCACAGATAGATTCATTTTTACCTCCTTGAGTCTTGTATCATCATAAAGTTCCCTGAATATAAAATTTGCTATAATTTTTCTTTACTTTAACAAAATTTAATATTTATACTTTCTCACATTTACCCCCACCGTTCGTACTAATTCCGAAAACTCAACGTTTTCGTTAATTAGTACTCACCCCTCGCTTTGCTATTATTTACCCCTGCCTCTGCTCTTCGTTACCCTCCTCGCATTAAACGGCACCGTTCGTACCAATTCCGAAAACTCAACGTTTTCGTTGATTAGTACTCATCTCTCGCTTTGCTCGTGCCTCTGCTCGGAGGGGTAAAAAAAAGCCGTCTTTAAAAAAGAACGGCTACCAGACTTGGGGAGGAGGTATGAAAAACATAAGTTTTTCATATCTATATTTCTAATATCGTCTTGAATATTTTTTTCTTTAGGATAATCTCTCAAATATCCTCCAGATGTATGAGTAAAATAAGGACAAAGGTTTTAAAAACCTTTGTCCCCTCCTCTTTTTCATATTCCAATAAGTCTTTTTATATTTCTAGCTAACTTGCATTTCTTTTTCAAATCCAAACAATGAACTTACAGATTCGTCATCGTGAATTCTTGAAATAGCCTGAGCAAGTAATGGTGCTACAGAAATTTGTTTGATATTAGAAGGCATTTTACTCATATCAAGCGGAATAGTATTTGTTACAATACATTCAGTAATCGGGGCTTCCCCAAGGCGTTGTACTGCCGGTCCTGAAAATACAGGGTGGGTGGCACCCACATATATTTCTTTTGCACCTTTAGATTTTAACAATTTTGCAGCTTCGCAGATTGTGCCTGCAGTATCGATAATATCATCAAACATTAAACACACCTTATCTTTAACATCCCCAATTACGTTTGTTGCAATTGCTTCGTTATGTTTATCACGTCTTTTATCGATAATTGCAATCGGACAGTCTAATTTTTTTGCAAAATGACGGGTTCTGTTTGCTCCGCCCATATCTGGAGATACCGCAACCATGTTTTCAGGATCTATACCAAGGTCTTTGATATAGTTAACAAGTATCGGCATAGCAAAGATATGATCGACCAAAATATTAAAAAATCCCTGAATTTGTCCGGTGTGAAGATCCATTGCAAGAACCCTGTCAGCACCTGCAGTTGTTAACAAATCAGCTACGAGTTTTGCTGTAATAGCTTCTCTGCCTGAAGTTTTTCTATCTTGCCTTGCGTATCCATAATATGGAATGACTGCAGTTATCGTTTTGGCACTGGCTCTTTTAAATGCATCAATAATGATTAGCAATTCCATTAAATTTTCGTTTACAGGATTGCAAACCGGCTGGATAATAAATACGTCATCTCCTCTAACGCTTTCTTTTACCTGAACGTAAATTTCTCCGTCAGCGAAATTTTTAACAACCATAGGACCTATTGTTGTTCCTAATTGATCAGCAATTTCCTGAGCTAATGCAGGATTTGAACGTCCGGCAAAAAGCTTGATATCGTGAGTCGGGTTTATTGCCCTTTCAAGCTGAGGGTATGTCATTTCTTCCATTGCAGTCATTTTCTTAATCCTTTCTGTATCCAGCACATTGGTATAGTCTATTATAGAACTGTTTAATGTTAACCTCAAGTTTTTTTTAAGTTTTGTAATGTTTATATAACATTCCTGAAAATAAAATTTGCTATTTGCTTTTTAAATATAAAAGCTAAGTTGATAAAACTTAGCTTTCGTCTTTAATATAGCTGTAAGCATACGCTGCAAGTACTGCTCCTATCAGATTTGCAAAAATTGTCGCAAGGGTGAGTCCCATGCAGGATATATGCATGCTAAATAACCCTATTGCAACAGCAGGATTAAATGCTCCGTAACATATTACTCCGCCTGCTGCAAAAGCACCGACTGTTACGGTTGAGCCAATGGCAAGTCCGTAGTAAGAATTTCCTTTTGTTTTTGGGGTTGTTGCACTTGCCAGAACTACATAGCATAGAGCAAAGGTGAAAAGTATTTCTCCTATCATTATATTTGAAAGGCTGTATGAACATGTTACAACTGCAGGAATGTCACATAAGTACATCATTAAAAGACTGGCTATTACAGCTCCGAAAATTTGGGAAATAATATATGGTATCAGTAGCTCACTTTCCAGTGAGCCTCTTAATGCTGCAGCAATTGAAACTGCAGGATTATAATGTCCTCCTGAAACAAAACCTCCTGCATATACTAATACCATTAACATAATGCCGATTGCAATGGCAGGAATTACTCCGTTTCCGGGCAGCAAGGTTACCATTCCGACAGTGAATACAAGAAAAAATGTTCCTATACATTCGACAAAATACTTTTTAAAATTATCCATTTTATAAGCTCCTTTTGAATTTTTTCATTTGAAATTATAAAATGAATCTATTATTTTTTTTATCAGAAATAAGGCTAAGACAAATGATTATAATTTGTATTCCATAATATAATCATCCATAACAAAACCGTTTCCTATATCTGTTACTACAGAATCAACAGTTTGAAATCCCCATTTATTATATGCGAAAATAGTGTTTTTATTATATTTATTTACGGTTAGTTTAATAGATTTGTAGTTTTTTTCTTTTGCAATTTCTTTTATTTGTTCAAAAGCTTTTGTTCCTATGCCTTTGTGCCGGTAGTCTTTTGATATGTATAATTTAGATAAGAATAAATAATCTTTTTTCTCTGATAATCCAAAATATCCGATATTTTTATTATTTTCATTAATAAAGTAATATGTATATTTGTCGTTGTTGTATTGATTAAGTATAGCATTTTCTGATTGAAATTTATCAACCATATAATCAATTTGTTCTTTAGCTAAAAGTTCAGTCCAGTATTCATGCCAGATTGAGGCTGCTAATTTTGCAAGTTCGGAAATCTCTGAAATTTTTACCTGTGTAAATTTTGTCATTTTAACCTGTCAAAAAATATTTTGTTCGCATTTATATTATATTACGTAATAAGTTTTAAAGGAAAAAATATATGAAAATTCAAGTAAAAAATATTACTCCGGTAAAAAGATTAGCTCAATTACCAAAAACAAAATCAGAAAAACTCTTATCCGAGGTTTCTGAGGTTATGCATGATATAAATTCTGTAAGGTTGAATTTTGAAGCGGGTGCTGAAAATTTGACATCAGGGGAATATTTAATGGCTCGTTCTTATTTGGCAAATGCAGAATTGGAACAGTTGTATAAAGTTATTGCAAAAGATTTATAATAAAAAATCCCTGTAAGATAATTCCTTACAGGGATTTTTTATTGTTATTTGTAATTATTTCTTTGTCGGAATTCTCATTCCATAGAAAGATCTTATAACAAATATCAATGCGATTACCAGGAATATAGCACCAGCTACAGGTGCAACTTTTCTGAAGGATTCATTAATTGCAATTTCCATTGCCAGTAAACCAAACAGTGTTGTAAATTTGATAATCGGGTTCATTGCTACTGAAGAAGTATCTTTGAACGGATCACCTACAGTATCACCAACAACTGTAGCTTCATGTAATGGTGTTCCTTTTTCTTTCAAATCAACTTCAACAATTTTCTTAGCATTATCCCAGCATCCGCCGGCATTTGCCATAAATACAGCCTGGAACAAACCAAATACTGCAATTGCAATCAGGTAGCTTACAAAGAATGAAACTGCCAGCTGAGTTTTGCAGCTTGGAGCTGATAAGCAGGCGAGAGCTAATGCAAATGTAAATAATGCGATGAAGATATTTACCATACCTTTTTGAGCATATTGTGTACAAATTTTTACAACTTCTTTAGAGTTAGCCAAATTTGCACTCTTTTCATCTGCTTCGCCTAATTTGATATTTTCTCTGATGTATTCAACCGCACGATAAGCTCCTGTTGTAACAGCTTGCATTGAAGCTCCGCTGAACCAGTAAATTACTGCACCGCCTGTTAACAATCCTAACAAAGTATAAGGATTTAACAGATTTAATATCATTTCAGGCTGAATGCCTAATGTATTTTTGATAACCAGAATCAATGAGAAAATCATTGTGGTAGCACCAACAACAGCTGTTCCGATTAATACAGGTTTAGATGTTGCTTTAAATGTATTACCTGCACCATCGTTTTCTTCAAGATACTGTTTTGCATTATCAAAATCCGCATCGAAATTGAATTCGTTTTTGATTTCATCTTTAACATTCGGAATTTCTTCAATCAGAGATAATTCGTAAACTGATTGAGCATTATCTGTAACCGGACCGTATGAGTCAACCGCAATGGTTACAGGTCCCATGCCTAAGAAACCAAAAGCAACAAGACCGAATGCAAATACTGAAGGATAAATCATCAGGCCTTCTTCGCCTGACGGAATGTATGTACTTGCAACGTATGCCAGTGCCATCAATAATACAATAATCATGCCAATCCAGAAACCGGAGAAGTTTCCTGAAACGATACCTGAAAGTATTGTTAAAGAAGCTCCGCCTTCTTTTGAAGCTGTAACAACTTCTTCAGTATGTTTAGCTTTTGGAGAAGTGAATATCTTTGTAAATTCAGGAATCAATGCGGCACCTAATGTTCCGCAAGAAATAATGCATGACAATACTAACCAGATATGATTACCCATAGAGCTTAATAGCCAGTGGCTTACTCCGAATGTCATACAAATAGATAATATTGAAGTAATCCAAACAAGTCTTGTTAATGGAGCTTCAAAATCAAATTTTTCTACGTTAGGAGCGTAGAAAAATTTATCCCAAATGCTGTTAATCCAGTATGCAACTACTGAAGTTACAATCATTAAAAATCTCATAACGAAAATCCAGGCCAATAATTGTACCTGATTTTCTTGACCCATAACAGCCAGAAGTATGAAACTTACTAAAGCAACACCGGTTACACCGTATGTTTCAAATCCGTCTGCTGTAGGTCCTATTGAATCGCCTGCGTTATCTCCTGTACAGTCTGCAATAACACCGGGGTTTCTAGGATCATCTTCTTTTATTCCGAATTGAATTTTCATCAGGTCAGAACCGATATCTGCAATTTTTGTGAAAATACCGCCGGCAACACGAAGTGCTGAAGCACCTAAACTTTCACCGATTGCAAAACCGATGAAACATGCCCCTGCAATATCTCCGGGTACGAATAAAAGAATTATCAGCATCATAATTAATTCAACAGATACTAATAATACTCCGATGCTCATTCCTGCTTTTAACGGAATATTCATAATATCCAGCGGTTTACCTTTTAATGATGCAAAAGCTGTTCTTGAATTTGCTAAAGTATTCATTCTGATTCCAAACCAGGCAACTGAGTAAGAACCCAAAATACCAATAACAGACCATGCAAGAATTGTTAAAACACCTTTGGCTCCCATGTGCTGAAGGTATCCGAAATAAAAAGCAATACATAAACCGATTAAAATTTCTAAGACAACAAGAAATTTGCCCTGTTGTACCAGATAAGTTTTACAGGTTTCAAAAATAGTATTACCGACATCGTCCATAGCTTTGTGGACTTCCAATTTTTTGATTTTCAGGAATTCTATTAACCCGAAAATTAGTCCGATAACAGAAATTCCAAGTCCTACCAATAATAACTTGTAACTACAAGGTGAAATTGAGTGGATACTTGGAACAACTAAATCGGCTTCACTTGCCAATACAGGCGAGATACCAAGAAGCATTACGGCAAATATTGCAAATAATGCCATTGGTGAAGTAAACTTTTTAAACATTTTGTTCTCTCCTTTTTTAAAAGTTTTTTCCCCTCTTTTATTATATTAAATAAATTATTTTTTACAATTTATTAACATTTAGTGATAAAAATGTTATTATTTTATTATGCATGATTTTTTAAAAGGTATTTGGCTTGTTCTTTGGATTTTCACCCTGCTGGGTGTTCTTTCGCTTGTTCCGTTGGATAAATATGAAAAAGATTACGTAACAGAACTGCGAAAGATAAAATCTGAACCCCAAAGACGGCTTGATGCAACTTATAGATATATTGAGGCCGTAGAAGACGGAAAAGAAGATATTTCAAACGGTATTTTGGCAGAACCTCCGGCAAAATATTATGACAATTATTATTATCAATCAACCGCATCTAAGGAGGTTGTTAAAGAAAAGAAATATTCCAGACCTTTATATGTTCGGGATAAAAATAACCCTAATATTTTATATCCCTATCCAGGACCAAAGCATTAATATACATAGGTGCTTTCTGTAAGTTTTAATTCAAACTGGCTTCCAGCAGGAATCGAAATGTTTCCGCCCTTCATAAAAATAGCAAAAACAGGTGATGTTATTGTGGTCAAAGCATAACCTGCAACACCGACAATTGTCGGGATTGGTGATAATATTAATAATATCGGATTGTCAGACATTTTGGAAGATACATTTCTTGTTTTATTATAAAATTTTTCCCCTTTGTCTACTTGTTTTGCCGTATTTTTCCAGTATTGTCTTTCTCCTTTTATCCGGTTAAAGAATATTTTTTTTGAATTTGCTTTGGTTACTTTTGCTTCGGTTTGGTAAGTTTTACCATTGTAGGTTATACTTGTGATTTTTAGTATAATAAGCCCTCCGTTTCCGGTTATCTGCGGACGATGAGTTTGTATGACTTCTCCTTTCAGCACTGCTCCTGCCGGAATTGTAATTTTCTTTTTTACTACAGGAGCAGTCGAAGTAAAAGCTACAGTTGCTCCCTCTTTTGACCAATCCGAAACAAGTTGGTTAGATTTAACTTGAAATTTTGTCCAGCTTGAAAGTTTTATTGCATTTTTCTTGTCTGGTTTTGTGATTACGGGTGCTGTTGTATTTGTGAATTCAGGCAATGCTTTGGGCGGAGTTGATGAATTAATATTCGTGCCGGAAGGTGATGTTGTTGTAGATTTTATTGTACTTGGCAGGTCAGGGAGAACATCGTTTTCCAGTTTAGATGTGTTATATTTCTTTTTTATTTCTTCATCTACAGATAAGTCCAGTTCCAGCGAAAATGCAGGTAATCCTGTATATAAAATGCACAACAATAATATAAATAAATTTTTATACATTTGTAGTTTTATCATTTTTGTTAATTAGTTTCCCCGGATAAAATATTAAGAACAGATATATCAGCAAAATGGCTATTTGAAATATAAACATAAAAATAAATGAAGTAAAAAATAATATTATTGTAATTATAACTGCATGTTTTTTTGTACCGGTTAAATCCCAAATTCTTTTGGTGTAATTAACAAAATTAAGATATATAAGCGGCAATCCAAAGAAAATGAAAAATAAACCGATTAAAATAAGTACTGCTTGAGAACTTATTGTTAAAAAATAAAATACATAATAAAGTACTATTCCAATTATTGATATAAGAAAAATAATAATCGAATTTATGAAAAATTTCATTTTGCCTATAGGCATGTCAATCTTTAATAAACTTGAATAAGTATCATCGTATATATCTTCATTAGGGATATTGTCTGTCATATTATGACTCTCCGGATTATTTTATAAGCTGACCTTTTTTGGCAAGTAATGTTATTAATATTGACAATGAAAGAATAGCTCCAATATATTTTATTACCGGAATCATTGACATTGCACCAAGTCCGAGAATGATTAAAACAGTATATAATATAGCCTTTTGTTTATTTTTTATAATATCATAGATCCTTTTGGCATATATCACTGCCGAAAAGTATGTGCAGGATATAGCTCCGAAGAATACTATAAAAACAAAAGGTATAATATAACTATTTATGTCAAGTTTTAAATAAATAAACATTATCATTGCACAAAGAACTATTGAATATGCAAATAAAACGGTAATCATTATAAAGAAACCGGATCTGCTTAAAGCTCCGTCAACTTTAAATATGTTAAAGCTTTCTTTTACTTCATTTTCCTGAGATTGTTCAATTATCTGGTTTTCATCTTCCATTTATTATTCCCTTTATTTTGCAAGAATTTCGTTAATTGCTTTAGCTGCTTTTTTACCTGCTCCCATAGCGTTAATTGCGTTTGATTCTCCAACAGGAGCTACATCTCCGCCTGCATAGATAAACGGGATGTTTGTGGAGCGTTTTTCAGGATCAACTTCAATATAACCTTTTTTGTCTGTAATTATATCAATACCTTCAGCTTCTGCGGATTTTTGAATAATAGGGTTAGGTCCTGTACCTAGAGCTACTATTACAGTATCAACATCTTCTGTTACATATTTACCTGTGCCGACAGGTCTTCTTCTGCCTGATGCATCTGGTTCGCCAAGCTCCATAATTTCAAATTTCATGCCATCTACATAGCCGTCTTTATCAAAAATTTCGACAGGTGCATGTAAAAATTTAAATTGAACACCTTCTTCTTTTGCGTGTCTGATTTCTTCTAATCGAGCAGGCAGTTCTTTTTCTGTTCTTCTATATAGTATTGAAACTTCTTCAAATCCTACACGAACAGCCGTTCTGGCGGCATCCATTGCAACGTTGCCGCCGCCTATTACTGCAACTTTTTTACCAATTCTTAAAGGAGTAATGCAGTCTTTTTCTCTTCCGGCACCCATAAGATTTACTCTAGTTAAAAATTCGTTTGCAGAGAATACTCCGTTCAAGTTTTCTCCAGGAATATGCATCATTTTTGGAAGTCCGGCTCCTGAGCAGATAAAAATTGCATCAAAGCCGTCTTCTTTTAATTGTTTCAACGTTATAGATTTTCCTACAATAACATTAGTATGGAATTCCACTCCCATAGCTTTGAGGTTTGTGATTTCTCTATCAAGGATAGTTCTGGGCAGTCTGAAAGGAGGTATTCCGTAACGTAATACCCCGCCTAATTTATGTAAGGCTTCAAATACAACAACTTCATGACCTGCTTTTCTAAGGTCAGCAGCTGCAGTAATTCCGGCACAGCCAGAACCGACAATGGCCACTTTTTTGCCTGTAGGTTTAATTTCTGGCATGTCAGCTTTTGTATTGTCTCCGACATATCTTTCCAGTGCTCCGATAGCTACTGATTCGCCTTTAATACCCAGAATACAATTACCTTCACATTGTCTTTCTTGAGGGCAGACTCGACCGCAGACTGATGGCAGCATGCTCGTTTCTCTGATTATTTTACCAGCTTCATCAAGATTATCATGCTTTAATGCATCAATAAATTCCGGAATTTTAATGTTAACCGGACATCCTTGTACGCATCTCGGGTTTTTGCAGTGCAGGCATCTGGATGCTTCCAGTTTTACTTGTTCCGGAGTTAAGTTGCTTTCTACAGCTTCAAAATTTGAGCGTCTTTCGATTTTATCTTGTTCTTTAACATGTTGTCTTTCTACAGCCATTGTTCTATCCCTTCTTATATATAAATTAAATTAGTTAATTACATTCTAATTAAAAAATATGTACAGTGCAAGTAGGAAGGGGAAATATTGCATATTATAAATATTTGTTTTGCGAATAGTTTATGTTATTATTGCAGTAATATTTTATTATTAGGAGCAGGATATGGTTCTTGAAATTGTAGTTTTGGTTTTGTCTGTTGCTGTTACAGCGTTAACCGTCTGGGTTTTGTCCTCTATCCATTATAAAAAATCGATTGATTTATTAAAAGAAGAAAATCTTAATTTGAAAACTCGGGCAGGGTTAAATGAAAATATTGTCAGCGAAGTAAAGCTTGCCTTTTCGCAAATTGCACAGGATTCTTTAAAAAATCAGCAGGAAGCTTTGATTTTAGAGCATTCAAGAAATTTGAAATCAAAAATGGAATTATTCAAAGCGGAAGAACTTACTCCTGTCAATAATTTGTTGAAAGAGTTTAAGCAAGCTATAGAAAATTATCAGAAAGCTCATTTTGAAGAATCTGTTGAAATTAAAAATGCGATTGCAACTGCAGAAAAATATGCCAAGGCTTTAACTACCAGTCAAAATTCGAAAGGCGAATTCGGAGAAGATTGGCTGGAGCAGATTTTAAAATTTGCAAATTTACAGGAGAATATTCATTATACTAAACAGTTTGTGTCTGATGGTGCAAAGCCTGATTTTGTTGTCAATCTTCCTGATGATAAGCATATTATTATTGATTCGAAGGTTATTTTGAAAAACTTTATTGAATACATGCAGAGTGAAGATGAATCATTGAAGAAAGCTTTTATAAATGATTTAACAAATTGTATAACTTCTCTTTCTGTAAAAAATTATGAGGAAATAGAAAAATTAAACCAGCCGGGATTTATATTGATGTATATTCCTGTTGAAACCTGTGTGAATTTAATATATACGGATTTTGATTTCAGAAAAGTAATTGAGCTTGCTAATTCAAGAAATATAATTATTGCAGGGACATCATCTTTGCTGGTTACTTTGCGTTTGGTTAATCATTTATGGGCATCTCAAATTCAGTATAATAATATGCAAAATATTATTAAAGTTGGAGAAAATTTATATAACTATATAGCACTGCATGCACAAAATCTTCAAAATATACAGCAATCTATTGATAAAGCTTCAAAAAGTATTCAAACTGAACTTAATAGATTTACATCAAGAAATAACGGTAGTATATTTAAGGAAGCTGAAAAGTTAATACAATTTGGTATTTCATCAAAAGAAATAAAATCCGGTAAAAAAATTCTTGAAAATAGAATTCCTCAAGAATTTTTGCAAGATGAACAAACTAATACAGCTAGTAATTAAAAGGAGCAGGAAAGTTTATGAGTGAAAATTATTTTCAAGAAAACAGAAAATTCTTAGGCCTTAAGGGTGTCATTGGCCGAAGAGATTTTATAGTTAATTATTTTATTATTGAGTTGATCGAGGTTTTATTATGGTCAATTCCACTGGGAATTTCTGTATTTTTTAAACCCGGATTTTTATCAAAATTATTGAATTCTGCCTTGTCTATACCTGCTAACCAACCTTTTGTTGTGGTTTTGGGATTAGCAATTCTTGGTCTATTGATTGTTCCGTTGTATTTTTCAAGTATAGTCCGCAGAGTTCGTGATATTTTGGGAGAAGAAGATGATAACAGAGTTTATCTTGTTTCTTCGGTGCTTTCTGTAATTTGTTATATTGCTTATACTCCTGTTGGATATTTGTTTTTAGGCAAATGGCTTGTTATCTTTGTATTTTTATTTATGATGTGCTGGGAAGGCAAGATTACATCTCAAAAACCAAAAAGCGATATTATAAAGTTCAACTGGGGAGCTTTTTGGGGAACATGGATATGGGGTATAGTAAACAAAGTTCCAATCACGTTGTTTGCAATTCCTCTTGTTTTTACTCTTGGAATTCTCCCGTTTATGATAATTTGCGGGCTAAAAGGAAATGAATGGGCTTATAATCGCAAAAAAGAAGAAGATCAAATTCCTGAAAATTTCCATAAAAAACAGGCAGCTGAGGCTGCAATTTTCAGTATTGCTGCTCCATTCATAATTGTAGGCTGTATGTTATTTTCATTTGTTGTTGTAACTGTTGGAATTGCTAAATATATGAAAGCCAGTCCGGCATTTGCCAAAAAGTTTGATACTTTTATTACTTCAAATGAGGAGGCTATTGTAGAAAGTACATTTTCTAAAATTGAATTATCCAAAGAGGAAAATAAATTTTTTGTAAATCCGTCCGTCTGGGATGAGGAATCATTTTTTACAAGGGCTTCTACTTTTAAGACCGCAGTAAATTATGTAATAATAAAGGAAAATAAAGAATCAGGAGAAAATAATTCTGCTGTTAAAGAATCAGCGGCAAAAGATAAATTCAATAAAGATAAAATTCGCAGATATATTGAGATTGCAAATAAGACGAGAATATACAGTTCATTTAATAATGAACTGCTCGCACAGTATCATATAGAGCGTCCTCAATATGAAGAAATTTTGAATAATTTAAAAACATCAAAAGATTTGAAAAAATTATATAAAATTCTGGAATCAGGATATAAATTTAATAATCATCCGTCGCTTCCGTAAAAAGGGTATATATGAAAAGCGGCTGTTATTCAGCCGCTTTTTTGTTTGATAGATATTTATTCAGAATTATGCAGGCATCGCCGATGAGATTTTCGCAAGGTCGTTCTTTGTAATATTGTTCGGTACGCTCTGACGGTACGGGAGAGGAAACATTTTCTTCCAGTCCTAATAATTCTCTGCAAATAATGGATTTGTTCTTTTTTTTAAATTCATTTGCAAGGTTTTGAATTAATTCATAATGGCGGGCTTTTGCAATGTCATTATTTTTTTCGGTGTAGCCGAATTCAAGTCCTGCTATCATAAACATAGCACTTACTGCTCCGCAGACTTCTCGAAGCCTGCCCATTCCCCCTCCGAAAGAGGAAGAAAGCTTTAATGCGGTTTCTTTATCTATTCCATAATTCTGAGCATAAGCCAGAAATACAGACTGTGCACAGTTGTAGCCGCTTTTGAAATATTCTCTGGCTAATTTATCTTTTTGTGTCATTTTTATCCTTCCATAAATAATTTGTATAAAATTACAGAAACAGACGAAGCTAGATTTAGTGATTCGACAGTTTTTGCCATTTCTATTTTTACTGATTCCGTTGAAAATTTTATAAGTTCTTCTGATAATCCGTCAGCTTCCGAACCAAACATCACAAGTACAGGTAATTTTGTTGAAAATGTTTTTAAATTTTTTACGGCTCTCGGCAATGTTGCTATCCTGTTAAAATTTTTAAATAGCTTTTCTAAGTCTTCAAAATCTTTTATATTTAAAACCGGGATTTTCCAGAGGTTGCCAACAGTTGCTCTTACGCATTTTGGATTATATATATCAACAGTTTCTCCGCCGTACAAAACAATGGCATCAGCACCGAACGCCAAAGAACTTCTTATTATAGTCCCTAAATTTCCCAAATCTTTTATATTTTCAAGCAGGACTACTTTTTTCTTATCTTTTAAAATATTTATATCATAGCTTTTTTGAATGCCTATTGCTATTGCAGCAGGGGCACTGTCTGTAGTTGAGATTTTTTTTAAAACACTATCATTTGTAATTATTAGAATATTTTTAGCAAAAGAATATTCTTCCGTATGTTTTTCGTTAACAAAAATATATTCAAGTTGGATATCGGAGTCAAAAGCCTCTTTTATTGCTTTATAACCTTCAAGTAGAAATTTTCCGGTTTGAGTGCGGTATTTTTTCTGCTGAAGTTTTACGGTTTCTTTTACTAAATCGTTATTAACGCTAATTATTTCCATTATAAAACCTCAAATTCGTTGAGCCATTTTTTTTCCTGTTCTGTCAGCATATCATAATTTATAAGTTTTTGCTCATAGTTCATGTGAACAAAAGAATGGATATTGTTATTTTTAAAATAGCATGAATTTTCAAGTCTTACACCAAAGAAACCTTCTTTATACAACCCCGGTTCTATGGAAAAGCACATGCCTTCAAGTATAGGCGTTTTTGCGATCTCTCCGGTGCTGAGATTTGGCGGGTATTCGTGAACATTTATTCCTATTCCATGGCCTAAGCCATGATTGAAAACAAATCCTTCGGTATCTGTGCTATTGAAAAATTCATGTATTGATTTATCTATTTCAAACCCGGAAATCGGTCTTTTTGTAGTAGTTTTTGCGTAATTAAATGCACGCAGGAAAGCTTTTAGTACAGTTGTATAAATCTTTTTTTGAAGCTTATCAGGGGAACCTTTTACAAAAACTCTTGTGATATCTGTAGCCAGTCCGCCTTCAAAATACGCTCCGCAATCGATTAATATAAGCGATCCCTCAGTTATAATTTCATCTTTTGAAGATTTTGAATAGTGTGCAAGTGCGGAGTTTTTATCTTTTGCAACTATAGAATTAAAACTCAAACCGAGAGCACCTTGTTTTTTGAATTCTTTTTCAAGTTGTGCTGCTATATCGTGTTCTGAAATGTTGTCATTTTGATTTATAAAATCTCTAATTGCACGAACGGCCTTATCAGTTTTTTGAAAAGCAATTTTGAGATGTTCAAGTTCGGTGTCATTTTTTCTTGATTTCATTAATTTTACAGGATTCTCGGATATTTCCTCTGCTTTATCTCCTAACAGATTGTATTCGTAAGCATTTATTGAAGATTTGTCAACCAGAACAGTTTTGGTTGTCGCTTTTAAAAATTCCTCAAGGCTGTTTATTTTGTCAGGAGTAAATAAAATAGAATTATCTTTCAGTATAACTGCTTTTGCTTTAATTTTTGCGGAAAATTTTTGTGAAAAATTCCGCATATTAAACAGGTAGGAAACTTCGTCAAGGTCTGTTAGATAAAGAGCTTCATTTTCTGATAAATTATTGGAAATTTTTGCGATTTTTTCTTCTGTTGTCAGTCCTGTTAAATTTCTATCAAGAGATATATTTTCTGATAAATTTATTTCATTTTTTGTATCAAGAGGATCATTATCAAATAATTTAATTTGTCTGCAGTTTGATATTTCTTCTAATTTTTTTTGCGATATTTTTTTTGAAAATATTCCTAATGTTTCATTTTGGGGAATTTTATTTATAAGTTCATCAATAAATTTTTGACCGGTTTTGAGTTTAACTACTGTAACTTTACGATGGTCAACTTCTTGATCTGCTTGAATGTGGTATCTTCCGTCAACAAATAGATAGACTGTTTGAGGTGTAACAAGAGCCTCACCTGTTGAACCTGAAAAGTTTGTTATTTTATATCTGGAATTTTCTTCCAAAGTATTATATTCAACCAAAAATTCATTGGTTGAATTAACCAGAAGATAGTTAACTTGAGAGTTAACCATAAATTCTCTTATTACAGCTAGACTGTCCATTTAGTTTTTGCCTGTAAGCTGTATTAGATGCCAGCCAAATTGTGTTTCAACAGGTTGAGAAATTTCTCCGATATTTTCAAGTGCAAATGCAGCATCTTCGAATGGTCTAACCATCATGCCTTTGCCAAAATAACCTAAATCTCCGCCGTTTTGTCCTGACGGGCAAAGAGAATTTTCTTGTGCTGCCTGTGCAAAATCTTTTCCGTTTTTAATCTCGTTATATAAATCCTGTGCTTCTTTTTCTGTTTTAACTAAGATGTGGCTTGCTCTGATTTCAGTTGTCATAAAATATACTCCTATATAGCTGTTCTCTACAGGAGCGATTATAAAATAAAAAGGTTTGTCTTGCAACTACTACAACACAAACCGGAAGTTATAAAACATGAAAAACTTTCTGAAGTAAAGTGTAAGTTCAAAGCGTTTTAAACCAAACCGCAAAAAGAAAAAATCTTGTCGCAACCCCGAAAAAAGTGCCTGGTCGTTTCGAACTTACATATATATAATAAACTGTCATGGCATTTCTTTTCACCATTCTGGAGAATAAATTTTTTAAAATTTTTATTGATAATTTTTACTACTACTTAAGGATTAATGGGATTTTCAGCGGAGCTTTCCTGAAAACAAAAAATCGAACATTTTACAATTCCGTAAAAAGTCCGATATTACTGCTTTTTAAATGGAGCGGAAGACGAGACTCGAACTCGCGACAGCCTGCTTGGAAGGCAGACGCTCTACCAACTGAGCTACTTCCGCATTGATATTTAATTTTCACAAAAAAATAGTACAATAAACATTCTGTAAAATCAAGATTAAAAATAAGGAACTTATATAGCAAATTCTACAGATACTATAAAAGCCCGTCATTCTGGGGACTATAGTCCGAAAAGCTTTTTCTTGAGATATTTTGCTAACGCTCAGTATGACGCTGTTTTGAAAATTTTTAGTGGAATTTGTTACATAAGTCCCAAAAATAAAAGTTTTATAAACAACAAGGGTGTCTTGAATTTTTCAAAAACACCCTGAATTTTATTTGATGAACTTTTCTACAATATTTTCAAACCAGGAATTTTTATATCCTTCATCCGGCTTTTTAGGCAGTTTGGAAGCCATTTCAAATGAATCGATTTCATTATCGCTGTCAAAAAGACTTTTGTAATTTTCTTTATTTTTCCGTTTCCCGCGCATCATGTAACCTGTATTTCCCCCGGAGCCTCCATCATTATTCATGTTAGCTGCCGCTTTTATTATAGGTTCTGATCTGCCGATATTTACATCGAAACTCATTGTTCCAATTCCTTATCTTTTTCCCTATATATATAAAGTATAAAAAGTATAAAGTTTTGTTACATAATATCTAAAATTGTTACATAACTTAACAATTATTTTGGTCTAAAATTAAGTGTACACTTGACTTTTTATCTTTGTTAACTATTGTAACAAATGTTTTTGTTTATTGAAAATCCATAAAAAATAATCCGTTAATATATACAAGAGAGATTTTGAGGTCAGGCATGTCAATTAAAATCGATACAGATTTAGCATATATTCAGTCGAAGTTGAATATTTCCGATTCCAAAATGGAAATATACAAGGACAAGACTGTGGAGGAAATTCTGGAAGCGGAAGCTGCTTCCGGTAATCAGGCTGCTATTCAGTTAGCTGCCGATATGTTTACGGATTCAAGTATTTTAATTGAGTTATTTCAGCTTGCCGACCCGCAGAATAAATTGACAATAATGAAAGAAATGACCTCATCTCAGTTAGAAAAATTAGTTCCTATGCTGGAGGAAGATGATTTAATTCAGGGATTACAGTATTTTACGCAGGACAGTCTGCTTGATATGTTGAAAGATATTCCTAAAGAGGAACTATTGAAGGCTGTTTTTCAGATGTTTTCCGAGTCTGAAGTTGTTGAACATATGCCTGAACGTGAATTGGACAGACTTCTAACAAGTTTTGAAATGGATAAGGAAATGCTTTTGCAAAATTTGAAATCAATTCCTGAGATGTATTTGCAGCAAATTTTGGAAAGTGTAACAGGACAGGAAGCTCAGGGTAATAATACTGAACTTGTTCAGCAAATCAGCCAGCTTGGAGATTTGAATTACAAAAATGCAATAATGAATTTGGAGCCTACTCAAAAAAGGCAGTTAACTTTTATGTTAACTAACGAGCAGAATAAGTATTATCAAATTTTTGATACGGAAGCTTATACTCATATGATAAATGTTGAAAGAAATAAAGAGCAGATGATAAAATCTATGGGTGTCATAAAGCCTGAATATTTGCAAGGTATGGTAAATGAACTCCCGCAGGATTTGCTTGCCATTGTTACAACTCAGATTGATACAGAAAAATTTGCAGATGCTTTAATAAACAGATTTCCTGAGTTGTTAGCAAAGTTTGTTGCCGGATAGTATTGATATTGCAAATTTGAGTGCCTGTTTTGCAAATTCTTCTTTCATTTGAATTCTTGGAGTATTTGGCGGCAGTTTTACTTCTTTAATTGTTATAATACCGTTGTATTTTATTGAAATATAAACTAATCCGACGGGTTTTTCTTTTGTTCCGCCTGTCGGACCTGCAATCCCTGTGGTACAAAGTGCAACATCACAGTTTGTTATTTTATTTAACCCTTCAGCCATAGCATAAGCACATTGTTCACTCACTGCTCCATAGGTATTTAATATTTCCCAATCAACTCCTAAAACGCTGTGTTTTACTTCATTTGCGTAAGTAACAAAGTTTAATTTTACGTATTCTGAACTTCCTGAAATATCAGTCAATTTTGAACTTATCAGACCTCCGGTACAAGATTCCGCTGTTGATATTGTTAATTTATTTTCTGTTAAAATTTTTCCGAGTTCTTCTTCCGGTTTCATAATATTCTTTCTTTATTTCTTATTTATTTTAATTTTACTTTAAAAGATTTAAATATAGATTCTCTACATGTTTAATTTTATCCCGGGGTAATGCAGGCTGAGATTGCATCAATAAGCCTTTTTACCGGAACTATTTTAATTTTATCATTTTGTACAGATCTGTTTGCGTACGGGATAATTGCTTTTTTGAATCCGGATGTTACTGCTTCAGTTAATCTTTTATCAATATTATTTACCGGATGAATTTCTCCTGACAGCCCAATTTCTCCGATAATTACAGTTTGCGGGTCTACCACAACATCTCTTGCACAGGTTGCAATTGCTATTGCGATACCTAAATCTGCACTGGGCTCATCTACATCAATTCCGCCCATTACGTTAACATAAACATCTTGTTTTGATAAGTTTAAGCCGACTCTTTTTTCAAGAACAGCAAGAATTTGAAGGACTCTGCTTGAATCAACTCCGTTTGTGACTCTTCTTGGGGAAGGGTATGGTGTCGTGCCGACCAGTGCTTGAATTTCGACAAGCAGAGGTCTTGTTCCTTCATTTGTTACAACGATTGCACTTCCGGGAATTGCATCCTGAGAGCGTTCATTTAAAAATAATTCGTTTGGATTTTTAACTTCGACAAGTCCTTTTGACTGCATTTCAAATATTCCGACTTCTGAGGTGTTTCCAAAACGATTTTTCATTGAACGCAGCATTCTGTATGATTTGTATTTGTCACCTTCAAAATATATTACGGTGTCTACCATGTGTTCAAGAATTTTCGGGCCTGCAATATTCCCGTCTTTTGTGACGTGTCCGATTACAATTATTGTAATATTTTGTGTTTTTGCTATCTGCATTAGAATATTACAACATTCTCTAATTTGTGATACGCTGCCGGCGGAACTGGATATCGATTGCGAATATATTGCTTGAATACTGTCAATAACAACAGTATCAGGTTTTAATTCATCAATTTGCTGGTGTATAGCTTCAAGATTTGTCTGCGGGTATATATAGAGATTGTCAGATGAAATTCCTAGTCTGTCTGCTCTTAGTTTTAATTGGCTTGCTGATTCTTCGGCGGAAACATAGAGTATTTTTTGTCCGTTTTTTGATAATTCTCCGCTTGTCTGCAATAGTATTGTAGATTTTCCGATGCCAGGGTCTCCGGCTATTAAAACTAATGAGCCTTGAACTAATCCGCCTCCAAGTATTCTGTCAAATTCAGAGATATTTGTACTTATTCTGACTTCTTCTCCTATATGTATGTCGTTGATAAGTTCAGGTTTTACATCATTTACTATTCCCTGCGGAGATATGTTCTGAGGTTTGTTGTTGGTCGAAATTTCTTCCGTAAAACTTCCCCATGATCCGCATTCAGGACATTTGCCAAGATATCCTGCCGTTTCGTAGCCGCATTGCTGACATACCCATTTTGATTTAACTTTTGCCATATTCTAATTATAATCATTAAAGTTTTTACGGTCAATAAAAAAGACAGGATTTATATTTTTTATCCTGTCTTTTTTATTTGAATTTTATTTGAATTATTTTCTGCCTGTTTTATTCAATGTTTCAACATCAGAAACTTTCATTGCATAATAAGGCTTGTTTTCTCCTTTTTCAATAAGGAATAATACAAAGTTATCTGTAAAATAGAATCTGCGGCCGTCCATTATAGGTAATGCACACATTTTTGCTATAATAGCAGCTTCGCTTTTTAATTCTACACCTTCATTATCCATTTTAAAATCAATTGTTTCTATTGTTCTGTCGATTTTAAAATCAGTTCCTTTAATTTGATGACCTTCTACATCTTTAAAGCTTGTTTCTTTATATAAGTTGATATTTGGAATTTTTAACTCATCTTCAGCTTTAAAGTCTTTGTCGCCTTTATATTTTTTTGTTTTTTTCTCAATATCTTTGTAGTATTTGTCAAAGGTTACATCATCATTTGTTCTGTATAACAGAACCATATCGTTATCCTGAGTGTAGACTTTTACTGCAAAATCATTTTCATTGTTATAGAATAAAACTTTTAAATTTTTATCCAACTTTTTATTGCTGTCGCTATTTATTCCAAAATACTCAACCGGTGCGGAATTTTGAGCAAACATTCCTGACTGTAGTTTATCAAATGCTTTTAAAAATTTAAAATCTTTTTTAAGCATAGCGTAAACCAGAATTTTTTCAGGATTGTATGTCCAATCCATTGTATCTAAGATATCGCTTGTTTCATTGAATTTTTCTTTAATGCCTTCTTCAATTGCGGTTTTTAATTCAGGAGATACTGTACCATATTTTGTATAATACGCATCTTCACTTATATCATTTTTCTTAAATTCTTTTTTATTAAGAGCTTTTGCAACTTGAGAATCATAATCAACAAATTTAATTTTCTTTTTAACAATATTGTCCATAAATTCATTCCATACAATTTGGAATGTTCCGACCCAAATTCTGTTCGGAGCAGAGCTTGTCCAATTCATTGTAGGAAGTACATCGATTGCTTGTGTTTCTTCCGCAATTGCTGTTGTTGAAAATCCTGCAGATGCTGCAAATAGTATTGCAAGACCAATTAGTAACTTTTTCATTCCTTTCTCCTTCTAAATCCTGTATTCAATGTTTTCCAGAAACCTTTTAAAAATCCCTGAAAATTGTTTTGGTGAAGTATCGGAGCATTATCATAAAATTTTTTGTAGTTATTTATGATATTTTCCGGAAGATCTTCTCCATTATCTAAAGTATACGCTAAAAATTCAATATAGTCATCTTGTTCTTCTTTGTATAAAGTATCCCTGCGTCTAATATCTTCATCTGCTTCATAATGAATCAACGCATGATATGCTGCAACAAGACTCTCATCTTCGGTGTCTTTTGGATATGCCATCAATGCTTCTCTGACACTACAATTTCCTATGCGAACATTACGCAGTAAATTTGCGACAAATTTTCTGTCCGTTATATTATTTTCCGGCATAGCTAATAATTATTTTACAAGCATTTCGCTCATTTCACGTTCTACAAAATGCATCATCTCAGCGTAATTTCCATTAAAGAAATCATCGGTAAATTCTTTAAGCATATCTAATGCCATCTCTCTTTTATCCATTGTAACTTTATAGAAAAACTTTTTGCCAACTTTGTATCTTACTAAAATGCTCTTGGTAACAAGTCTGTCCATAACTGTTTTGATGGTTGTATAAGCTCTTTCAGTACCGTTTTTTGATAGTTCATCAACGATATCCTGGATTGATATATCGATATCTTCGTCATTTGCAGTTAAGTTCCAAAAGGTATTCAAGATTTCGATTTCAAGAGATCCGCAAGCCATATTTTCCTCCTATTTACTATTAAATTACTATAATTGTAATATAAAATATTTTTTTTACAAGTACTTTTATAAAATCTTTACAATCCTATAAGTACTTCTCTATCAGGTCTTCGTCTTTTTTAAAGTTTTGTTTTTTAGATCTTATTTTTTTATTTTTCTTTTTAATTTTTTCCGGTAATTCTCTATATGCATTATCAACTGAAACTTTTGCAATTATCTGGCTGTTTTTTCTGTCATAAAATGTGAGCCAGAATTTTCTGTTTATATTATCTACCGCAAAAGAAACGTTTTCGACCAATTTGTCTCCCGGTCTTATCTGACGGAACATTAGTTTTGTATCTCCGAAAATTGACGGGCTGAATTTTACGTTATAATCATTAACCAGAGCCATATCAAATCCGGATAATGTTTTATCTGACATATTCGAAATCAAGACTGTCAAAGTAATTGTATTAACTTCTCCGAACGGATCTTTTTCATGACGTACATCATTTATACTTATATCAAGTCCTTCGTACGTGATTTCTTCCTGTCTGAGAGCTTCTTCTTTATATACTGGTAAGTCAATAGCTGTATTTATTTTTACTTTAATTTCATCGCCCGGGGCTATTAAAACGTGGTTGCCTTTCCTTATAAGAGCAACTCCAAGTCCTGCAACTCCGCCAATTGCAGCTCCTCCAGCAAGTGTATAGCCTTGAGAGGCTATTGCCGCTCCCAGGCCCAGCCAGTTAAGTGCCATTAAGCCTCCAACTGCTCCTCCTGCAACTGTATAGCCTAAATCTTGAGCTACAATTTTTGCACCTTGTGTAACCGGATGAAGTTTTGTTGTCATTTTACCTTCTATTGGAATTTCTCTGCCGTCAGGAGTTACAAGGTAATCAAATGCTAAATCCATTGTTGCTTCTTTTCCTAGTCTTCCCGGTTCTGTTGTATTTGTCAGTTTTCCATGAGCAAGTGTCCCTTTGGGAATAATAATCCCTTTATCGCCGTAGACATCATCAGTTACTTCTGCAAAAAATTCATCGCCTTCTATTGAATATGATGAATCTAAAACTTGAGAAACTGTCATATTTATTATTTCTTTTCTGTTTAAAGTTTCTACTTTCCCAGTAAACATTTCATCAGCGGTATTTTTAAATTCTTCAGTTTCGGTAACTGATCCTTTTAGAGGCTCTGCCGCTTGAAGAATTGCTGTATTTGAAAATAAGAACATAATTATTAATATAAAGCTAAAGAATTTTTTCATATTTATATTATATTTCCCAAGTTTAAAGGTTTTCAAATTAATTATTTTGATTTTCAACTTCTTGTGCCATTTCTTCAATAATATTATTGGTTTTTGCAGGTTCAAAGCTTGAGCATGAATTCCATATCAAAGTTGGACGCGGCTCGTTTAGCAATGGGCTTGGATATTCATTGTGGCATTGTCCTTTGAGCATATTTGTTGATCCGTCTGCACAGGAAGTGAAATTTGCACAGCAGCTGCATATCTTTAATATCAGACCATAATCTTCCATTTTTGATTTTAATTGCTGAAGTGCATCAATCATTCTTAGATGAGATGATGTTGTGTATTTTTTATTTTTATATATAAATCTTATTTTAGAAAGCTCATTTTCTGTAGATATAAATTCAAGTTTACAGCTTCTGTCTCCATGTTTTGTTTGGACTAGTACATCTATAACCAATTTATCAACTTCTTTATCTGTATTCGCTCCGATTGCTTTGAGTAAATATCTAACCGGAGGGAAGTTTTTTATTATGTGACATATAGAATATATTGGATATAGGAATAATAAAAATACTTCTTTTGCATTTAATTTTGCGTTGACCAAGCTGATTCCAAATATTGCAAGCATAAGTATTGCGGTAAATATAACAACATTGCATTTTACGATAAACGGATAATTGTATGAATATCCGATTAAAATAGCATAAGCCGCAACAATAAACCATATATTCGGATTAAGCAGAGAACATACATGTTCTACAAATGCTAAATTTATGGTTTTTAAATTTCTAAAATTATTTTTCAAAAGGTTTAATCTCTTGGTCAGACGTGGTTTCCGGAATGAACAGTCCTGTCCGAGTATATAAGATTGAATATTTGGATTGTAAACACATTTATGTCCTGATTTTGACAATAAAAGGCTGAATTCTAACTCAGAATTTACATCTTTGAAATTTATACTCTTTATATCTTCAAGTGCCGATTTTTTAATAATGAATAATCCGGAATCAACCTGAGTAGCCAGCCCAAGCAAGGATCTTGCCTGTTTAAAGAAGTTTGCCTGATATTTTTTATAAACAGCTTTAATTTTATCAACAATATCTAAATTATCACGATTAATATGAACTTCTCCTGTTATGGCATCTGCTTTTCGCAAGGCGGCATTTGCCAGAGTCAGAAAATCAGGCTCGATTTTTCTTATGCTGTCTATAAAAATATAAGCATCAATAGAGGAATCTTTTTTTATTTCCTCTAAAAGCATTGCAATGGCTTTATTTTTTCCTAATGTTCCGACGTCATGAATATTCATAACGTGTACAAAGTTATCATATTCAAATAGTCTTTCTGAGCCGTCATTGCAATCATCCAGAATTGCATAAACTTTAAAGTTTGCAAGCGGATAATCCTGCATTTTTATTTGTTCAATAAGTTCTTGCAGGCATTCCTTATGATTGTGGCTGTATATAATCAGAGCAAAATTATTTTTTATATCATCATATCTTGAATACTTTTTTTCAATAGAAAAAGGCTTATCTTTAAGATTTCGAACCGAAAGAACGAACATATACAAAGTGTAAATTAAGATATATAGATAGATGATGTATAAAATAAATTCCATAAATTTTTCCTCATTATTTATAAATTTTATTAAAAAATTAAATAAATATCAAATTATTTAGATTTCTATACGAATTTCTCCCTGCCTGAAGATGCGGAGTTCATTATTCATTACTCCTGCGACTGTTGATTCAAGACCCTTTGCCCTGTAGCCGTAATCTTCAATTATTAAATCCGCCAAACCTGTCATATTTTCAAGAGCCTGTTCATAAGTTTTAGCTGACGGCTGATGCGATAGATTGGCACTGGTAGTTGCAAGAACATGACCCGGTATAATTTCGCAGATTTCTTGGAAAATTTTATTGTCAGGAACTCTTATTCCTACAGTTTCCATACCTGAGGTGATATAATCCGGAGTATTTTCATTTTTATCGGTAACGATAGTTAATGCACCCGGAAAATATTTTTTTATCAGCTGTTGACCTATTTTAGGTATTGGTTTTACATAATTTAACAAATGATAAATTTCATTAGACATTAAAATTAACGGTTTTTGAGCTTCTCGTTTTTTTATTTCATAGATTTTTTTTACGGCTTTTTCATTAGTCGGCAGACAACCCAAACCCCAGACAGTGTCTGTTACATAGGTTATTACTCCGCCGTTATTTAATACTTCAACAATTTCATTTTTATTTTTTAACATACTTCCCTCATAGTTATACCGGTATTTTACCATGTAAATATTTTTGTATCAGTTTTGAAAAAGGTTGATTTTTTTTGAAAGATTATTATTATAAAGATAAGGTAGAAAAATAAGAAGGATTTATATTATGGCATCAGGTTCGTCTATTATTACAAGTATTTCTTCAAACTTGGCAAATACATACTCATATTTGGCTGCATTGTATCCGGAGGACGGTGTAACTTATGAAAATATAACAAAGGCAAGGAATGATAATTCAAATTATTTGACCTTGAATCAGTCATTTGCTTCTTATTTACAGAATAATTTTGCAATGCTGGATAAAGATGGTGACGGAGTTATTGGTGCTGATGAGATGTCTAAATTGACAAATACCATAGCTTCAGCCGGAGTTTCCCGTAACGAACTTACTCAATTAGCAGCTTCAGGAGCCTATTCAGGTGAAATGATAAGTAAAATTATGGATCATTTTGATGAAATTGATTCAAATCATGATGGTCGTGTCACCAGTGCTGAAATTTCTGCATTTTCTTATGATTGCAGCAAACAGGAAAAATTGGACGAAGAAAATTACAGAAAAGCTACCGGCACGTCGGTCTTTTACGGTGATGATGATTCATCTGTTGATGTTTCAAGCTACAGCATTTTAAGTTACAAATACAAAAATTTTAATTCGTAAGAATTTTTATTTTCCTATACAAAAATGATCAAAGATATTATTTAAAATATCGTCATTGATTACTTCGCCTGTGATTTCCTCAAGCGAAAGAAGTGCTGATTTTACATCAATATATATCATGTCCTGAAGTTCTTCTGCTTTAGCAGCATGTAATGCTCTTTCAAGACTTTCTCTGCTTCTTTCAAGACAGTGTTGCTGACGTTTGTTTGTTATAAATTCTGTTTCTTCAGGTGTAAAATTACAGATGTTATTTTTTAGAGTTTCCTGAAGTAGTTTTAGACCTTCTTTCGTAGTTGTTGAAATTTTAATGGTGTTTGAAAGTTCTTCCATAAAATCATTTGCTAAGTCTATTTTGTTTGCAATAACAAGATGCGGTTTGTTTTTTATTATTTCAAAAATTTCTTTATCATCTTTTGTTAATCCTTCTTTAGCATCATAAAGAAATAAAATAAAATCAGCTTCTTTAACTGACTGTTTTGAATATTCAATACCGATTTCTTCTACTTTATCAATATTGCCTTCTTCTCTTATTCCTGCGGTGTCGATAAGTGTTGCTGCAACTCCAAGATCAAGGCTTTCTTTTATTACATCACGTGTTGTGCCTGCAATATCTGTAACGATTGCTCTGTCAATATTCAATAAAGCATTAAATAATGAAGATTTACCGACATTTGGGCGTCCGACAATTGCAACTTTAATTCCCTGTCTTAAGATATCAGAAGATTTTGCACAATCCAGAATACTGTCAATTTCTTTGATGGTATTGTTAAATCGTTCAATCAAATAAGAGTATTCAGGTTCCGGAACATCTTCAGGAAAATCTATTCCTGCAACAATTCTTGATGCTGTTTCAAAAAGTCCGTCTTTTATTTCTTTTATTTTTTTTGCCAGTACTCCTGATAAATTTCTAGCTGATTGAATAGCAAAATTTGAGGTTTTTGCGTGGATTAAGTCATCTACAGCTTCTGCTTGTGATAAGTCTAATTTTTTATTCAGAAAAGCTCTTTTGGTAAATTCTCCTCTTTCAGCAATTCTTGCTCCGTTTTTTAATGTTAAATCAAGAATATTTTTGACAACATTAACTCCCCCGTGGCATTGAATTTCTATAACATCTTCTCCTGTATAACTGTTTGGGTTTTTAAAAGGCAGAATTATAACTTCATCGATTTTTGTATTTCCATCAACAACCCACCCATGGCAAATTTTTCCGGGTGTCAGATTTTTAATGTCCAGAATTTTTTTTGCGATTTCAAAACTTTTGTCGCCAGAAATTCTGATAACCCCGACTCCGCCTGTACCAAGCGGTGTCGAAATTGCTGCAATTGTTTCAAATTCCTGAATGATATTCATAAAATAATTATACAATAAAAGATATAATATTCTAAAAAATAATTTATGAATTCTTCTTACCCTTTAGTTGTAACAGGTAGAATTTTTATAATTATTTATGTATAAAAAAAAGCTATGTACTGAGGTGCATAGCTGTTGATTAGGGATATGTGTATCTTAGTCTCTAAGGAGTATATTGTTATGTTAGCATTTTATTTTTTATTGTAATCATACAAAATAATGAGATTTAAAATTTTATTTCAAATTTGAAAAATTTTTATTTCTTTTCTAAAAATAAAAAATCTGCTATAATACAGGAAAGAAATTTAAAGAAAGGGGAAGGAAATGAAAAAGATATCTATAATAACTTTAATTGGTGTGCTTGCTGTAGGGAGTAGTGTTTTTGCGGCCGAATATACAAAATTTTCTTCTAACTTTGTAAAACATTTTAAAGATTGTGACAAATACGAAGAAACAACTACATCTGAATTTGAAGGTCAAAACTTTGTTACTAAACGCCAGATTTACGGTTGGAAGAACGGATTTTGCAAATATCAGGAGAATATAAAATCTCCGGATACTGAATATCAGCTGGATTGTTCTTTTACAAATCTTCAAGTAGACGAATTGTATAATTCAATGAAATCACGTTCAAAAGAAATTGAAAGATATGAACTGGAAAATTTTGTTCAGCAGACAGATCAAAAGACGGGACAGAAAAAATATGTCAGCGTAGGAACTACTATTATAAAAGGTAACAAGGCATTTATTACCTGGTCAAAATACCAAAATAATCCTTATTTTTGCGTTCCGAAAAAAATTACACCTTAGTTTTGTTTGAAGTATTTAGTTTATAAAAAGAGGTACATTTTAATGTACCTCTTTTAGTTTGCAATTTATATTATTATTTTTCTTCTTTTTGTATGGTTTCTTTTGTGTGTACAACTTTATTTTGTACATCATCTTGTTTTTTATTGCCGCTTGCAAGTTTGTTTCCAATCATTGTTGCAAACGGAGTAACTGCAACCGGAGCCAAGAATCTGTAGACAGTACCGAATACAATCAGTTTTTTCAATACTCCCATACCTTTTAGTTTTGATTCCAGTGATGTGTTTGGCAGATTATCTTCAACATATTTTAATGTTGTCATGAGTTTAGGTTTTTGCTTTTTAGGAATTTTCTTCCACGGCATTTTAAACTCTTCTTCTGCTTTTTTGATTATATCATTGTTAATATTTGTTATCTTTTCGAGAATTTTATCATCTCCGGTTTGCTTTTGGGCATATTTTGCAGTAACTTTTTCCCACCAGTTGTCGAGGCTTCTGTCGATAGTATAAGAACCAATAGTGGATAATAGGAATGTTAATCCCTGGTTAACCGCAAGAGTCCTTCTTCTATCTTCATCTAACTGCTGGTTTCTCAAAGTTTGCGTCATGTACATTCCTGAGATAATTATTGAACCTGCAACTTGCATGTGGTCAACTACACTATCCAATTTTTCAGTATGTCCGGCTAGAAATTTTGCCAGCTTTGAAGTATACAATTTAGAGGTGTAATTGTTTGAAAGCCAAGTTGTGAATTTGTCGAATGCTCTTTTAAACGGATTTAAAAGATTTGATTTTGCAGGAATATCTTCAATACCCGTAAAACTTTGCTGAGAATATAAAGGTAAATTATTTCTCTTTGATTTTGTGTTATAGGTATTGTATTTGTATTGAGAGTTAAAATTATTTGTTTGTAATGTGATATTCATTATTTTAGCCCTCCTGCAAATTTTTCTATTTCCGGTTTAGGAATAGCCGGAGGCGGTGTTGTCGTATTATTACTACTTACCTCAGGTTTCGGGGTCTGAGGAGCTTTTTTCTTTTCAATTCCGAATACATATTTTAAAATCGGCGGTATTAACGCAACTGTAAGCATTGCTTTTAATACACCAAAGATAAATACATCCGGAGCCATATCAAGAATTTTGGTTACGTTCTTGAAGGCTTTAGAATGTTCAAGATCTCCGAGTGTTTTTACATTGTATGTTTCTTTGAGTTTTTTGAAGATTTTTACATTTTCAATGTCAAGAATGTTATTGAGTTTGTATTTTTTCTTCAAACTGTCAATTGCTTCCATTTGTTCTTTTGTTAATTTACTGCTGTCTTTCATTAATTCAATAGCAGCATTAGCATCTTTGACGGCTCCTTTAGTTTTTTCTACGGCTCTTCCCAGCGGATACATTACAATACTTGAGAAAGCAAATCCGATAAGCCCTGATGCTATTGAGTGTCCGGAAGCGTAAATTTTATCATCTTTGTCTTTTTTCTGTCCGGGCAGTGACATGATTGCCAGAGGTCTTAAGCCGGCTGCTAAGAATAGGGCAACTAAGTTTTGAGCAATAACTGTGTGCTTGTCACAAAGAGTAAGAATTTTATCAAGCATTGTTGCACTTTTTTCAGTGTTTATAGAACCAGCAACGGCAGCTACGTTTAAACCCGTAAAACTGCCGTTGTAGTTATTATTCTTCTTCACACTTTTGCTCTCGCACAAACCCGCACTCTTCTGTCTATACTCAAGCATGCCCTTATGTCTTTGCTTGGCCAGAGTGCCTGCGGGATAATTTTTAATTGAGTCTATATTCATTTCACACCATATAAAGTTAATAACTGTTGTACATGTATTTTAAATCAAAGAAAAATTTTTTTTGTTAGATAATTACGAAATGTTACAATAAATTTTTAAAATTCGCTATTTTTGTTAAATAATGGTCAATTTCTTGAATTGCATGGCTGTTTGTTATAGTATAAAGTTAATGCAGGATATAACAGCGATGTTTTACTTCAATTGAGGGATGAGGATTGGTAGTGAACAACGGCACAAATTTAGATTTAAAATTGATTGCGGAAGATTGCGGATTATTTTCTAAAACTGATGCCGGTGTTGTTATCGACAATATTGATAAATTGTCTGATAAATATTTAGAAAAAGATCTTATAAATATATATAATTATATGCTTGTTCATGCTCAGGAACCTGATGTTATTATGCATTTAATCAGATGTGTAGATAAATATAGAGATTCTTCAAGCTTGGAGTATCTGGTTGATATTTTATTGTTGAAAAATGCATCTTCTGCAGATGAAGAAACAAAAGAAAAGTATACAAATGTCAGAGTCATGTGTGCTAAAGCAATAGCTAACCAGAAAAATACGGAAGTTGTTTCTTCTTTGTTATACTGTTTGAATAATAAAGACGAACATTACAGAGTACGGCTGGCATGTGCAGATGCATTAGGCAGAATAGGCGATAGATTTGCTGTTGCTCCCCTGGTTGAAGTAGTTAAAGATGAAAACGAAAAATCAGTTTATCTGAAGGAATCTGCTGTGTCCGCTCTCGGGTTATTGGGGGATTCCAGGGCTGTTGATCCTTTAGTTAGTATTCTTGAAACAAAACAGGGTATTATGGATAAATTTTCATTTTTGAAAGAGCGTGCAATTGAGGCTCTTATAAAAATGGGATTTTGTGATAATGAAAGAGTTTACAGAGCTTTAAAAAATTCACTGGCCGATGAGTCTGTTCAGGTAAGAATTAACGCAATTGAAGCTTTGATGGATAGTGATCATCCTAAAGCCTTTGAAACTATAAAAAAATGTCTGGAAACAGATCCTGATGCCGAAGTTAAGAAAAATGCTATGATTGCATTATATAATATGTCTGATAGAACTATTCTAGATGAAATTATAAAATCTCCGGATTATTCTGATAGTTTGAAAATGGAAGCTGTTTCGATACTTGAGGAGTATGAAAATGATGAGGAAGAAGGTTAGTCTGTGGTCAAATCTGTAATTTTACTTTCAGGAGGATTAGACTCTTTAGTCAGTTTAGGGCTGAAGAAGGAAGAATTAAATATTATTCATGCTTTGACTTTTGATTACGGTCAGAAATCGGTAAAAAAGGAAATAGAAGCTTCAGAAAATATTTGCAGGTATTATAATATAAAACTTGATGTTATAAAGCTTGACTGGCTTAAAAATATAACAAAAACCTCTCTTGTTTCAAGTGACGATATCCCTACAGGTTCTGAGTTATCTGATGCAGAAGCTTCTGCAAAATCTGTCTGGGTGCCGAATAGAAACGGTTTGTTTTTGAATATTGCAGCCAGTTTTGCAGATTCTTTCGGGTATGATTATATAATTATAGGGGCAAATAAAGAAGAAGCTCAGACGTTTTCTGACAATACTACAGAGTTTGTGGATGCTGTTAATAAAGAATTTGTGTACTCGACTCAAAAGCATTCTAAGGTTGTTGCACCCTTGATAAATTATGTAAAAAATGATATAGTCATGTTAGCACTGAAAAATAACATACCTCTGGATTTAACTATGAGTTGTTATCAGGGCGGCAAAGGACATTGCGGGATATGTGAATCATGTACAAGGCTTAAAAAAGCTCTTGAAGCTAATCATGATACTAAATATATAAAGGTTCTTTTTAAATAAGAAGATGAAAACATTATTTATTGATGACGAAATAAAATATATCGGTTCTCAATTAGCACCTCACTGGATTTATAAAAACTTTAAAATACAGGGTGATGTAATCGTTGCGTTTTGTGGTGAATGCGAAGTTAAGTTGACTGAAATGGTTGATATTGAAGATGTTATAAATAACGAACCAATATATAGCAAATACATGCTCAGTTTTATAACCGAGCAATTTAATGTAAATCTGGTTGAAGGAGTTTTCAGACAAAGACTTCTGATTTGCTGTATAAAAGAGGCTCTGGAAAAACGCGGTTTTGCTGTGTTCAGAAGCGGCGATGATTTATTTGTTAATAATAGGAAGCTTTCTGTTTCTATTGCAACAAAGTCTTTAACTTCTGTGCTTATTCATACCGGTGTAAATATTTTATCAGAAGGTGCACCGATTTCTGTTTCCGGTTTGCAAAGTGATTTGGCAATTAGTGATATAAAAGATTTTGCACTTGAAGTTATGAAGAATTACAGTGAAGAAATTGATGATATAGTTTTGGCAAGTACAAAAGTTAGAGGTGTTTGATGTTAAAAAATGCGGATAAATATGAGACTTCCTCTCATTTTTCTTACAATGAATATAAAAAAAAGGTAAAGAAATCTCCAAACAGTGATTTGATGGTTTTCTTATCCGTATTTATTATAGGGCTTCTTATAATACTTGGTTTTGCCAAAATACTGTCCCCTAATGTTGA
Organism: Candidatus Gastranaerophilales bacterium; assembly: GCA_944324395.1. Lineage (GTDB taxonomy): Bacteria > Cyanobacteriota > Vampirovibrionia > Gastranaerophilales > Gastranaerophilaceae > Zag111. The sequence continues at coordinate 97,818 of CALUWC010000006.1, read as the reverse complement.
TGTAGGGATTAATGTTGATGATGAAGAAATTTCGTCCGTAGAGGATTCTGTGGAAGATAATAACCCTTCTCCTATGGCCATTGATGAAAGACTTCGCCGTATTCAGATGGAAGATGAAGGAAAAGCTGAAGGTGATGAAGAAATGTTTTCTCCGGAATTAGATGAAAAAGTTGTTCTCCCAACCCAGCATAAAAAGACTGTAGGTCAGATGGAAGCGGAAAAAGCTGTTGAAATGATGAATGAAACTAAAAAACAGGAAAAAGAAGCGGATGCTTTTGCTAAATCCATTCAATCTCATGAATCACCTCAACTGCGGCATGATACTGCTTCTCCTGTTCATTCTCAGCAGACAGCGGCTCCGGCTCCTGTTACGGATCAAATTGTAAATGCGAAAGTTGTTGTGGGTTATTATGCAACAGATAAGCAGGCAGAAGTTGCGAAATCAATAATTCAAGATGCCGGTTTAGGTGTTACTCCTATTGTTAAGAATCTTGGCGGATATTATACTCTGCAGGTTGGTTCGTATTCATCTCGAGAAAAAGCTCAGCAGGCTGCTAACAATTTATTAAAAAGCAATTTCCCTGCAAGAGTCATAATTGAATAATAAATCTTTTTGATTAGTAATATTTGCTTGTGTTTTAGTTTTATTTTTCATATAATTTTAGTATGGAAAATATTAAGAGAATTAAATTAAGGGATTTTGAGATCGGGGGAGATAAGTTAACTATCTTAGCCGGTCCTTGTGCAATTGAAAGCCAGGAAATTTTAGACGAAACAGCTGCCGGCTTAAAAGAAATTACAAAAGAGCTGGATATAAATTTTGTATTTAAATCATCTTTTGACAAAGCTAACCGTTCTTCTATAACTTCATTCAGAGGTCCGGGAATGGAAAAAGGGCTGCAAATGCTTCAAAAGGTTAAAGATAAGTATGATTTACCAATTGTAACTGATATTCATACTCCGGATCAGGCGGAGCCTGTTTCTAAGGTGGCTGATATTTTGCAAATTCCTGCATTTTTGTGCCGTCAAACGGATTTGCTTGTGGCAGCAGCTAAAACTGGTAAAATTGTGAATATTAAAAAAGGTCAGTTTTTGGCACCTGAGCAGATGGGATCGTTGATTAAAAAAGTTGAAGATTCAGGAAATTCTAATATTTTATTAACAGATAGAGGTACTTCGTTCGGATATAATAATCTGGTTGTTGATTTCAGGGGAATACCTATTATGCATTCATTGGGTTTTCCTGTGGTATTTGATGCTACGCATAGTGTCCAATTGCCAGGTGCAAATGGTGTTTGTTCGGGCGGTGATAGAAGATTTGTTCCGGTTCTTGCTAAAGCTGCAATGGCTGCTGGGGCAAGAGTGTTGTTTTTTGAAATTCATCCGGATCCTGATAAGGCTCTTTGTGATGGGCCTAATATGGTAGCTTTGAAAGATGCAAAAGATTTGTTTGCCACTTGTAAGAAAATATTTGAGGTAGTTCAAAGCTGATGAAAATAACAACTTTTGTAAAAGGCCCTATTGATGCTAATAATTATCTTTTAGTTGATGAAGAAACCAATGAAGCTGTTTTGATTGATTGTTCATCTGCTGAGGAAAGTTATATTAACGAAATTAAACAATCCGGTGTTAATTTAAAATATATTTTGTTAACTCATGGTCATTTTGATCATGTTCTGGGTGTTGATAAATTTAAAAAAGTTTTTGGAACAGATGTTTATGTATCAAAAGAGGATTTATCTCAGGTAAAACTGGTTCCTGATATGATGCAGATGTTTGCAGGTATGGTGCCTGTTAATATTTCAGATATAAATAATTTCGTTGCAGATGGTGATGAATTTTTTATCGGAAAAACTAAAATTAAAGCTATTGCAACTCCGGGACATACCCAAGGCGGAATATGCTATTTTACGGGCAACAGTTTGTTTTCGGGTGATACCCTGTTTCAAGGTAGTGTTGGTCGATGTGATTTGCTTGATGGAGATTTTAAACAAATTACTGAGAGTATTAAAAATAAATTGTTTGGTCTACCTGATGCTGTTGTCGTTTATCCCGGACATGGACCTAAAACATCTATCGGATATGAAAAAAAGTATAATGAAATTGTAAATTTGTAGAGGTATAAAAATGAAAGAACAGTTAGAGCGTATTTATTCTAATGCGGTTGAAGATATAAATAAAGCTTCTTCAGTAAAAGATTTGGAAGATATCAAGTCTAAATATTTAAGCAGAAAAGGCGAATTTAACGAAATAAAAAAAGGTTTAAAGGATTTATCTGTTGACGATAAAAGAATTATCGGCTCATTGGCAAATGATATTACTCAAAAATTGGAATCATCAATTCAGGAAAAATTCAGAGTGTTTTATGAGCAGGAACTTAATGAAAAGTTATCAAAAGAGCGAATTGATGTAACTTTGCCGGGTCAATATATCCCAAGAGGGCATGTTCACCCGCTGACTTCAACGACAAATGAAATAGTTTCAATATTTCAGAGTTTAGGTTTTTCTGTGGCTCCCAATGAAGAATCTCCTGAGGTAGAAACCGAATATTTTAATTTTGATATGCTGAATGTTCCGAAAGATCATCCGGCTCGAGATATGCAGGATACATTTTATACTAATGTAGCTCCGAATATTATATTAAGAAGCCAGACTTCAGGTGCACAAATTCATGTTATGGAAAACCAGAAACCTCCAATAAGAATAATCGCCCCCGGAAGAGTTTACCGTAACGAAAATATTAATTCTCGCAAAAATAATTTCTTCCATCAAATAGAAGGTTTATACGTGGATAAAGATATAACTTTTGGCGATTTGAAAGGTGTATTGAATGAGTTTATCAGAATTTATTTTGGTGCAAGCCGTCCGACACGTTTCAGAAGCAGCTTTTTCCCGTTTACTGAACCGTCTGCAGAAATTGATGTTCAATGTATTATGTGTGAAGGCAAGGGCTGCAGGACATGTTCAGGTACCGGCTGGTTAGAAATCTTAGGTGCAGGTATGGTTGATCCTAACGTATTAAAAGGAGTCGGTATTGATCCGGATGTATATTCAGGTTTTGCTTTCGGTATGGGGGTTGAAAGACTTGCTATGCTTAAATATGCAATTGATGATATCAGATTGTTCTTTAATAATGATGTGAGATTTTTGGAACAATTTAAGGGGTAAAAGAAAGTTTTGCTTTTGCTCGTCAGTTGTATACAAGGTGTTATTGAGAATTTTGATAATAGAAGATAGAGGATATTTATGTCTATAGTTATAATGATTTTGTTACTCAGCTTTTTAGTGTTGATTCATGAAGCCGGTCATTTTTATGCTGCAAAAATGCTTGGTATAAAAGTATCAAAGTTTGGATTTGGTTTGCCTATAGGTCCCACTCTGTGGAGTAAGAAAGTTGGTGATGTCGAGGTTTTGGTGCATGCATTTTTACTTGGCGGTTATGTATCATTTCCAGATGACGAAAAGGACTGTGATATTCCCGTGGATTCTCAAGAAAGATTTATCAATCGTCCTGTTTGGCAGAGAATGATTGTTATTTCAGCCGGAGTTATTGCAAATGTTATTATAGCTTTTGTTTTTGTTTTAATAACAGCTTTTGTCTGGGGAAAATTGCCTTCAGGACAGTATGAAGTATATATAAATAAAATCGTTGCAGCTAAAGGTGAAGCTATATGGAACAGCGGATTGAAAAGCGGTGATAGAGTTATCAAAATAAACGGTACTGATATAAATTCAACTTATGCTTTGACTTTGTATGCAAAAAACAGTGCCAGAAATGACGGTAAAGTTGATGAAGCATTTATGCAGGAGAATTTATCTAAATTAGAAAAATTAAATCCGTCATTATCTGAAAGTGAAGTTATAAAAGAAAATGCTCTTGTTCGTCTGCCTGAAAAAGTAGATGAACCGGCATTAAAAATTGATGAAGAGGCTTTAAAAGGCTACAAATTTTATAAAGATGAACAAATTTTATTATCTGAAACCCAGATAAGATTAAGAGATGCTCTTGGTGGTAAGACTTCTTATAAATCAGATGGTAAAACCACTTTAAAAGATCTTGCATTGGCATTATCAGACGGTCAGCGTCCGATAAATTTAACCGTTTTGAGAGAGGGTAAAGAGGTAAATTTAAAGACCGTTTACTCTGATGAAAAAGGTGTGATTGGTGTTATGCTTGAAGCTAAACAGGTTCTTGTTCCAACAAATAGTATTCCTGAAGCTATAGACGGCTCTCTCAAATATCTTTGGGAACAGACTTATATGCTGGTTTACGGGTTATGGCAGCTATTTACCGGTAATATTCCGATGAAAGATTTGCATGGTATTGTTGTTATTACAAAAATCGGCGGAGATGTAATCCAAAACAGCGGATTTTTCTCGGGTTTATTATTAACTGCTATGATATCACTTGACCTGGCTCTGGTTAACTTCCTGCCTATTCCGGCTTTAGACGGCGGACATTTTATGTTTTTGTTAATAGAAAAACTCAGGGGCAAGCCGTTAAATGAAGAAACCATAAATAAAATCAGTTCAGTCTTTTTCTTATTGTTGATTTTATTTATGATATTTGTTGTATTTAATGATATATATGCTCTTATGGTGCATAAGCTGTAATGTATATATTCCTTTGTTTATGGTATAATTGCTTCTATACTGTAATTAAGGGGATATGATAATGTTAGAATTTATACAGACGCATGGAATGCTGATTTCAGGATTGGTATTTCTTGTTGCTTATATTTTTATTGCAAGTGAAAAATTCCAAAAATCAGTAGTAGCTTTAATCGGAGCTGCAATAGTTCTTCTTTTGGGTTTGGTTCCTGTTCATGGTTATTTCGATACTCAAAAAATGGAATATATCAAGGGTGTTTTTGGGTATGTTGATTTTGAAGTCATTTTTCTTCTTGTAGGAATGATGATTATTGTAGATATATCGAGTCGTAGCGGTATATATAAGTGGATTGCTATAAATTTGTTAAAAATAACAAAAGGTCATCCTATGATGGTAATGTTTGCACTGGCTCTTTTTACGGCGGTAGCTTCTGCCTTTTTAGATAATGTGACAACGGTTGTGTTGATTATGCCGATTACTTTTGTAATAGCAAAAGAATTTGAGATTGATCCTGTTCCTTTTTTAATAACTGAAGTTTTGGCTTCTAATATCGGCGGGACTGCAACGTTAATTGGTGATCCGCCAAATATTATTATAGGTTCCAGAGCTGGGCTTAGTTTTATGGATTTTGTAAAGGAACTTACTCCTTTAGTAACGATAATTTTTATTATATCTATGGCTTTGTTAATTTATATGTTTAGAAAAGAGCTTGTTGGAACTCCTGAGAAGATGAAATATATTGCAAATTTAGATAATTCAAAAACGATTGTGGATAGAAAGCTTATGATGAGGTCGATTATTACTCTTTTAATAGTGATTTTAGGTTTTGTAACACATGATATTACACACATTTCGGCATTTATTTTTGCTTTGGGCGGAGCTGCATTTTTGCTGTTATTTGAAAATCCCAAAGAAATATATAAAGAAGTTGAATGGCTTACAATATTTTTCTTTATAGGATTGTTTATATTGATTGGAGCATTCGAGTCAAACGGCGGTATAAAGTTTTTGGCAGATAAATTGATTGTTTTAACAAACGGCAGTTTGGATGCTGCTGTTATGATAATACTATGGGCTTCCGGAGTTTTGTCTGGAATAGTTGATAATATTCCTTATACCGCAACAATGGCACCGTTGATTTCAGAACTCATAAATCCGGCAAATCCGCATGCTATAACAGGAAATACGCACGCTCTTTGGTGGGCATTATCTCTTGGTGCATGTCTTGGCGGTAACCTTACAATTGTTGGTGCTGCCGCTAACGTTATTGTTAGTGAAACCGCTGCCGCAGAAGGTTATAAGATATCATTTATGCGGTTTATGAAATATGGTTCAATAATTACATTTATTTCACTTGTTTTAAGTTCAGTATATTTATATTTTAGATTTTTGCATTAAATCTGTAAAAAAGGACACCTCTTATTTATTAAGAGGTGTCCTTCGGTGATGAAATCAACTATAATCTAATGGTATAAAGTAAATCTATTCGTTACAACCAAAAGCAATAGTAACGTGTTCCCTAGGATTTACTGCAGATATTTTATATCCGCGAGGATCAACAAGGTAAGCAAATTCATCACCTGTAGTTTGGAACAAGCCCATAGTACCGGATAAAGCTGTTCTTGTTACGTCAATCGGAGCTTTAACTGTTTCGAATAAACCGTCGCCTAAACTTCTTGCAGCTGCACCAAATTGACCCTGGAATGCATGGCCAAGCATATAACCTGCATCATTAGAGATATTTTCTGCCGCATTACCGACGTTAGTTAATATACCGCCTGCGGTTCTTCCGACAATACCAACTAATGATCCTGCCCAGGTAAACGGCATCTCAACAAGTCTTGCTACAGGATTAACGTTTTTGGATTTGTTAACCTGAGCTTGTAAGATTTGTTTCGGTAATTTAGTTTTACAATCACCGTTTTTAATTTCAGTAAATGCTAATTTTAAAGCACCTTTATCGCAGCCTGAAGGTCTGATTACTTCAACAACCTGACCTGTTACGGTTGAACCGCAAGGATATGTTACACCGTTGATAGTTATATCTTCAAGTGTATTTGCTCTGAAGTATTGACCCACATGGGAAGATTTTGCGGTTAATTGGTCTATCATTGATAGTTTTAATGTAGGAATTTTGACAATTTCTTCATGTTCAATAAGTGCGTTTTTGTCTATAGGACAAGCAGGACAAATATTGTTTGCTGTTTTCGGGTTAGTATCATAACCCAGTGCTACACGTACTGTTTGCATCATAGATGCAACGTCTGCTCTTGTCGCATCTTTATTAGGCAGAATCATGTTTGGTGTTGGCGAATCTTTTAATGCTCCGTTTTGCAGAGATTTTGCAACAGGTATTCTTGCCCAGCCGGGAACTTTGTTTCCGTCTGCATATTGGCTCAATATTTCGTCGGCTTTACATTTGTCAATGTCGCAAGTCATACCTTTGGCAATTGATGTCAATGCTTCAACTCGAGTTACAGGGTTTTGCGGTTTGAACTGTTTATTTGGATACCCTTTTAATAAGTCTTCATCTACTGCTTTTGCAATAGCTGCATTGGCCCAGTTGTTTTTTGGAACGTCTGAGAATAATACCTGATTATCTAAATCGCAATCAAGATTGAAGCCTTTGACTAACATTGTTGCAAATTCTGCACGAGAAATATTCTGGTTTGGTTTGAATAATCCGTTCGGATAACCTACAACAACATCATTCATTGCAAGTTTGTCGATGTCGCAAGCTGCCCAATGGTTGTTTGAAACATCAGGAAACATACAGCCGCCCATGGGTGCAGCGGCACCGGTTATATTATTTTGAATTTGTTGCGGAATTTCATATGGAATAAGAGTTTTTTTCACTGCATTGATTGAGTTTGCAGATTGTACATCTATGGGGCATGAATTTCCGTCCATTTTTCTTTCATTTCTATCAATTGTAATGCCGTTGTATTTGTTTGGTAATTCATTCAAACATGGCATTTGTGTTGCAGCACCGGTAATTTGACCGTCTGTTGCAACTGTAGCTCCGCTGATGTTGGAAGACATTCTGCTTGCTGCACTTCCTCTCATAGCAGTTTCGGTTGAGAAAATAGAGTTTGCCGGTTGTCCTACGTAGTTATTTGTACCGTAAATCGCTTGAGGATATCCGTAAACTTGTTTCATTTCAGCCTTATCAGGTTTGCCTGTTTGAGGACAAAGAGCACATGATGGTACAGGCGGTTTGTCGCAGCTTATTTCATCAGGACAGCCGCAGTCGTTTTTAGCAGGGCAAGGGTCCTTTTTAACAGGACAAGGCTGAGATTTTTTGCAATCGCAATCCGGTAAAGCTTTTTTGCACTTGCTGCATGTAGATGCTTTTGGAGTATCGCATGGACAAGCTGCTCCTGTTACTACAGGTAACGGCTCTGCCGGTGCTTTCGTATTGCACGGGCAAGCTGCCATTACTGAATTCAAGGAACACGTTGCTATTCCAACGGCAATCGCAGCTGCCATAGTTAGTTTTTTAATTGACATTTTTACCTCCTTGTTTTTATGAGTTTTGTTTAAAATAAACAAAAGTTTTATTTAAAAAACAAACTTATACCAGATTATGTACTTTTGACAGGCTTTAAAACATTAGTAAAACTACTTATTCAACCGGGTAATATTTAAATTACTATCTTTGTAACAATTTCTTTATAATTAGCAATATTTTTGTTTTTTGTGTTTTTATATATATGTGAAGGTTTTAAGTTTTATTGCGTAAAGGTGTGTCGTATGTATAGCAAAGAATTTATGCGTTTTTTGTATGAATATCAAAAAGATGAATTTAAGCCGAAAACTCCGGAACAGAAGATTATACGGTTTAAGAATAACCGTTCGGGTAAATTGGCTGAAGTATTGTTGACTGAAAAGTCTGAATAGTATATACCAAAAAAAAGAGCTCTAAAGAAGAGCTCTTGGAATGTAAACATTGAACCATTCCTCGTAATAATAGTGAAGTGTGAAGTGTGTGCTTAAGTCTTTTGTAGATTCCTCAATTTAAGCACTCCTCGTGTTTACATATATATAAAGTATTTTTTATATATAAAATTGCTATATTTTTTTATTATTGTTTAATATTTCTTAATATGCTGAAAATCTTTATTATGTGATTTATACTATAGATAAATATATTATTAGTTAGAAAGGGATAGAGTATATGAATATTTTAATTTCGAATGATGATGGGATTGCGGCTAATGGAATAAGAGCTTTAACGGAAGAGTTATCTAAAAATCATAATGTATATGTAATAGCACCGGATAGAGAACGAAGTGCTGCTGGTCATTCTTTGACATTGCATACTCCTTTAAGAGTTGAAGAGTTAGACGGTGGAAAGAACGGAGCTAAAAGAACCTGGGTTACAACAGGTACCCCCGGTGATTGTGTGAAAATTGGTATAAATGCAATATTAACTCCTGAAGAGCAGCCGGATCTTGTTATTTCTGGTATAAATCATGGCCCGAATTTAGGTGCTGATATTTTGTATTCCGGAACTGTCAGTTGTGCAATGGAAGGTGCAATGCTTGGAGTTCCGAGTATTGCCGTATCTTTGGCAAGTATGAGTGCCGACTATGAAGATTTTAAATTTACTGCAAGGTTTGTAAATTCGTTGCTGGAAAGACTCAAAGATTTTAAATTTCCGCCGAAATGTATTTTAAATGTTAATGTTCCAAAGCTTGATGCTGAAGATATTGCAGGTGTTGCGATTACTGAGCTTGGCAGAAAAATGTTTACAGATGCCTATGAAAAAAGAGTTGATCCCAGAGGTAAGGTATATTACTGGATGGCAGGTGAACTTATTACTGAACCTGATGATGCCAAAACTGATCTTGCTGCAGTACGTAACAATAAGATTTCAATAACACCGGTTACTTATGAAATGACAAGAACAGAAATTATGGAAGATTTGGATAAAATTCTATGCGGCAGCGGTTATTGCAACTGGTATGAATAAAATAATATTTAATATTTATTTTAAAATGAAAAAGATTATCAAATTTTTGGTAATCTTTTTTTGTGCGGGGGTTATATTTTATTTCAACATGAGTTATAATATTAATATAAGGATTTAGGGATATGGGAATAATTTACTCCGGATCGAACACAACTGCACCTATAGGTAAAGTTACGGATTACAATAACACAAATCCGTCAAAAGCCGTTGCTTTGTATCGGCTGCATTCACCAAATCCTTTGACTGTAAATGCCTCCGGCTATAATACTCAATCTACCGGTTTTGCTCAAGCTATCTATGGTGATGGACCTTACAACCTTTTGCATCCGAATTCTACAACAGATTATGTTGCTAATAATATTGATGTTCTTGCCTAATAACGGTTATTGTTTTTATAATATTAAGATTTGTTAATAAAAATAACACCGAAAAAGCAATTCTCATAAAAAAAAATACTTTATATAAGAGTATATAGGAAAGAGGATACGGTAATGAAAGAACAAGAATTAAATACCTTAATGTCAGTAATCTCAGATCCAATCGAAAATGTGTATAAGATTGAATCATACAAAGATTTAGCTGAAATTCAAAGAATTATAAGAATTTTTGATATTTCAGAAGAACAGCATAATAAGCATACTATGCTGTCCATTAAAAATCTTGCGACTTTCCGTTTGGTATTAAGTAACAATTAATTCTTGTTTATATAAAGTTTATTTGGTAAAAGGTCTGGGTTCTTGTTTCGGGCAAGAGCCCTTTTTGTAGGTTAATGTGTGAGAATATGTATTACTGGCGGTGCAAATAGTAAAACTCCAATAAGTACAGCACTTATAGTTACAACCATAACAGCTCCGGCGGCTATATCTTTTGCCATTCCGACCATTCTTGAATATCTGTTGTGAAATATTGCATCGAGTGAAAATTCTATTGCTGAATTAAACATTTCGGCAGAAATCACTGCAGCGATTGTTAATATAAGTATGCAAAATTGTTCTATTGAAAATTGCAGACAGTATGCTGTTACTAAAACAAGTGCAGCTGTGAAAAAATGGACTCTGATGTTGCGTTCGCTTTTTATAGTAAGACGCATTCCTTTTCGTGCATTTTTGAATGTGTTGGCAAAATTTTGTCTTTTATATTTTGTCATATTCTATTCCCATACTTTTAAGTGCCAGTTTTTGATGAGTTACAACAAATTCAAAATCTTCTTCTGTTTGATGATCAAATCCAAGTAAATGAAGTATTCCATGGCTAATCATAAATATTAGTTCCGTTTCTTTTGAGATTTCTTTTTTTGCAGCTTCCTCAATAATCCTATCTAATCCTATTATAATCTCTCCCAAATTAATTTCCATATCAAGAATAAATCTTTCTTCTTCCGGAGAATCTGCAAATACTGCAAATGTTATAATATCAGCCGGATAATCTTTATTTCTGTATTCTTTGTTTATTTCATGTGTAGCTTGGCTGTCTGTAAATAATATATCAAAGGATATTGTGTCATAGTCGTATTTTTTCAGACAGCAGTAATCTTTTATTTCAGGGCAGCTCATATAAAAGTCAAATATGTCCTGTGTTATTTTTAGGTATTTGTCTGTATCAATATTCCAATCCTGATATTGATTTTCAATGTATAAATTAAACTTTTTCATTACAAATCTTTATTATTGTTGTTTGACCACCCGTTGTTTTGCGGTTTTTCGGAATTTTCTTCATCCTTGGGTGATGTTCCTTTTGATTCTTCCAGTTCTTTGATTTTCTTTTCCAAATCTTCATCAAGAATTTTGTTTGGCATTTCGATTTTGTTTTTTGCAAATTCTTCTGCTATGTTTTCCTGATATTTAATTCTGTTGTGCTGCATACCTCTTAAAATTCTGCTGAAGGTTGTAGCTATGATTTTTAAATCTTTAATAGTCAATGGGCTGTCTGCAAGCTGTCCGTCATTTAATCTTTCTACTATAATTTTATCAATGATAGCTTCAATTTCTTCTGATGTAGCACCTTTCATAGCTCTTACAGCTGATTCAACCGCATCGGCAAGCATTAGAATAGCGGTTTCTTTGGTGTTTGGTTTTGGTCCTGTATAGCGGAATTGTTCTTCTTTTACGTTTTCAGCACCTTCTTCTTGAACAGCCTGATTATAGAAATATTTTGCAAGTCCCTCTCCATGATGCTGCATTATGAAATCGCATATTACATTCGGTAATCCGTTCTTTTTCGCAATTTCAAGACCATCTTTCGGATGAGCTGTAATCACCATTTTGCTTAATCTTGGATTAAGCTTGTTATGGGGATTTTCTATACTGAAGTAGGATTGGTTTTCAACAAAGAATAAAGGTCTTTTTAATTTTCCTATATCGTGGTAAAATGCACCTACTCGTGCTAAAATCGGATTTGCTCCTATTGCTTCTGCAGCAGCTTCACAAAGGGTTGATACCATTAAGCTGTGATGATATGTTCCGGGGGCTTCCATCTGTAATCTTTTTAATAGCGGCTGATTGTGATCACCAAGCTCTGCCAATCCATAAGGTGTTATTATATGGAATGTGCTTTCCAGCAGCGGTGATGCTCCAAGCACGATAATTGAATTTAATATACCGTTGATAAATATATAAATACAGTTTTTTAATATCATATAATTGCTTACATCAATCAGGCATTTATCTATAAAATATAAGCTCAGCAGAATTAAAACACCTGCAACCCCAAGGTTAAAGCCTACTTTTATTAAATCAAATCTTCTGGAATAGCGAATTTTTGAGATTGTAATCATTCCGATTAGTGAAAGTATTGTAAATACAATTATAAACTGTGCATCATACTGCATACCTACTGTTAAAATAACAAGCAGTAATGTTGTCAAAAGATATGAAATTCTGGGGTTAAGGAATATTGCGGAAATTATTATAACACCCGGTATAGGTAATATATACGGCGAAAAACCTGTTGGAAGGACGACAGCGGTTATACAGGTTAGAGCAACAAGCATTCCTGTCAGTGCCATATATCGAGGTTCGATAAAATTCTTTTCAAATACTTTAAGATAAGCTATAAATATCAGAGAAACAAGCAGCACTAGGATGTATATAGACAATATACCCTGCCAGTTGAGTTCATAAACGTTGTAACCGGCTTCTCTTAATGCATCTCGTTTTAAACGTGTAACAGGTTCTCCTTCGAAAACGATTTTTTCACCCTTCTGGAAGGTTACTTTATATGGTTTTACAGAATCCTGTGCATTCATTTTTGCAATTTCAGTTGCAGCATCATCAATTACCAAGTTGGGAACTATAACTTGTTCCAATAGTGCTGTAATAACTGAAACTTGTCGTTTGGATACATTAGTTACCAGATTGTTCTGAATAAGTGTTGTTATGTTTCCTTTATCATAGTCTTGTTCTGTTATTCCGACTTGCAGTATATTTACTAAAGATAAAGATGCTTTGTCAAATGCTTCTCTTAAACTTGCTTCATCTACGTGTAACAAGAAGTCCAGTATAAAATTCTTTTTTGGATTGTCGGATAAATCAAATAGTACATTTAATTCGTCTATTTTTTCTTTTTCAGAGGAATCTTTTTTTCTGATTTGTAAAACTGAATTTTCGATAGTCTCAAGATTAGATTTTATAAAGTCGTCTTCTGCCGGAACTAAAATAGGTTCAACTTTCTGTGCGACTTCTCTTTTGTGTTGTTCTGTTCTTTTTACATCTACAACCGTAAGTGTTTTTTGAGCAATAATATCTTTTTTACTTATTCCGTTTTCTATAATCGTTTGGAAAAAGAAATTTTGGGAAGCGACTATTGTTGTAATCATTATTGTGAAAACTAATAAATATGTTAGTTTTACAACTTTTGAAGATGTAAAAAATTCTCTCAACTTATCTAAATATTCATTTTTTATCATATAAAATTCCTATTTTAATGTTTTAATAATTATATATCAATTTTATCCACTGGCAAAATTTTTTCAAGTAGGGAAGAATGTAAAAGCTGCTGTTGAAATCTCAGGGCTGCTTATTATTAGATACTAAAAAGAGGCCGCATAAGCGACCTCTCCTTAGATAATCTTTTATATAATTTTATTTGTTTTCTTCAGGTGTTCCTTCAGAAGGTGTTTCCGGTGTTTCAGCAGGTTTTTCTTCTTTTGTTTCTTTGCCTTCTTTTTGTTTGCTGATAAGGTCTTGAAGTTTTTCTTTAATTTCTTCACCTTTTTTCTGAAGATCAGATACTGCATCATCTGCTTTTACCTGAATTTGTCTTGCAGTTTCATCGGCTCTTTTTGCCATATCCTGAGCTGTATCTGCTAATATTTTTCTGGTTTCTGCTCCTGATTTTGGGGCTAACAGTATACCGGCAACTGCTCCGATTGCACCGCCGACTATGAAACCTGCAATAAATCTTGATACTGACATATTTTATTCTCCTTTTTTATATGACATAATTGTAAATCTGTTCAGGGAATATTTCATTGCCTGAAAGTTTTATTTTTTTCTGAATAATGAAAATACTGTTAAAAATCCTTTTAAAAATCCGCCAAGCAGACTTTCTGAAAATGCTTTTGTTTTTGTAATAGCATTTTCAATACCGATTTTAACGCTTCCTACACCTTCATCTGTATTTTGAATAATGGAATTAAGTGAACGTATTGTTTCATTTAATTCTTTTAATGCCGGTTTGAGTTCAGTGTTAAGCATTAAAGATGTTTCATTTGTATTTTTAGTTAATTCAGAAAGATCTCTGAGCAGTTTGACAAGGAAATAGCCTACAACAATTAAAAATACAGCTGTTGTAAGGGCCAGGAAAGTCAAACCGTTATTTAGTACAATTTGTGAAACTTCTATACTCATTATTTTATTCCTTTTCTTTTATTTTTAGTAATCAAATTCGTTTTCATTTTCACTGCCAGCTTCGGAATCTTCTAAAGCTTTGGCCTTTTGCATTTTTTTAGATTTTACTGAATTGTTCAGTTTTCTGAACTGTCTTTCCATTTTGTATTTCATAAGGTCAATAGATTCCATTGCCTGTTTTTTTGCTTCTTCAATTTGAGGAGCGTGTTTGTCATAAAAGTCGCATACAGTGTCTTGAAGCTCTTTTCTTGATTCTTCTCCGGATTTAGGAGCGTAAAGTACACCTGCTACGATGCCTCCAACGACACCCGCAATAAGCCCCATTGAAAACATAAATGCTTTGTTGTTTTTGCTCATAGTTGTAAACCTCGTTTTTAATTTTTCTTCATAATTGTAACATATTTTTTTCGTGATTTCAAGATGAAATTCTCATCTGAGAGAATGTTTTTAATTTTATTCTGTTCATTATCCCTTATTTATTGCAAATCATGGGTTTTACTGTTATAATATGTATAATAGATGTATTTGTTACGAGGATAAAAGGAGTTACTTAATGAAATTATGCAAAGGCATTCAGCTGCCCTTCAGGGTTAGGACTGGCTTTACTTTAACGGAGGTTTTGATAGCTGTAGGAATTGTAGGTGTTATTGCCGCTTTGGTTATGCCAAAGGCTATATCTTATTATCAAACAGAGGCAATGAATCATGAGTATTCAAGAATAGAACAGACTTTGGAAGATTCTTTAAGAGGACTTGCTGTCACCGAAAATAAATCAAATTTTGGTAAAACTTCAATGTGGGTTTCTGCAGATGCAACACCTTCGTATGAAACGACTTCAGGTATGTTTTTAAAGAAATATTTGAGAGTCAGCAAATATTTGGGTGATGGAGCTTCAGCAGAGGCTAAAGATGCTTTCGCCGATACTTATTATAGTTTTGATAATGATGATGGGTCTTCATCTGCCGGGAAATCAAGAAAAGAATTTACTCCGGATGTATCAGGTGCTTGTGCAATTTTGAAAAACGGTGCTTCTATATGTTTAAAACCTCAGGTCGGGGCAGATCCGGCTAAAGGTATTATAGATATGAACGGTAAAAAAGGACCTAATGTTTTAAATAAAGATTACAGGGTTCTTGTTTTGTCGGCTGTTGAGTTTACTGATGCAGAAACGAATTTGCTCGCTTCAACTCCTTCCAAGGTTATTACTGAAGATCATATAAATATTGTCCCTGATGAAGAAAGTCCTTGCGGTGTTGATGATTATTCAGAAGAATGCTGTTTATATAAAGCTAAAAAGGGTGCAGTAACAGGTCCCGATCATGCATGTTGTAATAATCCTGCTGTAGCTTCTCAAATTGATGCTTGTGCAAGTGATATTTCTATAAATGTTAACATGTATCCGTCAACTTGCCGATTACATAGAGCTACAACTGGTTATAGTAAATGTAATCCCGCTCCTTATATTCTTGCCAGCGGTACTACTGCAACACAAAACGGTAAAACAATTACTCAGCTGCCTAAAAACCCTCCGAGTATATACCTGTTTTGCAGCGGGCGTTATGTAGGGTATATGCCTGGTACTACTTTAGCTTCTGCTATACAGTCTAATAATTCATCTCAAAAGTATCTCTTTACTATAACTCATGCTTCTTGCAACGGGTTAATAGGTTGTATGTCTCAGATAAAGAATCCGACCTGCGGATATCAATCCGGTGAGGGTATAAAATCTTCAAAATCTTCTGTTGTATATACACAGTCAGGGATTTATAAGAATTACGTATATAATGGTGTTAACTGGTCGCTTAAATATCACTAAACCTTTGGGATTCTTAATAACAAATAAAAACAGATCGAAAGATCTGTTTTTATTTTGCAAAGATTTTATTATAAGCCTGTTTTAGTATTACAAAAATATCAATATATCTGGTAATTTTCTTTTCGGGTATTCTTAAAATCAGGAATAGTATGGTTGTTAAAAGATTTTTTTTGAAAAAGTGCTCAAAATTTGTTTTCTTTTCTTTTACAAATGTAATCAGATAATCAAGGCTTAGTTTTGCGAGATTGATTACAGCTTTTGTTTTGTTTAATTTTTCTTTTAATTCTTCTCTTGATTTTGTTACCTGCAGACTCATTTCACAAACAATAGCATCGGCTTTTCTCAGTCCTGATACTATCCAGCTTGTAATTATTAGTTCTGCCAAAAATATTATTATAAAAAATAGAGTTAACATCTTTAATCTTTTCTTATTTTGTATTATATTATAAGAAATAATATATTATTATTCCCGTTTTTGGAATACGTCTAAAGGACTATTTTATGAATAAAGTCAGATTTTACACATCATTAATATTAGCGAGATTGCTTTATATGTCTATAAAACTTCTGGGTAAATCTTCCGGAACATCTTTTGCGGGAATGATGACTTTAAAATTTTGTCCTGATTTTTTGTCTTATTGCAGAAGTTATATAACAAGTTCTGCTGTTACTGTTACAGGTACAAACGGCAAAACAACAACTTCCGGTTTGCTTGCCCATATTTTGGAAACTGATAATAATTCGGTTATCCATAATGTCAAGGGTGCTAATATGCTGACAGGGGTTGCGAATGTTTTTGCTTTAAATCTTGCTCCGTTTAAAAAGTTTAATTATGCCGTTATAGAATCAGATGAAGCTTATTTAACAAAATTGTATGATTATTTTTGTCCGGATTTTCTTGTTGTCACCAATTTATTCAGGGATCAGCTTGATAGATACGGAGAACTTTCTACAACTGCAAGTTTTATTCAAAACGGAATTGATAAAGTATCCGGTATGCTTCTTGTATTAAATGCGGATGATCCGCTGGTTGCAAATTTTGGAAAAAATAGGGAAGCTTTTTATTATGGATTTGAAGAAGTTGAATTTTGTTCTGATGTCCATAATACCGATTCAAATGCTCCGACAGAAGTATTTAACTGTGTTTGCGGTAAGCCTTTAAAATACGGAAAACGTTTTTTTGCCCAGCAGGGGCATTATGCTTGCGAAGAGTGTGATTTTAAACGACCTGAGCCTGATTATAAAGGGTATGTAAAGATATATTCTGATTATTCTGATTTGAAAATTGTTGAGAAGTTGTCAGGAAAGTCATTTGATTTCAGGATAAATCTTGTGGGATTATATAATGCTTACAATGCTCTGGCAGCAATATCTTGTGCAATGACTATGGGGATTGAATATTCTGTTATAAAAGAAGCTGTTGCTTCTTACCATTCGATTTTTGGAAGAACTGAAAAACGTATTATAAACGGTCATGAAACTTTGATTCAACTGATAAAAAATCCGACAGGAGCAAGCGAGGTTTTAAAAACAGTGGATTTATCTTCTAATATTGTTATTGCAATAAATGATAATTATGCAGACGGCAGAGATATTTCCTGGCTTTGGGACAGTGATTTTGAACAGTTAAAAGATGCTCGAAAGCTTGTAATAACTTCAGGCATCAGAGCTAAAGATATGGCTGTAAGGTTGAAATATGCAGGGATTCCGCAAGATAGGATTATTGTGCAGGAAGATATAAAATCTGCAATTGAACAGGCTTCGGAATCTGAAGATAAGAATGAAAAAATTACTATTCTTCCGTCATATACGGCACTGTTAAAAATTAGTAAAATGAAATTTAAGAAAGGATAAAATTATGCTTCTAGGTGTTAATATTGATCATATTGCGACAATCAGAAATGCAAGAGGCGGAAGTGAACCGGATCCGATTAAGGCGGCTGAAGTCTGCGAGGAGAATGGTGCTTCTTCCATTACTACACACTTAAGAGAAGACAGACGTCATATTATGGATAAAGATGTCAGAGCTTTAATTAAGGTTTTAAAAACAAATTTAAATCTGGAAATGGCTGTGACGGAAGAAATGCAGAAAATTGCACTGGAAATAAAACCGCATTCAGTATGTCTTGTTCCTGAAAAAAGGCATGAGGTTACAACAGAAGGCGGCCTTGATGTGAAAGGTCAATTGACAAAAATAACAAATTTTATTCAACCGTTGAAAGAAGCGGGTATTCTTGTCAGTTTATTTATTGATCCGACAAGAGAGCAGGTCGTAGCCAGTTCAAAAACAGGTGCTCAGTTTGTAGAGCTGCATACTGGGCATTATTCTTTGGTTTACGGAACTTTAGAAGAAGAGGATGCTTTCTCTGATTTAAAAGAGGCTGCAGAATTAGCTCAGACTCTTGGATTGAGAGTTAATGCCGGTCATGGTTTAAATTATCACAATGTCGGCAGAATGCATGAAATTGACGGTCTGTATGAATTAAATATCGGTCATAGTATAATTTCGCAGGCTGTATTTACAGGTTTAGGTAAAGCAGTGAGAGAAATGGCAGACTTGATTAAGTAGATTGGAATAATGGTTATGACAGCAGATAAATCTCAAGAAGAAATAATTCAGGAAATGCAGCTTGTTGCAAATCAAATGGTTCAAGACGATTTAGATGAAAATCCTGATTGTGCAAATGAATTTTTTGATTGTGACTGCTGCGGGAAAAATAAATGTCTTGCCGGTTCAATTCAATACGGTCAATATAGATTATGCAACGACTGTGTATTGATTGCGGAAACCGGTTTCGCTCTTGGAAAGTTTAAAGATATCCAGAATCTTATTGATGCAATGGAAGATAAACGTCTTGAAGAGCTTTGTAATTTTATAAAAGAAGAAGAAAATCGTAAAAAATCTTTAGATAATTAAAAAAGAAGGATTTTAAATCCTTCTTTTTATTTCCAAATGTTGTTATCATGAGCAGGCGGGGGAAGCAGCGGTCTAAGTAAGAATCCCGGAGTTCCAAGTCCCTGAAAAGGCGGACGTGGAGGATGATTTTTAGCAAATCTTGCTCTTCCTTCTGCTTTCATTTTTACAAGCTCTGCTTTTTGTTTTTTTGTAAGAATTTTTTCAAATTCCTGAGTATTTTCTTTTCTAATTGTATCAGCCTGTTTTTCAAGGTCTTTGATTTCCAGCATTAACTGGTCTGTTTTTTCTTTTTGCATACGTTCAGACATTCTTGAAAGTTTAATCATTTCAATTTCCTGACGTTTGTAATCAATTTGCATCATGACAGGTTTCATTTTTTCTCTGCCTTTTTGATGAATAACTTTTGCTTGTTCTTTTTGTTTGTCTGTTAATTGTAATCTTTGTTCAAATTGACGTTTTAATTCTTCTTTATTTGGTTTTGGCGGTTGTGCAGGGTATTTTACGGTTGCATTTTCTACAGGAGGCTGAGTTTGATTTTGCTGTGCATATCCTGTGTTCAGTGACAATACCACTGCTATAAATAATAATGAGAATGTTTTTTTCATATAATCCTTTCTTATTATTATAATAAATCTTTCAATTCTTCCGCTAATTCTTTTTTAGCGTTATATAATCTTGATTTTATAGTGCCTAAAGGACATTTTAATCTTTGAGCACATTCTTCGTATGAATATCCGTTGATTTCGCACATTATTATAACTTCTTTAAATTTAGGTTTCAGCCGGTTAATAGCATTAACAATTTTTTTCTGGCGTTCTTTTTGTACTGCTTTTGAATCCGGTGTAGTTTTTTTATCTGTAATATTATATAAAACAAATTCATCAGAAGTCGAAGTTTGTGAAACTTTATGATATGAAGACTTTAGATAATCAAGAGAGGTATTTTTTGCAATAGAACTTATCCAGCTTTTTAAAGAACCGTTTTCTTTGTATTTATCGGAGTTTTTCCAGATTTTTAAATAGACCTCTTGTTCCAAATCTTCATTATCTTCTTTGGTAATCAGTCTTATAATATTTTTGATATTTTGTTTGTTAGAATTGATTACTTCTTTAAAATTCATTTACCTTCTCTATTCCAGAGAAATTAACCCGTAAGAATCTACAGGAAAATTTAAATCTTCTGCACTTAAAGTTGTACCGTATTTAAGGGTGTCAGAGATATCTGTATTGAAGTTTACCACACCGAGAGTGGTTCCGCAGACCATAAGCATGAATAAAGCACAAGCCGCTCTTACTTTAACTGAGTTTTTGCGTTTTTCCATATAGTAAGGTTTGGCTTCCTGTATTAATTCAGAAACTCGAGTCATTTTTTCGTGTTCAAGTCTGCAATCAGGGCAGTTTTGAATATGTTCGTTTAACTCGTTTTCATCTCTAAAAGTAAAGAGAGCTTCATATTTTGTGCATTTATCGTTCATTTTATCAACCTCTATACCCTTATAACGATTTTATACTAAAAAAGTTCATTTTTTACAAACATTATTTTTTTGTAACATATTTAACGGGTTCCAATTTTATCGGATGCTTTATTTTATTACGTAAAGAATATATGATACATTCTTGCACAAACTTTTTTTTGATAGTACAATGTCTATCATATAAGGGGAGAATTTATGGAATTTTTCAGAAAACATCGCAAGGTAATATTTGCCATAATTGCAGTTACTTTTATAGCCTGGTCTGTAGGGCTGATGATGTTGCCGTTATTTGTAAAATAATATAAAAATGGAAGATAAAAAGTTTTTAAAATATTTACTTATAAGCTGGATATTGTGCGGGGCTTTATGTGTGAGCGGGGGACCTGTACTTTCTGCTACAAAGTCTTCTCTGACTCAGAAGTTGAATCAGACAAACAGCAAGCGTAATTACTTCTTGCAAAAGAAAAAGCAGGCTGATTTGCGACTTCGTTCAGAAAGAAACAAGCTAAGTAATAACCAGCAGAAACTTGAAAAAGCACAATCAGAGCTTAGAACAACTACTCAACGTTACAATGCTCTTGTTTCAAATTTGACAACGATGGAACGCCAGCTTTCTGCTGCCGTAGAAGAATTTAAAAGTATTGATGCTGCGATGAAGGCTCGTATCCGTCAGGTTTATAAGCACCAAAGAACGGGCATGTTTGAATTGATTTTATCTGCGACTGATTTAAATAATCTTATGGATATGTTTTATTTTGAAAAAATTGTTATCCAGGATGATTACAGAAGAATGCAGCAGGTTAAAGAGAAAGCAAACGAGATTGCCATGTTGAAAACTCAAGTTGAAAATCAAAAACGCATGGTTGAAGCTTCAATAAGGGATATTAACAATCAGAGGGCAACTATTCAAGGTTCAATTGCTGAAAATAAATCCATGATTGTGAGACTTCAAAAGGATAAAAGTTATTATGAGCGTTCCGAAAAAGAGTTGGCAAGACAATCTGCAAGTATTCAAAATATGATTGAACAGTTGACCAGAAAGAATGCTTCATCCGGTTCATCTCAGGTTAAGGTTTCTTCAACAGGATTTATTTATCCTATTTCAGGAAGGATTACTTCTCCTTTCGGCTGGAGAGTTCACCCGATATTCAAGAGCAGAATTTTCCATTCAGGTATTGATATTGCCGGACCTAACGGCGGAGCTATCAAAGCTTCTAATGACGGGAAAGTTATATACTCAGGCTGGTACGGCGGATACGGCAAAGTCGTAATTTTGGATCATGGTGTCATAAACGGTAAACCTATAACAACCTTATATGGTCACATGTCAGCAATCAATGTTCATAACGGGCAGTTTGTAAAAAAAGGTCAGCCTGTTGGCAGAGAAGGCTCAACGGGATACAGTACAGGTCCTCACTGTCACTTTGAGGTTCGTGTAAATGGTAAACCTACAAATCCGTTAAATTACATTTAATAATAAGGGAAAGCAGTTTGAAAAAGTTTTTATTTATAACATTTTTTATATTATTTTTTACAAATGCAGCATACGCAATTGATGAGCAGTATATGCCTGCTGTTACCCCTGCAGATTTAGATGGTAGTGAAACATTCTTCAAATCTCCTATGCGGATGCCTGATATTAGAGATGTTACTCCGGGTGCATCTTCTGTTTCCGGTTCTAAATCTGATTCTATATCTAATTTTGATGATTACGGGTTTGATGCTTATGCAAGAGAATATTCTGAAATTGACCCTGACAATATGCCGTTTTTTAAACAAATGAGATTGATGGCCGGTAATAAGTTAAGGGGCAGGGCTGCAAAATCTGAAGCTAGGAGAAAATCTTCTGCTCCGTTAAAATTTTCTGATGTTTGGGAGAAGGTAAAGTTCTGGGAAAAAGAGCCGGCAGTTACCAGCTCAGAAAACGGTGATGTCGCATTTATACCTGAAGAAGGTTCTATAGCGGAGTCTATCCATGATGAAACAAGTTCTTTTGCTCCTGATCCGAATACAATTGCTCTGGAAGGCGGTGTAAATGAGCAAGTTACTGAAAAAGAATTACAATTAGACAGTGAATTTATTAATTTTGATGAGGAAACCGGTGATATAGTTGCAACAGGCAGACCGGTATTGTATATTCCGCCTCAGGAAACTAAAGTTGTTGCGGATAAAATGACTTATAATGAAGATTCCAATATACTTAAAGGAATCGGCAATGTTTATATTATAAAAAACGGTATGCCGACAAAAGCGGATTACATGGAAGTTGATATGAATGAAGAATCCATGATAATGGAAAATGTTCGTTCTAAAACAAATACAATGATAATGGAAGCAAAACATGCCGTTCAGAAAAATTCTTTAATCATATTGACTGATGGTAATTTTCATTCTGATGAATCTCAGATATACAGATTATCTTCAAGAATGATAGGTCCGAGATTCAGCAGTATGATTATTGATGATGAAGCTAAATCATTATTCTTCGGTGACCCTACTGGAAACAAACTTCATTTTAATGTTGAAAAAATATATGTTGAAGGCCGAAAAAACCATGATGTCTTTACTATGAAAAATATTGAAGTCAGAAGAAAAGGCAAATATTGGTTTACTTGGCCGAGTTTGACTGCTTATACAAATAAAGACAGAGATTATTTTGAAGCAAATTATCCTGAATTAGGTTCAAAAAGAAAGCTGGGTATGTTTATTGGTCCCGGATTTGTATTTGGCGGACCTGGCGGATCGGTAATGAAAGTGATTCCGTTTTTGAATTACCAGCATGGAGATTTTGGATTCGGTGGAGCTTTAAAATACAGGAATACTTATAACTCTACAGAGTTGGGTTACGGTTCTGCTGCTGATATCTTCTTTTTAAAAGGTATTCAAAGGTTAGATGATAACTTATTCCTGCAATATGCTGCCAATTCATATATGGATGAATGGTTTATGGGTGCCAGAATGCCTAAATATATGGCAGAAATCTACTATGACAAAGGATATAGAAAAAGAGATTTCCTTCTGGAAGGCAAGGATTTAACTTTTCGTCATAGAATAGGTTTTGGTTTTATGGAAGATAATGACAGAAACTATTACGGCGAAAAAATTAATTCAAACCAGATTTCAACTTCGAGATTGAGATATATGGCTGAGATTAAGCAGAGTTTGTATTCTTATGAAAATCCTGAAAACCATTTCTATTTTAATTTAGGTATTGCAATGCAGGGATCTGCAGCTGTATATGGTACAGGCGATACTCAATTTGTTGCCAGAATCGGTCCAAGAGCACATATTCAATATAAAAACTGGATGCAGGATATCGGATATTTCCAATCAGGCTACTCTGATGAATCACCTATTCCAAGGTATGATATGTACAGATATGGTCATTCTTGTTTGTATATTTCTGAAATTTTCAGACTTACAAAATATTTATCAGTTGGCTGGTCAGGAAATATCAACTTGAGCGATGATTCTCCAAATGGTAAAATGTTCCAGGAAAATCGTTTTGTTGTTGCGGTTGGTCCGGATGATTTAAAAGTTCGTCTTGGATATGACTTTGTAAGACAAACTACATACTTTGGTTTTGATGTTGCATTTGATACAAAAGGCACTTCAATTACATACGGCAGAATGGAAATAAAGAATCCTGAACGATTGGGACAGAAAGAGAAAAAGGACGAAAGACAGCTGGCTTTTGCTCCCGCAAAACAGCAGCCTCAAGAGCTTGAAGAAGAAAATGAAAGTCAAGGATTTTTGTTTAAAAGACCAAAACCTAAAGTAAAACCAAAAGTTCTTGACCATGCACAAATAATAGATATTGAAGACCCGAATAAGGAAACTATTCAGTAATAATGTTAGAAGATATAAAAAATGAATTAATTGAATATGGCAGACTTTCCGGAATTAAAGATTTGACTCCCGGAATTTCAGGCAACATGTCCGTAAGATGCGGGGATAAAATTGTTATAACATCTTCAGGTTCTGCCAGTGGCTATTTGGATATTTCTGATCTTGTAGTTATTGATTTTGACGGGAATAAAATTGAAGGAGATAAAAAACCGTCAAGCGAAAGATTTTTGCATATAGAGTATTATAAACAAAGACAGGATGTAAATTCTGTTTTGCATTTTCATAGTCCTTATTTAACGGCATTTGCTTCTTCCGGCTGCGGTTTATCCGAAGCTGTACTGCCAGAGATTGTGTATTGTTTCGATAATATTCCGTTGGCAGAATATGCAATTCCGGGTTCGGTAGAACTTGTTGAAAAAACTTCCGTATATTTTAAAGATTATGATATGATTCTTATGGCAAATCATGGTGTTATTGCCGGCGGAAGTAATATTAAGCAGACTTATTTAAAGGTTGAACTTGCTGAAGCTTATGCAAAAACATTGCTTTTTACAAAATTGCTTGGTGGTGCTAAAATATTACCAAAAGAGGAAGTAGAAAAAATACATTTATTAAAATAACTGAAAAAGAGGAAAATAATTGTGTCAATAATTTTAGAAAAAAAACAAGGATTGATAGCTGGCGATGGTATTTTACCGGTGCGTATGGCTCAGTATGCAAAAGAAAACGGACTTGATGTTGTATGTATTTCTCTGGCAAAAGATAATGTTAGAGATTTGAAGAAATACTGTACAAAAGTTTATCCTTGCCATCCTGGTGAAGTTAATAAAATTGAAAATATTTTAAAAGAGGAAGAGTTAAAACAAATTACTTTTCTTGGTAAAGTACATAAAAAAGTTTTATTACAGCTGCATAAATTTGATAAAAGAGCTGTGGATTTGATAAAAGAAGCTTCAAGACTTAATGATGACCAGGTTATGCTCATGATTGTTCAGGAATTACAAAAAATTGGTGTTGAAGTTCTGGATCAAACAATTTTTATTAAGAATTTGATGATTCCTGCCGGGGTGCTTGGTAAACATAAGCCTACCGAAGCTCAAATGAATGATGTAAATTACGGTTTTTGGCTGGCAAAAGAAATGGGCAAGCTTGATGTCGGACAGTCTGTTGTTATAAAAGATAAGATGATAATGGCTGTTGAAGCTATTGAAGGTACTGATGTTTGTATAAAGCGAGGTGCAAAATTAGCAAAAGGCGGTGCTGTAATTGTAAAAGTTGCGAAACCTAAACAGGACAAACGTTTTGATATTCCTGCAATCGGAATGAAAACATTAAGAACAATGCATCATTATCATGCAGATTTAATTGCAGTGGAGGCAAATGAAACAATAATTGTTGATCAGGAAAAAGTTATCAAATATGCTGATGAACATGATATTGTTATAATGGCGGTGTAAATGAAAAAAATATTTATTATTACTGGAGAATATTCGGGCGATATTCATGCGGCAAACGTTGTTAAACAGTTAAAGGCTTTGAATTGCGATTTAGAATATGAAGGCATTGGCGGCATGAATATGTTTAATGCTGGAGTTAAATTGTTTGCAAATCAGGATAAGATGTCTGCTGTCGGAATTTCTCCCAAAATTTTTATTGACCATTATAAAATAGGAAAAGAAGTTGTTGAATATTTGAAGGAAGTTTATAAGCCGGATTTAGTGCTGCTTATAGATTATGGAGCATTTAATCTTTCTGTTGCAAGATTTTTGAAAAAAGCGGGAATGAAAATTTTTTATTACATTCCTCCGCAGGTTTGGGCAAGTCGTAAATACAGGATAAATCTTATTAACAAATATGTGGATAAGGTGTTGTGTATATTCCCGTTTGAAAAACCTTTGTATGCACAATACGGCATAGATGCCCATTATTGCGGACATCCTCTGGTAGCTCAGCTCCCGCCTGCAGCAAGCCGAGTCGAATTTTTTGAAAAATACGGATTGGATTTAAATAAAAAATTGATTTCTGTTTTCCCAGGCTCAAGGGTGTTTGAGTTAAGAGAGCTTATGAATGTTTTTAAAGCTTCTGTTGAAAAATTGAAACACAGACATCTTGATGTCCAGTTTTGTTTTTCTCAGGCTCCGAATTTGTCTGACGAAGTTTATAAAAAATATTTAGGCGATTTTGATGTAAAAGTTATTAAAGGTGAAAATCAGGCATTATTGAGTGTTTCAGATGCATTGATTTTGGCTTCTGGAACTGTAGCATTGGAAGCATGTTTATACAAGGTTCCTATGGTTATCGCATATAAGGGTCCAAAATTATTTTACTGGATTTATTTGCTTGTCAGATGTATTAAAAAAGTTTCTCTTCCTAATATTATTGCCGGCGAGTCTATTGTTCCGGAATTGCTTATGAAAGATGCTAATCCTGCTAATATAACTTTTGAAATTGAGGATTTGTTGTATAATCAGGTCAAACGTGAAGAAACTATCAACGAACTGGGCAAGGTTAGGGAAATGTTGTCTAATAAGAATTCAGCCTTAGAAGTAGCAAAGATTATTGATATGGAATTGTTTTCGTAACATATCTTCAAATGAAGTATGTAAAATACGCAATTTTATTTTATTTTGGTCTTTTATATATATGTAGGCTAGTGATTTTATGACAAATTCAATTCAGACAATTGAATCCGGTAAAATTAATTCATTCGGTTCAGTTACATTTAAAAATAAACCGAATGAGTACTGGATGCTTGTTCAAAATTCTCAGCCGGATACGGTTACGATATCGAATGAAGATAATAAAGAAGAGCAAATAGTCAATGACAAGGAGCAAAAGTTAAAATTTATCACTCCTGATGAAGCCCGTCAAACCAATAATACCAAGCTTATCGGTATCTCAATTGCCAGTGTTACCGTTTTAACGGCTGCTGCTATATTTTTCTTGTTGAAAGGCGGAACTAAAGGATTATCTAAAAATTTTCAAAAATTAAGAGATTTCTTTGATAAAAAAGTTCAGTCTTCAAAATTAGATAATAAAGGCGAAGTTTCTACCATGAATAGAATGTATATTTATATGGTAAAAGGGCTGGATTATTTTCTAAATAAATTTGAAGCTGTAAATAACTTTGCAACCATAAAAGATCTGGCATTTAAAGAATTGATGTTTAACCGTTTTACCGGCAAATTTACAGGGCCTATTCACGATTCAATAACAAGAATGTTTGAAAAAATAGGACGGCAGTCTGTTGTTAATGCCTATAAAAATACTATGTCCCGAATGAAAACAACCAGAGCGTTAGCTGTAGAAGCTTCGGAATCTGTTATGAGAGGTAATTCTTTTGAAGTTGTAGAAATAAACGGGATAAGAAAGACAAAAGCTCAATGGCTTGCACAGGTTAACGAAATGAATAAAAAACTTGCTGAAAGTTATGACAGTCATTTTAGTGAAAAACCTCTTCAGGCAAGGTATTATAAATTCAAAAAATCAGTTGAAGGTTTAAAATCTATATTTTCAAACTGGAAAGTTTTCTGGACAAAAGATTTGTGGAGAACCTTTATAGCTGAATCTGCAGTTGTGAAAGAAAAGAAAGCAATTCAAAAAGTTGTTCATTCTAACAGGTTAGAGTTGTCTTATTCTTTGGCTGATATGGCAAAAGACTCTGATGAACTTATTATGAAAATGACAGAACAGATAAGTTATAAAGATGTTGATAAAATCAGCAAACTTCGCAATATAAGAGCTAATCTTAAACGTTATGCGAAGAAGCCGGGGGATTTTGAACTTAAGGATAATATTCTCAGGGACATAAATTATTTGTCTGCAGAAATTTGGAAAGCTGTATCTGAAAAATCAATGAGTAAAGAAGTCGCAAATGATATACTTATAAGCCTGTCAGAATTGAAAGACAAATTCTTATATTTTAAACAAGGCCAGGTTGAAGATATTTTGGATATTTACAGAAAACTTCTCCCCGAAGATGAATATACAAATCTAGCAAAAGCATATAAAGGAACAATAAAATCATTAGATAAATCCATAAGACTTGAAACTGAAGAATTTGTCAGCAAATTAAGAGATTTAGTTCTGGGTTCTGCCCCTACTGATATTTTAACAATCCTTGGATCTTTAGGAGTATTGGGTTATCAGCTCGGCAAATCAGACGATAAAGACCAAAGAATGTCAATCTCCTTGAAGTATGGTATTCCTGCTCTTGCCGGTATCGGTATTTCTCTGTATTGTAATGCTAAGTTGTATGCCGGTACAAAATCTTTGGTTATAGGTACTTTATCATCTTTAGTTGTTAATAAAATCGGAGTTTGGGCTGATGAAATGCTCCAAAGATATAGAGAAAATCAAAAATCACAAGCCAATACAGATTCTCCGCAGGGAAACCCTAAAGCGGAGAATCTTACTCAAAATCCACCAAAAACTGTATAGTTTTATTTTAAATTTCTGTTAAAATCACAACAGAGGGGAGAATTATGTCTACATTAACCGTAAAAGAAAAAATAGAAAAAAGAGAATTGGAATATTTAAGCGAATATGCAACCAAATCTGTTAATACTAAAGGAAGAAAAATTCCGGAAGAACCTTCTGATATGCGTACGGAATTCCAGCGTGACAGAGATAGAATTTTGCATTCAAAAGCTTTCAGAAGATTAAAACATAAGACTCAAGTTTTCTTATCTCCGTTTGATGATCATTTCAGAACACGTTTGACACATACTCTTGAAGTATCTCAAATAGGCAGAACTATAGCAAGAGCATTGGACTTAAATGAAGATTTAGTTGAAGCAATATCTTTAGGGCATGATTTGGGGCATACTCCTTTTGGACATTGCGGAGAAGGTGTCTTAAATGAACTTGTTGAAGGCGGATTTCATCATAATCTTCAGAGTGTGAGGGTTGTTGAAGTCCTTGAAAATTTAAACTTGTGTCAGGAAACTATAGAAGGTATCAGAACTCATTCTTGGGGGTATGAGCCTACAACTCCTGAAGGAAAAGTTGTTCAGCTTGCCGATAAAATTGCTTACATAAATCATGATATTGAAGATTCTATAAGAGCCGGTGTGATATCTGAAAGTGACTTGCCAAAAGACTGTATTCAATATTTTTCATCAAATCAAAGCAAGCGTTTAAATAAAATGATATCTGAAATTGTTACCAATTCAATGGGTAAACCGGAAATTTCTATGAGTGAAGAAGCCTGGGGATATACAACAAAACTCAGAAGCTGGATGTTTGAACATGTTTACGATGATGAATCAATGGCAAAATTAGAAGAAACGAAAGCAAAACGGGTTATAAAAGAGTTATTTTATTTATATGTAAACATGTTAAAACCGGTGTGTCCTCCCGAAAGAATAGTTAGAGTTGTTACCGACTATATATCAGGCATGACAGACCGGTATGCTGTTGAACGTTTCAAAGATAATTTTATTCCAGTTGGGATAAAGTGCAGTTCAAGAGATGATTTTTTATTCAAATTGGCAGCCAATCCTGTAGATTAAATCCGGAAGTGTTGAAATATGGACGATATACAGTATGTATCCGAATATTTAGAATATCTTGAAATAGAAAAAGGCTTATCCGGTAATACAACCGGGGCATATAGAAGAGATTTGATGTCTTTTATAGATTTTTGTGCATTGAAAGGTATTTCACAAATAAAAAATATAAAACGCTCAGATTTAAATTCCTTTATTCTAAAATTAAGAGAGGGTCATTATGCCCCTTCCAGTGTTACAAGAAAAATAGCATCTTTGCGTGGGTTTTTCAAATGGTTTTGTGCAAATGAATACGGCACAAGTAATCCAGCACAGACTCTTGAACTTCCGAAGTTACCGAAGAGATTGCCAAAAGTGATGACAGTTGAAGAGTTGAATTCTATTCTTAATTCAAATTTAAATATTGAAGAAAGTTTGATTGTTGAACTTTTGTACGGGTGTGGACTGCGTGTATCCGAACTTGTTGATTTAAAATTGAGCAATATTGATATAAATGCAAAATATATTCAATGTTACGGCAAAGGTTCAAAAGAAAGGATAGTTCCTTTTGGCGAAAAAGCAAAAGCGGCATTAAAAAAATATTTAAAATATAGAGATTTTTTGATTTTACAAAATAAATTACCTGATACAAAATTTTTATTTATTAAATCTGACGGTAAACAGATTTCAAGACAGGACGTTTATAATTTTATAAAAAAACAGGGTGAAAAAATACATAAACACATTTCTCCCCATACTTTAAGACATAGTTTTGCAACACACTTGCTTGAAAATGGTGCTGATTTAAGAGTTGTTCAGGAGCTTTTAGGCCATAGCGACGTTTCTACTACTCAATTATATACCCATATTACTAAAAAACGATTGAAAGAAGTTTATTTTGCAATAAATAATGACTCGTGATAATATGAGGCTATGTTAAGGGTATTTATATCAGGTTTGTCCAAAGGTTCAGGAAAATCTTTAATAACTGCGGGTTTAGCTGCAACAATGCAGAGTTTATCGTATTCAACCGGTGTTTTTAAACCGATAAGAACGGGTACTGTTTTATCTGAGAATACTTCTGGGATTAATTTGATAAAAAAATGTGACCCACATATTGCGGCAAAAGTTTTATATTCCCTTTCAAATCCTGTATCTCCATTTGTCGGGGCTTATGAGGATAATGTTACAATTGATATAAATGAAATTTATTCGGAGTATCGACTTTTTTCTGATAAGCTTGATTGCTGTTTTGTAGAAGGGGGCAACAGTATTTCTTCTCCGATTGCTCAAGATTTATCAGAGGTTGATATAGTTAAAGTATTAAATATTCCGCTGGTATTTGTTGTTAACCCTTGCAAAAATTCTGTTGATGAAGTTTTAATGGCTCTTTCTTATATAAAAGCTAATAAAATTCCGCTGCTCGGTGTTATTATAAATAAGTATGAAGAAATGTCTGAGAATACCGAAATCAAATATTTCCCGCAGATAGTAAAAGAGCTTTCCGGAATAAAAGTTTTGGGTTGTCTGCCTGATTATGGGGAGATATCTTTGCTGGATCCGGGAGTTTTGATTTCGGATATTTTGAATGAATTAAATCTTGAAGAACTTTTCGGTGTAAAGATTGCAAAACTTGATGAAGCATAAAGATTAATCGACAAAGGTTCCGATTATTACTGTCGGAACCTTGTATTATGATATATTTATTTATTATTTTTATAATTAACTTAGAGCCATTAAAGCTTTTACAGAACGTGCGTTTTCTTTAACTTCTTCATCGAAACCTTCTGAAGAAATAGTACTATCTAATACTTTCATTGCTTCTTCTTTATTTTCCAGAGATAACAATTCATTGATAGTACTCATTGCAACGACTGTAGACATATCGTTGATACCTTTTCCTCTGTTTGCAATAACTACGTGTAATGAATTTGGTTCATTTCTTTTAACTAATGCTCTTGAAGTTAATTCTCTAACTTCATCAATAGAAGAATTTGTACCGATTTCTTCAAGTACGGCTACTGATTCAGGATTTGGATTGATTGTAAGTGATTCAATAATATTACTTACTTTGTTAAAGTTTTTGTTATTTTTAATGTTGTTATCCATTCAAATCCTCCTTATGCAGCTGCTGCCATGTCTGCTTCTAATGCAGCTAAGCTTTCTGTTAACATTGGTTTAATTTCTGTGTGAGGGTCCATTTTGGACATTTTAGCAATTTCTCTGTTCCGTCCGCTTACGAAGAATGAAGTAATATCTCTAGTCAAAACTTCTTTTGCTCCGTCAAATGAAACCTCTTTGTTTCCTAATTCATTAATTTTGTTCCAGGCAGTTACGATTCCATCTTTCATTTTAGAACCGAAAGCTTTGATAGCTTCAATACCTTCATAGAATTTGTTGCCAAAATCTGTTAATGAACCTACAAATGTTGAGTAAATTCTTTTTGAGCTGGCTGTCAAATTACCTGTAAAGCTGACATCTTTTTTGTTTTTTTCTTTTTCATTGCTTGATTCAAAAACATCTTCAGTTAAGATATTTTTTTGGAAATTTGAAGCGGCAAAAGGGTTGCTTGATCTGGCAACGTTCTGTTCTGTTACGCTCGTATTAAATATACGATGGCTTAATTGATTAATTTTTTCGATTGCTGACATATATTAAACCTCTTTCTGGATTATCCACGTACCTAGTCTATCATAGTATGCAGATATTAAATCCACCTTTTGAATGATTTGTGTTAAAATACTAATATGAATTATAAAAATCTGGAAGAATTGATAGAAGTTATAAGGCGGCTAAGGGCTCCTGACGGGTGTCCTTGGGATAGAGAACAGACTCATTCTTCTTTACGTCCAAATATGATAGAAGAAGCTTACGAGGCTGTTGATGCAATTGATGATAATGATATGCCTCACCTGAGAGAAGAACTTGGCGATGTTTTATTGCAGGTATTACTGCATTCTCAAATTGCAAAAGAAGAAGGTGCTTTTGATATAGAAGATGTAGCAAAAGAATTAAAAGAAAAGTTGATTCATCGTCATCCTCATGTCTTTGGGGATGAAAAGATTGATTCCCCGGATGGGGTCGTTGATGCCTGGGAAAAACTTAAAGCTGAAGAAAAAACTCATAGAAAATCAGCAATGGATGGGATTTCAAGAAGTCAGGCGGCTTTGATTTCAGCCCAGAAAATTTCTAAAAAGGCTGTGAAAACAGGATTTGAGTGGCCAAATGAAGATTCTTTGTATGATTGTATATATTCAGAGTTTGAAGAATTTAAACAAGCTGAGCGAGAAGGTAATAAAGCTCACATGGAAGAGGAGTTCGGTGATATTTTATTTGCAACTGTTAATCTTGCAAGATGGAATAAGATTGATGCAGAGCAGGCTTTGTTAAAGGCTAATAAAAAGTTTGAAAAGCGTTTTAGAAAAATGGAAGAACTTGCGGTTAAACCTTTGAATGAATATTCGTTTGAAGAGTTTGACAAATTGTGGAGACAGGCTAAAAAAGAAATAACAAGCGGTAAATAATATATAACGGGTTTGATTTAAATATGAAAGACGTACAAAACACTCAAGATACCAGAAATGTAGATATTCAAAAAGTAGGAATAAAGCATATAGAGCTTCCGCTTATAATTCAGAGGAAAAATAAGTCGGACAAGGTTGTATATGCAACCGCCAGAACTTGTGTTTCCTTGCCCAGAGATTATAAAGGAACCCATATGAGCAGGTTTGTCGAAGTTCTAAACGAATGGCGGACAAAAAATCTTTTGGGTGTTGATATTAAGGGCTGTCTTGAAAAAATTATAAAAAAACTTCATGCACAAAGCGGAGAATTGGAATTTAATTTTAAGTATTTTGTTGATAAAAAGGCTCCGGTAACAGGATTTTCGGCTCCAATGTGCTATGATTGTTCTTTTGAGGGGATAATGGATGATGACAGTTACAAATTTATACTGGGAGTAAAAGTTCCCGTAACAACATTGTGTCCCTGCTCAAAGGAGATATCCGATAACGGGGCTCATAATCAGAGGGCAATAATTTCCGTTAAGGTTTCTTATGAGGAAAAAGAGCATGTCTGGCTGGAAGATTTGATAGATTTGATTGAATCCTGTGCGTCTTGTCCGGTGTATCCTTTATTAAAACGTCAGGATGAAAAATTCGTGACAGAGCATGCCTGGGATAATCCGAGGTTTGTTGAGGATGTTTTAAGAGAGGTTGTTGTGAAACTGCGTAATAATCCTGTTATAAATTCTTTTGAGGTTGACTGTGAAGCTATGGAAAGTATTCATAATCATTCCGCCTGGGCTTATCAAAAGGAATTTAAAGGAATAGATTATTAAATATATTTAAAAGACAATTATTATATTTTCTTACAACGGTATGGATACTCCTACATTAACACTTGTGGTTGAAGGGTCAATTTTGCTTACATCATAAATTTGTCCTTCAACAAATACGCTTGCTTTCCCGATTTTTGTTGAAATCCCGGTAAAGTTTCCCACTGTCGTATCAGCTCCGCTTTTGCCGTAAGTTACTTTTGTTGCAACATAGGGTGTTGTATAAATGCTTGTTTTATCTGTAATAGGAATGGTTACAGTGCAAGGCTGCACCCTGAATTGAACAGATTGAGAATTCGGATTGAGATTGTGTCTTACTCTGAATCCTCCTGAAAATGCAGAATTTCCATAAGGCATTGAACCCTTTACATCAATAACGGCACCTGTTGAACCTTCTGTAAAGGATGTTCCGACTCCGGCATAACCGCCTAAACTTCCTTTTCCGATATTTACTCCCGCTTCAATTCCTGCTGTTGAAAAATTTGTACCATCGCACTGCTGGAATGTCCAGGCTGAAACTTTTGTATTTATGTCCGGCATAATTTTTTCCTCTGTATTTATCCCCTTAGTTTTATAAAGTATTTTTTTAGCAGAAAATTGCGTTATTTTATTTTTTGAGGTTACATTTTGTAACTTTGAACAGTTGAAATTTAAGTTTAGGGTTTTTAGCATGCTATTATTCATCTATGAAAGTTCAGAATATTTGTTTTACGGGAATTCCTGAAAATTATGCAAAAATAGATAATTATGTATCTCGTTCCGCCCAGCCAAAGAAAGATGATTTTGTATGGCTCAAAAATCATGGAGTTACAGATATTGTAAATTTCAGGACAATGTCTGTTCCTGATATTGATTTTGATGAGGCTGAACTTGTGAGATCGCTTGGAATGAAATATCATAGTATTCCTTCAATTTCAAAGTATCCGCAGGAGCAAAAAGTTTTTGATTTTCTGTCGGTTGCAGATAAAATATCTGCCCGGAACGGAAAGCTCCATATCCATTGCAAACAGGGTGCTGACAGAACTGGCATGTATTCTTTTATTTATAAAGAATACAAACATATCGGCACTCAGTCTGAAAATATTTCCGAGTGGATTGCAAGAGGACTTCATCTTGATAAATACCCTGATTTAATCAACTGGGCTAAAAAGTTTGTTAAAACTTATATAAAATAAGTTTTTATTCTTCTGTCAGAAGTTTATTCGCAAGTTCTGTTTCAAGAGTTCCATTGAGAGCTTTTGAAACTTTTTGAAGTTTCTGAGCGATAAGTTCCATATTATCTGTCCAGATAAAGTTATCTTTTACATACTTTTCAGCTTTATTAAAATCTCCGTCTATTTGGATTCTTATGATTTCGGCAAGCATTTCTTTGGCTATAGGAACTACTTTATCTATATTTACATGAATTTTTCCATCAGGAGTAATTTCATAGCCGCCTCTGTCTGCAAAGTATTTATTTTGCATAACAGTGCGGACTCTGTGAGCCTGAGAAAGTGTAGGCTTGGATTTTAGAAAATTATCAGCCATTGTTGTTACTATAATTTGAAGCCTTTGTTCCTGAGTATACATTCCAAGTTCTGTTAATAAATCAACAAATGCTAAAGCTCCCATATCTGCTTTATTTTCTTCAATTATATTTCTGTATTTTCCTAGTTTTTCGCTGCTTTCTTTAGGTCCGAGTGAATGAGCATTTTCATGACCTATTGTAAACCAGTGATCGGCTTCATCAAGATAATATTTGTGCTGTTCGGGGTCTAATACCGCATCAAGTCTTTCCTGCAGTTTTTTCATATCACTGATAAATCTTATTTGTCTGTGGTAGACATTACGTCTTCCGCCGCCTATTGTCAGTGATAATTTATCAGAATTTGGAAGATTTTCTGCTAAAGTTATTCCACCTCTGTATTCTCCTACATCGCCTGATGCCATAACCATATCTACATCAACCATAGTTTGTTTTGCATCTTCGTCTGTTGAGATTGTCTGTTCATATTCATCTTTATATGGCATATTATCAGCAAGTGTAGGAAGATATTTTTTTATTGCCATTAAGGCTTCTGTTCCTTTTTTATTTATAATTCCTACTCTGCCGCCTAAAAAGTCTTTTGGAATCGGCGAGATATTATGAGCTTTTAACAGTGTTGAAAGTTCTTTGTTTTCAACAATTGTTCCGGTCATTTCATCTTCATAGTTTTCTCTTGTTATCGTAAATTCAAGGGGAGTGTCTTGAAGTGTTGCCCATTTTTTATCAGCATAAGCATCGAGCATTGGATCAGCTGTTCTCAGTGCTTTGGCTTGAAGTTTTAAATATTCGTTAAAATCAGAGTTTGTGGAAACTTCTGAAGCCTTATCAAGTTCGTCAGCCATTTTGGAAAAATCTTCTTTAAAATAATCAATATAGTCAATCCCTTTAAGTTCATCACCGTTACGTATAACAATTGAACGCTGGGTAAGAATATTTTTTACTTCATTAATTTTTCCTTCTTTAATCATTTTTGTAAGAATTGAATGAAATTCTTCTTTCGACAAATCTTCCGGATAAACCCCTTTGCCCGGTTTTTCTTCTATTCCTTTAATGAGTCTTATATGACTTGACATTGTATCAATTGCATTAACACCTTTTTGGGCGTCAAATAAAATTTTAGTAAGTCTTGCTTGTTCGTTTCCTTTTTGAATTTCTTCTTCTAAAAATTTTTTGACTTCAAGATTGTGTTTGCAATCTATTTGCATATTTATTTTTTCTAAGATTTCTGCTGCTCTGCATAAATATTTAAGAGCTTTTTTATCGCCTTCTTCTAAGTTTAGATATTCAGGTGCATCAGCTTTTAAGAATTTTTTTGTTATTAAATAATCTTTATTCGTTCTTTTTTCTAGTTCTTCTATAGTCAGATTAAGTTCAAATTTTGGCATTATAAAGCTCCTTTTGTATATGTATTTACAAAAGGATTATATCACTTTGTGAAGATTTATACAATAAATATCAATCAAACTGCTTATTATTATGGTTTCTTGCTAAATGTTTAACGAAATTTTTGATAATACTATTTTTATTACGCAGCTTGAAAAAACTTTTGTGGTTTATTCTTTAATATTGCAAACATCAACCCAGGACTGGCTTTTTGAAATATTAAATAACTCATCGCAGGTTAATTCTATTGCAGAATTACTGCTGCCGCATGCGGGGAATACTGTTTCAAATCTCTGCATTGAAATGTCGCAATAGACTTTTATATCAGAAGTTTTCAACCCGAACGGACATACTCCTCCTATTGCATGTCCTGTCAAATTTATAACTTCTTCAGGGCTTAGCATTTTAGCTTTTAAACCGAATATTTGTTTAAATTTTTTGTTGTCTATTTTTGTATCGCCTGCTGCAATTACAAGAATACAGGAGTTATCCATTTTAAAGGAAAGAGTTTTTGCAATTCTGGCAGGTATAACCCCGAGGGCATTTGCAGCAAGTTCAACTGTGGCACTTGAAGTTTCAAGTTCTTTTATATCACTATCTTTGCCATATTGTTTTAAATATTCTCTGACTTTTTCTATAGACATGTTTACCTCTTATTTATGGTAGGTTTCCCCTTTGATAATTTTGAATGCTCTGTAGATTTGTTCTGTTAAAATAAGTCTTGCAAATTGATGCAGAAAGGTCATTTTAGATAAACTCATTTTTAAATCAGCTCTATTCGACACATTTTTTCCGATTCCGCAAGATGAACCGATGACAAATACAATTTCTGCATATCCTTCGTTTGTAAGCTGTTCAATTTTTCTGGAAAATTCCTCACTTGAAAATTGCTTTCCGTTTATTTCCATAGTAATTACAAAATCCTGCGGCTTAATATGAGAAAGTATTTTTGCACCTTCTTCCGTTAAAATCTTTTCGGTTAAATTTTCATCTTTAATTTCTATTGGAGATAGTTCTAAAATCTGTACGGAAGCATACGGAGTAAGACGTTTTAAAAATTCGTCAATTCCTTCTTTTAAAAATTTTTCTTTGATTTTCCCTAATGCAATAATTTTAATTTTCAATTTTAGAATTTCCGTTTTCGATATAAACAGAGCGGGTAGGAAATGCAAAATCTATATCAGCCTGTCTGTATTTTTCTATAATCTGCCCTAAAAATTCGCCCCGCACTTTTAAAAATTTATCATAAGAGCCGCCTTTGACATATCCTCTAAATCTTATATTTATTGTGCTGTCTCCCAAATCATGGATGGCAACGGTGAATTCATTGTGGATATCTTTATGTTCAATTGCGGTTTCTTTTAAAATTTCTTGAGCTTTTTTTAGATTTTCATCAGATATATCGTAAGTAAGTCCGAAAGTGACATTGATAAAACGTTTTTTAGCATTTGAAACATTTGTGATAATAGCGTTTGCAGCAAGGTTGTTTGGAATACTTATCAAATAATTATCTAAATCACGTATTTTTGTAGATCTCATATTAATATCTTCAACATAGCCTTCTATATTATCAACTTTTACGTAATCTCCGATTTTATAAACATGGTCTGATAAAATTTCAAAACTGCCAAAGATATTTGCAAGGGCATCTTTCGCTGCCATACCGACTGCAATACCTCCGATTCCGAAACCTGCCAGAATTGAAGAAATTGAATATCCCTGACTCTGTAAAAATCCGGTACAGGCTATAAATATAATTACAGCTTTTAGTAATTTGGTAATTATTGGCATAAATCTTAACAGAGGAGAATCAGATTCTTCATTTTTTATTTTGTTGCTGATTTTCTTGTCAAAAAAGTTTATTATTTTGAATAATATAATTACCAGTATTATATTAATTGCTATTGCAATAAGTCCTTTTTCCCAGTTTGTCATAATTTACCTCTCGTTTACTCAATTATAAAATATAAAAGTTTATATAAAAGCTCTATGTAAATAATTAATAAAAATTTTTACTTTTAAATAAAATTTGGTAGACTGTTTTTGTTATGTATGTGTTCAAAAATAAAGATAGTATAATTTTTAAGATATCCGTTTTAGTTATATTTTTGTCGTGCGGATTTGTTTTTGCAAAATTGTTCCAGCCTCAGGCTAAAACGGTTAATATTTATAAACAAGCACTCAGGGATTATGAAAATGGGAATTATTCAAATTCATATTATTTATTTTCAAAAATTAGTTATTTGTCAAAATTGAAACCTGTTGCAATATACAGACAGGCTCTTTGTGCAAGGGCTTTAGGTGATGAAAAATCTGAACTCAGACGCTATCAGCAGCTATTCAATAATTATCCTTCTGATAAATTAAGTATTGAATCAAAATATCTTGCGGGGCAGCTTGTTCTTGATAATAATCCCAATCTTGCTTTGAAGTATTTTAAATCCGTTTCAAAATTAACAACAGATGAAGATTACAAAATTGCATCAGAATTTTATAAGGCTAAAATAACAGCCTCAAAAATAAGATATTCAAATAAAATTTTTTCGAGAGCAAAAATTGCCAATGTTGAGAAATCCTTCAGAGAATATTTGACAAAATATCCTGACGGACGTTTGGCTGTTAATGCTGCAAATACATGGAAAAAATTTAATCCGAATATAAAATCTCAAGATGCGGTTCTTCTTGCAAGGGCTTATTATTTTGCTCAAATGTATGATGAGGCTTTAACTGTATTTAAAAAAACTCAGTTAAAAGAAAGCTGGGCACTGCAGTCTGCAACAGCATATTCAAAGCATGACTATAATAAAACCAAAACTTTAACAGAACAAGGTGTTTCAAAATATTCTGATAATGTCAGAAGAGATGATTATAAGCTGGCTGTAGATAGTTATTTATCATTATTTGAAGATAAAGATAAATTTAAATATTCTTCAAAACTTTTTTCTCTGGCAAAGGGTAAGAATAAAGACTATATTTGGAATTTGAAATGCTCATATTCTCCGCAAGGTTCAAAATATGCTTGCTATAAAGATTTATATATGAATTACCCGAATGGCGAATATGCAGAAAATTCTTTATTGCAAATTTTATTTTTTGAAATAAATAATAAAAATTTTGCCGGGGCAAGAAATCTTGCAAAAGATTTTATGGCAAAATATCCGGAGTCTGAAAATTATCCTAAAGTTTTGTTCTGGGCGGGTAAAATCGAGCAGAAGTATTATAATACTGCTCTTGCGGTAACTTATTATCAGGATATTGTAAATAAATATCCTGACAGTTATTACGCATATCGTGCATATTGGCTCTTAAAAGGAGTTCATCAATCTACAATTGCTGCTGCATTAGATTATAAACCGGTTATCTATCCGTATAGATACCCGAATCCTCAGGAGATTTTATACAATCTTCTTGAAGTTAAAGATTATGATATGATACTAAAATATACTAAAGATGATTTTATAAAAAGCTGGATAGAGTATGAGCAGGGTAATTATGCATCTTCAACTATCATAGCTCGTGATGCAATGGCAAAATTATCGGTCAAGCCTGTTAAATCAGATTTAAGGTGGCGTCTTGTCTATCCGCAGAATTATTATAAGCAGGTAAAGAATTTTGCAAGCCAATACAAAAATAATGATGCTTTAATGATGGCAATAATAAGAGAAGAAAGCTATTTCAATCCTGAAGCTCAGAGCGGAGCCGGAGCTATTGGTCTAATGCAATTGATGCCTGCTACAGCTCATGAAATAGGAGCTAAAAACGGTATAAATTTTAATACAAGTTATTTATTCAATCCTGAATTAAATATAAAGCTTGGAAATTTGTATTACTCAACAATCAGAGGAATGCTCGGTAATAAAGATGTATCTGCTATTGCTGCTTATAACGGAGGTATAGGGTCTGTTACAAGATGGAAGTCTACTCTGAATTATAATGATACAGATGAATTTATTGAGCAGATTCCTTATGATGAAACAAAAAATTATGTAATAAAGGTATTTAGAAGTTATTGGAATTATACAAGAATATATCAGAGGTGATAAATCATACTTTTGGTTTATTACATTCTTGTATAAAGTGATAAAATGGAAGTTATGAAGAAGATTGTAGTTTTATTATCAGTTTTAATAATCAATTTAATTATATCAAATCCCGGCTATGCAATAAAGATAGGTCTGCTGACCCAGGTTGATCAAGCAGGTATCGGCACAAATGTTAACGGCCGAATGATTGATGTGAATACAAACAAAACAGTTTGTACCGCAAGTGCTATGAAAGGTTACACTCTTGTTCCTTATAAGAATGAAATTGCTGTTTATAGTGGCGGTCATTATTATTCTCTCGGAACCGGCAGTATTGTTTTAAGACCTGATACAGACGGCTATGTAAGTACTAAAGGTAAATGGTATCGCGGTAAACTTATGGTAAAAAATGATAACGGTAAATTGACTGTTATTAATGATATTGATTTGGAAAGTTATATTAAAGGTGTTGTACCTTCCGAAATGCCTGCCAGCTGGGAGTATGAAGCATTAAAGGCTCAGGCTATTGCTGCGAGAAGTTTCGCTCTTGCTAATTTGGGTAAACAGGCAAAATACGGATACGATTTAAAAGATAATACCGAAGATCAGGCCTACGGCGGTGCTTCTTCAGAAACTAATATTACTAATAAAGCTGTGGAAGAAACGCATGGTCTGGTTTTGACCTATGATATGAAAATAATTTCAGCATATTACTTTGCATCCGCAGGCGGAATGACTAATACTTCTATATGGGGTGGTTCTGCTCCTTATTTGCGTTCGGTACCTTCCTTTGATGAGGAGGTTGGTAAAAAGGGTCATGGTGTCGGTATGTCGCAGCATGGTGCTAATAATTTAGCAAAACAAGGCTATAACGCATATCAAATTTTGCAATATTTTTATCAGAATGTAAAATTTGCCAAGCTTAATCAAGACTCTTAATTATTGATATGATTGACTTTTACGGGTTATATCCTTTAAGATATCTGTTATGATTAGATTTCATAGAAAATTAATATCTAAAACCCTTGACAGTCTTAAAAAAAATGTTATAATAAATTTGTCGATTACATAAGCTGCGGGAAATGGTTATTCTCTCCGTGGTAAAAGGAAGAAGGAGGTTCATAATGAACAAAGAAGAATTAGTAAAAGAAGTATCTAAAAAAGCAAAAGTTTCTCAAAAAGCAACTGCTGACATTTTATCAGCTACATTAGAAACTATTCAAAAAACAGTTTCTAAAGGCAAAAAAGTTACATTAGTTGGTTTCGGTACTTTCGAAGCTCGTAAAAGAGCTGCTAGAACTGGCAGAAACCC
The DNA here is from genome assembly GCA_944324395.1 of Candidatus Gastranaerophilales bacterium. GTDB lineage: Bacteria > Cyanobacteriota > Vampirovibrionia > Gastranaerophilales > Gastranaerophilaceae > Zag111. The sequence goes on along the minus strand of CALUWC010000006.1, from coordinate 55,261 downwards.
TCAAACTGGTGCTACTTTGAAAATCGCTGCTAAAACTGTTCCAGCATTTTCAGCAGGTAAAAAATTCAAAGAACTTGTTAAGTAATTTTTGCTTAGCGAATAAATTTAATCCGGCAGTTTTTATTTCTGCCGGATATTTTTTGCTTTTATCTCTTTATAAGTCCTTTTTATAAATGCTTGAATATTGGCTTTTCTCGTGCTAATATTTTAATTATTAAGACAGGGTAGTGAGGTAGTTATGAAAAGTTCGACAATAAGAAGATCTACATTATCAAGAGAAAGTATGGAAGTTATTGAAAATCTGGTAAGACAGCAAGATGATGAGAATGATATGGGGGAATATATAAGACCTGTTGATTATGAAGCACCTTCAGATTCAGATAACGGAAGTAAAGCTCAGGAAATTGATTTGTTGTGGCAGAATTTCAAAGCTACTCAGTTCAATACAAATTCTCCGACTGCATATATTATATTGGGGTTTTTAATCGGTGTTGTTGTAAGTTTGGGTTTGACTTTTGTAACCGGCTTTTATTATGCAAAATCCGGCAAATTAGTTTTTAATTCTGCGGCTGTATCTCATAAGCCTGCAACTTTGGAGCAGCAAGCCGAATCAGCTCAGGATATAGTAGAAGCCAAAGTTACTGTACCGTCTGAAGATGAAGTTGTTCCTCCGGTTCAAAATAATACTGTTTTAGAGCAGGAAACTAATACTGTTGACTCTGCTGTGTCTCAGCCGGCTGCTAATTTGGATAAATCAAAAATGAAAAAATACATTGTTAAATCTGGAGATACCGGTGAAAGTATATTGAAACATTATTATGGTTCTTTTTCTCCTGAAAAAGCCGAATTAGTAAGGAAAGTTAATAATCTGGAATCTTTAGACAGAATAAATATCGGGCAGGAATTATTTATTCCTGAACAATAAAGCTGTAAAAGAAATTTGTAGGAGTGTTTATGAAAATATTTGGCAGACTTTTATCTGTAGCAGTTCTTTTTGGTTTTTCATGTTTAAGTGCTTATTCTATAGAAGACACATGGCATAATGACTTGCGTTCAAAATTTTTAAATAATGATGCAGTTATTATGGAAATTAATATTAGATCTTTTAATTCCAACGATATTAATGGGGATGGCTTTATTCAAGAAAAAATGGGTGAAAAGAAAGGTACATTCCTTAATGCTATTGATAGATTAGATGAGTTAAAAAATCTTGGAATTAATACTATCCATATTTTGCCTATTACACCTACAGGTAAGCTGAAAGCTCTTGGTACTGCAGGCAGTTTATATTCTGCTGCTGCATTCGATACTATCAGTGAGGATTTGTACGATAAAGATTCTAAATTGTCATTAGAAGAACAGGCAAAATTGTTTATTGAAGAGGCTCATAAAAGAGATATCAGGGTAATTGTTGATGTTCCTGCATGTGCATCTTATGATCTGTATTTGCAAAGACCTGATTTGTTTGTAAGCACCCCCGGCGGGGAGCCTGTTGTCCCTTCTGATTGGACAGATGTAAGATTGCTGTCTGTCGGTACCGAAGAAAAAATTGATACAAATGTATATTCTCTATATAAAGATTTTGTCAAATATATGATGAGTCTGGGTGTAGACGGCATTAGAGCAGATGTTGCACATTCAAAAACTGCAGCTTTTTGGAAAGAATTGATTACATATTCAAGAGAAAAGGATCCTGAATTTTTATGGCTGGCTGAATCTTCAGAATCATGGCATGATGCAATTTCCCCGTATGCTGTTTTTACTCCGTACAATAAGTTATTAGAAGCAGGTTTTGACGGTTATTACGGCTCTTTTTTTAACATAAAAGACTGGAAAAATGCTAAAGAACTTTATTCACAAATCTCTGCAACTTTAAATAATACTAAAAAATTTCAGGATAAAAAAAGTGTAATTGGCAGTTTTACTACTCATGATGAGGTTAGTCCGATACTGTTAAAAGGGCAAAATCTTAGTGATATGATGATTTGGCTTAATGCTACATTGCCGGTTAATTCTTATTTTGTAGACGGTTTCCAGACAGGTGATGATTATTATTACCGTAAAGGTAACAAATTAGCTGACGAAACCTCAACTGACGATGATATGTATTTTACTCATCGGGGGAAGATTGATATTTTTAATTTTTCAAGAAAACCCGGCGGCAGAAATGTTGAAATTAAAAATAATTTTCTATTAGGCAACAATGTTAAAAAGAGTATTTTACCGGTCTTAAATGAAGATACTTTTACACCATTAAAAACTAATAATCAAAAAGTTTTTGCATATTCTTTTGCTAATAATATAAAAAGAGTTGTGACTATAGGGAATTTGAATTTTGACGAACCGGTAAAGGTTACTGTCAAAGTTCCGAAATTTAATCCTAAAAAACAGAATGTGCTTCCTATCAAAATTTCTGATATGCCTGATACTAAAAAGGGCAAGGTTTCTTTGACTTTAAAGCCTGGAGAAACAGTTGTGTTGATTATTCATGAACTGTTATAGCTGTAAATTTTTTACAAAATCTTTTATAGCAGAAGCTTCGTTTGTTCCGACAACAAATTTAAAATCTGGAACAGCTTCTGTCAGCTCTTCTATAGTATGAGAAAGCAGACCCGGAATGATAATTGTTCTTGTATTTAGTCTGTTTCTTATATCGAGATTTTTCAAGGTATTAGCAACAATTTGTGCTGTAAATTTTTCTGCAGACCAGGCTGTTAATACGCTCATTCCTTCTGCCGGAATTACTATAAGAAATGAGGGAACAGGCAGATTTTCAAGTTCGTTTGCAACTGCAAAAAATGTTAGTGCAAAATTTGTTGTTAAAAATACTATAGAATTTTTATCCGGATTATTAAATTCATAAAGATTGGATTCCACTTGCAGAGGTTTTTGCGGATCTGTATATATATTTTCTCTTAATCTGACAATGGTTGAAAACATTGCTTCATCAAAGTTTTCAAAAACTATCATATTTGCGTATTTGCATATATAGTAACTTGCTTTGGCACAGGATGAATAGGTGTCATCTTGTTTGTTCATAAAAACACAGACCGGATCTGAATATTTTTCATCTTTTTCTAAAATTGCTTTTTTACGTATTTCTATCAATTGTGTTTTTGTTTGATTAAAATCTTTGTCATATATTTTTATGAATTTGTAATTTTCAAATTCTTCAAAAGTAATAAAAGGAACGTTAGATACAAGAGGTTTGTTGTTATTGAAATTTTTCAATATAATCAAATCAATATGGAATAATTCATTAACGCCTTTTATTTCAAATTCATTGATTCTTTTTATAATATGTTGATAGTCGGGGTTTGTACAATCAATTATAATCGCAAGTGTTGTTCTGTTTAGAAATGTTTTTTCGTGTCTGTGCAGCACATTTTCTCCGCCGATTTTCAATCCTTTTATTTCAATGGTTTTTTGCGGGTGTTTTATGCTGTGAAGATATTTTTCTTTCAGTTCATCATTTATATAGGGGCATTTAGATAATTCTATATTCTGTTTTGCAAGTTTCAAAGCATAAGCCATACATGTAGGACAGCCGCACTCTTTACAGTTGGCTTTTTCTGTTTTTTTAGCACCGGGCAGGTATTTGAAGATTTGAAGTCCTGTCATTTCCATTTTTATACCAAACCTTTCACTATAGAAATATTTTCCGGAATATTAAGTGTTATTATATTAGCTCCGGCTGATATAACTCCTGCAGAGGCACTTAGTTCAATCATTCTTGCTCTTTTTTCAATATTCCCCCAGCTTTTTGAGTAGTCATTTGATTTTGCTTCTTTGGTTTGTAATGCCTCTGTTGAAGCATCAGATATTATTGGAAGGTTCAGGTACTTATCATTTTCAAGGTTTATTTTTTCCATAATGCTGAACCCGTATTCATAGCCGTAGCCTAGACCGCCTATATCAGTATTGATTATAATTCTGTCAAGTGCCAGTCCTAAATCTGAAGATAAGATATTTAATTCTTTTGCTAGATTAATGTCTATCGGGCTTTTTAACACCAAATAATGATCATTTTTTATTACTTCCGGTACAATATTTTTGTAAGTCGCTTCATTTGCATAAGAAATTATGCACTCATTTCTATCAAGATTATTGATTAGTTCTGGCAGTAGTTTTTTATCTAACTCGTCATCACCTGTTCCGCATATCATAAGAGGTTTGAAGATTGAGGGCAGTATTTTGTGCAGAAGGTTAACGGCTTGTGGAATTTGTTCTTCTTCCAGTATATTAAATCTTAATGCTAAAATATCGCAGTCTGTTTTTTGTGCAATATTTATCAAATCCGAAGGATTTTCGGATTTGAAATAGTTTTTTGATATTTCAAAATTTTCCTTCGGATTGAATATGTTTAATAACAACGCAAAAAGTTTTGAATTTTTGGTGATTTTAAACTTGTCTTGCACTTTTTACTCTATCCATAATTTGTTCAAATTCTTTATCATCAATAGTTTCTTTATCAAGCAGTTCTTTTGAAATTTCCTCAAGCATATCTCTGTTTTCGGTTAAAAGACGTTTAGCTAGTTCATATCTTTCTTCAACAATTCTTTTAATTTCTTCATCTATTTCAAAAGCAACCTGATCGGAATAATCTCTCTGGTGTCCGAAATCTCTGCCCATAAAGACATTTTCCTGATTTTTACCGTATGCCATCGGTCCTAATTTTTCTGACATACCCCAGGCTGTAACCATTTTTCTTGCGATATCCGTTACATTTATAAGATCTTGAGAGGCACCTGTACTTACGTTATCTTTGCCGTAGACAATTTCTTCTGCCGCACGTCCGCCCAGGGATACTGCAATTTTAGCCAGTAATTTTGCTTTGCTTACGTGGACACTTTCGTCTTTGGGTCTTGTCCATGTTACACCTAAAGCCATACCTCTTGGTATAATAGAAACCTTATGAAGTTCGTTAGCTTCAGGAAGTAATTTATCAATCAGAGCGTGTCCTACTTCGTGGTATGAAGTCAATTCTTTATCAGCATCAGTCAGAACTTTGCTTCGTTTTTCTATACCAGCGATTACTCTGTCGATTGAACAATCGATATCTGCCATTGTAATTTTATTTTCGCCGTTTCTGGCAGCAAGAAGTGCAGATTCATTTAACAGATTTTGTAAATCGGCACCGGTAAAGCCGGGAGTTCTTTTTGCTAAAACTTTAAGGTCTACATCCTTATCTAATTTTTTATTTCTTGCGTGAACTTCTAAAATTTGTTCTCTGCCTTTAACATCAGGAGCATTGATATATATTTGTCTATCAAATCTCCCCGGTCTTAGTAGAGCGTTATCTAAAATATCCGGTCTGTTAGTTGCAGCAATTACAATAATGTTAGTGTTAACGTCAAAACCGTCCATTTCGACTAGCAACTGGTTAAGTGTTTGTTCTCGTTCATCATGTCCGCCGCCTAATCCTGCTCCACGCTGACGGCCTACAGCATCAATTTCATCAATAAATATAATACAAGGCTGATGTTTTTTAGCTTGTTCAAACAAATCTCTTACACGACTGGCTCCGACACCGACAAACATTTCGACAAAATCAGAGCCTGAAATTGAGAAGAACGGTACACTTGCTTCGCCTGCCACAGCTTTTGCCATCAATGTTTTACCTGTTCCGGGAGGCCCTACAAGAAGTACACCTTTTGGAATTTTTGCTCCTAACTTCATATATTTTTCGCCGTTTTTCAAAAAGTCAACGATTTCTTCAAGTTCTTTTTTCTCTTCGTCAATACCTGCAACATCATTAAATGTTGTTTTAACTTTTGAGTCTAAAAGCATTTTCGCTTTACTTTTTCCAAACGACATTGCCTGAGATCCGCCCGCTTGAATTGCTTTTATCATCAAACCAAGAGAAATAACAGCAAACAAAACAATTATAAATGTCCCGATATTTCCTGCAAGCTGGTTTGTTTCAGGAGCTTTTTTTACAGTAATATCTGCACCTGATGCGTTCAATTTATCCATCAATTCAGGGTCGTTTGCAGAAATTTGAACTTTAAATTGGTATAACGGAGCCTGCATATTTTTATTTTCAGGAGTCAGAAACGGGGAAACAGTATTTTTATTTTCCTTTGATTTCGTCTCTTGTAAAGCAGGCTGATCTTTCGGAATTGCAATAATCATTTCGTCGTATTTTTCTATTTTTGCAAATTCTTTATTGGCTAATTTTTGTAAAAAATTAGTATATGAAATTTCTGTAGTGCTGGTTGAAGGTCCTGTCATAAATATTGTGGAAATAAAGACAAGAACAACAATAGCTAATATTACATACATACCCATTGATTGACTTTTGTTCATAATAAAAATAACCTTTCAAAAAATATTAAACTCTCGTATCTAAATTATACCTTAAAAAGCAGAAAAGTGAAGGGTAATGTTTATTTATCATAAATTTCTTTATGGATTATTTTGTTCTGCTTTTCTAATTCTTTTTTATATTTTTCAATTATCGCAGCTCGAGCTTTGTTTCCTTCTCGGATTTCACATTTTCTTCGAGATATGAAGTTCAATCTTTTATTGTTCCTTTTCAGGCAATTGTCAGTATTGTAGGTTACTTCTTTACATTTTCCTGCGTTATACAATTGTTCAATTCTTGGAAACCATTTTTGCGTGCATTCTTTCATATTTCTCGTATCACCATAAGAAATAGTCTGGCAATAATCAAAGACCTTCATTTCAGGAGTATATGTTTCATATCCGCACATATAATATGTGTATTGTTTAGCTGAAGCTGCTGATGTCGTTATAAATATAATTCCTGCAATTAAGAATAATTTGAGATATTTCATATCTATTTTTCTCCTTCAATATTTAGTGATGGAGGATTGTCTTTCAGGTTTTTTCTGCCTGTAATATAATCTGCCACTTCTTTAGGATCTTCAGTCGAAATACACTGTCCGTTTTTTAGCAAATTTTGTAGCGAAGTTACACATTCTTTATATCGTTTTTCTCTTACTTTAAGTTCTACATATCCGGTTTCCTTATTTGATCTTTTGAATTGTTCACAATAGTCAGCGGGGGTTCTTCCTTTTCCAATGCATTTCCAGCCTTTATCATCCTGACAGCAATAACCTCCTGCTTTGCTTGCAGCATTTACAGGCATTGATACGGAAATGGTACATATTAAAAGTGTAAATATTAGAATACGTCGTTTCATTTTTTCTCCTTTTTATTATATTGCGGCAATATACCGCTCAATTTCTTCTATTGTATTCATTTCTGTTGCAGCAACAAGAATTTTGTTTTTGTCAATTTTTATTCCGCCTAAGATTTTTTTCTCTTTTAATTTTGACAAAAATTCATCAGAATCAGGAACTTCTATAGTAAATTCATTGAAGAAATTTTTGTTAAGAGTTTTTATACCTTTTTCTTTTAATTTGTCAGATAACAGATGTGCATTTTTGGCAGACAGGTATCCCGCCTGTTTAAAACCTTTTTCGCCTAAAACCGATAAGTATAATGTTGCACAAAGAGCAATCAATGCTTGATTGGAACAGATGTTGCTTGTTGCTTTCTCTCTTTTTATATGCTGTTCTCTTGTTTGAATTGTCAGGCAGAATGCTTGTTTCCCCTCTTTATCGACGGTTCTTCCTGCAAGCCGTCCCGGCATTTGTCTGAGGTATTTTTCACGACATGCCATAAATCCTGCTGTGGGTCCTCCGAAATTCATAGGAATACCGAGTGTTTGAATGTCTCCTGCCACAATATCAGCACCATATTCAGAAGGCGGTTTCAGTATAGAAAGTGTTGAAGGGTCGCAGCAGATTACAGATAAGCATTTAACTTCTTTTGGCTGAATAATTTCTCCGTAATAATCCGGAATTTGTACTAATGTGCAGGCATAATCTGCGGTATCTTCAGGGATTTCATCTACCCAGTCAACTTGAATATTTTGTGCGTTTGTATAAGTTGTTATGACCTTTTTGTATTCAGGATTTAGAGAATTCATTACACAAACTTTGTATTTTTTAGAAATTCTGCAAGCCATTAAAATACTTTCGGCACAAGCGGTTCCTCCATCATATACGGTAGCGTTTGCAACGTCCATTCCGGTTAGGCGGCATATCATTGTTTGAAATTCGTACATAACCTGAAGTGTCCCTTGAGATATTTCAGGCTGGTAGGGGGTGTATGCTGTATTAAATTCAAAACGGTTTGCAACTTGTTCTATGCAGGCGGGTATAAATTTGTTGTAGATTCCTCCGCCTAAAAAACTGGTGTAATCGGCTTGGTTTTCTTTTGCAAGATTTTTTATTGTCCGCTGAGTTTCCATTTCACTTAATCCTCCGGGCAGATTTAACCCGTTGGATCTTACTTGAGGCGGAATTTGTTTAAATAATTCTTCAATATTACTTATGCCGATATTCTGGCACATTTGCTTTATAGTTTCTTCATTGTGTACTAAAAAATTCTTCATATTATTCCAATTCTTCTTTATAATCAGTGTAAGACATCAAATCTTCCAATTCATTGTTTCCTGCGGTATGTTCAACTTTTATCAGCCAGCCGTTTTCGAAGCAATCTTCATTGAGCATTTCAGGGGAATCAATAAGTTTTTCATTTATTTCGATAACTTTTCCGCTGATTGGCATATAGATTTCTGAAGCTGCTTTAACAGATTCAATATTGGCAAAAGTGTCGCCTTTAGAAAACTCATCATTAACTGCAGGTAATTCTAAAAATACTATATCTCCCAATTGTTCTATTGCATAATCTGTTAATCCTATAATATAGCAATTTTCAGCTTGTTTTACAATATATTCGTGAGATTTTGTACATAACATTTCATCAGTAAAACTCATTATATTCTCCTTTTCATATCTTTATAATTATATTACTTTACCTTATTTCGTTTTTCTATAAACGGACGTTTAACAATCTTAGCACTGTGCAGTTTTTCTCTAATCATAACTTGAACGGTTGTTCCTGTGCAAATCTCTTTCAAGTTTTTAACATAGGCAAGAGCAATATGCTTGCCTGTTGTGGGTGAAACTCCGCCGCTTGTGATAATGCCTGCAATTTCTCCGTTATAATATACATCGTATCCATGGCGTGCAATGTTACGATCGAGCATTTCTAGTCCTACCAATTTCTTTTTGGGGCCGTTTTGAATTTGCTCCATTATTACTTCTTTCCCGTTATAGTATTCTTTTTTGTCTTTTGGAATTGACCAGGATAAGCCTGCTTCAACAGGGGTTGTATTTTCATCAAGGTCATTACCGTAAAGGTGGAGTGCTGCTTCTAATCTCAAGGTGTCCCTTGCTCCCAATCCGATAGGTTTTATTCCGAATTCCAGCCCCTGTTCAAGGATTTTATCCCAGAGAAATTCTGAATGTTCATTTTCTACAAGAAGTTCAAATCCGTCCTCTCCGGTATATCCTGTGCGGGAAATCAAAAGCTTTATTCCTTCTATAATTGCAGGTTTTATAGTAAAAGATATTTGATGTTCAAGGTTATATCCCATTTTTCGTACTAAATCTATTGCTTTTGGCCCCTGAATTGCTAAAAGTGAATAATTGTGAGATAAATTATCTATTTTGACTTCCATTCCTCTTTTATTTCTGACCATCCAGTTTAAATCTTCATCAAGGCGGGACGCATTGCAGATAACAAGATAATTATTTATCCCTAATTTATAAATTATTAAATCGTCTATCAATCCACCGTTTTTGTTTGGTAATTGGCAGTAAACAGCTTTTTCATAATCGAGCTTTTCAATATCTTGCGGAACTATTTTATTTAGAAATGCAGTTGCATCTTTTCCTGATACAAAAACTTCTCCCATATGAGAAACATCAAATAAACCTACCGCTTCTCTTACTGTTTTATGCTCTTCAATAATAGACGTATATTGTACAGGCATGTGCCAGCCTGCAAAATCGACCATTTTAGCTCCGAGTGCAACATGTTTATCATGCAAATACGTTTCTTTTACCATAATATCCCCCGAAATATACTCTATTTTTTCACGCATATAAAGCTTTTGTCAATGGTATATTTAGATAAATTACAATTGTTTTGCTATTTGTAGTTTCTTGAAATCTGTATAATATTTATTTGAAAGTGCTAATGCAGATAACTCATATTCTGAGTTGTCAAAACCCAGTACGCACAGCCGTACCCGGTTGAATTTTTCGGAATGCAGTGAGTTTTGTACGGGTAATAAGAATTTGGTGCCCCTAATGGTCTTATACCTCCGTTTTCATAAGAAAATTCGAATAAATCTTTTCCCCATGTATTAGGTGGATTTGCTCCATTTGTGTCTATGCAAAATGCTATATATGAGCCGCTTCTTCTTTCTGCATTATCCGTAGCTTTCCACCATACTGCGGTACCGTTGAGCAGTACAACTTTGTAGTATCTGTTGTCTGTTGCATAATTTATGTCATGGTTTTGACCGTTCAAGCGTAGATATGTTTTTTTTATACAAGCATTTTGGGGATCCGAGGTTCCGCAGTCTGTCGCAATTTTGAGTGAATATTTTAATTTTTCAGCAATTTCTTCGGCACCTTTTTTAGTCCAGTATTCGTTTGTCCAGCTCGAGGCATCTCCGTATTCTTCTTCGCTCATTCTTACTGCTTGTGCAATTATGGATTGAGTTTCTTTTAGCTGGTTTACGGTTCTTTTTTCATAGTATTTTGTCATAAGATTCGGAATTGTCATGGCTGCAACAATTCCTATAATTCCGAGAGTTATAAGAACTTCCGCAAGAGTGAATGCTTGTTGCAATTCTTTCATTAGTTTCCCTTCATAAAATGTAATATAAATCAAACTATTTGTTACTTTGTTAAATATATATTAACAAAATAACAAATAGTCGTCATAGTGTCAATAATTTTCAAAGTAATCTAGAATATTTATATGGGGATAAATATTGATATTGATTATAAAACTGACTTAAACGAAGTGCTGAGGCTGCTATTATACCGTAATAAAATTACCATTGCGGAATTGGCACGAAGAATGTCTGAATTATCGGGGAAACAATATACCCGTTTTAATCTGCGTGCTAAATTGCAGAATAACAGATTGAAATTTAATGAAGCAGTTTTAATTTTTGATATTCTCGGTTATAAAATTGATTTAAAGGAATTGGTTTGAAGTTTGTTTTAAAATAAAACCGATAAATTGAATATTCAATTTATCGGTTAATTTCGGAGTTTGGTTATTATAATAGTTGTTTATATAAATCTATTTGTTTCTGGGATAATTTTGCAGGAAGAACAATTTTTACTTTAGCGTTAAGATTTCCGTATCCTCCGGATTTTTTCGGAAGTCCGAGATTTTTCAATCTTAAGGTTTTCCCGCTTGAAGTCATTGGAGGAATTTTTATCCCTATTGTTCCATGCAAAGTTTCAATATCTTTTTTACATCCTAAAACGGCTTCAGGAGGAGTTATTTCAACTTCTTTAGTCAGGTCTGAACCTTTGATTTCATATTCCGGATCTTTGGGGGTTATTACGAGGTATAAATCTCCCTTTTGTCCGTAGGCATCAGTTTTGCCTTCGCCTTTGAGTCTTACTCTTTGTCCTTCTTTTATTTCTTTTGGAAGTTTGACTTTTATTGATTTATTTTCATTTATAATCCCCGTTCCTCCGCAGGCACTGCAATACCCTCCGCCTCCGGGGCATTGAGTGCATTTTCTCATATCATTAAATCTTACGGTTATCGGGGTATCTGAAAATAAGTCTTTTGCAGTTACATTTAATGTTTTTGTAATATCCAGATCTTCAGATTTTTTAGCGGAAGCTGTTCTTGATGATCTCGGGTTTGTATAGGTTTGTCTTGAATATGCCTGCTGGCCCATATCTCCGAAGTCGCCAAAATCAAAACCTGAAAATCCGCCTCTGGAATTTCTTGAAGATGCTCCGGCTCCCATCATATCACCGAATAATGAACTGAAAAAGTCCGAAAATCCGCCCATATCTTGTCCGTTAAAGTTGAACTGATAAGATCCGCCTTGACCTCCGCCAAAGTTAAAGTGTTCAAATCCTGGTGGCGGGGTGTAATCTGCTCCGCCTTGCCAGCCTGAACCTAAGCTGTCGTATCTTTGACGTTTTTGTTTATCTCCTAAAACTTCATAGGCTTCATTTATTTCTTTGAATTTTTCTTCCGCTTCTTTTGTTTTATTTACATCGGGGTGGTATTTACGTGCAAGTTTTCTGTAGGCTGATTTTATTTCAGCTTCTGTTGCATCACGTTTTACACCTAATGTTTCATAGTAATCTTTGTACTTCATAATTTCAAAATCTCCTACTCTAATGATAATATAAAATAGGAGACTTTTTTGATTTTTTAATTATTTCTTAATTATATTTATAATGCAGAAAGTTTTTTAGCTATTTCTGAAATATCATTTTTGATATTGTTTAGAGTATTGCTGTTATTTAAATATTCAAGAATTTCTTTTTTATTTCCCAGTGCAAGCGGTCTTTTAATTTCAGTTGCCATTGACGGGTGGAGCAGTGAAATTTCAATCATGTGCTGAGCTTTATTTGTTTCGTCTTGAGAAATTGTTAATGCAGCACCTTTGTACGGTAATTTTTTATTTTTTGAATACAGCCCCTCGTTTATTGGTCTGTAATAATGAGTGTCAGAAATTTCAAATTCTGCACGGGTTTTTATTTTTTTTAGTAATGAATCTAAATCTTTAATACTATCCATATATTTTTTGCTAATTTTGTCAGTTGAATGTTTGAAAATTTTTACCTGATTAAATTTTATCATATTCACCTCTGTTAGTCTATATTATAAATTCTGTTCCTGCGGTATCCGCTTCTATATGCGGAATAAAACCTTTCATTTTTTCTGCTTGATCTGCCTCATTCAAATCATGCAAGTGCTTCATACTTTCTTCAGACAATATTTTGTCGAATTTTTCAGGTAGTTTGGGTTTCGGTCTTATTATACCGAGTTCCAAATCTCTGTAATAATCGTAACAGTCACTTTTGTATTTATTATATTCAGGCATATCTTTTTTCGATATCTGTTTTATTGCGGCTTTGAAATCGTTAAATATTTCGCCGAGTGTATTTTTCTCAAGTGTGGCATCGTATGCAAGGTGTTCGTATTCTGCGAAATTGCCGGATCCTCTTATTTGTATTTCGGCTAATGAACCGTCGCTTAGAATGACATTTATTTGCCCTGTTGTGTAGCCGGAAGCTTTTATTGCATCCTGAGCATTTTTTGGAAGTTCTTCAATTCCGTATTTTGATAAGTCTATATTTTCAGAACAGGTTATAATATCAATTTTTTCTCCTGTTGCAAACTGCATTTTTTCAAATTCACGAATTTGTCTGTCAGAAAAATATGCTACTCCGTTTTGACCTTTATAATTATTTATTTCTGTCATTCTGAGCGGTTTGACATTCGGATTAGTTTTCAATTCTTGTATAATATCTTTGCTGATACCTGCTTTTTCAAGTTTTTCAAAGGTCGTTATATTTCTATTTAATGCATCTTTTAAATTTGAAAGTATAAATTGTTTGACAACAGGTTCTGTTTGTTTTTCTGCCAGTGCAATTTTAACAGGTTGTGCAAGTTTTTGAGCTGTTTCCATTTCTGCTGCTGCCAGTTTTTCCCCTTTGAATAATCTTTGAACAAGATTTTTTTCAGCTGTAGTAAGATTTTTACCCTCTATTTTTATTGTATTGAGAGTTTCTAATATGTCTTTTTGTGTTAAATCTTTTAATTGTATTCTTCCGCCTATGGCATCTTGTATAATTTGGCGGGCATCTTCATCAGTTTTTACTGTTTTATTTAACTTCGGAATCATTCGCTTAAGTTTTGAGTATACAGAATTTGCACCTTTTGCTCTTACTGCAAAATCAAATCCTTCAAATACTTCTCTAATTTCTTTTGCTGCTGCAGTTTCGGCTTTTTTATATTTATCTGCCAAGCGTAGTGAAATATTACCGAGTTCTCCCAGTTGAAGTTCGTTCCCGTCGGTTAATAATTTACCCTGTATTGGAAAAGCAGGTCTATTAAAATGAAGAGTTTCCGGTCTGACAGGCATTGTAATATCAGGCTTTATCCGGAATTGTCTTACGCCGCTTTGTCCGATTTTATATACAACCTCGCCTTTTGGTGCAAAAGATAGCAATGCCGGTTCTTTTTTCAGCGGTGCTGTTACATATTTCAAGGTGTCTGAATGTATTATTGTTTTCGCACCTTTGATGATTTTTGGTAATATCCCCATAGTTTTCCTTATTTCCCCTGTATTCTTATTAAAAATTTTTTTCGCGAAAAAGTGCTAAAATAAAAAAAGATATTACAAAAATGTAATATCTTTTTACCAATTATAAGTTATATTCAACTATAATCTTATTTTAAGCTTACTTTAACAGCAGGTCCTTTTTGAGAAATTTCAACTTTGTTTTCTCTAGCTAACCAGCCTAAACCTAAATCTGCAAAGTTGCCTTTTAGATCTAATTCTTTTTTCATTTTAGCAAAAGAAGTTGTACCGTTAGTGTGTAGGTAGTTGTAGATTTCTCCTGCTGAAAATCCGATTTGTTCTTCTAAAGTTAAGTTTGATTTTTTTGTTGCCATGATCTTTTTCCCTCCGTTGATTGATTGTTTGTATGACACTTTTTTATTTTCGATATTCAAATGATAGTGCATTTTTGAATATTAGACAATCATTTCAATAATGTAGTTTTGGCGAAATTTTATGATAAAATACGTTATAAGGAGTATTGAATTTGTTAATTGACGGCAGCATAACCTCAAATAAAACAGAATTTTTGATTGAAAAATATTCTGAGCTTATAAACAATGGTGTTAAGACTTCTGAAATTTTGGTTATAGTACAAAATTCTACTTTAAAAAATTCTTTTATAGATGAAGTTTTTAAGAAAATTGAAGTATCTTGTATTGAAAAGTTGCAGGTCTATTCGTTCTACTCTCTTGTTTATAACGCAGTTTCGGATAATTGGGCTTTTTTAGAAGATAGAAATATTTTTGATAATCCTGTTATTTTACCTAATTTAGCCGGTTTAGAGGTTTCTCAGTTTATATTAAAAGATATCCTAAATGAAGTTAAATTCAGAGGATATAATTCGAGAATGTCATTATTACATCAAATTTTCAGAAGATATTCTCTGATAGTTCAGAATAACCTTACTCAAAGTGAAATAAATAAAAGGGCGGAAATTTTAAAAGAAGGATTTTCTGAGGATGCGAGTCTCGTAATTAAGAAGTTTTTGAAAAAAACGCTTGAATTAAGAGATTTTGACTATTTACGCCAGTGTTTAATGTTCAATTTTATATATAAAAATACTGATTATTTTAAAAATATTAAGTATTTACTTGTTGATGATGCTGATGAATGCACTCCTATTTGTATCGATTTTATTGAGTATTTATCAAAACAGCTAAAAGATGTTTATATTGCAGTAGATCCTTTAGGTTCAAGCAGGTGCGGTTATTTAAGTGCTGATAAAAATAATTTCGAAAAGCTAAAGAGTATATTTAAAAATTCTCAGATTATAAAACTTGAGGATTCGAGTTCGGTTGATGCTTTAAATCTTTATAAAAATTCCTGTTATGATGAAAATAATATCTTAAATATATTTGAGTATGACTCTTATTCAAAACGTTCAAATATGGCTGATGCAGCATTGGATAAAATAATTAACCTTCTAAAAAACAAGGTGCTTCCTTGTGAAATTGCTGTTATATCTCCTGTTGTAGATGATATGCTGAAATTTACACTGAGAGAAAATTTAAAAGCAAACGTCAACTTACTATATTTATCAGGGAGTGAAAAACTTATTCAAAACAGGCTTGTACAAGCTGCCATAACTGTTTTGAAATTAAATACCGAATTAAAAAATTCATTATCCGAGTTTGATATCAGAGTTATTTTGTCAGAATTTTTGCAAATCCCATTGAAATACTGTGCGGAGATTCTTTCAGAATTTAATACTTCTAAAGAACTTATTCCTTATGAATTTAAGGATGAAACTTATACAGAAAAATACTGCAAATTTTTAACGCTTGTTGAAAGATTAGCTGTTTCTGAAGAAAAGTTGTCTGAGCAAATTATTTTAATATATAAGGAACTATCTTCTTTGGGAGTAATAAAATCTTCTGAGTTAAATAAATTTAATTTCTTTGTAAAAGAAATTGTTGATTTTGAAAATATATTCGGACAAAATTTTAATCGCAGGAAATCCGAAATTATTTTGCAGATAGAAAATTCTATTATTGCTGAAAATCCTTATTCAGTATTAGAAATTAAAAAAAATGATCTTGTTGTTTCAACTCCGCAAAAGATAATAGATAATCATATTAAAACAAAATATCAAATTTGGCTTGATATATCAAGCTCAGAATGGATAAAATCTGATACGGGACCTTTATATAATGCTTGGGTTTTCCAAAAAGATTGGGATAAACCTGATTATACTATTGAAGATAATATAAATTTATCAAAAGATAAAACCGCCAGAGTTTTAAGGAAACTTACCTTGTGCGCTTCAGATAAGATTTATTGTTATTCAAGTTTATTTGATTCTAACGGTATTGAAAATTACGGCGGTATTGAACCTTATATTATTGTGCATTCTCAGGATGAAAAAAATAAAGAGGATGATAAGCCGCAATTTAAAATTGTACCTCGTCCGGATCAAAAACCGGTTTTAGATTATAAAAACGGTTATATGGGAATTTCTGCAGTGCCTGGTGCTGGTAAAACAACTATATTGCTTGCTTTAATTATCAATTTACTTGAAAGGGGAATAAATCCTGAAAATATTTTTGTTTTAACTTATATGGATTCAGCTGCAAGAAATTTTAGAGAAAGAATTAAAAACGTTCGCAAAAATTCTTCTAAACTTCCGAATATAAGTACAATCCATGGACTTGCATTACGAATATTGAAAGAAAACGGAAATTACGAGAAACTGGGCTTATCTTCTGATTTTGAAATTTGTGATGATTCCCAAAGGGGCAGAATTTTGCGTGAAATTTCTTCTAAATTGAAAATAGAATCTAAAACTGCTGAAGAATTTGACAGAGCAGTTTCTGTTTTTAAAATTGGCGGAGGCAGTTTTGAGTCTTCAATTTCTGATATTAAATTGAAGAAGTTTAAAGCCTTTTATGATGCGTATACAGATAACTTAAAAGAGTACAATCTAATTGACTATGATGATATGCTGACAGGCTCTGTAAAAATCTTGAAGGAAAATCCTGATATTTTGGCTCATTATCAAAATATTTGTGAGTATATTATCGAAGATGAGGCTCAAGATTCTTCTTCTGTTCAGCAGGAATTGATTTCTCTACTATCAGGAAAGCATAAAAATATTATAAGATGCGGAGATGTTAACCAATCAATCACAGCAACATTTTCAAATGCTGATGTTGAGGGGTTTAGAAATTTCATTACGGAAAATAATAATGTTTCAATGAATTGTTCTCAGCGATGTACAAAAGATGTTTGGACGTTAGCAAATAAGTTGGTGGAAAAGGCTTCTTTAAATTCCGAGAGCAAGAATTCATTTTTCAAAATGTATATGCAGCCTGTTGAGGGTAAAAATCCGCAAAGCGTAAATGCTGTTACTCCGATGATTTTTGAGTCTGTTATTGATGAAAAAAATTATGTTTTAAAATCAATAACAGAAATCCTATCAAAGCATCCTGATTATACTGTTGGTGTATTATTGAGAAATAATTTTCAGGTTGCTTCCTGGCAGAATTTGATTGAAAACAGTGGCTTAAAAGTTATTACAAGAAATCAGTGTCTTGAACAGAAGTCTATTTTTAGGGTTATATTTGCGGTATTAAAAATGGTTCTATCTCCTTTTGATAATGAAGTTATAGCCTCCAATTACGAAATACTTGCAGATTCGGGATTTTATAAACGGGGGTTGGATAATGAAATAAGAAAATATGAAAATCCGTTTATTCAGATTAATGCTGATTATATTGATAATTCTGTTTTAGAACAATTTTATTGGGATTTGAACTATTGGATTTCACTTTGCTATCTTCCGCCGAATGAGCTGGCTGTTAAAATAGGTATGGGATTTTTTAAGAATGATATTGAAAAATCAAATATACATCTGATTTCAACTCTTATAAAACGAATTTGCATAAGGAATAATTCTTTAGAATATGCAGTTTCACGTCTTGCGGAATTATCTAAAAAACCAAACTTAAGCGGATTTAAGTTTTTTTCTGAGGAAGATGAAGATGATAAATCTTATTTGGCAGGTAAAGTGCAGATTATGACAATGCACAAATCAAAAGGGGATGAGTTTGATGTTGTGTTTATTCCTGAATTAACCGAAAGAAACCTGCCGCTCACTATAAATTCTATCAGTCTGAAGTCTTCTGAGTTTATAGAATCAGTAAAAAAACTCAATCCTGAATATAAACCAAAATCAGAATATGAGCTAAAGCAGGAAATTTTATCGGAAAATTTGCGGCTTTTGTATGTTGCTATAACAAGAGCTAAACAAAAATTATATATAACAGTCAGTAAAAAATCAAAAAATCGTTTTAATAAAGAACAAAAGCAGGGGATAAATGTTATATTTGAACAGTTGTTGGGGGTAGTTGAAAATGTTTAGTATTTATTCGCCTAATATGTTAAAAACTTACGAACAGTGTCCGAGAAAGTTTTTTTACAGATATATTTCAAATCTCAATGTTCCTGTTTCATCACTGCCTTTTGAGAAGGGTAAAAAAATACATGCTCTTGCAAACTACTTTTTAAAAGGGGTAAATATTTCCCGAATAGAAACTGCTTTGGCTCCTGCTGAAGCTGAAATTTGGCATACCCTGCTTGATAATCCGTTTTTTCAAAAAGATTGTCTTCAGTCAGAATATCAACTGTCTTGTAAAATTGGTGAATTTTGGATAGGCGGAAGGCTTGATGCTGTAGTTCATGATTATGAACAGTATTATATTTTGGATTATAAAACTGGTTCTGTTCCTAAAAATCCCGAGTATGATTATCAAACAATGATTTATTTATTGAGTATGGATAAATTATTGAACGGTAAGTATGAGTCGCTTTCTTTTGTTTATATAAATCTTAAAGAAAAAAATAATTATGTAATTGAATTTAATGATAAATTAAGACTTGATTATCAGGAACGAATTATAAATATCTGCGACAAAATAAATACAGATACGATATATCAGGGCATAAGTTCTAATTGTAAATCGTGTGAATTTGTAAATATCTGCGATTCTTCCTGTGTTATTTAGTGAAATCTTTCATTTTATTACCTGTTTGTTTTTGGTAGTTCATACAGGTTGCATAATAAAAGTATGTTAGTCTAAGGTCTTTATTTTCAAATTTGATTTTATTATTCAGTTTAAATTTTTTATTTTTAAAATAGTTTTCGGAATGAATTTCTTTATCATTATCAGAATAGATACCGAGGTATGCTAAGTTTGCTGCACCATTTTTGCAGTCACATATATATAATTCTTTTGTGTATTCAAAATTTAATTTATCAGGGCTTATAGGGTGTATCAGTTGAAAGTGTGCATCTTTGTATACTTTAAACCAGCCTAGTGCATAATTGTTTTTGAAGTTTAAGCTGTCCGGGTATAGATATATAGTTTCTTTAGAAATATTTATATTCTCATTTTTTATAAGAATATTTTTGATTTCATTTTTTCTTTTTATTGAAAGCTTTATCTTTTTGGGTGAGTTCAGGTATTGAGATTTTATAAGTATTTTAAAATTGGTTATGTTGTCTTTGAGTTTTTCATTATTTATTTCTAATATTATATCCCCTATTTTTAGTCCGGCTTTTTGTGCATTAGAATCAGGTATGATTTTAATTATTTTTTGTTTTTTATCTTTAGTTCCTATTGATGTATATCCGAAAGATACAGGGTGTTCTTTGTACTTATCTCTGTATTTTACAGATTGATATAAGTCATTGTATGAAAATCCTGTATTATCATTAAATAAATATTTTGGAGTTATTAAATAGAATATGCTTGCTGTAAATATAATTAGCAAAATTGATATTGCAATTAAGATAATAGTATTTATTTTCATAAATCATGAACTCCATAATTTTATATATTTATTGTAATATTATCAGTGTTTTGTCTAAAACGGCATATTTTAGTGCTTTACAGATATTAATGAACCAGTCTTTATATTTCTTGAGTTTCCAGTTTGCTTTAGCTCGTAATTGATAAAATATTTGCATTTGGGTATTTAGTTTTTCTTCAGGCAGTTTTGGATAATCATTTAATATTTGATTGGTATTTATAATTACCTGTTTATAATTACCTGTGTTATCGTAGGTCAATGCTAAGCACCAGTATGCTCGATTATCAACAGTCGTAAGTTTTTGACATACATCTATAGCTTTATCATATTGCTGTAATGTTATATAGCATCCTGCAAGATTAAGTCTTTCTTCTATATTCAAATTTGATTTTTTTTCTAATTCAATCATTTTTGTTTTTTGTTGAGTTAGAATTTGTTCAGGTATTTTGGTAATTGGTCTGTTGTAATATTTATCGAGTGAAAAATATATTCCAAATCCTGCGGCAATAAAAATAAGAATAATCACAGTAGTTATTGTAATTGTTTTATAAATACTTTTCATCTTACAATCAAACTCCTTTCGTGCAGTTTACAGTACTTCTGTTATTGCCGCAATCATTCCGTTTGGAGATGCAATGTTTTTGCCTGCAATGTCAAAAGCTGTTCCATGACCGGGGGAGGTTCTTATTATATCAAGTCCTATTGTCATATTAACTGTTTCCTCTCCTGCAACTGTTTTTATTGGGATCAATCCTTGGTCATGGTAATTTGCAATATAGCAATCGTATTCATCTTTTTCATTATTAAAATAATGTTTTGCCGCTTTTACAAACAGTGTATCAGCCGGCATGGGCATTGTTATATTTATACCGTCTTTTTGTAATTTTTTCACTGCTGGGATTAGGATATCTATTTCTTCTCGCCCTAAAATTCCGTCTTCTCCTGAATGGGGATTAAATCCGCACAGTGCAAATTTTGGATTTGAGATTCCGAATTGGTTTTCGAAAGTTTTTACTAAATTCTTAACTTTTTCTATAACCATTTGTTTTGTAATTGTAACATCTTTTAATGCACAGTGTCTTGTAAGAAGCAGAACTCTGAATTTCTTTGCTACAAAAAGCATTTCCGCCAATTGTCCGTTATGTGATAAAAATTTTTGTAAGATTTCAGTCTGTCCGTTGTATTTATGTCCGGCAAGGTACAGTGCATTTTTGGCAACAGGAGCTGTTACTATGGCTTTGGGCTTTATTTCACATACTTTTTTTAAGCTTTGAAAAGAAAATTCTCCGGCTTCTTTTGTTATTTTCCCAGGCTGAATTTCTGCTGTATATGGAATTTCAACAATTTCATAATTTTTGTTTAATCTCCCGTAAAAATCCAGAATTTTTTTATTTGAGACCAAAAGAATTTTATCTTCCGGCAAATCAAGAATATTTAGAGCTTTTATTGTTATTTCAGCCCCAATACCATTTGGATCCCCTGTTGTAATTGCAATTTTATCCATATATTATTCTTCGTGTTTTTTAAAATAGTTGAGAATTTCTATAAGCGTATTGTTTCCGCCTAAGTTCCCTGATTTTGTAACAATCCATTGATCGGAATTTTCTTTTCTGCTCAGAGCAATAGCAGGACACACTTCATCAATAAGCTGGAGTTGATTTGCGTTAATTGATTCGCAGCATTTGTAAGAGGTTTCACCGCCCAGAGTTATTAAAACGGCTTTTTTCTTTGCCAGAACCTGTTTTGTCAGATTTGCAAGATAATCTGTAATAGCTCTTGCCAATCCTGATTTTGTCAGATCTGTATCACCTGTACTGTCTGCAAAACCGTTAAAATTGCGAAGCAGATTTGAGGTATGAACCAGAACAATATTGCCGTTTGTAAGGTTTGATGAAACTCTGTCAACTATTTCTTCACTCACTCCTGCTAATATTGTATTCATATCCAGTTCAATTATTAAACTGTTCTCTTCATATTCATCACATTGTTCAAATTTTTCAATTTGGTTTGCCGTAATTTGTGTTGCACTGCCTGATATTATAAATTTTGGAAGTTTTGGAAGGTGTATAGGCAGAATTTCATGATCTTCCTGAGGCGGAAACCATTCGTTGCTTAAAATCTTTCCTGCTGCAGCTGTTCCTACAGGTAAAATTTTGTATTCAGATTTACCCATAGCAAGTACAATTTGTTCAATGTCTGTTGTTGATACTGAATCTGCTACAATTATTTTAGTTCCGTTTTCTATGAGTTTGTTTATTTCTTTTAGTATCGGTCCTGCTCCGTCCATTATAGTTTTCAATTCCAGACTCCCGACTAAATCTGCAAGGTTTTCGCCAAGTTGATATTTCAATAATGTTGGTACGTGGGATTCATATATTGGCGAATGCGGATCTCTTGCCATTTCGGTTCTTTCAATCGGCACTCCTTTTGAAAGATGATATCCTCCGACAGTTATTCTCCCTTCTTGCGGAAAAGCCGGAACAATTATCGCTGCGTCCCATTCCAGAACCTGAAGCATTGACATAACTTCCACTGCAATATTGCCTCTTATGGTTGAATCAATTTTTTTATAGAAAAAATCAGGATTAAAATTATCAACCAAAAACTGAGTTGCTTCTTTAACTATCTGAAAAGCATCTTCTTGCGGAATATTTCTGGACTCTGTTGATATAGCCCATGTTTGCTGGGCTTTTGCGGATTCGTTTTCAATATTCGGATTTAGCAGGATTGTTGTATCTGCTCCATTAAGCTTAAATTGTAATGCAGTATCATTTGCACCTGTCAAATCATCTGCTATAATCCCGACAGTATTTGAATTTATTATCATAGTACAGCTTCTGCTTCTGCGTCCTTCTTAGAACCTAATAGTCTTATTGTATTTGCAACAATATAGAAAGATTCTTTTTCTTGATTTGTAACTTTATCAACCCAGCGGCGGTTTGCAATTCTTCCGTCTACTGCAATTAGTCTTCCTTTTTTTACATATTCTGCTGCAAATTCTGCCTGATTACCCCAGACTTCAATATTAAACCAGTCTGTTACTTCAGATTTTGTTTTTGCATCCCATCTGTTTACGGCTGCTGAAAAAGTAGCTTTTGTTTTTCCTGAATCATAGGAATTAAAGTTTTCTGAAGCATCTCTGCCTACTCTGCCAACTATTGTTACTGTATTCATTTTGTGTATTTACCTTTCGATTTTTATATTATACCGAATATTTTTATTTTGTCCAATTTAGTACATTTTTACAAGTTTTCTTACCTGAGCCAAGATTTCCTGAGCTTTGATTCTTGTTTTGGCAGAACCTTCTTGTATAATTTTTTCTACTTCTTGTGGATTGGTTTCGTAATATTTACGTTTTTCTCTTATTTGTGCAAGTTTTGAATTGATTTTTTCACCAAGCTGACGTTTGCACTGTGCACATCCCCGCAAACCTTTTTCGCATTCGCATCTTACATTTTGAACTTCTTCATCATCTCCAAATATTTTCCAGTATTTGAATGCTACTTCACATTCATCGGGGTGTCCCAAATCATCTTTACGTAAACGTGAACGATCCGTAATTGCTGTCATTACTTTTTTGGCGGTGTCCTCCGGGGTATCTGAAATTTTTATATCATTATTAAAAGATTTACCCATTTTGTTTCCGTCAAGTCCGCAGATTAAAGAACAGCTGTTTAGTAAAGGCTGTGCTTCTTTGAAAAATTCTCCGTACAAATTGTTAAATCTTCTTGAGATATCTCTTGTAATTTCAATATGTGCAACCTGATCTATTCCAACAGGGATATAATCTGCATTGAGCATCATAATATCTGCACTCATCAAAACCGGATATCCCATTAACCCAAAGTTTATTTGAGAACCTTGACCTTCTTTAGTTTTTAAAATTTTGGCCATATCTTTTAAACAGGGATCTCTTTCAACCCAGTTTTGCGGAGTAATCATACCAAGATAAATATTCAGTTCTGCAATTTCAGGAACTAAAGACTGAACATATATTGTTGATTTTTCGGGGTCAATTCCGCATGCCAGCCAGTCAGTAATTACATCTAATGTGTTTTGTCTTAAGTCGTCTGTTTTATCATATTTTGTTGTCAGTGCATGCCAGTCTGCGGCAAAGAAATAACAATCGTACTTATCCTGAAGCTCCACCCAGTTTTGTATAACTCCAAGATAATGCCCCAGATGAAGTTTACCGGTAGGCCGCATGCCTGATACTATAGTTTGTTTCATAAAACAGTTCCTTTCTATTACTGTAATATTATATAACAAATGCTGAAATACTTTAAAACTAGTATAAATATTTGTAAATATTATTCTGTTAAGTTTATTTAAGATATCTGAATTTTTACGCAATTTAAATTCTTTACAAGATTTACACAAGGTATGATAAATAATATTTATAATACCCCGCAAATTTATTCAAAGTATCAAAAGGTTTCTCGTAATCAAAATACAGTTCCAAGTTTTACCGGTGTTCAAACGCTTACTCATACAAATATCGGCAGCTGTATGGAAGGCTATATTGGCAAAATCAGAGTAAGAAAAGCTTCAGATAAGTCAGATTGTTATTTAAATGTATTTAAAAAATATACAGGGACAAATGAAGAAAAATATTCCATAACAAATGACTTTGGTGATTTAATAGGTGAAATGAAAATTAAGATTAAGAAAATATTCCCTAATCCTTGGGAAAAATTTGACTCAAATAACGATCCCAGCCACGTTTTTGTCGATGAATTAAGAAATTTTTCAAGACCTGATACTCCATATTATAAACCGGGACTTGAATATATGAAAGATATAGGTACAAGATTTCTTCAAATTGCACAGAGAAGAAGCGATGAATCTATGTGCTGCGGAAACATTAAACTTATTACAAAAGGCGAATCAAAGGATTGGTATCTTAATTATATCGGAATGACAGAAGAATTTCCTGCAGGCGGAAATAATTTCGGGTTTAAATTCAGAATCGGCAATCCTAATTCCTTAATTCTTCCACCTCATAGTAAAGAGCCTTTATCAAGACTTCAGGGCGGTTTATAATTATTTCCACTTTGGAAAATAATAAATGGTTATTACATCTTTTGTTTTTATTCTTGCGTGTCCGCCCATAATAAAATTTGTTAAAGAGCCGACAAACGGTATTATTGTCAAAGCCCATTTCAAAGGATAAACCCAGAAACATCTATTCTGTCCTTTTTTTATGTATGTGCTTATTAACTGTGAACTATTGATGCCCGCAATTTCAAAATCATCAACTATAATTTCGGCCGGAAATCCGTTCATTCCGCTTGTTATAATAGTTTCTACAGTTCCTGTTATAATATCATCTTTTTTTACAACAGGCATATTTTCATAGTAAACATCTTCCAGAACTTTGAATTTAAGTTTCTGACCTTCAATAAGTCCGTCTTTGGTTGATACTTCGTTTATTATAGATAATTTTATAGGAATAGCTTCGGTTGAGGAATAATCATAAGGCAATTCCGATATATTTGTATTTTGAGTATTTGTTTGTATTTCTTCTGTATTTGCTGCGGGCTTTTTGGTTTCATCCAGAGGAATTTCGTTTGCAAAGGTTATTCCCTGTAAAAGAAAAGAGATTGCCAGCAATATTGTTAAAAGTTTATTCATAATCCAATTCCTCTGTAGAATTGTTTTCTATTTTTACTTGAAGCATTCTGCGGTTTTCTATGGAATTCAGTAAAAAGTTTTGATAGTATTCGTTGTTTATATAATCGTTATTTTTCAAATAATCAGGATATTTGTATGTTATATATTCATAAATTCTGGCAAGACGTTTTGATGTCAAATTATGTCGCGAAAACTTGTCGAAACGTTTCTGCGGGCAGGTTTTATTTATATATACAATTAGAGCCAGAGGATTATAACCTGCATTTACCATATAGTCAACAGCCCTTTTATCGGCAACTGTTTCAAACTTTTTGGACCCTAGAGTAACTTCCAGAGAATCCAGCATTCCGCCCCAAATTCCGCTGTAGGATTTTATTGCTGTTGATATTTCCCTTGCAAGCATTGCGGCTAATTCATCATCTGTCTGGATAGATTGATACAGTCCGTCATAAAGTATTATCTGACGTTTGGTCAGGGCTTTATCAGTTGTAAGAAATTTCTTTTTTTCTCTCTTATCATATACAAAAACTATTCTTCTCGGAATTTTATTATAGTTTAATAAGTTTATTCCGATTTTGTCTATGCGAGTTTGAATTTCCTGTTCTTTTAATAATTGTTCTGCGTTTTCGCTATCCAGAGAATACGCACAAGGTGCTAATATCATAATGCATATCAATGTAGTTAATAATCTTTTCATCTCTCTTCCGCCTTTTGTTTAAAATATTATAAATCATTCAAATTTATTTCTCCAGTATTTTATAAAAATAATCCACCATACTATTGACAAAATTATTAAACAAAACTACGATTACCTCAGATATGTGTTATTGAAAATTGAGTATAAAGGAGGGTTAAGATATGAAAAATTTGTTAACAGGGGTTTTAGTTTTCGGGGCATTTTTGGTTTGTACAAATACAACATTTGCAGCTTGTCCGGTAAGTGCAGCGGATTGTCCATCTGTTAAACAAGAAGCAGTCTGCCCTAAGGATTGCGATTGCGGCTGCCGGAATGGTCAAGATTGTACTTGTGATAAAAACAGCAAATGTAATTGTTCTCAAGATTGTAAGTGTGGTTGTCAAAATGGTCAAGATTGTACCTGCGGCGATTGTTCAAAGGATTGTGATTGCGGATGTCAGAATTCACTAAATGAAAAAAACACACAAGAAGTATCTCCGGAATCATCAGAGGCTTCTTCTGAAACATCGGAAACTTCAATCCCGGAAGCTCAGCAAGCTCCGCAAACTGATAAAACAACAGATTCAACAACTCAGCAATAACCAAAGTAAAAAGCCTTTCTTTTTAATGGAAGGCTTTTTTATACGCTTTCAGATATCTTGTTAAGTTAATCCCAAATTATTTTGATTTTTTATTGTTTCGAAAAAGTCCTTTTTTGCATACCTAATAAAACAAGGTTCTTGTGAATATTCAAATCCAGCCTGTCCTTGAGCTAATATGGCTTCCTGTTCAATAAAAGTATTGAAATAATTTGAATAATCTATGCTCCCATTTGGATTATAGTATCCAATATTATTAAATTCTTTAAATGAAGCTTCTATTCTGGGTGTTAGATTACTGTCTTTTTTTATTACTCCCATGTTTGAGATGATTTTTTGTCTGAATTCTGAAAATTCGGATTTATATTGTTGTGCTATTTTATTTATGTAGTTTGCAAGACCCTCTTCATCTTTTGCTTCAATATAATCTAAAGCTTTCAACCAGTATGCACACTCCGGAATAGAACTGAGGGCTTCTCTCAGTTCTTTAGGGGAGTTTGATGCTAAAAAGCTGTTTAAAATTTGTTTTTGATATTCTATAAATTTTTCTGCAGCCGAATCAACTGCTTTTTCCCCGAATTCTTCATGTCTTAAAATGTTGCAGTTTTGAATATAGTGCTGTAATTCATGCCGGAGAGTGGAAAATACATGTAATTTTTGTATATTTTTTGTTTTTTCAGTATCTATATAAATACCGTTAAGTATAGGTGCGTATCCCATCAATATGTTTGCTGGCAGAGGAGATGTGATTAGTCCTGGTTTAATATTATCGGGAATTGCTAATTTCTTTGTTAAAAGTTCAAATGCTTTTATTATATATTCCATATTGTCAAATTTAGATAATTCCGCAATTTCATCAGCAGTTATCCCCATTTGAAATTGTTTTGAAATAATATATGTCTGAAAAATATTTTTATCAAGATTAGTTAAACCTTTAGATATTTTTGTATCCGGAAGAACTTTCAATAAGTTCTCTATTCTGTTTCCTTTAAAATTTATGGGATTTTTTTGTTGAAAATTATTATTTGTTGCATTGATTTTCATATTTTATACATATTCTTTTTATTTTGTTCTATAAAGATAAACTCCAAACATATTATATTTTGCTGTTATAAAGCTAAGTTTTAATAATATTTAACAAAGTTTTAGCAGTATTTTATATTTTTATGGTAAAAATATTCAAAATTAAGTAGCAAAAAAATATATGTTAGTTTTTAATATGGTTAAAGGTAAACTGATATGCAGATACAAAATATAAAAAGTTCAAATACATTTACATCCAGAAATAATCCCATTCCGACTGAAGCTTTTATTTCTTCTCTTGGAAAAATAACTATGGGAGAAGCTTCAGCAGAAGATATTACTCCTGTTGCAAAACTTATCAGGCAAAGTGAAATGCGAAGTTTTAAGCTTAGAAATTTTTACGGTTCAAATGCAGCAGAGGCTAAAGAGTTTTATAAGCAAATCAATAAAAACAGCTGGCTGAAAGATATAAAAGTTTATTTGAACAAAGTGTTGTCAAAGCCGGACGGAAATTCTTCTCTTCTTGTTGCGAAAAATGAAGAAGGGAAAGTTGTAGGCTATGCAACTATGGAAAGTCTGGACGGAGTGGATCCTAAAATCGGGGTTATCGAAAATATTTACTTAGATTTCTACCACACAAACAGTAATCTTGGACATTATTTGTTATATAAAATTGCTCAAACGGCAAAAGGTCAATTTAGTGATATAGTTACCCAATCTCCTTATATTGGCGGACATCATATATATTCTGAATTCGGATTCAGGCAATTACCGTCAAGTTCTAAGGCCGTAAGAATTTTAAATACCAAATATAACTGCGGAGAAGACTATGACGGGTGGCTTAGAAAAAATTTAAATTATTATATCTAAACTTTTTTCATTTTTACTTCTCTTTTTAAATATGCATCAATGAGTTCATATTTTAAGGTTTTACCTTTTAGATATGGAACGAAATAAGCTTCAAGTTTCATATCACGAGGTCTGTTTTGAGATAAAATATTTCTGATGATTTTTTCAGCCTTCTGGTGGTAGTCTTTTGTAACTTCTGCAAGATGATTTATAGATGCTTTCGGAATATAGTTTTTTGCATTTTGTTCATCAATGCCGAAATATTGATGTAATTCATTTTTGCGGGACTTAATTGCTCCTCTGGCTTGACCTATAGGTTTTGCGGCTTCTTCAACCAGCTCTGAGGATTGACCGGAAAGAATAAAAGACTGTAATTTTTCGTTGGGATTCTGAGAGTAGAATGATCTTACAAATGGTTTTTTTGCATAATCAGGATCATTTTCTTTGAAAAAATGAACAAATTCATTTCCTACAACTTCATCGTAAGATGACGGTTTTGCTGCTCTTGGGCTTTTACCATGTTGAAGATTTACTGTATTATTATACGATTTATTTAACCAGGAAACTAATTTTCTTTGCAGAGATTTAATTGTTTTAGGATTAGAAATCCGGTGATATATTCCATCATTACCTTTAACATAGTATAAAGCCGGATGAACGGAGGTGAAAGCAGGTTTTGTTTTTGTTGTTGAACAGTATGCCTGATTATTGAATGATACATTATTAACTAACATTTTAATATCCTTTTCTTAACTCTTTTCTATAGCTTTTATTAAAGCAGATAAATATATTTTTTGCCGGTTTGATGTTTCGAAGTTGGTTTATTGTTACAATAATTAACAATGTTAATCCCGCATACTATAAAAAGGAATATATATGTGATAAATTTAAATGTGTATATTAAATAGGAGGGTATATGAGAAATTTTATTAAAGCAGTTTTATCTGTTGCGGTTTTGTGTTTTTCATTAGCACCTGCATTTGCTTATCCTGATGTTAGTGATGACTATTGGGCTGCACCGCAGATAAAAACATTATCAGAGCAGGGGGTAATTGTAGGGTACCCTGATGGCACTTTTAAACCTGATGCGAATGTTACAAGGGCTGAATTTGCAGCAATGGCAATCAGAGCTTTGGGCCAGCAGCATACAAAAGTTGCTCAACCTGTGAGTTTTTCTGATATAGATGAAAATTATTGGGCATATCAGGATATTCAAAAAGCAGTATACTTTGATTTAATATCTAATGACAGTTCTGATGATTTGTTCAGACCTGAAGATTCCGTTTCAAGAGCAGAATCATTATCAGTAGCTGTTAATGCATTAACAACAGAAACAATCAGCGTTCAAAAAGCTCAGGAAGTATTGGCAAAGAAATATGTTGATGCTGATACAGTTCCTGAATGGTTTTTAATTCCGGCAGGAAAAGCCGAAATTTTAGGTATGATAGTTGTAGCTCCTGCTGCACAGCAATCCTCACTAGAAGCAACACGTCCTGCTACAAGAGCAGAAGTTGCTGCAATACTTTTCAATATGATGGAGCAGGCAAAATTAAATCCTAATGCTAAACTGGCAGAAGCAATGAGAAAGAAAACGGGCGAGGGCTTTGTTGTAGAAGGTGCAACAGTTCAAGGCAGTGTTGGAACTATTCCTGCAGGAACAGTTGTTCCGGTCAAATTAAATACTTATGTAAGTTCTCAAACTTCTGAAGGCGGAGCGTTATATACTGCAATAGTTCCGCAAAATTATGTTACAAGAGAAAAGTTTATTCTAATTAGAGAAGGTGCAGTTTTGAAGGGGCAGCTTCTTGATGTAAGACCGGGCAAATATTTTGTTCGCAATGGTGTGCTGGTTTTGAAAAATGCTTTAATTACAACAGAAAATGATCAGACAGTTCCTTTTGTTGGAACTGCTGAAATCAAAAAAGACAGAAATTGGTGGATGAAATTTGTAAGATGGGCATTTAAAGGTGAACAATTAGAAGTCCAAGCAGAAGGTACTGTAAATCTTAAGCTTTTACAGCCTGTGAAAGTTGATCTTACAAACGGCTGGATTTTTGAATAAATCTATTTTGTATAAATTAAGCATAAAAGCGGTTAAGATATTATCTTGACCGCTTTTTAGTTATTGTTTTGAAAATAAATCAATACTCACTCATTGAAAAAGAAACACCTTTTTGCTATCATCAAATCAAGAGTAATACATATTATAAAAGAGGTTAAAATGTCAGGACATTCAAAATGGGCAAATATTAAAAATAAGAAAGCCAAAACAGATTCACAAAAAGCCGTAGTATTTCAGAAATATTCAAGAGAATTGATAGTAGCAGCAAGATTGGGCGGACCTGATCCTGCCGGAAATTTCAGATTGAGAACAGCTATAGAAAAGGCAAAAGCTGCCGGACTTCCTAATGATAATATTAAAAGAGCAATTGACAAAGGAGCAGGAGCCGGTGCTGCCGATAATTATGAAGAATTGACTTACGAAGGTTATGCTGCTGGCGGTGTCGCTGTGGTATTAGAAGCAATGACAGACAACAGAAACAGAACAGCAGGTGATGTCAGAAGTATATTTACAAAATTTAACGGCAACCTTGGTGAAACAAATTGTGTAAGCTGGATGTTTGATAAAAAAGGGTCAATTGAATTTGATAAATCCGTTGATTTTGAAAAACTTTTTGAAGCAGCTATCAATCTTGATGCGGAAGATGTGACAGAAGATGATGAATGTTACAAGGTTATAACATCTGTTGAAAACTTTCAGAATGTAGTTGAAGGTCTTGAAGCCGAAGGGTTCAAAAGCTCAACTGCAGAATTAACAAGAATTCCTCAGAATACTATTGAGGTTACTGATCTTAAAACGGCAACCTCTGTTATGAGATTGATTGAACGTCTGGAAGAATTAGATGATGTTCAAAATGTTTATGCTAACTGTGATATTCCTGATGAAATCGCAGAACAGGTAGAGGTTTAAATTTGCTTGATAAAATAGAAAAACTTTCAAAGGTTCTTAATGAAAGCTACAGTGAAAAATCACTGACTAATTCATTAGGGACTTTTTTTGAAAAAAACTTCAATGTGAATGATTTTTCTATTGTTATTGACAGCAAAAATGAGGCTGCGATTAGTGATCTTGAAAAAAATAATTGCTATCCGCTTTTTAAGCATAAAAAATATATCGGTTATTTGCAATTTTCGGATATTCCAATTGAATTATATAAATTTTTGAAATATACGACACCTTTTATTTCTTTGAAAATTCAAAATATAATTCTGACTGATAAAATGCAGAAAAATATCAATTTTCATGAAACAATGAAAAATATTGCAAAAATTATAGAAACTCAATACGAATTGAATTACGTTATTCCAATTATTGGTGAAATGCTGGATAAATTTTTTGCAGATTATTTAATTTATATTTTTCTAAAAAATGAAAATTCCGGCGGTAATTATTTGGCGTGGCCGTCTGCCTGTAATGATAAAACTATACTTGATATTGTATCCCGTATAGAAACTCCTGTGCTGACTCCTGACAAAAAAACTCTGGCTTTGCCTTTAAAAAGCGAGGGAAAAGAAGTCGGGGTGCTTGTTGCAAAAAGTACAAACGAAATAATCACTGATAAAGATACGGATTATTTAATTCAACTCTCATTACAGATTGCAACAACTATAAATCGTGCAAATGTATATGCTGAAATTTTAAAACACGCAACTTTAGATGCCTTAACAGGATTTTATAACAGATGCCAGCTCGAAGAACGTCTAAAACAAGAAGTTTCAAATGCTAAACGTCAAAAATCGCCATTGTGCGGAATAATGACTGATATTGATTTTTTCAAAAGCGTGAATGACACTTATGGTCATGCTGTTGGAGATTTAGTTTTGAAAACTATTGCCAAAATTGTCAGAGGCCAGTTAAGAGAATATGATATAGCAGGCAGATATGGCGGAGAAGAGTTTTCCATACTTCTGCCGTTTACAAAAATTGAAGAAGCAATAAGGGTTGCTGAACGTTTAAGAAAAAGTATTGAAAATTATGAAATAGATATATCAAAAGTAAATCCTGACAGTGATATTAAAAAAATCAATGTTACATTGAGTCTTGGAATATATGAAATGACACCTGATGATAATGATGAGGATTTGCTTAAAAAAGCTGATAAGGCTCTTTATCAGGCCAAGAATACAGGAAGAAATAAGGTAGTGGTAAATAATGGATAATAAGTATGAAATAGTTTGTAAAAGTTTAAGCGATACAAAAGTTTTAGCATATAAATTTGCAAAACTAATAGAAGATAACGGTTGTTTTATAAACCTGTACGGTGAAATCGGTGCCGGTAAAACTGCATTTGTAAAACTTTTGGCTGAGGCAATCGGTGTTACCGAAAAGGTTACAAGTCCGAGTTTTGTTATTCTTAATGAATATCACAGTGCTAAAATTCCTATGTATCATTTTGATTTATACAGGTTAGAAAATGAAGGTGTTAAAACTATAACTGATGAACTCAGGGAGTATTCTGAGGGCAGGCAGATTACCTGTGTTGAATGGGCAGAGTTTTCTCAGAATGAAATCCCTTTCAATCATATAAAAATCAATGTTACCTATGAGGATAATGATTATAGAAAATATTCGTTTGAAGGTTTCGGAAAGGATTGTATTGAAATAGTAAAAGGATTGGAAAAGTGAAAATATTAGTATTTGATACGTGTTTAGATAAAATGTATGTGACATTGGCAGATGATGATAAAATTCTTACGTCAAAAATTGTAACCAATAAAGATAATAAATATCATTCTGCATTTTTAATCTCAACAATAAAAGAGGTTTTAAAAGAGAATAATCTGAGACCGGAAGATATTGATGCAATAGGTACAAATATCGGTCCCGGAAGTTTTACCGGAATCAGAGCCTGTACTACTGTTGCGAGAATGATGGCTCAGCAGTTAAATATTCAGGCTGTCGGAGTTACTTCACTTGAAATATTATCTCATCTTAACAATACGGATAAAAAAACTATGGTGGCTTTAGATGCCCGTAAAAACTGTGCATATCTTTATATCGACGGATCAGTAAAAGGTGCTGTTGATTTGGAAAATGTTAAGAAGTTGCTATCTGAAGAAAATTATTATTTAATTACAGATGACAAACTGCAAAAAATTCTGGGGGGGGACTCTTATCAACAAGGAGAATATCAATTAGGTGAAATTCTTGCTAAGCTATCTTATAATAAATTAAAGCAAGGATTTGCAAAATGGCAGGAATTGAAACCGTTGTATATTCAGCCTCCGGGAGTTCATGGGGTTAATTTATCTAAGTAAATATAATGAGTAAATTTTTGTTAAAATACTAACAAAAATTATATTTACAGACATTTAGACTATATGCTGATATCAAAAATTCAACAATTTAATATAAGTACAGGGTATATCCAAAATGGTATTCGCTCTTGCAAGTTTCGAGATGCAAGATACAATTTCAGCCCTTTGGACAACGATACTTTTGTTAAATCTGATGATGGAAATAATATTGACAGGATGCCGCACAGAAACGTTAGTTTTCTGGGCGGCATTGCTAATGTTAGCAATGCGTTTGAGACAAAATTTACAAAAGTATTTTTCAAAAAGCTATTAAGGGAAGGTATTCCCGATGCTTATTCTGATATTATATTGATTCCTAATGAGGATATTGATGCTTTAAAATCTCTGGGTGTTTTGAAAAAGAAAAGTTCAATTGCTATTAAATATTTAAAACCGTACAGAGATAATATGTTTCCTGTAGAAAAAGAAGTTTTTTCTCTTTTGGAAACTCTGTCTAAAAAGAATCCTGATTTGACTTTACAGGAACTTATTCAGTTAAAATATAAAAATGCAGAACAGTCTTTGATTAATCATCAAAGTAAAGTTTTGAATAAAATCAGCCAGATGAGCAAAGTTTTACCTAAGAATGAATTTTTAGAAGTCAGAAAACTTTTACAAAGTTCTTATAATAAAATGTTTATTCCGGAACCTTTGCCGGAAAATAGATTTGGACGAAAAGATTTTATCTATGGCTTGAGATCTATTTCAATAGCAGATCCAAAAATGAAACAGAAAATGCTTGATGTCGCTTCTCTTTTACCGCAATCTGCGGATTCTGCTCACGCATTTATTGTTAAATATTCGCAGCCATATAAAATTGTTCATAATAAGAATGGTGAAATTGTAAAAATACCAAGGGATTCTGAGGAAATTGGCTTAAGACTTTTAATGCCTTCTGTGGGGACGGATGATCATATTCACCCGCAAAAAGCTTTTAGAGCAGAAGAAGCTGCCCGCAGGAGCGGAGATGAATCAGCACAAAATTTAAGCAGATTAAAAGTAAGTATTCTGACTTCAAAATATATGAATGAGCTTAAATCAGACACTCCTATTGATGATTTTATTAATTCTCAAAATGCTGATATTCCGGCTAATATTCAAGCACAAATTGCTAAACTTATAGAAATTGCGGATAGGTGGTGCCGGTGTGGAAATTTCAGTATGGTTGATACCTTATGTGATTATATAAAAGTTTTGCAAAAAGAGTTTGAACTTCGCTCGTCAAAGGTAAAAATAGATCTCGGAAATTTTGAAGAACGTATTCCTGTTATAAAAGAAAAAGTGAAAAATTTTAAAGACTTAAGACAGGCAAAACGCACCCGTATGAAAAAGTGCGGTCACGCTGATAATTGTCACAAAGATCAATATGTTGAAAAAGACGGACGCATAGTTGAAAACAGAAAAGTTTTAAAGCATTCTTCCCGTTTTCAGCAGTAAGCTCAGCCCCTTGCAAATTCTGAAAAATAGTGTACAATATAGTAATACAATCGCAAGGTTGTAAAGCCTAAAGTACACAATCAGGAGAAAAACAATGTACGAAGATGAAAAATTAGTATGTGAAGATTGCGGCAAAGAATTTGTCTTCACAGCAGGAGAACAGGAGTTTTATGCAGAAAAAGGTCTTGTGAACAAACCAAAAAGATGTCCGGAATGCAGATCTATCCGCAGAAAAAACAACAGAAAAAAAAGAAGAATGTATGATGCTGTATGTTCAAAATGCGGAGCTCAAACTCAAGTTCCGTTTAAACCTATTCCGGGAAAAGAAGTGTTCTGCAAAGAATGTTTTCAAAAGCAACCTGAAGAATAATTAACAAGTTTTATATAAGTTTCAAATTATAATTTAGGCAGAGGAAGTGAATATTACACTTCCTCTTTTTGCTATCATATGGCAACACAATTGTTCAAGTATTCAATTGTACTTATCTTTTCATCATACAGGTATTTTATAAAATTTAAGTATGATATTTCTTTAGAGGTTATTACCAGGTTTATTTCAAAACCTTCGGTACAGAATGGTTCGTAGTCATACACAACATAGCTGTTATATTTACTTTTCCATTCTTTACGTTCTATCCGGCTGTTATTTTCTTCGATAATATCTTCTAGCCAGGGTAAAATATTTTGGTCAATATTTTTCATTTCCAAGCGATTATATTTGTTACAATCATTACAACTATTTCCAATAAACATAAAATTTACTCCACTAAGTCTTTATATATGAATTGTATACCCCGAAACCTCTAAAATAATCGCCGTAATGTATAAAATATTATTGTCTTAATTGCTAATATAAATAGTATATACTTAATATATCTTTACAATATATCAAAATTTAGTCAATTTTTAATATCAAAATTACTTTATATATATAATTACACAACTAATAAGGAGATATGATGGGCTTTGCCGAGAACATGAGAATATTAAGCAATATAAATTGCGGCCTTGCTTCAGCTGTCGGATATTTGCAGCAGCGGAACATGGGAGTTTCTCCTGCTTATGCCGGCGGTAATCTTATTGGCAACCTTATGAACGGTGTTGCAAGAAATGAAGTTGCTTATGAAATGCAAAAATGGGGTAACCCTGTCGGGAATACTATAAATATGTATGCAGGTTATGGCAACCCGGTTTCAAACACTATAGGAACATTAGGATTAATGAGTGCCTGTTCGCCTTGGATGTTTTTCAATTGTCCAAGCTATATGTTCTGCCCTCCGCCTATGGGTTTCTGGGGTAGTATGGGTATGGGCTTTGGCGGTTTTGGTATGATGCCGTTCGGCGGAAGTGTATCAATTACCACTACTACTCGTCGAGGTTTTTATTGCTAGCAGTATTATCTTGAAGAACTGTTGATATTATTGCAATAAATGTCCAGAACATAAATTGCAGCTGTGGTCTGAAATAAATTGTATCAACCAGACCATGAAACATTACTGCCCAAACTGAAATTATTGAAATTGCGGCAAAGATTATACAATCTTTGTTATTTGAATGTAATATATATTTAACAGCTTCTATAGATGCGGTTATTAAGAAGCCTAAAAATGCCAGAAGTGCAAAAATTCCGCTTTCGACAGCTGTTTCAAGGTAAATGTTATATGCACTTAAGGCATCAAAACCTGTTTTCATATATAATCCGTAGATTTCTCTGAAATTTTTATTTCCGACACCTATGCCCAAAAGCCAATTATCTTTGAACATTTCAAGAGAAGAATGATAAACATTAAATCGGAAAGAGTTTGAGGAATCATTACGCATTGCAAAAATTGACAGGAATCTGTGGCGTAATGAACTTACAAATGTCAGTGCAAAGATAAATAATGCTGTTACGCTGCTGATAAATGATATATATAATTTTTTATATGTATTCCAGAAGAATTTTGCAGAAATCAAAAATGCACAGAAAAATATAAGCATTAAAGATAAATATGCACCTCTGCAGCCGGTTTCAAAAATTGTGTATACTCCGAGCAAAGTTAACCCCAGAGCTATTACTGCAGATTTAAAATGTCTTTTATTTAAAAGATAAAATACAGAGCCTAAAATAACAGGGAATCCGCAAACTAAATACCCTCCGAAAAGATTAGGGTTAAACGGTTTTAAGGTTCCGTAAACTCTTGATAAGACATCTTCTGGATTCAGGTGAGAAGTGTCCTGCCAGGTAGAGATTGCATCTAAGTGCAGGAAGCTTTGCATAAAGCCTACTATAATTTCTCCCGCAACGCATAGACCTATTGCAGCCAAAAGCCAAATTATTTTATCTTTGTTGTTTTTTAAATATTGAGCAACTGAAAAATAAAAACCGATGTAAACAAAAGTCTTAAAAAAACCTTTCAAACTCAATGTAAATAAAGTCGAACCGAACAAACTTATAACAACCAGCATAAAATATGCAACAATCCATACTTCAAAATTTTTAAAACTGATTGTTTCTGAGGGTTTAGTAAGCATTTTTATAAAAGTTAAGAACATTACAATAAGTGCAAAAAATCCTATTGCATCGGAGTTCAAAACAGTTGATGCGAAAAAAGTCAGCAAAATAAACGGCAGTATAAACCAATCTATATTTTGCAGGAATAAGCTGTTTTCGTATAAATAACGTGATTTATTTTGAGAAAATTTAAAAATTTTATTGAACATCATCTGTAGTATTCATATCTTTATCTAAAGCTTCATCAACATCAGCATCTACAACTTTTATATCGGATACTGAGCCGGTGAATTTGTAATCTGCTCCCTCTAAAGTTATCGGCAGTCCTAATTTAACTTTATTTCCGCCTACAACGGCACCGTCTTTTGTGATTTTAGCTTTATCTGTTAAAGTTACAACAACATCATACAAATCTGGCTGAGCAACATCTTCAACAACGATTACAACCTTTTTTGAGTTTAATGTCGGTAAAACTATTTTCCTTCTGTCAGCTTTAACGTCAAGGATTTGCACGTCTGAATAAGGTACGTTTCTGATACTGATAAATGTTTTGTCCCCTTTTTTGATAGGTAAATCATCACCGGTATAAGTAACACCTCTCATATAAACTTTAAAAATGATGTCGGAGGTAGCTTCAATTTGCTTGTCTGCAGTTTGTCTGTATCCTTTATAAGTAACAAAACCAACAAGAAGAGCTACGATAACGCAAGCAACTATAATAAAATCAACAATTCTGATTTTTTTTATCAGTTCTTTTAATTTATCCATAAAATTTCTCCTTAATTTAAATTTTCAAATCTTTAACGGCTGAAACCAGTTCGTCAACAGTTGTTGTTGCACAGCCGAATTGCTTAACAACAAGGCTTGCTGCCACATTACCGATAAGAGCCGAATAAACGGGATCAATACCTGCTGCAAGGGCTAATGAATATACTGCAGTAACAGTATCTCCTGCACCTGTAACATCAAATACTTCTGATTTATTAAATACAGGAATTTTAGTAAAATCATTGCCCAGTTTTGTAACAAACATTCCGTCAGCTCCGCAGGTAATTAAAACTGATTTTGCATTAGTTTCATCAAGAAGTTTTGCCCCTGCTCGTTTCAAATCCTCTTCCGATTCGATTTTAAATCCTACAGATTTTTCAGTATCCGGAAGGTTTGGGGTCATAGATGTGACATTTTTGTAAAAACCTAAATCTTTCTGAGCATCTACGACAACAACTTTGCCTAATTGGTTTGCATAGTCAATTGCAAAATTAATAATTTTATCCGTCAAGGTTCCGATGTGATAATTTGATAGAACAATTGCATCGTAATCCGGTAAAACTTTTTTTATATTTTCAATAATTTTTTGTTCAGTTTCTTCTGACACAAATCCTTTAGATTGTCTGTCCACTCTTACTATCTGCTGGGTTATAGAGGTTGTTATGGAGCCTGAAATTCTTGTTTTAACAATGGTTTTTCTATTTTTGTCTTTAACAATTTTTGAACAGTTTATATTTGCTTTTTCAAATGTATCAAGCAGTAATTCCGAATAATAATCATCTCCGCAAACCCCGATGACTCCGACTTTGCCGCCATTTAATGTTGCTGCGTTGTGGGCAGCATTTGAGGCTCCGCCCAGTATAAGTTTTGTTTTTGTATGCTGCAAAATAAGTACCGGAGCTTCTCTGGAAATTCTTTCTGCATCTCCGTATATCATTTCATCAAGAGCCAGATCACCAACTATTAGAACTTTCGGCTCACTGATTTTTTTCATACAAGATATTAGTTTGTCTTTATCTAAATTCATAACACCAACTCTCGTAAAACCTTATACATGAATACTAGCACAAACAAAAAATTTGACAAAATTCTCCATTTTTATAATGAGTGTAAAGAATTGTAAATTTAATATTACGAATTTAGCAATTTTTAAAATTCAGGGTACTTTATATAAATATATAAAGCTCTCTCTTCTTATTTAAACGGATAGGCCTTGATATTAACAAGGTCTTTTTTTTATGCTGAATATTTTAAATTTTTAAATTTAAGCTATATAAAACACAAGATTTATCAAAAAGTCGGCAATAAGCATATAAATAGTTGAAAGAATAGCTGCTTGGGTGGTAGAAGTTCCGACTTCCTTTGCTCCGCCTCTTGTTTCATAACCCTTAGACGCACAGACAAGAGCAATTAACGCTCCAAAAATGCAGGCTTTTAAAAGACTTATGTAAATATCTTTTACAGCAAGCCACGCCCATACGGAAGCCATATATCTTGCCGGATTAAGATTGATTGTTCCAAGAGCAACAAACATTCCTCCTAAAATTCCAATGAATTCAGCTATTAAAACAACCATTGGAACAGTTACTGCGGAAGCCAGAATTCTTGGTGTAAAATAATAGCCTACGGGGTCAATTTTTAGAGTTTTAATTGCATCAACTTGAGATGTAACTTGCATGTTAGCAATTTCTGCAGATATAGCAGTTCCTGCTCTTGCACCGATTGCCAGAGCTACAAACCCCGGGGCTATTTCGCGA
The DNA here is from genome assembly GCA_944324395.1 of Candidatus Gastranaerophilales bacterium. GTDB lineage: Bacteria > Cyanobacteriota > Vampirovibrionia > Gastranaerophilales > Gastranaerophilaceae > Zag111. The sequence goes on along the minus strand of CALUWC010000006.1, from coordinate 14,628 downwards.
ATCATAACGATTGCGATAGTTCCGCCGATATAAGATTCTGCACCTGTCATTAAGAATTCTTTTGAAACCTGTATTGTTATAACTGCTGCAGAAATAAAAGCTATTACAAGTGAAATTGGAAGGGAATCATAGCTTATTGCAGCGGCTTGCGATATAATTGTGCGGAACTTAACGTTCCCTTCTATAACGTATTTTAAGCATTGTATAAAATTTTGAACACACAGTCCTAAGAATTTAATCAAATCTTCTAGCCCTTTTTTTTGAATATAACATAAAAAATATTCATGGGCTAGAAGTCAGAGATTTTAGTATAAATTATTTATTATTTGCGGACTCTGCAATTTTCTTTTTATCGACGGAGGCAATAAATTTAATAGCTTCATTAGACGGAATAGCAAAGCCTATACCTATATTTGAAATATTATGATCAGGGTTGTAAATAGATTGGCTTATTCCGATAACTTCGCCTGTTGAATTTATCAACGGACCTCCGGAGCAGCCGGGGTTAATGGCTGCATCTGTTTGAAATCTGTTTTTGACATAATCAATTCTAGAGATGATACCTTGAGTTAAAGTATTTGAAAATCCGAACGGATTACCGATAGATAATACTTTTTGCCCCACTTTAACTGTTTCTGAATCTCCGAAGGATACTGTTTGTAAGGCTTTTTGCGGATTAATTTTAATTAGTGCAAGGTCTTTATTTTTTCCCATTTGAGCGACGAGTTTCGCTTTGTAAGTTTGACCGTTAGCTGTTGTGACTTCAATATTTTTGTAATTTTCAACAACGTGGGAGCCGGTGAGAATTAAACCGTCAGGACTCACGACGCAGCCTGTTCCTGCGGAAATTCCGTCTGATACCTGAGCTTCAATAGCGACTATTGCCGGGCTGATTTTTTCGTAGACATTTATATTGATTTGTTCATCGGGAGCGTAATTTATTTGGGCGAATACGCTGTTTATGCTTAATAAAAATACAGTAAACAAAAATAAAATCTTTTTTTTCATAGTTACCTCTTTTAAGAGTATTATTTTTTTTATTAAACTCAAAATGTATTCTCATGTATGTCTTTTTTGGTGTTACTTCTTGAAAATATTAAAATTTTAATGTATAATTCAGGAAACATTATGTTTTAGATTTTAATAAGGAGAAAATTATGGCAAGAATTGATTTATTCAAACAGCATTTAGAAGAGAAACGTGCAGTAAAAGTTATTGCAGGGATTGATAATTTTGATATAGAAAATATTAAAAAAGTTGTAACATCTGCACAGAGTGCAAACGCATCAGCAGTAGACATTTGTGCAAGAGAAGATATAGTTAAGGAAATCAGATCAATGACGGATTTACCTTTATTTGTATCATCTATTGTACCGGCAGAATTGGTTAAGGCTGTAGATTTAGGTGCTGACGCTATTGAATTGGGTAACTTTGATGTTTTATACAAAAAAGGAACTTCTTTCACTGCGAATGATGTACTTGACTTGGTGAAAGAAACAAAATCAATGTTAGGTGACAGAGAAGTATTTTTCTCAGTAACAATTCCGGGAGAAATTTCAACTGCTGATCAGGTTGCATTGGCAGTAAAATTAGAATCAATGGGAATTGATTTAGTGCAGACTGAAGGTCATTACGCATCTGAAGTTGAATTGACCGGAGCAAGAGCATTGATGGACAGAGCTGAGTTAACAATTTCAAATACAATTGAACTTGTAAGAAATATTGAAATGCCTGTAATGACAGCAACAGGAATCAATCCGACAACAGCACCGTTTGCATTTGCTGCAGGTGCATCAGCAATTGGCTGCGGATCTTGTATAAACAAATTAAATTCAACAATTTCAATGATTGCAACGATATCATCACTTGTAGAAATTGCAAATAGAAATGCTGAAAAAATTGCACAATTAGTATAGTTAAGCAATTGTAATATAAATAAAAACACCGTTTCAAGTATTTGGACGGTGTTTTTGTTGTTGTATATAAAAAGTTATAAAGTTTTACCCTTGAAAAACGGAAGAAGCATGTTTATAATAAATATATGCATGTGATATAAAACTATACTCTTTATAATACTCTTTTACATTAACATTCTGATGGCGAGTGTTCTGCCCGAACAAATAATAAGAAAATGCCGGTTTATAACAGACTTGTCCGGTGAAAGCCCTAAAAATCGACCAAATGAAGTATGAACAAACTGCGTATAAGTAATATACTTATGGCACAGGATAGGATATGGAAAGACGAATTCGTAACAGGAAATATAAGTATGAAAACCGCTCAGCAAAAGGCATTGCGGGGGGGGGGGTAACCTTAAAGGACTCTCGGTAGCACTGTTTGCAGGGTATTTAGTCTTGACGAACGGCTCAGGTGCGTACTCTGCGGATAGTACAGTGCCGACACCCGTATTAGATAAATTGAATGGTGAAGGAACGCAGGTTCCGGGAACTTCTTATGTTTATCCTGAGAGCGGATATACACTAACCGAGGTTGAGCCTGAGGATCCGGAAAATTTAGCACCTAATGTAATCAAATATTCTGATGTGAACAATATAACTGAGGGTGTTCATTATTATGAAGTCGGGTTAAAGCAGAGCGAGTTTGGCGAAGGGTCTTCTGTTAAATATTACACTTGGGCGAAGGATGATAACGGAGTTAAGCTTGTTGAGACAGCTGATTCTTCAAAAGCTGTATTGACTCTTCGGTATGATCCTGACAGTTCTGTATCTCCGATAATAAATCAGAGCGGTGAGACTCTTGATTTAGTTGATGAAATTTATGTTGTGCAGGATATAAAGTATGCGGTTTCCGTAAGCGGGACGGCGAATAATATTTCGTCCAAATTTGAGGGAAACAGCATCGGTATAACAAATTCTGATGATTATAAATATTCTGCAATAGTTTCGGAAGTTAACGGAAATATAAAGAACATTACCTCAAGTTTTATTGGCAATGAGGTTAAGGCAGATACGACGAATTCTGTATATGGAACGTTGGTCAAAGCATTGGGCGGAGTTGACAATCTGACTTCTGAGTTTATTGCAAACAATGTTGTTACGGATTCTGCAAGAATTAACGGCGGACTGATACAGGCTGGTTCAAGCGGCAGTATTGGAAAAATAACCTCTGATTTTATATTGAACGGAGTAAATTCCGTAAACGGTAATATAGAGGGTGCTGTATTAGCAAACTCAGGAGCGATAAAAGCAATAGATTCCTCAAAATTTGCAGGCAACTACGGGATATCGCAGGGCGGGAATGTTTATGGTGCCGGAATATGGAACGAAAGAAACATTGACAGTATCACAAATACGGTATTTGCCGGTAACAGTGCCAAAACGGGTTCCGGAAATTCAAGAGGCGGAGCGATATATACAAGCAGTTCATTGAATATTGAAAACTCTGTGTTTACGGATAACGGTGCAATATCAGAAACTGGAGAAGCAAGAGGCGGGGCTGTTTATACGACAGCGAGCTTGAATATTTCTGCAAATTCCGGTAAGACGACGGAGTTTAGCGGAAACTATGTTGTTAACGGTTCGGATAGAGTTAATCAGGCTATCTGGGCAGGGTCGGATAATGTAGTGTTAACGCTTAACGCATCTGACAGCGGCAGAATTTTGATGAACGATGTAATAGACGGGGTTGAAGGTTACAGGGTATATTTGACCGGTGACGGAACAGGCCGTATATCGTTATACAATGCAATAAACAATGCGGAAGTTTATGCACAGAGCGGGGCAAATGTTGATTTAGCGGACGGAAATATTTTTTCTTATAATTTTGACCGTCTTGAAACCGTTGAGGGTGCAAAATATACAATTGATGCGGACTTTGCTAAAGGTTCATCAGATACCTTTACGCTTGGAGCAGGTTCAAGCGGTGTAATATATCTGGATAATTTGAATATACTGGGTGATGTTCCTGATACAACTAAAGTTATACAGGTATTGACGGCACCTGACACGATATCAGTCGGGCTGACGCAGGATTTGATAGCAAAATTCCACAAGGAAACTGCAAGCGAGGAGTATGTAGTAAACGATAAAATCAATGCAACCTCTAACTGGAGTGATGTATATTTGTCACATACAATGCAGGATGTGACAACTGAAGGTATCAGAACAGCGATAACCGATTCAAACAGAACGACGGCTGACAGTATTGAGTATTATGTAGAAAAGACGACAAATGAAGTTTCAAATGTTACGCAGGGCGATACGTTGAAGCTTCTTGCACAAAATTTGACAGGGACAAGGAAGTTTAACGCATCATCAGCTGATGAAACATATATCCTGAGCGAGAACACAGGCAAAATAACCGCCGGCAGTTTGACTATAGAAGGTGTGAGAGATAGTGCAACGGGAAATAAATCAACCATAAACGCAGGGAATTACAGCCTTGTGGAAGTCGGCTCCGGTGCAAGTGCGATATATAAAAATCTCAATATCAACAGTACAAATACAAATGACGGATCCGTATTAACGGTAGACGAAGGCGGAAGTGTAACTCTGGGGTCTTACGTAGATATAGTATCCTCAGCAGAAAACGGCATAATTAATAACGGAACGTTGCTATTAAATAACAATTCACAAATAAATTCTAACACAGGGATAACGGGTGACGGAACGTTATCAGTCAGAGGTATATTTAATCTGACAGACGGAGCGGGTATAGTACAAGATACTATCAATTTGTCATCAACAGGCAATATTGACGGTGATATCACGGCAAATAATATAAATATTACCGGCGGAACTATAACATTTGGCGAGAATAGTGTATTGACTGCTGATATTCTTAAATTGACAGCCGGAACAGTGACAATTGGGTCTGCAAGTAATTTACATGCAGAGGTAAATAACAATGCTACATTACATCTGGGTTCAGGAACATTAACTTCAAATATCGCAGGCGGTTCGCTAAATATACAGGGAGAGGTAGTTAATAATGCGGTAATATCCGCCACAAATCTTTATTTGCGTGCGGATTCTCAATTGACAACCAATGCAGACAACCTTCAATCACAGATTCAATGGGTAGACGGCGGCGGAACACTTGTATTGACGGGCGGCACCACCAGTAAGCAAATAAATGCAATCACAAACGTAACAGGTGATGTAACGCTTGGTGCAAGGGCCGAGGGTATCTGGTCTGTGGCTGAAGACGGGTCTATTACAACGGCTGCCAACAATATGGTGTGGGCAAACAATATGCAGAATAACGGCACCATAAATATCACAGGCGGAGCATTAACTTCCGGCAATCACAATATACAGGGCGGAGTTGTCAATATCACGGGTGATGTAACTAATTTTGGTTCATTGATTGTTGCTGATACTTTGCATGTTCAAGAAGGTGCATCTATACAATTAAACGGCTCTGCATTGCAGGCAGATACAATAATCAATGATGCTGTTATACGTGTCACAGGCGGTAATATCGGCCAAAACAACAATATCAAGAACCCTATCACAGGCAAAGGTTATTTTGAATTTATTCCAGGTTCAACCACCACAAGTAATGTTATTATTAAACAGGATATGTATGTCAAAGACGGTGCGGTTCTTATTGCCAATATGGGACAGTGTTTAGGTGCAGATGTCTATGTTGAAGAAGGCGGGATATTGCAGGTGCAAGATAATGGTTCCGGTAAATCTGCTATAGCCGAAGGTATAAATATAACAGGTGACGGTCAGGTCAGAAGCAATGGTTCAAAGGTTACAAACAACGGTTATATAGATGTTGCAGGCGGAATAACCGTAACAGGCGGGGTGTTTGAGACCAATGCTGATAATATCGCATCTGATGTCAATGCAACGGGTACTATTCGTTTTACGGGCGGTACAATTGACGGGTATACTGTTTCAGGAACAGGCATAACCGAGATTTCAAACAGCGTAATAAGTAACGAGATAATAAGTACTACAAGACTTCAAGTTAACAGCAATTCAACATTAACTATTGATGCGGATAATATAGGTTCAACTAATGTTGAAATCAAAAGCGGGGCAAATCTAATCCTTGGGGACGGGGATATTGATTTTGATGTCAAAGACGGAACGGTATCAATTGCCGGCAATGTCAATACAACTGATAAACGTGTCCAGTCTGCCGTTAATGTATTGGAAGGCGGAGTTTTGACCGCAAAAGCCGATTTGTTGAGAAACGATAATAATAGCAATAGGGTTACAAATAACGGCGACTTGTATTTGTCAGGCAATCTAAACAAAGCTATCCATGGCACGGGAGTTACTCATATCGATAAAGAACTAACTATGACCGCTGCAGGTACCAGTACTAACAAAGCAATTGAAGGTACTCTTGATTTAAATAACGGAACCTTGATTACAGATGTTGCCAACAATACAATCAGAAACTTCAACATAAATAAAGCAACGGGAACAGGCGATATAATATTTAATGTTAATCTTGCTGCGACTACAAAAGCCGACAAGATTACTCTTTCTGATGCAGCTTCTGATGCAATATTCAAATTTAATGCAGATAAATTGAATTTTGTCAGTATGCCGACACCTGAAACCGAAACCGATTACGGAGTTATACAGGTTCTGTTCGGCGGAACGGGTGCTCAATTGCAATTAGACGGTGACGGAAGTTTCAGTGTCGCTGTTGAAAAAAGCAGAGAAGATGAAGCAAAAGCCGATGTTTATTTTGACGAAAACTTCAACAAATACCATACTGACGGAATAGTCAAAGGGCAGATTGAACTTGCCACAACTGTATCAGAAAACGACAGTATAAGGGTTTATGACGTTGTGACAACCTGGGATGAAGAAGAAGCTCTCTCCGGAAATCTGTTAAGAGCGTGGAACCAGATGTCAACGGAAGATGAAAGATTTTTCAGATTCAGAACAGCAGATGATGTTTATACTGTTCCTGCAGATGATATGATTGAAAGCAATTCTGCCGCAGGAGATCTTGGGGATACAACCTCAGGAGTTTTGAATATCGTCGGGGCTGCTGATGCTGACAAAGGTACCAAATCAACCATTGATATGAATTATGCATCAGGCTTCAATATGACAAATTCCAATACAACCCTCAATATTTCTGATGTTACTATTCAAAATGCTAGAGATTTTATTATCAAATCCACTCAGGCAACAAATTCAATAGGTACTGTATCAGAAGACGGTACGGTTTCTGGCGGATTAGTAAACGTTTCAATCGTCAATAATTCGGCTTCTTATACAACTACTGCAGATACAATTGCCGGTATTGTGTATGTTCAAAGCGGTACGATTTCGCAGATTGTTGATTCGGAATTTAAAAACAACACAAACGAATTGACAAACTCTGATACACAGTATTCGACTCCTTATTTGGTCGGTTCGGCATTGAGTTTGGTTAACGTTGATGTCGGCTCAACCGTTGCTAACGCAGACGGCACATATAACGGCGGGATTATAAATACTGTTTTTGAAAATAACAAAACAATATTGAATGATGCAAGTGATGTTGCAATGAGTTCAGCTGTTGCTTTAAGAAGCGGGTCTGTTATTGCCAATATAAAAGATTCAGTATTCCGCAACAATTCATCAGTATCAACTGCAGGTTCTTCCAGAGGTGCATTGACGCTTGACAGTTCTACCATTCATAATATAGAAAATACCAAATTTATTAATAATACAGTTGATGCAGCAAGAACAAGTTCCCATGGCGGTGCTATATATGCTATCACAAATTCAGTTATAGGCGGTATAAAAAATTCTCTGTTTGATAACAACTCTGTTTCCTTAACAACAGGTACTACATATACAGGCGGGGCTATTTATGCCAACGGCGGTTCAATCGGCGAGATAATCGGTACTACGTTCTCAAATAACAGTGCATATACAGGCGGGGCTATTTATACACAAGGTACAAAACTGGGTGATATAATAAATTCAAAATTCATCGGCAACACTGCGGCTTATGCAGGCGGAGCAGCATATTTATACAATTACCGCAGCAGTAATGTCAATATCAAAGATTCGTTGTTTCAGGATAATAAATCTACAGCCAGCGGCGGTGCGTTATTCTTAAATGCGATTTCTGTCGGAGATATTACAGGCACTGATTTTATCGGCAATACAATAACAAATAGTTCAACTGCAACCATCTACGGCGGAGCATTGTATATAACCAATAATTCTTCTGTCGAAAATATCAAAGACGTACTGTTTGAAAATAACGGAATAAATTCAACCGGCACAAACAATAAATATGGCGGTGCATTATTTACTGACCGCCCGATAGGTTCAATCACAGATACCATCTTCAGAGGCAACTATATAATTAACCCCTCAGGTGAAGCTTCCGTAGGTGCTTTCGATTCAACCAATTCTATTGGTACAATGCAAAATGTCACCTTTGAAAATAACTATGTCGAAGGTAAAAACGGTGCTGCCGGTGCTTTTATCAAATCCGGCGGTTCAATAGGTGATTTTTCTAATATAACGTTTAGAAATAACCATGCCAAACACAGCACTAATAGCGGTGGCGGTGGAATGTATATTAGTTCCGTTTCAATTGATAATTTTTCTGATGTATTGTTTGAGAACAACTATGCTCATTCCGGCACTGACAATGCCCGTGGCGGAGCTATGTATGCGAATAACTCCAATACATATACAAATACATATACATTTGGCAATTTCGAAAATGTTATATTCAAAAACAACTATGCCAAATCTGACAGTGCGAGAGCTCTGGGTGGGGCATTGTATATTGCCGGAAGTAATACCGCATATGTAAATTTCACCAACGGTATTGTTAATTCAACTTTTATCGGCAACTATGTTGATGCAAAATCTTCTGATTATGCTCAAGGCGGTGCTATATATTTGAGCAGCTGGCAAAGTTTGGATATTGTTGCCAAAAACGGCGGTGAAACTTTATTTAAAGATAACTATAAAATTGTCAACGGTGATGAAAGTACAAAAGTTAATCAGGCAATATATCTGTTAGACAATACGCATTTGACTCTCGATGCCAATACCGGCGGTACAATATTTATGTATGACAGAATTGATGCTCAGGATCTGGCAGGTTCGAATGTCAATGTATATTTAACAGGTGATGAAACAGGTACTATCAAGTTATATAACGCTATTTCAGGTGTCGATACAAGAGTTACCGCTGACAGCGTTAATATTGATATGGCTAATAACGATGCTTTTGATTATAGTTTTGCCAGATTTACTTCAGAAGATAGTGCAAAATATACTCTCGACTTTGACAGAACTTCTGGCGAAGCCGACAACTTTACCGTCGGTGCCAATTCTACAGGCATCATCTATGTCGACGATTTGAACGACTACGGCGAATCTGATGTCAATAAAACCGTTCAAATTATTAACGCTAAAAATGATCAAATACAATTGGAACTTAATTCCGATAATATTCATCTTGAAACAGATATTATCGAAAACCTCGGCGATACCGTTTACAACGACAAAATCTACCACCAGAACGAAGGTTACACCCTTGCAACAACTAAAACCACAAACGACAGTATCACTTATCTTGCAGACAGAACATACGACGGTCTTGATTTAATCACTAAATCAACCCTCAATGAAATACGTAATTTTAACTTTAATACCAATCAAACTTACACCGTCACGACGGATTTATCAACTATCGCAGCGGGTACAATGAATATCAACGGTCTTGAAGGCGATACTTTATCCGTTATAGATTTTGACGGCCACAAAGCTTTCACTCTGGCTAATACCGATACTTTGAATATCTCAAATACTAAAATTACAGGTGCTAAAGATAATCTCGCTATTGATATGTCAACCGCCCGTACAGGTGCTGAATTAAATCTTGATAATACAATTATTGACGGTGATATAAAATCTTATCAATTTGCAACTATTAACATCAACGGCGATACGGAATTCACCGGAACAATTTCAGGTGCTGACGTAATCCTCAACGACGGTACACTTTCAATGGCTCAGGATACCTTCCGGAATTCTAACGGTTTGAATGCTACAGCCGGCAGAATTTCTCTTGATAACGGCACCGTAGAAAATTATGTCATTTCTAATCTGCAATCATCCGAAGATGTCAGATACTCTTTAGACCTTGATTTGGCTTCAAAAACAGCTGATACTATCAAAGCTAACAGTACTTCTTCTAAAGGAACCGTTACTCTTGATAATGTTAACTTCCTCAACGACTACGACGGCGAAGGCGAATTTACCGTTCAGGTTATTGACGCTCATAACAGCAACCTGCAGCTTGCTTTAGATGAAAATCTTAACAACTATTACATCAAAGATATCTCAAGAATTGAACAGGATATTGTTAAAGAAACCACTGACTTTTCTGATGTTTACTACAACAGAAACCGCGACGGTGTTTTGAACGGCGAACTGTCACTTGCCACAACTAATACCGCAAACGACAGCGTGAAATTTGACCTCGTCGAAAATTGGGAAAATTCTACCACTCAGCTTGATTCCCTGGGTGATACCCTCAAAGTTGTCGCTAAAGCCGAAGATGTCAGAGATAAAACCTTCTCATCTTCTAAAGCTGATGAGGTTTACACCGTTACTGATGATATCGGACAAATCGCTCAGGGTGAATTTACTATCAAGGGTACTGTTTCAGGTGATGAAATGTCTACTGTTAACTTCCGCAACCATCAGGCTCTTGAAGTCGGTGAAAATTCCGAACTCAACCTGACTGATATAAGATTGACTGGTGCGGAAAATGTCGTTACCGTTACTGATTCTACAGGTGTTGTTAACCTCGACGGTGCTTTTATTAACGGTAATATTCAAGGTTCGGATAACAGTATCATCAATATTACAACTCAGGACGGTTCTAAATCTTCTACTATCAACGGTTCTGTTAATAATGCTCAGGTCATTCTCGGCAGCAGCGATTCAACAGGCGGCAATTTCTCATTCGCTACTGATACCTTCGCTTCCGCTGATTCAACTTTCGTTGCTCAAAACGGTTTCATCTCTATGGATAATGATCTTATCGAAAATTATGTTATCGAAAATCTCTATTCAAGCGATACCGGTCAGGCCCGTTATACAATTGATATTGACCTCGCTAATCAGGTTTCCGATACAATTACAGTTGGAAGTGCATCATCCGGTATTATCGTTCTTGAAAATATGAATTTCACCGGATTGCTTTCCGATATCAGCGAAGATGATGAATATACAATTAAAATCCTTAATGCTCAAAATAGTAATATAAAACTTCAATTGTCAGAAACTCTGCAATCAGCCCTAAATCAGGAAATTCAATTAGGTACCGATCATGTTATCTCTGCTATTGATGAGGTTAAGGCTCACAGTATGTGGTCTGATGTTTATAATGTTACCGAGCAGGATTATAATATTATGGGAAGATTAAATCTGGCTTCTCAGGAAACAGAAAGCGATTCCCTGCATCTTTACGATATCCGCAGACTAGAAGGAGAAACTAAAACAAGCCTCGGCGATACCTTGAAACTCGTTAACCAGCTTGAAACAGATGAAAATAGAATCTTTGAGTTTGAATCTGCTGACAACGTCTATAATTTGACTAATTATTTAGGTTCTATGTCAGAAGGTAAATTTGAGGTTAAAGGGGTTTCTTCTCTTAACCCTGACGGCAGCCTCAAAACTTCTACTATCAATATGGACAGCAATTCAGGCTTTCTTATCGACAAAGCCGGCTCTGAATTGACTATTTCAAATATTACATTCGATAATCTCAATTATCGTGACGGCTCTCTGGTTAATATTTCCAGCGAGGACGGTATTGCAAATCTTAATAATGTAATTGTAGAATTTACAAACAGTACAAATGCCGTTGTCAATGCAGGAACTTTGAATATGACAGGCGGCGACGTTATCCTTAACACAGGTATTGCCGGAACAGGTGTTACAAATGTTACAGGTGCTGATGTCACAATCGGAGACGGTATACAGCTTTCTCAAGACAGTCTGAATGTTGAAAAAGGTTCTCTGACACTTGGCGAACTTTCTGTTATTAACGGCGATTTGACAGTCGGTGCGGAAGGTTCTGTCACAACTGCAACAAACGGTATAACTTCAGATGTTATAAATGACGGTGATGTTAATTTTACAGGCGGTACTCTTTCTCACAATATCTCCGGCGAAGGTTCTACTAATATTCAGGGCGAAGTTGTAAATGAAGCTCAGATTTCTCAGAATGTTGATATCCAAACTAACGGTAAATTGACAACTTCTGCTGATAATGTTTCCGGTACAATTAACAATGATGCCGATTTAATTCTCAGCGGAAACTTGAAAAATGTTGTTACCGGCTCCGGTAAAACAACCGCAAACGGAAGCTTAACCCTTGCAAACGGTGCCGGATTTGCAGGAACTCTGGATATGAACAGTGCCAATATATCAACTTCCGACAATGTTGTTTCTAATTACAATATCGGAACTATGCAAAATACCGGTAAATTTACTATTGATATGGACTTGCTGTCAAATACGGCTGACAAATTTATTACCGGAAATGCTTCAAAAGGTACTATCTATATTGATTCTATAAATTTACTAAATGTTGACGCCCTTTCTGAATCAACAAAAATTCAAGTTCTTGATTCAAATGGATCTGACTCAATTCAGCTTGCTCTGAATTCTGCAATCAGCGGTCAGAATTTTGTTTTGGGCAGAGTTTCAAGAGATGAGCAGGATACAGTTAATGCTGTTACAAATTATGATGATTTATATCATACCTATGAAAGAGGCGGTGATTTATACGGATCCCTGACTTTAGGCACAACTTCAACTAAAAATGACAGTATTGAAGTAAATAAAGGTGAAACCCAATGGGATTCCGATAGAACAGAAACAGGATTGTTAGGCGATACTCTTGCTCTTTGGAATCAGCTTGAGACTGATCAAAATAAAGAATTTAATTTCGATAAAGCCGAAACTTATACTCTGACTTCAGATTTAGGAAATACAAACGGTTCAAATCTTTCAATCAACGGGGTTTCTGACGGTGATAATAAATCAACCGTAGATTTGAATAACCATTCAGGATTTGTATTGGACGAAGCTTCTAATGTAAGTCTTGATAATGTTAAACTTACAGGCAGCAACGGAAGTTTGATAAATGTTACTAATGCCGGTGCAAGTGTAACTTTATCCGATACTTATGTCGACGGAGATATTTCAGGTACACAAAGTTATGATGTTGTCATTAACGGTGATGATGTCACAACCTTGAACGGTAACTTGGCAAATGCTAACACATCATTAAACGGCGGAAGTTTGAAATTTAATGCCGATACATTTAAAGCTGAAACTAATAAGTTAACCGCAAATGCCGGTAATATTAACCTCAATGATAATGCAATGACTACTTATAATATCAGTGAACTTGAATCAAATTCTCAGGTAAATTATTCAATTGATATTAATTTTGCCGATAAAACTTCTGATAAAATTGCTGCCGGCGAAGGTTCTAAAGGTACTGTTACTTTATCAGGCTTAAATATTTTAGGTAATATTGACGCTGACACAATTGATGAAAATTATAAAATTCAAATACTTGATACCCCGACTTCAGATTTACAATTGGCACTGTCTGATGCATTGAAAGATGAACTTGCGAAAACTGAATATCTTGTTAAAACAGAATTTCACTCAGAAAATGCTGAGATAAAAGCTGTAAATAACTGGGCTGATAAGTATTATCAAACAGATTACACAACTTATACATACGGCAAACTCGGTTTAGCAACAACAGCTACTGAAAATGACAGTATCGGTATAAATATTACAAGAACCGAATCAACTCCTGCTCAAGGTGATTCAATGGGTGATACTCTGGCTCTTGTTAATCAATTGCAGACGGAAGATAATCGAGAATTTAATTTTGATGCTTCAAGTAATGTTTATAATGTGAGCGATAATCTCGGTAAAACTACAGATGGTACATTATCAATAAATGGTGTTTCATCTTCAGAAACAGAAAAATCTACGGTTAATCTCGGCGATTACACAGGTTTTGAACTCGCTAACGATACGGATTTGAATTTGAATGATATTAAATTTACCGGCAATAAAGATTTAGTCAATGTAACTAATGCAAATTCTGCACTTAATATCAAAGATAGTTACATAGACGGTAATATTACAGGTACTGAGCAATATGATATTACTGTAAATGGTGATGATATTACAACTTTAGACGGAACAATCACAAATGCAAATACCGCATTAAACGGCGGCGGTTTGAAATTCAACGCTGATACATTTGCTGATTCAAATGATATTCTTAATGCAAATAAGGGCAGTATTTATCTTGATGACGGCAATATTACTGATTACAGAATAAATGAACTTTTATCTGATGCTGATGTTAAATATTCAATTGATGTTAATTTGACTGACGAAACTTCTGATACGATTTCTCTTACTTCAAACAAATCAAACGGTACTATTCTCATAGATACTATTGATTTCGTAAATGGCGAAACTCCGTCAAAAGAATTTACTGTTCAGGTTATTAAAAATGGCAGCGATGCTATTCAGCTTGCACTGTCTGATGAATTGAAAAATCAAAGCTATCAAATTGGTACGGATAGAGAAGATTGGAATGATTTAACTTCAAGTATTG